>QCMD01000001.1 GCA_003214055.1 Prochlorococcus sp. AG-418-K17
CAATGAAAGAGAACAAAAAATTATGAGGCTTAGGTTTGGACTTGATGGAGAAGAACCTTTAACTCTTGCAGAAATAGGAAGGCAAATTAATGTATCTCGAGAAAGAGTAAGGCAATTAGAAGCTAAAGCTATATTAAAGCTCAGAGTAATGACTACTCATCAAAAAGCAGCATAATCAAATTGTTAGAATTTGTACTAATAGCTTGCTACATATTTGCAGTATTTTTAATATCAGTAATTTATAAGAAATTTAATCAAGAGAATAAAGAGGTTCTAAGAAAAATAATACATATCGGAATAGGGCCTTTAATACCTATTGCAAAATATTTGAATATTGAACAAAATTCAGCTCTAATATTTACTGGATTTATTTCTTTATTAGTATTCTTAAATTATTTATATAAAATCTTTCCAACAATTGAAGATGTTGAAAGAAAAAGTTTTGGAACAATATTTTATTGTATTAGTCTATTCATCTTGATATTCCTTTTCTGGGACAAAAATCCCTTAGCATTGATAGCGGGATTTTTTACAATGAGTTTTGGGGATGGATTAGCTGGGTTAATAGGGAAAAACTTGAATTCGAAAAAGTGGTTTTTTTTAAATCAAAAAAAATCTTTGCTTGGCACTCTTACTATGTTTATTACTAGTTTTATCGTAGTTTTTTGTTTAGGTTATATCCAAAACCATAGTTTTAATATAAATTTTTTTACAATTGCTTTAACTGCTACAGCATTAGAACAATTTAGTTGGATTGGAATAGATAATTTTATTGTTCCAATTATGACGGCAATTTGTTTCAATATTCTTATTACTTAAATAGAAATTAAGGAATAGAATTATATAAAATGGCGAGTAATTCTTTTGTAGTTTCTATATCAATACATGCATCTGTGATGCTTTTACCAAATTCAAGATCTTTTGGTTGTAAAAGTTTTTGATTACCCTCTTTTAAATGGCTTTCTAGCATGACGCCTAAAATATTTTTTTCGCCATTACTTATTTGATTAGCTACGTTTTTAAGAACTATAGATTGTTTTCTAAAGTCTTTATTAGAATTTCCATGACTACAATCAATCATGACTTTATGGGGAAGATTACACTGACTCAATTCTGCTGAAATTCTTCGTACATGACCATTTTCGAAATTTGGGCCTTTTGAACCGCCCCTTAAAACTATATGTCCATCTGGATTTCCTGTAGTATTAACTATAGAAGCCATTCCATGTTCATTTACACCTAAGAAGTGATGGGATTTTGAAGCTGACTGCATTGCATTAATTGCAGTAGTAAAAGAACCATCCGTTCCATTTTTAAAGCCTATAGGCATTGATAATCCTGATGCCATTTCTCTATGAGTTTGACTTTCTGTAGTCCGCGCACCTATGGCTGTCCAACTTATTAAATCGGCAATGTATTGAGGAACAATTGGATCTAGTAATTCTGTAGCAGAAGGTATGCCACGAGTTGCTAAATATGAAAGCAGACTTCTTGCCCTTCTTAAACCAGTATTGATATCATAAGAATCATCTAGATGAGGATCATTTATCAATCCCTTCCAACCAATAGTTGTTCTTGGTTTTTCAAAATATACTCTCATAATTATTTCTAATTTATCTTTATACATTTCTCGAAATTTTTGAATATATTTTGAATATTCCTTTGCCGCCTCAAGATCATGAATTGAACATGGACCTACAATGACTAAAAGCTTCTGATCATTATGATGCAAAATATTTTGTATCGATCTTCTTGTTTTAGATACTGTATTAGCAGAGTCGTGATCTAAAGGTATATCATTATGTAATCTGCTTGGAGGTATTAATGGACGAGTTTCAAGAACATGTAAATCTGATGTCTTTTCTAAAGCTGAATTATTTGATGATGTCGTCATTGATTAATTAAGAAGTTTGAATATTTAAAAAAGCATTTATGAATACTCTCCTTTTCAATATTAAAAATAACAATAGATTAGGCATTAAACCTTACTAATGAAGAATTTGGAAACATTGCTAAAAGATTATGCAGATCATGTAGCTGAAAGAGCTGCCAAAGGTATACCTCCTTTACCTTTAAATGCTGAACAAACAAATTGTATTACAAAATTATTAGAACAAGATAGTAATTACGATTCATCTTATTTACTTGATTTACTAATAAATAGAGTACCCCCAGGAGTTGATGAGGCTGCTTACATAAAAGCAAGCTGGCTTACGGCTATTGTTAATTCCGAAAAATATTGCAAATCAATTAATCCCGAAAAAGCAATTGAAATACTAGGAACAATGATAGGCGGATACAATGTAAATTCTTTGGTTGAAATACTTAAAGGAAAAAACAGTTTACTCGCAAAAAAAGCTGCAGAAGTTTTAAAAAATATTATTCTTGTTTACGACTCGGCTAATGAAATTTATGAATTATCTCAAAATAATATTTATGCAAAAGAAGTTGTAAATAGTTGGGCAAATGCAGAATGGTTCATAAATAAAAAAGTTTTGGAGAAAGAGATTACTTGTTTAGTATTTAAAGTTGACGGTGAGACAAACACAGACGACTTATCTCCAGCTGTACATGCAACAACACGCCCGGATATTCCAATGCATGCATTAGCTATGTTGGAATTTAAAAAACCTGATGGACTAAAGATTCTTGATAATTTAAAAAAACAAAATTTACCAATAGCTTATGTTGGAGATGTTGTTGGAACAGGGAGTTCTAGAAAATCTGCTATTAATTCACTTATTTGGCATATAGGAGAAGATATCGCTTTTGTTCCCAACAAAAAAACAGGTGGAATAATAATTGGCAGCAAAATAGCCCCAATTTTCTTCAATACTGCACAAGATTCAGGAGCTTTACCTATAGAAGCTGACGTATCTCAAATGAAAACAGGGGATGTCATTAAAATATATCCCTATAAAGGCATTATTAAAAAAATTGAAAAAGATTCAAATACTGAAGAATTAATAAGCAAATTCGAATTGTATCCATCAACTCTTACTGATGAAATTCAAGCTGGCGGAAGAATTAATCTAATGATTGGAAGATCTCTTACGGACAAAATTAGAAACAAATTAGATTATCAACCAAGTGAAATATTTACTAGACCACAAAATCCAACCGAAAGTAGTGCCGGATTTACTCAAGCTCAAAAAATAGTAGGCAAAGCATGCGGTTTAGATGGAGTTAGGCCAGGAATGACCTGTGAGCCAATTATGACCACAGTTGGTAGTCAAGATACTACTGGGCCAATGACTAGAGATGAATTAAAAGAACTAGCTTGTTTAGGATTTACTGCAGATTTAGTGATGCAAAGTTTTTGTCATACAGCTGCATATCCTAAACCAGTAGATCTACTTACCCATAAAGAATTGCCTGATTTTATATCTCAAAGAGGTGGAGTAGCTCTTAAGCCTGGAGACGGCATCATTCATAGCTGGCTTAACAGAATGCTTCTCCCTGATACTGTTGGCACAGGTGGAGATAGTCATACAAGATTTCCTCTTGGCATTTCATTTCCAGGAGGCTCAGGCATTGTTGCATTTGCCGCTGCAATAGGATCAATGCCATTAAATATGCCGGAATCTGTGCTTGTTAAATTCAAGGGAGAATTATTACCAGGAATTACTCTAAGAGATTTAGTTAATGCAATCCCTCTTTTCGCAATTAAAAAAGGACTCTTAACTGTTGAAAAAGAAAATAAGAAAAATATATTCAACGGGAAAATTATGGAAATTGAGGGATTACCAAACCTAAAACTGGAACAAGCTTTTGAACTTACTGATGCTACTGCAGAACGCTCATGCGCTGGTAGCACAATACTTTTATCCCAAGAAACTGTTCAAGAATATTTAAAAAGCAATATTTGCCTGCTAGAAAAAATGATCGAGAGCAATTATGAAGATTCAAAATCGATTTCAAGAAGAATAAATGATATGAAAAATTGGTTAAAAAAACCATCATTAATTCAACCAGATTCAAACGCTCAGTATGAAGAAATCATTGAAATTGATCTATCACAAGTTATGCAACCTATAGTTGCTTGTCCAAATGACCCAGACAATGTGAAGGAAATTGCTGATGTTGCAAATACAAATATTGATGAAGTTTTTATAGGTTCTTGTATGACAAATATTGGTCACTATAGGGCAGCTGCAAAAGTTCTTGAAGGTGTTAAAAATTTAAAGGCAAAACTATGGATTTGTCCACCTACAAAAATGGATGAGGAAACTCTAAAAAATGAAGGTTACTATAAGATATTTGAAAATTGTGGCGCAAGATTAGAGTTGCCGGGCTGTTCTTTATGTATGGGTAATCAAGCAAGAGTAGATGAAGGATCAGTAGTATTTTCTACCAGTACGCGAAACTTTGATAATAGGCTTGGTAAAAATGCTCAAGTATTTCTTGGAAGTGCTGAACTAGCAGCGGTTTGTGCACTTCTTGGGAAGATTCCTGAAGTAGAAGAATATCAAGATATTACTAAAAATAAAATAAATCCATATTCAGATGAACTTTATCGCTATCTTCAGTTCGATGAAATAAGTGATTTCAGTTTATCTAAGTGATTATGGACTATGCAAAACCTTATAAAGGAAAATATTCAAAAAACTAGTAATAACTCCTCGCGTAGTATAAAAAAATTACTCAAACAAAGATCTTTTGTTGTATTCATATCACTTTTATTGACAGGGCTGGGAGCCTCAATAACAAGCATATCTTTTAAAACTGGGATTTATTTTATTAATAATTGGAGATTAGCCCTATTAGAACAATTTCCATCTTTTGTGGTCTTACCCATTTTTGGTGTTATTGGAGGAGCATTAGCAGGATTTCTAATTAAAAATATTGCTCCTGCTGCAAAAGGTTCAGGTGTCAGTCAAATAATGGGTTTCTTGAGGCATAAAAAAGTTCCAATGAATTTGAAAGTAGGATTAGTAAAACTCGTATCTGGCATTATTGCCATTGGAGGCGGGTTCCCTTTAGGTCCAGAAGGCCCATCTGTACAAATGGGGGGATCTGTTGCTTGGCAAATGGCAAAATGGCTAAAAGCACCATTAGCTTTTAGAAGGGTAATTGTTGCTGCTGGAGGTGGAGCTGGAATAGCAGCTGTTTTTAGCGCTCCACTAGGAGGATTTGTTTATGCAATCGAAGAATTATTAAACTCAGCCAGACCTGTAGTTTTATTATTAGTAGTAATTACAACCTTTATAGCTGATTCTTCTGCTGATATTATTCAGGCCTTAGGCTTAGATCCTAAGGCAGGAGGATTTGATTTCAATTTAGGATTTCTAATACAAAAAGAATATGATCCATCAGTATTTTTCTTACCAATTGATTTTCTTTATCTAGTTCTGCTTGGTGCAATTGTTGGGATTTTTGCAGAGCTTTATAGTAGATATGTTCTAGTAATGCAAAATCTTGGAAAACGATGGTATAGAAATAAATTTGTTTTAAAAATGAGCATTTGTGGTCTTATTTTAGGAACTATTTATTCATTCTTACCAAGCACATTTCATAATCTAGATGAGTTACAAAAGGTAATTGCTGAACAAAATACAAGTATTGGGATTGCTCTTTTGGCTGTATTAGTACTATTTATTACAACAGGTTTAGCTGCATCATCTGGTGCCCCAGGTGGGCTGTTCTATCCAATGCTCACTTTAGGAGGGGCTATTGGTCTAATAATGGGAAACTGGGTAGAAATAGCAACAGGACATGCACCTAGTACCTACATATTTGCAGGAATGGGTGCTTTCGTAGCAGGCTGTTCTAGAACACCAATTACGGCAATGTTTTTAGCTTTTGCATTAACAAAAAATTTATTAATTATGAAACCAGTACTCATTAGCTGCATTACAAGTTTCCTAATAGCAAGATTATTTAATGAAGAATCAATTTATGAAAGACAAATACAAATAGAATTAGAAGACTAAGAAACTAACTTCAATCAAAAACAGCAGTTTTGCTGTTATAGACAAATACTTGATGATTTAGATGTAATCTAACTGCTCTTGCTAAAGCTATTCTTTCAATATCTCTTCCTTTTCTAATCAAATCATCAACTTCATCCCTATGACTTACATTAACTGTACATTGCTCTATTATCGGGCCTTCATCAAGATCTTCAGTAACATAGTGAGCAGTAGCACCTATTAATTTAACACCTCTCTTCCATGCTCTATGGTATGGTTGCCCACCTTTAAATGCAGGTAAGAAAGAATGATGAATATTTATTATTGAAGAAAACTTTTTTAAAAAAGAGTCACTCAAAATTTGCATATATTTAGCTAATACAACAAGATCAATGTCATATTCTTTTAGTAAATTTAAAAATTGATCTTCAACAATAGTTTTATCAGTTTTAAAGGTATCAATATGGACAAATTTTGCATTAAAGTCATTTGCAATATTTTCAAGATGAGAATGATTTGAAATTATTAAAGGAACTTTCATTTTGAGTTCTCCATTTCTTACTCGCCAAAGTAAATCAATCAAACAATGATTTTGTTTACTTACGAAAATAGCAACATTTGGGATTTCATCAGAATAATTTACATTAAATTGTCCATTTACTTCATCTGCAATTTTTTCGAATTCTTTATTAATTTCATCCCTATTAAAAGATTCGTTGTTACTATTCCATTCAATTCGACTTAGAAACAAACCTGCATCATGATCTGTATGATGATCAGAATGTTTTATGTTGCCACCGTAATTTGAAATCCAACTTGTAAGTAAACTTACTAGGCCAGGACGATCGGGACAAACAATTTTGAATATAATTGAAGGATGTTCCAAAAAATCTTTAACTATTAAGTCAAATAAGCAATTATATCTAATATATCAATGAAAAGCTTAAAAGAAAATTTTCAAAAACCAAACATAATTATTATTGGATCAGGGATTATTGGAAAATTTAACGCCTTAGAATTATCAGAATTAGGTTTCCAGGTAACGATAATAGATCCAAATCAACTGCAAAATAGTAGCAATGCAGCTTTAGGCTTACTAATGGGTAATATGTATCAAAAAAGAAGAGGTAGAAGCTGGGATCTCAGGAAACAAAGCATTGAATTATGGCCACAATGGATTAAGTTCCTACAAAAATTTAATTATGAATTAAATATCGAAAAACCATTAATACAACTAACTACTAATGAAGAAAAGTTTAAAAAATTAGAGAAATTTGTTTATGAAAATAATGATCCAACGTTACACATTTTAGAAAGAGACTCAAAATTAATCAATAATATAAACAAAGCCTTCCAAACAAAAAATATAAAAGGAATGATCTCCTTCAAAGATGGAAGAATAAATGCTTTATCGTTACTTCAAACATTAGATAAATATCTAAAACATAAAAAAGTAAATTATTTACAAGGAGAAATAATAAAAATAAGAAAATCAAACAATCAATGGATTTCTACAACAAGGAATCATGAAAATATCAAATCTGACATAGTTATTTTATGTAATTCACTAAAAGCGATTGATTTAATAGATAGCAGATCTCACAACATCAAATTAAAGCCTGTTTTAGGTCAAGCCATGGAAATTGAGATTAAGGATGCAGAAGTTGATTTGTTATCGCTGCCAAAACAATTCAATATAAATGGTAAAAATATAATTCCAAAATCAAAAAATAAACTAATTGTTGGATCAACTGACGAATATAGTACTAAGCCAGAAGAAAATACATTCGAAAAACTCACCAATTTTCTCGATAAAAAACCAAATTGGCTGGAAAAAGGGAAAATTTCTAAAAAGTGGTACGGAATTAGATCAAGACCAGATGGTGAGCCTTCGCCAATAATGAAAAATCTTGAAGAGGGACTAATTATATGTACAGGTTTTTATAAAAATGGGATTTTACTGGCTCCCGCTTGTTCTAAATGGGTTGCTAATGAAATTAAAAATTATCTTTTCTAATCTTTTGTTTCAGTAAAGTCTGCATCAATTACATCATCTCCACCTTTTTCATTTGAATCACTCTGATCAGGACCACCTGCTGCGCCAGGTGTTGGTGGCTGATTACCTGGTTGCTGATAAACAGATGAGCCAACTGCATAGAGTTCTTGCTGGAGTTCTTCAAGGAGTTTTTTCATTGATTCATAATCTTCTTTTGAAGTTGCTTCTTTTAAAGCATTACTTTTTTCTTCAACTTTAGACTTTGCTGCAGCATCAATTTTGTCTCCTAACTCACCAAGTTGCTTTTCTGTCTGGTAGACGAGTGTTTCAGCTTGATTTTTTAAATCAATTTTTTCTCTTTTTTCTTTATCTGCTGATGCATTTGATTCAGCATCTTTTACCATTTTGTCTACTTCATTATCAGATAGAGTAGAAGCACCAGTGATAGAAATACTTTGCTCTTTACCACTTCCTTTATCTTTAGCAGTAACACTAAGAATTCCATTTGCATCAATATCGAATGTTACCTCAATTTGTGGAACTCCTCTTGGCGCTGAAGGAATACCATCTAATCTAAAGGTTCCTAAACTTTTATTATCAGAAGCCATTTCTCTTTCACCCTGCAAAACATGAATTTCAACATTTGTTTGACCGTCAACTGCCGTTGAATAAGTTTCGGATTTTTTTGTAGGGACTGTTGTATTTCGATTTATCATTTTTGTCATAACGCCACCCAAAGTTTCAACACCAAGAGAAAGCGGCGTAACGTCAAGTAATAATATATCCTTTACTTCTCCTGCTAGAACTCCACCTTGGATAGCCGCTCCCACTGCAACAACTTCATCTGGATTAACAGTTTGATTAGGTTCTTTACCTATAATTGTTTTAACCAAGTCTAAGACAGCTGGGATTCTTGATGAACCACCAACCATTACTACCTCGTCGATTTCAGTTGTAGAGATTTTTGCGTCTTTGATAGCTTGTTCAACAGGAGTCTTACATCTATCTATTAAGGATGCGGCTAATTCCTCAAATTTGGCACGAGTAAGATTTAAATCAAGGTGTTTCGGTCCCTCGGGTGTTGCAGTAATAAAAGGTAAATTTATCTCACTTTGCGTAGCATTTGAGAGCTCTATCTTTGCTTTTTCTGCAGCTTCAGTCAATCTTTGCAAAGCTTGCTTATCTTGTCTTAAGTCAATACCTTCATTTGATTTAAAAGAACTTGCAAGATGGTCAACTATACATCTATCAAAATCGTCACCACCTAAATGAGTATCTCCTGATGTTGAAAGTACCTCAGTAACTCCGTCACCAGCCTCTATCACAGAAACATCAAAAGTTCCTCCACCTAGATCAAAAACGAGAATTTTTTCATTTTCTTTATCCAAACCATAAGCTAAAGCAGCAGCAGTTGGTTCATTAACAATCCTAAGGACTTCTAAACCTGCAATTTTTCCTGCGTCTTTTGTAGCTTGTCTTTGAGAATCATTAAAATAAGCAGGAACAGTTATTACGGCTTGAGTTACTTTTTCTCCGAGATATTTTCCTGCATCATCTGCTAATTTTCTTAAAACTTGAGAACTTACTTCTTCAGGAGAAAATTGCTTATCTAAAATGGGACATTTTAATTTAACACTTGAACCAGACTTCTCAACTGAATAGCTAACTTCCTTAGATTCTTCATTCACTTCGTCAACTCTTCTGCCTACAAAACGCTTTGCGGAATAGAAGGTATTTTCAGGATTCATTACAGCTTGTCGCTTTGCGATTTGACCTACAAGCTGGTCTTGATTCTTTGTATATGCAACAACTGATGGGGTTGTTCTGAAACCCTCAGCATTTGCTATTACAGTAGGCTTACCACCTTCCATTACCGCAACACAACTATTAGTTGTACCTAAATCAATTCCAACAACCTTACCCATGGGCGAATACTATTATTTGATATTCTCCATAATCGTTCATCAATGTCATAATTGTTACTCAAGGACGGGGAGTGGTTCCCGAACAGATAACAATTTTTTTTTAAATTTCCGAAAATGATTACTAGTAAAACATCGTTTCTTGCATTACTAGGTGACCCTGTATATCACTCATTATCACCAATTATGCAAAATGCGGCAATAAAGTATCTTAATCTTGATCTAGTGTACATTGCAATTCCATGTCAGTCTAAAGATCTGAGCTTGGTTTTAAACTCTTTTAAAAAAATTAATTGCAAAGGATTAAATATAACTATTCCATATAAACAAAAGGTATTTGAACACTGTAGCAATATTTCTTCCATAGCTCATAAAGTAAAAGCTATTAACACCTTAAAACTAAATTCAGATAAGGAATGGAGTGCTACGAATACGGATGTTGAAGGATTCATGTACCCTTTAAGATCTGTAAATTTTGAAAAAAAAGAGTCTCTAGTTTTAGGCTCTGGAGGCGCGGCAAGATCTGTAATTCAAGGGCTTTTGAATTTAAATTTTTCAAAAATTACGGTAGTTTCACGTAATAAAACTTCTTTAAATGATTTAGTTAATAATTTTAAAACACAAAATGAAATTCAAGGTTTAATAGATAGTCATAGCCAGATAAGTAGCATAATTGAAGAAGCGAATTTAATTGTTAATACAACTCCAGTAGGAATGAAAAAGCAGGAAAAAGTTGAAAATTTGTTACCTTTTGGTGATGATTTTTGGAAATCTCTTGGTTCCAAATCAATTGTTTACGATCTTATTTACAACCCAACGCCAACCCCACTCTTGGAACTTGCCGAAAAAAAAGGGTGTAGAACAATAGATGGAACTCAAATGCTTATTGCTCAAGGAGCAAAATCACTATCATTCTGGACAGATGGTTTAGAAATTCCATTTAACGTAATGCATGATGCAATAAAAAACTATCTTTAAACAAATTCTTTTTTTTATTTTAAAAAATTGACCATCGTAATGTATCTTAAAGAATGAACAGACGCTCATTATTTTTTATGAGCCAAAGACCTTGTCTGAAAACATGACTGATCAACAATCCTATTACGAAACCATGTATATCCTCCGCCCGGACATAGCGGAAGATGATGTTAATAATCATATTGAGAAATACAACAAGCTTCTAAAGGAGTTTGGAGGAAAGATTCTTGACAGTCAAATGAGAGGCAAAAGAAGGCTCGCTTATCAAATAGCAAAACATAGAGAGGGTATTTACGTCCAATTAAGTCATATAGGTGATGGACAACATATTTTTAAAATTGAAAAAGCCATGAGGTTAGGTGAAGATGTTATAAGGTATATGACTGTAAAACAGGAGGGTCCGCTTCCAACTCCAAAAATAACTAATAAAAATTCCGGAGAAGCAGAAAAGAAAGCAAGTGAAAAAGATGATTTAGAGAAAAGCAAAGAAAATGAAAGTAAACTTTCCGATCAAAAAGCAAACCAAATAAGTAAAGAAGAAACGTCCAAAAAAGAAGATTCTGAAAACTAAAATAATTTAAATAATTCCCTGTAATTATTTATTTTTTAAGTTTATTTCAGCCCAAGTTTTATTTGACATTCCCCACATATAAATAAACCCTTCTGCATATTCATGATTAAAGATATCATCATGACTATAAGTGGCTAAATCTTCTCTATAAAGAGAATTGTTTTCAGAAACTCTACCTATTATAGTTGCATTTCCCTTATGTAATCTCACTTTAACTTTACCATTAACAGACGTTTGAGTTGATGAAATAAAAGCATCTAAAGCTTGTTTTAAGGGGCCAAACCAAAATCCCTGATAAACAAGTTGAGCCCATTTTTTCTCAACTGTTCCTTTAAAGTCAATTACATCTGCATTTAAAGTTAAACTTTCTAATTCTTTATGAGCCTGTATTAGGAGCAAGAGACCTGGCACTTCATAAATCTCTCTACTTTTAATACCAACAACTCTATCTTCAATCATATCTATTCTCCCAAAACCATGCTTACCCGCTAGATCATTAAGTGTTTTTATAATTTCTACTGGAGTCAAAAAATCATTGCCAATTCCAACTGGGACTCCATTTTTAAAAGTTATCTCAATATCCTGTGATGCATTTGGGGCATTTTCAATTGATGAAGTCATTGAGAAAACATCATCAGGAGGTTCTTGCATAGGATCTTCTAAAATGCCAGCTTCAATACTTCGACCAAGAAGATTTACGTCTATTGAATATGGTGATTTTTTAGATACAGGAGCTGGAATTCCAAATTTTTCTCCATATGCAATAGCCTCTTCCCTACTCATATTCCATTCTCTAGCTGGTGTGATGATTTTTAAATCAGGTCCTAAAGCATTAATAGCTAAATCAAATCTAAGTTGATCATTCCCCTTACCTGTGCATCCGTGAGCGACAGCATCAGCATTCATTTCTCTAGCAATATTTACAAGGTTTTGTGCAATTAAAGGCCGAGCCAACGCAGTCGATAAAGGATATTTTTCAGAATATAAAGCATTTGCTTTTATAGCTGGAAAAGCATACCTTTCAACAAATTTATCTACTAGATTACCAACCACTGCTTCAGATGCACCGGAATTCAATGCTTTCTGCTTAATAGCTTTTAAATCTTCACCTTGTCCAAGATCAGCAACAAAAGTGATAACTTCTTGGATTCCATATTCATTCTTAAGGTAAGGAATACAAACGCTAGTATCAACACCTCCTGAATAAGCAAGAACTACTTTTTTTACCTTCTCCATTTACTTTGCCTCCATAAAAATTAGAAATGTTGCTTTTTCAAGAATCTATAATCTTTTCAATACTATTATGATTGTAACTAAAAGACCAGGACCAAAGACTAGCAGGAAAACAAGATAGTTATTAATTAATAAAGCTTCAGGACTCAAATAACCAAATACCTTAAATAAGATAGTCATGGTTAAAGATAATGGCCAAATTAAAAAATACTTTAAATTTGCTTTATCAAACAATATTTTTAGGTGTATGATTGTTATGTATTATTATATAGAAAAAGAATATTCAAAATGGATTCAAATAAATTGCAAATAAGATTAGATGAAATATCTGAAGTCAATCCTGCTTTAACTTGTTATCACAGAGATGATCCTGCTCCAGTATTGCCTTTAAGAGAAGAACCTGACCTGTTATCTTGGCTTGAAAATACAGGCAGACTTGTGGCTGAAAAAGATGGCGAATCTCAAGAAATTAGTACAATTGAAGAAGAAGAACTATCTGCTCTTATGGGAGAAAAAGAAGATTATAAAACTGAAGAGGATCCTTCAGAAGATGATTGGGAAGATTAAAAGATTTAACTTCAACGCTTTATTTTTAGTAAATATTTTTGTTTTTATACTAACCTCTTACATTTTTAAAAATCCTTTTTTAATTGCAACTTATATTTCCTTTTTTTTTATTTCTTTACTTTCAACAAAATTTGGTTTAAGCAAAATTTACGATTTGGGTTTATTCCAAAATATTAGGGAAGATGGTCCATCTTTTCATTTAACAAAAATAAATATTCCAACAGCAGGAGGTATTTTCATAATAGCCCCTTTTTTAATATTACTAGTATTTATAAGCATAAAATTTAATTCTATAAAAATATTACTTTTGTTTTTTTGCACTTTAGGTTTTTTTCTCATTGGATTTTTAGATGATTATTTAAGCTTTAAAAACAAGAAAAATACTGGTTTAAAATCTAAAGACAAATTTATTTTACAGTCAATAATTTCTATAATTTTTATATTGTTAGCCTATAGAGCAAATTTTATAAATCCATTAATTATGATTTCTGATAACTTTGGAATACAAACCTATCTGTTTATCATACCAATATCATTTCTTACTTTAGTTGGTCTTAGCAATTCAGTGAATTTAAGTGATGGTCTTGATGGATTAGCTGCTGGATGCAGTTCAATAACCTTTTATGGACTTGGAACAGAAATTTTACTCAAAGGAGAAAAAGAATTAATTATATTTAGTTTTTTGTGTTATTCAATGTCGGGCTTATGTATGGGTTTTCTTAAATTCAACAAATTCCCTGCAAAAATATTTATGGGTGATACGGGATCACTAAGCATCGGAGCAATTTTAGGCTCTATTTCAATACTAACTAACAGTTTTTTCACTGTATTTATTATCTCAGGATTATTCATTATCGAATCAATATCAGTAATTATTCAAGTTAGTTTTTTTAAAATTTCAAAAAGATTTTTTCAACAAGGAAAACGTATTTTTTTAATGACACCCATACATCATCATTTTGAACTTAAAGGGATTAAAGAAGATAAAATAGTAGAAAATTTTTGGAAAATTAACATATTGCTTGTATTTTTAAGTATAGTCTTAGAAGTTTATCTATAAAAAAATTTACTATGAGTTTTTTTACATGGGAAGATAATGGCTTAACTAATGACTGTTCAAGTCTTGATGCAATGGCATCCAGATTCGAAGAAACTGCAAAATTAATGAAAAAATTATCTGAAAAAGGGTTCAGATTAAAAAAAACAGAAAAAAACAAACTAATAACTCATTCTGATCCGGAAGTATTTGATCAGTGGGGCTTCATAAGTGAAGAAGTTCCTTTTAGACAACTATGTTTGATGCCTGACGATGAATCGGTAGTCGATATATAATTTCTATTTGAAAGTATTGATAAATAATTACTCACATGCTTGCTCCAACTAAAGTGTCGATGTACCCCTTCTATACCATTTCTACTCCATAATTTCCACAGAGAATTATTTGATATACCTTTTTCAAGAATAGCTTTTAAATTATTATTATCGTTTACATTAACAAGTAAACCATTTTCACATTTCGAGATAATTTCTTTTGGACCTCCATCATCTGTCGAAATTATAGGTAAGCCACACGCAGAAGCTTCTAACAATGTTAAACCGAATGGCTCAGTTAAAGCTGGATTAACAAAAAAGCCCCCTCTACTAGCTGCCCATCGATATAAAGCAGGAATTTGCTCAGGATGATGTTTTTTTGGATAAGCTACTTTTCCATATAAATTGTATTTATCAATCGTTTCAAAAATTTCGTGAAAAACATCTTTTTGTTGAGAATCCAGTTTAGAAGTACTATCTCTACAACCTAATACCAAAATCAAATTTGTTTTTCTTTTTAACTTCTCAGATCTTCCATAAGCCTCAACCAAAGATGGAATATTCTTTCTTCTAACAGCTCTTGAAATTGCTAGCAGAGGGGGCTTTGTTAAATCCTTTAAAAAGGGATTCATCATATTATCAATTTCTGAAGTCTCGGTTGTTGAATGAATATGATGAAATTTATTATGATCGACTCCGGGTGGGATTACATTAGCTTTTTGAGGTTCAAAAGAAGAATAAGGTGAATATTGGTGAACAGACTCTTGTTTAGTGCTAGTCACTACAATATCTGCAAATTTTAAAGATTCTTCTTCTGCCCGAATTCTCTTACTAATAAAATAAGTTTTCTCTATTTGATTTATTTTTAAACCTGCATCAAGTAATTTTCTTCTTTTTTCTCTTCCTAATGAATGACCAGTAAAAATAAAGGGAATATTGAGATATTGACTTAATCTAACTCCTACATAACCAGCATCAGCATAATGTGCGTGAATCCAATTAGGCCTATTATTTTGTCTTTTATAAAAATCAATAAGACTATATGTTAATTCGTCTAGATAAGGCCATAATAACTCTTTCCTTAAATATTTATTTGGGCCAAATTTAAATCTTAAAATTTTTACTCCTGGTTCAACAAATTCTTCTTCTTTTGAATAATCACTATTTACTTTATTATCTTTAATTAGGCGGGTTACCAAATCAACTTGATGAACCTCTGAGGTATTTGCCAGACTTTTAATTAATTCTAATACGTATTTAGTTTGGCCCCCAGTATCAGAATCTCTACCTAACTCAAGATTTTTAGAACGGATTAATCCATGGAGGTGTAAATGTAAAAATTTTAAACTCATTTTGAACCCCTTCTAAATCAATCTTCTCTAATACAAATAAGCTGAATTTCATAGTGAAATCTTAAGAAAGCATAATGATTTAACAGATTTCATAAAGTAAACTGAGAGAAAAGTAATTCACCACTATAAATTTTAGAATTTAGAAAAAAAAATTTTTTAATTTTTTTCTAGCAAATACGAAGAAATACAACAGAATATGTCTATATAAGGGCTTTTTTAAGATATTTAGCAGTAAAACTTTTCTGATGTTTAGCAACATCCTCAGGTGTACCTTCTACTATAATTTCTCCACCTTTATCCCCCCCCTCTGGACCTAAATCAATTATCCAATCTGAACATCTAATAACGTCTAAATTATGCTCAATAACAATAACTGAATTACCTTTATCTACAAGTCGTTGTATTACATCCATCAATTTATGAACATCATAAAAGCTTAAACCAGTGGTTGGTTCATCAATAAGATATAAAGTTTTACCAGTTGCTCTTTTGGATAACTCAGTTGCTAATTTTACTCTCTGCGCCTCTCCACCAGAAAGTGTAGGAGCTGGTTGACCTAATTTGACATATCCAAGACCAACGTCTACTAAAGTTGATAACCTATCGTAAGCTTGCGGAATAGCGGAAAAAGTTTCAGCAGCTTGCTCAACTGTCATCTCTAAAACATCGGAAATATTGAATCCCTTGTACTTAACTTGAAGAGTTTCCCTATTAAAACGTGCTCCTTTACAAACCTCGCATTGGACATAAACATCCGGCAAAAAATTCATTTCAATTACATTAACTCCTTGCCCACGGCATG
The DNA here is from genome assembly GCA_003214055.1 of Prochlorococcus sp. AG-418-K17. Classification (GTDB taxonomy): domain Bacteria; phylum Cyanobacteriota; class Cyanobacteriia; order PCC-6307; family Cyanobiaceae; genus Prochlorococcus_A. The sequence continues at coordinate 16,645 of QCMD01000001.1, forward strand.
CTTCGCATCTTCCTCCTTTAACATTAAAACTAAACTGCCCAGCCTGATAGCCTCTTGCTTTTGCTTCAACTGTAGCAGTAAAAATTTGTCTAATAGGATCAAAAGCACCCGTATATGTTGCAGGGTTAGACCTTGGTGTTCTTCCAATAGGGGATTGATCAATAACTATTACTTTATCTATTGCTTTGATACCTTTTAACTCTTGAACACCTTTTGGGAAAGGAACTTTTAACCCTAAAGAATGACAAAGTGCTGGATGAAGTAGCTCATTAACCAATGTGCTTTTACCACTTCCGCTTACACCAGTAACAGATACTAATCTGCCTAAAGGAAATTCTACTGAAATATTTTTTAAATTATTTTTGACACAATTATTTAAAATAATACTTTTTTTAACAGAAGATCTCCTTTCTTTTGGAGTGGGTATTGATTTACGTCCACTCAGGTAGGCTCCTGTTACAGATTTCTTTGATTTCAATACATCATCAAATGATCCTTTAGCAATTATTTCTCCACCATAAACACCAGCACCTGGACCAATATCAACTAGATAATCTGCAGACCTCATAGTATCTTCATCATGTTCAACAACAACCAAAGTATTTCCTAAATCCCTCAAGCTTTTTAATGTTTCAAGCAATCTATCATTATCTCTCTGATGCAGGCCAATGCTAGGTTCATCCAAGACGTATAAAACTCCAGTAAGACCAGCACCTATTTGTGTAGCTAATCTAATACGTTGAGCTTCGCCACCCGACAAAGTCATAGCGGGTCTATCGAGTGTAAGATAATCTAACCCTACATTTATAAGAAACTTTAAACGTAAATGAATCTCCTTTAAGACAAGTTCGCCAATTTGTTTTTGCTTCTCTGATAGCAAAATATTGTCCTTTGCTTCGCTATTTATTCCCATAATTCTTTCTACATGTACTAAGGTTTCCGAAACGCTAATAGAAGTTAAATCAGTTATGTTATAAGGGCCAATTTTAACTGCAAGTGCTTCTGGCCTTAATCTTTTACCCGAACAAGTCCTACACGGAACTAGTTCTAAATACTTTTCCAACTTTTGTTTAACAGATTCTCCATTAGCTTCTTTTAGTTGTCTCTCCAAAATTGGCAAAATTCCTTCAAAGGGTCTCTCAAAACCACTAGAAGACTTGAAACGACTATCTGCTTGAATCAAAATAGGTTTTTCAGATCCTAAAAGTAATACACTTCTTTGTAATTCAGTTAAATCCTTCCAAGGCGTTTTCAATTCAAAACCATAAGCTTGCCCTACAGAATATAGTAATGAAAAATAATATGTATTATCTTTTTCACTCCATGGAGCAATTGCTGCATATACAGGCAAAGATTTATCTGGAACAACTCTATCAGCAGTAAACTTTTTTAAATAACCTATACCATGGCAATCTGGACAAGCTCCATAGGGACTATTAAAAGAAAATAAACGAGGTGACAACTCTTCTACAATAGAGCCATGGATTGGACAAGCATAGTTTTCTGAATATAATTTTTCTCTATCTAAACCTTGCGGTAGGCTTTCACCTTTTTTTGGTACGACCTCAACTATTGATAAACCATCGCCTCGCTTAAGACATGTTTGTAGAGAATCATTTAATCGTTCTTGTATACCCTCTCTTGCAATTAGTCTGTCAACTACAACTTCAATATTATGGGTTTGATTTTTATCTAATTCAATGCTATCCGCTAGCTCTCTAACTTCATTATTAATTCTTACTCGAGCAAAACCCTCAGCAGCTAAACCACTTAATAATTTTGCGTGTGTTCCCTTTTTACCTCTAACAACAGGGGCTAATAATTGATATCTTGTACCTTCTGGCAATAAAAGTATTTGGTCAACCATTTCATCAATTGTTTGAGGAGCAATTGGCGTTCCACAATGGTGACAATGTGGTTCTCCGGCGCGTCCAAACAATAATCTTAGATAATCTTGTATCTCAGTGACGGTCCCTACAGTTGATCGAGGATTATGACTTGTAGATTTCTGATCTATTGATATAGCAGGTGATAAACCTTCGATGTTATCAACATCTGGCTTGTCAACTTGGCCAAGAAATTGTCTCGCATAAGCGGAAAGACTTTCTACATATCTTCTTTGCCCTTCAGCAAAAATGGTATCAAAAGCTAAAGAACTTTTGCCGCTTCCACTCACACCTGTAAAAACTATAAATTTATTTCTTGGGAGAGTGAGATCAATATTTTTTAAATTATGCTGTCGAGCACCTCTAATATGAATAATATTATCTTTTTCAAAACTAGTAGTAGTTTTTTTAACCATGTTTAAATCTTCTTATGATTTAAAAAAACCTATTATAGTGTAATTTTTTTTCTTTTATGCAGCTCCTATATCAAGAAGTGTAGAAGCGTAATCATTTGCCTCAGAAAACCCTGAACCTATTAACTCTATGATTTCTTTTTGTCTTTCTTTTTTTGTTCTTAACTTTGCAATAGAAGTATAAGTTAATCCGTTAATTACATTTTTCTTAACTTTAAAATGAGCCTTACCAGCAGCAGCTAAAAAAGGTTGATGAGTAATACACAAAACTTGCTTTCTTTGAGACATTGATTGAATTAGTTTGACTAATGAGGACAATGATTTACCGCTTAAACCATTATCAATTTCGTCTAAAAAAAAAGTATTTGGTTGTTTACAAATAATTGATTTAATGGCTAATAAAAATCTAGACATCTCTCCACCAGAAATAATTTTAGATAAAGGGGCAAGCTTTTGATCTGGATTTGCTGAAAAAAAGAATTTTATTTTTTCAATCCCTTCCGCAGTAGGTTTTACTTCCTCGAATTGAATTGAAAAGAAAGCATTTTCTAATCCTAAATTTTTTAAAATAGCCATCACTGAATTTTGTAAATTATGAGCAATTTGTTTCCTTTCAGAACTCTGCAAGATAAAAAGTGAATCTAAAATATTTTGAAGACTCTTTATTTCTCGTTCTAAGACTTTTATATCATCATCACAGTTTTGATTTGAAAAATAATCGTGTAATTGTTTTCTTTTGAGTATTAACTCAGGAAGTTCTAAAGAAAAAGTTTTTTCTAAATTTTTTAAGAAAAATAATCTTTTTTGTATTTCATCTAAACTTACTTCACTTTTTTCAAAATTTTGGATGTATGACTTAAAGTCGCAGGTTAGAGTCTCTACTTGATCTTGAATAATTAACAACTTATCTCTAAAGTCCTCAATTTTAGTATCAAATTCAACAACTTTATTTAATTTTTTTATTGACTTACTGATCAAAAAACCTATTGATTGTTCCTCATGAATGCAATTATTTAAATGATTTAATGATTCTTGTATGGAATTAATTATTTCAAAGTTATTAGCGAGTTTATCTTCTTGCTTTTCTAAGTCAATAATTTCACCAGAAGAGCTTAAATTGGCTTGATCTAAAATATTTAACATTTCTTTTACAGCTAAATTATTTTCTTTTTGCTTATTTAAATTATCAATTTTTTCTTTCATAAGTCCTTTTAGCATCTGATATTTTTTCCAAGTATTTTTTACTTTCAAATTAATTTCTCTTAATTCATTTGATCCTAAATCATCAATGATTAGTCTTCTATATTCATAGGAATCAAACAAAATACCATCAGATTGACCAGCGAAATCAATTAAAAGTAACCCGAGTTCTTCTAAAAGTTGTTTACTTGCAGGGATATCATTTAAAGTGAATCTTGAAATAATCTTATTATTTTTCTTGTAAGATCTCCTTAAGATATTTAGCTCTGAGCTTAAATTTTTAAAACCCTTTTGATGTAACCAAGATTTAACTTGAGATGAAATTGAGAATTTAGCCTCTATTGAGCAATCTTCTTTCCCTGGACGAATTAAGTGTTTTAAGGGTATATTAGTGCCACCAAATAAAACATTCAAAGAATCTAAAATTAGTGATTTACCTGATCCAGAATCTCCAGTAAAAATATTCAAACCTTTTTCGAAATTAATTTCTATAATCTCTATTAAGGCAATGTTTTCTAATTTTAATTTTATTAACATGATAAACAATTCATATAAAAAAATTAACTTCTTTTTGAAAAAAATAAAGGGTTTAAAAATATAAAGTTATGAATGAAGATTTTACTGACTTTATTGAAGCCTCTGGATTGTTAAATTATGATCCGGATACAATTTCAAAAATTTATAGAAAAAATCCAAATAGATTACTAAAAAGATTATGGCAAACTCTAATTCCTATATTTGCTTATCTCTTCTCTATTGGTTGGGATAAGATTACAGGCAGATTAAAGAAAAAAACGCAAATCAGATTTAGAGCAAAACAATTAACAAATTTATTAGTTGAACTTGGTCCTGCCTTTGTTAAGGCTGGTCAAGCTTTATCAACAAGACCAGATATTATTCCCGCTATCCTTTTAGAAGAATTATCCGAATTACAGGATCAATTACCCGGCTTTGATGGCAATAAAGCAATGGAATTAATAGAGGAAGATCTTAATTCAAAAATTAGCGATATATTCCAATCAATAGATAAAGAACCTATTTCTGCAGCTTCTTTAGGACAAGTTCATAAAGCTTTACTTAAAAGCGGAGAAGTTGTAGCTGTAAAAGTTCAAAGACCAGGATTAAGAGAACAAATTACTTTAGATCTTTATATTGTGAGAAATATTGCTTTCTGGTTAAAAAACAATATCAGGCTAATAAGAAGTGATCTAGTTGCTTTAATTGATGAATTAGGGAAAAGAGTTTTTGAAGAAATGGATTACCTAAACGAAGCTGAAAATGCCGAAAGATTTAGAAGTATGCATAAACACAACAAAAATATCGCTGTCCCAAAAATTTTTAAAGAAACAACATCAAGAAGAGTATTAACAATGGAATGGATTAATGGTACTAAATTAACTAATTTAGAGGATGTTAAGAATCTAGGTATTGACCCCGATGAAATGATTGATATTGGAGTGCAATGCAGTTTAGAACAACTTTTAGAGCATGGTTTTTTTCATGCTGATCCTCATCCGGGAAATTTATTAGCTTTGGAAGATGGAAGATTATGCTATCTAGATTTTGGAATGATGAGCGAAGTATCAAGGGAATCGAGATCTGGATTAATTCAAGCTGTTGTTCATTTAGTTAACAAGAATTTTGATAAGTTATCCAAAGATTTTGTAAAATTAGGTTTTTTATCAGAAGAAGTTAATCTTGAACCAATTGTTCCAGCTTTTCAAGATGTTTTCACCAACGCTGTAGAACAAGGGGTTTCTAAAATGGATTTTAAAAGCGTAACTGATGACATGTCTGGAGTTATGTATAAATTTCCTTTTAAATTACCTCCTTATTATGCACTAATTATTAGATCTCTTTTAACTTTAGAGGGTATTGCTTTGAGTGTGGACCCAAATTTTAAAATACTTGGAGCAGCTTATCCATATTTTGCCAAAAGATTAATGGAAGATCCTGATCCACAACTAAGGGAAAGCTTAAAGGAAATGCTCTTTGATAATAAAAAATTTAAATGGGATCGTCTAGAAGATCTATTATCTAACGCGGCAAAACAAACAAATCTTGACCTAGAAAAGCTTCTTGATGAAGTAATTAATCTCCTTTTTTCACCAAAAGGTGGTTTTTTAAGAAACGAAATTGTAGAAAGTATTACAAATCAAATAGATTTTCTAGGTTTAAGCTTTTTAAAAAACGTAAACAATTTCTTACCAAAATCAATAAAACTGAACCTTTCTTATAGAAATAACAATCTGAATGATTTAATTAATTATATAGAGCCTTTAAGAAATTTTCTAAATATTTTGCAGAAAGTTCCTGGATATTCAAGTGATATTTTTATTAAAAAGGTTCCAAGACTTTTAAACGAACCTTACACAAAAGAAATGGGTTTTAATATAGCAAAAAAAGTTACAGAAAAAGGGGTAGTTAGACTTGTAAAAATTGCAGCTGGTTCCAATATATAAAATGAAATCTTTCAATTTTTTTATTTCAAAAATACTACTTCTTTTGATTAGTAATCAAATTTTATTTAATACTCCACCTGTGAAATCTGCAGAAAATATCAAAATAATTTATAGTGTTTTCTCAAGAACTATTAAATTAGATTCATTAAAAAAGTTTTCTGAAGAAGGTTATTCAACAAAAAAATTAAGAAGAATTTTGAAAGCAACCGGTTCACCGGATAATGAAATTCAATCAATATTAAAGAAAGATTTTGAGCTTCCGATAACTATTGCAAGTAAATTGGTTTATTCCGAAATCGGAAGTGTAGTCTTAAAGAGACTTTCAACAGTAATACATCCGCCAAAAGCAAAAGATGAAAGAACAGGAATGTTAGCTCTTCGGGCAAGTGTAGTAAAAGGTATCGATTTGGGACAAGGAAAAATAAATTTGATCAATTTCTTTGAAGGTTATCCAACTAAAACTGTTATTCTGGATGTTAACGCTTTAAGCAAGGTGATGAATAAAGTAGAATCAATTTCTGAATTATTAGATTTTTTCACGAGCTCTCCTTTAGATAAAATTAAATCAAATTAAATCATTATGTTGTTATTAGATAAAATCAAAAATAAATTTCGTTTGAAATATAGAAAGAAAAGATGGCCTGGTTTAATTAATGCTTATAAACAACATCTACCAGTAAGTTCTAAAACTCCTATCATCACACTTAATGAAGGAAATACTCCCTTAATTTTAAGTGAGTCATTAAGTAAGTTAATTGGAAATGGAACTAGTGTTTATTTAAAATATGATGGCCTTAATCCGACTGGATCGTTTAAAGATCGAGGAATGACTATGGCAATCAGCAAAGCAAAAGAAGAAGGTAGCGAGGCAGTGATTTGCGCAAGTACTGGAAACACCTCTGCTGCTGCTGCTGCGTATGCTTCAAGAGGAGGCTTAAAATCCTATGTACTAATACCAGATGGATTTGTTGCGCAAGGAAAACTAGCTCAAGCATTAATGTATGGAGCGGAAATAATTTCTATTAAAGGAAACTTTGATAGAGCTCTAGAGATTGTTAGGGAATTATCTTCAAAATACCCAATAGATCTTGTAAATTCTGTAAATCCTTATCGAATACAAGGTCAAAAAACTGCAGCCTTTGAAATAATTGATGATTTAGGAAAATCACCAGATTGGCTTTGTATTCCAATGGGCAATGCTGGAAATATAACTGCATACTGGTTAGGTTTTAATGAATACAAAAAATTAAAAAAGAATTTAAAATTGCCATTAATGATGGGTTTTCAATCTGAAGGGTCTGCTCCATTAGTGAAAAATATAGTTGTTAAAAATCCAGAGACAATAGCAACAGCAATCAGAATAGGAAATCCAGTTAATCGAGAAAAAGCAAAAATTGTAAAAAAAGAAAGTAAAGGAGACTTTCAATCCGTAACAGATGAAGAAATAATCTATGCTTACAAAATACTTGCTAACGAAGGTGTTTTTTGCGAACCAGCTAGTGCTGCATCTGTTGCTGGATTGATAAAAAATAAAAATAGGATACAAAAAGAATCAACTATAGTTTGTGTTTTAACAGGAAATGGTTTAAAAGATCCCGATTGCGCAATTAAAAATAATGATGCAATTTTTAGAAAAAATATTGAACCATCTTTAAAAGATATATCAACCATTTTAGGATATTAAAAAAACCAAATTTATTAGTGTCTGTGGAAATGCACTAAAAATTGTTTTTTCTTGTGAAAAATTCTGGGAAAATAAATTAAATTTGTTGAATTGATTATTGAATAATTTGCAATAGCAAAATATTTTCACATTTTAAAAATTTTTTCCACTTATTAAATTTTGAAGATCTCTCTATATAATTATTATTTTACGACTATTCCACATTTCCCCAGGAACTACTAATACTATTTATTTTTTTTAATATATTAATTAATTAAATAGATATATATAGATAAATAAGGTTTATTGAATTTCATAAACGAAAAAAGTATATTTAATGTAGAAAAGTTTTAAAGCCCGATGGAGATTATTTGCAATCAAATTGAATTAAATAACTCAATTCAACTTGTTAGTAAAGCAGTTGCTTCAAGACCAACTCATCCTATACTTGCAAATATTCTTTTAACTGCTGATCAAGGAACCAATAAAGTAAGCTTAACAGGATTTGATTTGAATTTAGGTATACAAACTTCTTTTGATGCAACTGTAAAAAAAAGTGGAGCGATTACAATTCCTTCAAAACTTTTATCAGAAATAGTTAATAAATTACCGAGTGAAACCCCTGTTTTGTTAGATGTTGATGAAAATTCCGATAATATTTTGATTAAAAGTGACAGAGGTTCATTTAATTTAAAGGGAATCCCTTCTGATGATTATCCTAATTTACCATTTGTTGAAAGTGGTACTTCCTTAAATATTGATCCAAGTGCTTTTTTGAAAGCTTTAAAATTGACCACTTTTGCAAGTAGTAATGATGAGTCTAAACAGTTACTTACAGGAGTTAATTTTACGTTTAAACAAAAGTATTTAGAATCAGCTTCAACTGATGGTCATAGATTAGCGGTAGTTTTAATTGGTAAAGAAGAAAATTCTTTGCAAACGGAAAATTCAGCAGCTAACGAAGATAACTTATCTGTTACTATTCCAACAAGATCACTAAGAGAAATTGAAAAACTTGTTAGTTTAAAAAGCTCAGAAAGTTCTATTAAATTATTTTATGATAAAGGACAAGTGGTTTTTATTTCTTCTAATCAGATCATTACAACAAGAACTCTAGAAGGTACTTACCCCAATTACTCCCAATTAATACCAGATACATTTTCTAAACTTTTTACTTTTAATACTAAAAAACTTATTGAATCATTAGAGAGAATAGCAGTTTTAGCTGATCAACAAAGTAGTGTTGTGAAGATCAAGTTGGACGAAAATGACTTAGCTTTAATAAGTGCTGATGCTCAAGATATAGGAAGTGGAAGTGAATCTCTTCCTGTTTCTTATTCAGGAGAAACATTTAATATTGCATTTAATGTTAGATATTTATTGGAAGGTTTAAAAGTGATTTCATGTGAAAATGTAGTTTTAAAATGTAATCTTTCAACAACTCCAGCTGTTTTTGTTCCAGAGGATAATCTTAATTCTTTTACTTATTTAGTTATGCCTGTTCAAGTACGTTCTTAATTTGAAATTACCAAAAGAGTTTTTATTCAGTGAATTAGTGAAGCATAATGTAAAGGGTAATATGGCCCTTAATTATGGTATTGGAGAAAATGTCTGGATGCATCCTCCTGTACATAGGATTTTAGGGTGGTATTCTCGACCCTCAAATTTCGAATTAAAAAGAAATGTTTGGAGATTAAATCAAATTAGTCAAATTATAGAAAACGAAATTTATGTAAAAGGTGATCCAGCTATTTCTGATTTAGCAACTCTAAAAAGGTTTCCAACTTTAATGGAGGCGAGCTTAATAAATTCCCAAGGTTCAAAAATAGGAGTTATTGCAGATTTTTTATTTGAAATGAAAACAGGTAAAATAAAATATTATCTAGTATCACGTTCTAATCCTAAAATACCTGGTTCAAGTAGATGGAAATTAAATATTTCAGATATAAACGATCAACAACCAGGATTAGTATTTTGTTCTTTGCCTTCTTTAGATGACTTGTTTCTGATTAAATCAAGCATAAAGCACGAATTTTTCAAAAAAGGAAAAAAAATTATTGATAGATTTGATGATATGAAAAACTTAGCTTCTAATAAACTGGAAAATTGGCTTGAGGAAGATGAAGATATAAACCAAAATTTTAAATTTGAACAAGACAGTTTTTATAATGATAATGACAAATTAAGATCTTACAGTGATAAAAGTGAAGAAGACCCTTGGATCTGACATATGAGTAATCCTACAAATCCAAAGCTTTATAATTTATTTGAAGCACTTAAAATTGAAAACTTAACCGAAAATGATTACAAAGAAATTTGTAAAAGATTAGGAAGAGAACCTAATAGAACTGAATTAGGAATGTTTGGCGTAATGTGGTCTGAACACTGTTGTTATAGAAATTCAAAACCACTTTTAGGAAATTTTCCAACTAAAGGAAAATATGTCTTAGTTGGACCAGGAGAGAACGCAGGGGTGATTGATTTTGGAAAGAATCAAAAGCTTGTATTTAAAATAGAAAGTCATAATCATCCTTCTGCAATTGAGCCTTTTCAAGGAGCTGCAACTGGTGTTGGAGGCATATTAAGAGATATTTTTACTATGGGCGCAAGACCAATTGCTGTTTTGAATTCATTAAGGTTTGGTAATATCGAAAATTCATCAAATGTTTCTTTGCTTCGTGGTGTTGTTGCAGGTATTTCTCATTACGGAAATTGTGTAGGAGTGCCAACCGTAGGTGGCGAAATTGATTTTGATAATAGTTATTCAGGAAATCCACTAGTCAATGTGATGGCGCTAGGTTTGTTGGAAACTGAAGAGATTGTTTGTTCTGGTGCTGATAAAGTTGGTAGTCCAGTATTATATGTAGGAAATACAACTGGTAGGGATGGAGTTGGTGGAGCAAGTTTTGCTAGTTCAGAATTGACTACAAGTTCTTTAGATAACCGACCTGCTGTACAAGTAGGTGATCCATTTATTGAAAAAAGTCTTATCGAAGCCTGTTTAGATGCTTTTAAAACCGGAGATGTTATTGCAGCTCAAGATATGGGAGCCGCAGGATTGACATGCAGTAGTGCTGAGATGGCTTCCAATGGAGGTTTAGGAATATCAATTGATTTGGATCTAGTACCAGCAAGAGAGGAAAATATGACACCTTATCAATATTTGTTATCTGAATCTCAAGAGAGAATGTTACTTGTCGTAAAAAAAGAAAAAGTAACTAATCTGATTAATCAATATGAAAAATGGGGACTATTTGCGAAAGTAATTGGAGAAGTTATTCCAACTAAAGAGGTTATTATTTCGCATAAAGGTAAAATCGCTGCTCAAATTCCAACTTCTGCTTTGTCTGATGATACTCCTATTAATATTCATAAGGCAATGAAAAGCCCCCCTAATTCTTTATTAAAAAAATGGGAATGGACAGAAGAGAAATTACCTCAAATTAAAGATAATAAAATATTATCAATAAAAGAAAATAATGATTTTTCGCTTTCTCAAATTATTTTAAAACTTCTTTCTAATCCCTCAATAGCATCTAAGAGGTGGATATACAATCAATATGACTATCAGGTACAAGCAAATACAATTTTTAAACCAGGAGAATCAGATGCTGCTTTAATTAGATTAAGAGAACAAAATGAAAAAAATAAAAAAAAGAATTTTTCGGGTGTCGCTGTTTCTGTAGATTGTAATAGTAGATGGGTTTCTCTTGACCCCTTTAGAGGCAGCATAGCTGCGGTAGCTGAATCTGCTCGAAATGTAAGTTGTGTTGGAGCTGAACCATTAGCAATTACAAATAATTTAAATTTTTCTTCACCCGAAACTGATATCGGTTATTGGCAGCTTTCATCTTCTTGTGATGGAATCTCTAAAGCATGTATAGATTTAGGAACTCCAGTTACTGGAGGTAACGTTTCTCTTTACAATGAATCAAAAAATCAAAATAATGAAATTACTCCTATAAATCCTACTCCAGTTATTGGTATGGTTGGGAAAATAGATAATGTGGAAAAAGCTATTAGTAGTGGATGGAAAAATATTAATGATCAAATATGGTTAATAGGTTCTACTGCTTCAGAATCGACAATAGCTGCCAGTTCTTATTTGGAATATTTTCATGGAGAAATTACTGGCAGACCTCCCAAAATTGATCTGCATGACGAAAAATATTGTCAGACTTTTCTGAGATCTTTGATTTTAAAAGATTTTCTTGAATCTTCTCATGATATAAGTGATGGAGGATTAGCTGTAGCTTTATCAGAATGTTGTATTTTGTCATCTAAGGGTGCAGTAATTGATTTAGAAAATAATAACAACCGTTTAGATAATGTTCTTTTTTCTGAGGGAGGATCAAGGATAGTTTTTTCTGTGAATAAAAAAAATGAATTGAATTGGTTAAATTATCTTAATGCGATTCAACACGATTTACCTAAAACTATTTACGTTAAAAAAATAGGATATGTTTCTCAAGAGAGCTTAAAAATAAATGTTGAAAATATGGAAATTTGCAATATTGAGGTTGAGAAATTAACCGAAAAATTTAATAATAGTATTTCAAGCTACCTTTAGTATGAATATATTTTTTCAATTGATCGAATTTTTTAGAAATTAAATTATGTGCGGAATAGTTGGAATTGTATCCTCAGATGATGTAAATCAGCAAATTTACGACAGCTTATTGCTTTTGCAGCATAGAGGTCAAGATTCAACAGGTATTGCTACGATGGAGAGCACTGTTTTTCATATACATAAAGCGAAAGGCCAAGTTAATACTGCATATAGAACTCGAGATATGAGGAATTTGATAGGAAGAATTGGATTAGGACATGTTAGATATGCAACAAAAGGATCAGCAGAAAGTGTTGAGGAAGCTCAACCGTTTTATGTCAATGCACCATACGGTATAGTTCTAATTCATAATGGAAATCTTACTAATACAAGAGAGTTAGAAAAACAGTTATTTAATATTGATAAGCGACACACAAACTCTTCTAGTGATACAGAAATGCTTTTAAATGTTTTAGCTACTGAGTTACAAGAACAAATTCATAATAAGGAGTTAGAGCCAGATATTATTTTTAATGCAGTTAAGTCTTTACATAAAAGAATTCAAGGTTCATATGCATCAATTGCATTAATTTCAGGGCATGGTTTATTGGCTTTTAGAGATCCCTTTGGTATTCGACCCCTTGTAATCGGTAGACGAATTTCTTTATTAACCCAAAAAGAGGAATGGATGGTTGCAAGTGAGTCATTAGTTCTGGAGAATAATGATTATCAAGTTGTGAGAGATGTAAAACCTGGAGAGGCTATCTTCATAAATAATCAAGGTGAGTTTTTTTCAAAGCAATGTTCAGAAAATCCAAGGTTATTTCCCTGTGCTTTTGAATATGTTTATTTAGCTAGGCCAGATTCAATCATGAATGGGATTTCTGTTTATAAAGCCCGTTTAAAAATGGGCGATTATTTAGCAGAAACAATTAAGCAAAAAATCAGGTCAGGGGACGTAGATGTTGTTATGCCTATTCCTGATTCATCTCGACCAGCGGCTATGCAAGTAGCAAGGAAGTTGGGTATTGAGTATCGAGAAGGTTTTTTTAAAAATAGATATGTTGGAAGAACATTTATAATGCCAGGGCAGCAAAAACGTAAGAAATCAGTAAGACAAAAGTTAAATGCTATGAGTGCAGAATTTAAAAATAAGAATGTTTTAATAGTAGATGACTCGATTGTTAGAGGAACTACTTCAAAAGAAATTGTTCAAATGGCAAAAGACGCTGGAGCAAATAAAGTATTTTTTACTTCAGCGGCGCCTCCTGTTCGTTATCCACATGTTTACGGAATTAATATGCCTAATAGAGATGAACTGATAGCTCATGATAGAACAATAACTGAAATAGCTCAAAAATTAGAAATTGATAATCTTGTTTATCAAAGTATTGAAAATTTAAGAAAATCTATAATATGTGATACTAATATTCAAGATCTTGAAATGAGTTGCTTTACTGGTTCTTATGTAACAGGAACGATTAATCAAGAGTATCTTGATTGGGTTGAAAATGAATATAAATCTTAATCGAGACAGTTATCAAATCTAATACAACTTTTAATGAAATCATCTTTTTCAAACTTGAGGATATCTCTCAAAAAAATACTTTTATTATTACTGAAATTTAATTTATCGAAATTTAATCTAGAAGATTTATTTTTATTTGTTTCAATCTCAAGTAATTGATTGCTTGTTATTATTTTAATAAAATAATCGTTTTTTAGTCTAGTCTTTTCACTTAAATAACCTAAATATGAATTATTGGCATAATAAATTTCATTATTATTAAGACAAAGAACTGTTCCTTTTTGGGAAATTAAATAAATATTTTTTCCTGTATTGCTTTTACAGGCAGAAACTATCTTTTCAGTTGGCAATGTTTTTATAAATAATAAACCCTGGGAATTTCTATTACTTGCAGCTATATTTCTATCAGACAAATCAAATTTAAATATTCTTCCTAAGGAAGTTAATATTATTAGAGATTCATTACCATTAGTAAAAAAAGAATCAATTATTTTTACATTATTTTTTAATTTAGTTATCGTAAAACTTCTATTGCTTTTGACCATATCATCATCAAAAAGAACCTTCTTAAATCGCCCATCTGAATTTAGTGTACATAAATAATTTTTTTCTTCTTCATCAATAGAATGGAAATTTATTATTTCATTTGGATCTATTGTACCGATGGCTTTATAGTCTAATTTAAAATCAACATTAATATTCGATTTCCAATCAATTTGGAAAACTTTTCCAGTAAATGTAATTCCAATAATTCTTAAATTTTTATTGATATTACAAATAAAATTTTGAAGACTTTTATTATCGATAATTTTATTTTCATTTTCAAAAGATTTTTTATAATTGCTAAAAATTATTTTTTTTAAATAAAGTCTGTTGTCAATACATAATTTCGTCTTTTTATTTATTAAATCATTTAGTATTTGATCATTAATCGTTTGTATTTCGTTATCTTGATTAATATTTTTTAGAATTTTTGTTTTACGTTTTACATTATATTTCTTTTTTAATATTGTTAATTCTTCAATTAATAATTCAAGTAATAACTTTCTATCTTTTAAAAGTTGAGTTAGATATTTCTTTTTTTCTTCTAACTTCCTAATATCAATTTCTATAGCTTGCCTTTCAAGATTCGTTAATTTTTTAAGTGGCATGTCTAAAACAGCATTTCCCTGTTTTTCACTAAAATTAAGTTTATTAATTAACTTCAATTTCGCTTCTGCACTATTTTCTGAAGTCTGAATAATTTCAATTATATTTTTTATATTTTTCGTTGCTAAAGATAAGCCTTCAAGTATTTCTAGCTTATCTGATGTATTTCTTAGAAAATATGTTGTCCTTTTTCTAATTGTTTCTTCTCTAAATTCGAGAAAATAAGCCAGATATTTTTTTAATGTAAGTTGAACTGGTTTTCCTTTGATAAGTGCTAAAAAAATAGCCCCAAAGTTTGATTGGAGTGCTGTTTTTTTAAATAAATTTGAAATTACAATCTCACTGTTTGAATCTTTTTTTAATTCAATTACGATTCTCATTCCGTCTCGATCACTTTCATCTCTAATATCAGAAATGCCATATATTTTGCCTGTATTTACAAGATCTGCAAGCTTTTCAATCCAACCGGCTTTACTTATCTGATAGGGAAGTTCAGATATTATTAGAGCATTTTTTTTATGTTTTCCTTTACCAAAATTTAGTTCTTCTTTTGCAATTACTCCTCTAATTGTAATTGACCCTTTTCCATTTTTATAAACCTCTTTAAGAGATTGATTGTAAATTAATTCTCCACCCGTTGGAAAGTCTGGACCTTTAATAATATTTGATAGTTTTTCATCACTTAAATCTTTGTTTTTAATTAAAGAAATCAGTCCATCTACAATTTCTCCTAGATTATGAGGTGGAATATTTGTTGCCATCCCAACTGCAATTCCTGAAGACCCATTTAGTAACAAAAATGGCAATTGTGCAGGTAGAACCTCTGGTTCTTCTTGTGAACCGTCAAAGTTTTTATAATAATTTACTGTCTCTGAACCAATTTCCGCGAGAAATCCTTCGTCAGCAATAGGCGCTAGACGAGTTTCTGTGTATCGCATAGCTGCGGGTGGATCATTATCAACTGATCCAAAATTCCCATGTCCATCTAGTATTGGGTATTTCGTTGAAAAATTTTGTACTAACCTTACTAAAGCATCATATACTGCCTGGTCTCCATGAGGATGATATTTGCCAAGTACATCTCCCACTACTCTGGCACATTTCCTGAATGGCCTGTCAGGCGTTAGACCTAATTCATGCATCGCAAAAAGAATCCTTCTTTGTACAGGTTTAAGTCCATCTCTTGCATCAGGCAAAGCACGTCCAACTATTACGCTCATTGCGTACTCCAGATAAGAACGTTGCATTTCTTCTTGGAGCGAAATAGAGGTGAATTTTCCTTTATTCATTAATATGCAAATCGATTTGCTTTGTTTAACTAAATTAAGACTAATAGGTAAAAAAATAATTTCCAGTCTTGAAAATTAGGAAGTTTATTTATTTATTTTTGATTTTGCTATTTTGATATCGTCTAAAAGTTCTTCATTTTGAAAAAGGATTTCAGTTGCTTTTTGCAGTTTTTCACCCCATAACTGTTCTTTTCTATAGTCGTATTCAACATATTTAGGATTTTTCTTCAAAGCTTTTTTTGCTAATACCAAAGCTTTATTAATGTCTCGTTTGCTTAAACATGATGCAAGTCCAAGTAATGGTTCTGCATTTTCATTAATTAAAATTGCTTTCTCAAAAGAATTAATAGATTTGTTTATTTTATTTTGCTCAAAATAAGCCAAGCCAACATTGTTAATTGCCTGCCAAAAATCAGGATTTATTTTAGTTACTTTTTCGAAAAAATTAATAGACGAGCTATATTTGTTTTGCATTAAGTAGATATTTCCTAATTGAAAAATAGCCCTATAGTTATCTGGTTCTATTTTTAATCCAGTTTTTAAAGCTATTTTTGCATTTTCTTTATCTGATTGCTTTAAATAAATATTACTCTTAGCAAAATGTATTTCACTGATCGTTGAATTAATTTTTTCTGCTTTTTCTAATGATATTAATGCATCTTTGTATAAGTCATTTGCTAATTGTGTATCAGATAAAATCATCCATAGTTTTTCGTCGGATTTATTTATTTTTATAGCTAATTTGGCTAAATTAAGGCTTTCTTTAATTTGCCCAAAATATAAAAGTTGATATGCGTTGTTACCAATTGACAAACTTTCTTTTTTTAGATTTTTAACTTGAGGAAAATAATAATAAGGTACAAGAGCTTTTGCTTTTTCTGTTTGTGTAAAGCAGTTTGCTAAAACAAATAGAAATAATATTTTTGATAATAACTTTTTCATAACTAATATTTATTTTTGAGTATTGCTTTCATATTTCTTTTCCACATCCAAGGTTTTATTCTTTTAAATGTCGATTCTCTAAGATTGTCCTCCCATTTTTTATCATCCCAATTTAAAGAATTAATATCAAGTTTTGTAATCCATTCTTTAGGCCTTGTTTCCAGACTATTGTTGTAAGGAATATTTTTATTCCAAGGGCATATATCTTGACATATATCGCACCCTGCAATCCATCCATTTAAATTTTTTTCAATTTTTTTTGGTATTTTTTCACTCCTATTTTCAATGGTGTGATAAGCGATACATAAGTCTGACTTTATTACAAAAGGTTCCACGATTGCATTTGTAGGACACATCACAATACACTTATCACATTTACCGCAAAGGGATTCTTGAGGCTTATCTGGAATTAAATCTTTTGTAAGAATTATGAAGCCTAAAGTAAACCATGAACCGTGATTTCTATTAATTAAATTACTATTTTTTCCTATCCATCCTAGACCTGACTCTTCAGCCCATGCTTTCTCTAAAAGAGGAGATGTATCAACACAGATTTTCCATTTGCAGTCAGGAACTTCATCATTTAGCCATTTACCAATATTTTTTAGTTTTTTCCGAATCACTTTATGATAATCTTCTCCTTGGCCAAATTTACCTACTTTAAATTTTTTATTATTTTTATTTTGCTCATTCAAGTATGAAAATCCCACACTAAAAACACTTTTTGCACCTTCTAGAAGAGATTCTATATTCTTTCTTTTTTCTGACTCCATCCATTTCATATCACCATGGTAGTTTTGAGATAACCATCTCTCGAGAGCATCATTTCTTAGTTTAAGACGAGAACTTCCTGGTATTGAGGCAATTCCGTAGATTGTAAAGCCTTCTAATAATGCTCTTTCTTTAAGTTTTTTGCTTAGTTCTATTTTGTTTTTATTTGGGCTTATCATCTCTATATTATGGATAAATTTTTGTAAAAGTTTCATATTTTAAAAAGAAACTAATAAATAATTTAAATTTATTAAAAGAAAACATATCTTTACTCGTTAAAAACAGGTAAATTATTATTAAAGTTTATATTAGTGAGAAAAGTTAATTTGGTTGAATCTAATCAAAATCAAGGTTCTAACCTAGGATCTAGGCTCCAACAGGATCTAAAAAATGACCTTATAGCCGGTTTGTTAGTGGTTATACCTCTAGCAACGACTATTTGGTTGTCATCTCTTGTAAGCAAATTTGTTTTAACTTTAGTAACGTCTGTTCCAAAACAATTAAACCCTTTTATTACTCTTAACCCTTTATTACAAGATTTAATAAATTTAACATTAGGTTTAACAGTCCCACTCCTCGCGATCTTGCTAATAGGATTGATGGCTCGGAATTTTGTTGGAAGATGGCTTTTAGAATTTGGAGAAGGCACTTTATCAAAAATCCCAGTTGCAGGAGCTGTTTATAAAACTCTCAAACAATTGCTTGAAACTTTTCTTAGTAATAAATCGAATCGATTTAGAAGAGTTGTTTTAGTAGAGTACCCACGTGAAGGATTATTTAGCATTGGATTTGTTACTGGAGATGTTGGCTCGTCTCTTCAACCTGAGTCGGAAGAACATTTGTTAAGTGTCTTCATACCTACAGCACCTAATCCAACAACCGGTTGGTACACTTTGGTTCCTGAGTCTTCTGTTAAAGATCTAAATATATCTGTAGAGGATGCATTCAAAACTATAATTTCAGCTGGTATTGTTAATCCAGATGATAAAAATAATAATAGTAATCCAACTTTTTCAAAATTATTTTCTCAACTAAGAGCTTCAACAAATACCTCTTCTACTTAATTTCAATAAATGAATAGTAATAGAACTCTTTCTAGAGAATTATCATTACTTTCACTGGGTCTTATTAAAGACAAAAGTGATTTGATATTGACTAAATCTCAAATAGAAGAGATTTATGATTCAGCTTTAGATTCTCTAATTAACCATTGCAGAGATGAATTAGATAATTGTGAATCTGATTTAGAAAATGCATCTCAGCATATATTGGATAGTGAGTTACAAGAAGGTTCAAGCTTTACTTATGCAAATGTCAGAGAAGAGATCAAGAAATCACTCCAAAAAATTGAGGGAGTTATGAATATACTTTCATATACATTAGATTTTCCACAATTAATACTTTCCAGTAATCAGCAAAATATTCGCGAAGAAGTTAATCAAAGAATTTTAAATGTCATAAACAATATAAAAATTATTGATAATGAAATTGATCAGGTAATGGAAGGTTGGAGGCTTAAAAGATTACCGAGGGTTGATCGCGATATTTTACGCTTGGCTTACGTAGATATCCATTTTTTGAAAACTCCGATAGCAGTTGCTTGTGATGAGGCGGTAAATTTAGCTAATAAATATAGTGATTCACAAGGAAGAAAATTTATTAATGGTGTTTTGAGAAGATTGCAAACAGTTAAAGTCAAATAAAAAATTTGTAAATAATAAATAATAATTTACAATTTAATTAAATTCGACTTAAAAATATTAATGATTAATACTGATTCAGATAGTTCTAAAGAATGGGCTGCACAAGCTTATGCCCTTTTAAAACAAAAGCAAGAGGATAAGAAAGCAGAATTAAAAAAAGAAGAGGATAAGAAAGCAGAATTAAAAAAAGAAGAGGATAAGAAAGCAGAATTAAAAAAAGAAGAGGATAAAGAAAAAGACTTTGTTGAAAGTTCAAATTTTCAAATAAAATCTCCATTTCTGAAAAATGATGTTGAATCGGAATTAGGAGAATTTAATGATGAATTTACTTGGTCAGCCATGGTCTTAGCTGCCCAAGGTAAAAAAATAAATCAAATATCAATAGATGAAATTGACTGGTTAACAAAATTAAGAAGAGGTTTAGAAGAGACTAGAAAAGGATTTGTTACAGAATTATTAGATAAATTAGGTGATGATCCTCTTACTCCAGAGTCTCTTGATGATTTGGAAACCTTGTTAATAAGAGCTGATGTAGGTACTTTTTCTACAGATAAAGTAATTAACTCTCTTAGGAAGAAATTAAATGAAGAAGTTGTAGGAGGGGAGGAAGGTATTAAATTTCTGAAAGAGGAATTAAGATCAATTATTAATAAACCAATTAAAGATTCAGGTATAGATCTTTTGGTTCCTCAACAAGGAATATTAAATGTTTGGTTATTAGTTGGTGTCAACGGAGTTGGAAAAACTACAACTTTAGGAAAACTTGCATATTTATCTTCAAGAAGTAACTATAAAACCTTGATAGCTGCTGCAGATACTTTTAGGGCTGCAGCAGTTGAGCAATTAAAGGTATGGGGTGAAAGAAGTAATGTTGATGTGATTTTTAATAAATCAAAAAATGCTGATCCAGCTGCCGTGGTTTTTGATGCAATTAATTCAGCAAAAAAAAGAAATAGTGATTTATTGCTAGTTGATACTGCAGGCAGATTACAAACAAAAAATAATTTAATGGAGGAACTTTCAAAAATAAAAAAAATTATTGATAAAAAAGTTCCAAATGCAAAAGTTGAATCTTTATTAGTTCTAGATGCAAGTCAAGGACAAAACGGATTAAATCAAGCAAAAAGTTTTGCAAAATCTGCAAATTTAAGTGGTGCAATACTTACTAAGTTGGATGGTTCGTCTAGGGGAGGAGTTTCTTTAGCTGTCTCATCTGAAGTTAATTTGCCAATACGATTTATTGGAGCTGGTGAGGGAATAAAAGATTTAAGGCCTTTTAATAGTTTCGAATTTATTGAAGCTTTGCTTTCCGATAAATAAATATTTAATTAATTTTTAAAATCTTATTTTTAATGTTAAAACATACTTATACATTTATTTTGTCTTGATCAATTATCAAAAAGAAAAATTTTATTCTAATAAAGTGATTAAAAATTTTTTAGAAAATGCAAATAATTCTTCCATAAATAACGAACAATTTTCTGAGATAGCATCTTCATTAAGTTATTATTTAAGATCTTTTTCAAATATTAATAAATTTCTTGATTATATTTCTTTGTTGTTTAAACATATGTTTGGTAAACAACTAGTGTTAATAATTCCTCTTACAGATAAAGGTGAATTATGGTTTGAAAATATTAGGATTTCAGCAAATATTAAATATTTTAAAATTAAAGAGGATTTAGATAATTTCTTAAAATTTAGTTTTTCTAAAAATTCTAAATTAAAGGATGTTATTAATTTTGAGGTTACTTTAAAAAATAACTTTAAAAATTACAAAGTTGAAACACATAAGTTGGTATCTAGGGGAAAGAGCAGAGGATTTATATATGTTTTTCATAATGAAATTTCAAATCAATCAATTATTCAAGATGCTAATTTTAATTTCATTGTTAATTGTCTTACTCTTGGATTAGAAAATTATTTATTAATAAAGGCTAAAAAAAACCATGAAAATGTTGATAGAGAGATCTCTATAGGAGCTGAAATACAATCGCAGCTTTTGCCAGATTTTTGTCCAACTATATATGGTGTTGATCTTGCAGCTCATTGCAGACCTGCACTCCAGTTGGGAGGTGATTACTATGATTTTATGTCTTTGAAAACTAATATTTCTGAAAAGAAAAAAGAAAAGGCAAGGTGGGCTTTAGTTGTTGGAGACGTTATGGGTAAAGGAATTCCTGCTGGTCTTTTGATGACAATGCTACGAGGAATGCTTCGTGCGGAGGTTTTGACAGGTCTACCTCCAGATAGGATTTTGCACGATTTAAATCAATTGGCTATTAACGATTTAGATCAATCTCATAGATTCGTAACTTTATTTTATTCAGATTATGATCCAAGAACAAAAAGATTGAGGTATGCAAATGCTGCTCATAATCCACCTTTATTGTGGAAAAGTTCTGAACAAAAAATTATAAAATTAGATACAGAAGGACTTGTTCTTGGATTACAAAAAGATGCTCAGTATAATTGTGGCGAGGTTAAGTTAGAACAAAATGATTTGATACTTTATTACACAGATGGCGTAACAGATACTTCTAATGTATTAGGTGAAAGGTTTGATGAAGAAAGGTTGATTAAAATATTAGAAAAATTTTGTAAGCAATGTTATTCATCTCAAGAAATTTTGAATAAGATTTTCAAATCATTAGATGATTTTACAGGAAGAAATAGGCATTTAGAGGATGATGCATCTATCGTAGTATTTAAATTGAAATAGATATTTTGTCACATATACAAAAAAATGCTTTATTAGAAATAACTAGAGTATATTTTTCATATGGCAAAAGTTTGGAGTAATAGATTTGATAACAGTCTTAATCCTTTTATTGAAAAATTTAATGCTTCAATTTCTTTTGATAACACATTAATAATTGAAGATATAGAGTGTTCTATTGCTCATGCAAAAATGCTTGGCAAAACAAAAGTTTTATCTGCAGAAGATACTACAAAAATAATTACTGGCTTAGAGACTATTAAAATTGAATTTTTGGAGGGTAAATTTTTTCCTGGCCCTCCTGCGGAAGATATTCATTATTGTATTGAAGAAAAGCTTATAAATTTAATTGGAGAAACTGGCAAAAAATTACATACTGGTAGAAGTAGGAATGATCAGGTTGCTACTGATATCAGACTATGGTTGAGGAAAGAGATTGATAAAATTGAATATTTAATAACTGATTTACAAAAATCTTTATTTCATGTGGCAAAAAAAAATGTTTACACGTTAATTCCTGGTTATACCCATATGCAGAGAGCGCAACCTTTATCCCTTGCACATCATATGTTGGCATACTTAGAGATGTTTCAAAGAGATCGCGAAAGATTTAAAGAGGTTAGATCTAGAGTGAATACATCTCCTTTAGGTGCGGCAGCATTGGCGGGCACAAAAATTAAAATAGATAGAAGCTTTACGGCACAAGAATTGGGGTTTGAAAAAATTTATCAAAATAGTATTGATGCAGTTAGCGATAGAGACTTTTCTATTGAATTCGTTTCTGCTTCTGCATTAGTTATGTCTCATTTAAGTAAAATTTCCGAGGAAATTATATTATGGGTTACTGATGAATTTTCTTTTGCGAAATTAACGGATAAATGTGCAACAGGAAGTAGTTTAATGCCACAGAAAAAAAATCCTGATGTTCCAGAATTAATCAGAGGTAAAACAGGCAGAGTTTATGGTCATCTACAAGCCTTATTAACTATGGTTAAGGCCGTTCCACTCGCTTATAATAAGGATTTTCAAGAAGATAAAGAGCCGATATTTGATACTGTGAAGACTATATCTTCCTGCTTGAAAGCAATGACTATTTTGATAAATGAGGGCATTGAATTTAATATTAATAACTTAACTAATTCTGTAGAAAAAGATTTTTCAAATGCAACTGATTTAGCAGATTATTTAGTTGGAAAAAATGTTCCTTTTAGGAGTGCATATCAGATAGTTGGTGAAATCGTAAAAAATTGCTTGGAAAGAAAAATTTTATTTAAAGATCTTGAATTAGATGAATTTAAAAAATTTCATCCAAAATTTGAAAAAAACATTTACGAAAATCTCAAGCCAATAAATGTTGTCAAGTCAAGAATTAGCAAAGGGGGTACGGGTTTTGATCAAGTCGAAATAGAATTAAATAATTGGAAGAAAAAATTATTACTTTGAATCTCTTTCAACTTTTTACATTAATGGTGTTCATTGGAGTAGAATAATAAGGCAATGCTATAAAACTACTTCTAGTAGTTTTTTTAATTAGGTAATTTTAAGTTGAGTTTCAAGTGAGTATTTTTGTTGGTAACCTGCCTTTCCGTGCAGAACGTGAAGATGTTCTACAATTGTTTGCACCTTTTGGCGAGGTTTTAAATTGTTCTCTCCCTTTGGAAAGGGATACAGGAAGAAAAAGAGGTTTCGCATTTGTTGAAATGACAGATGAAGAAATTGAAGCCACAGCTATTGAAGGTCTGCAAGGTACAGAATTAATGGGAAGGCCTTTAAGAATCAATAAGGCTGAGCCAAGAGGTGGTGGTGGTCCCCGACGAGGTGGAAGAGGAGGCTATAACGGTGGCGGTAATAATGCCAGTTACGGTGGGGGTTATAACAGTAGAGGTAATAATGGCGGTTATGGTGGTGGTGGAGGTAATAATAGCGGTTATGGTGGAGGTAACAATGCTAGTTATGGCGGAGGTTATAACGGTGGAGGTAATAATGCTAGTTATGGCGGGGGTTATTCAGACTCAAATAAACCTTCTGGTGCAGAAGGTTGGGAAGATAGGAGTTACGGAAACTCTTCTGAAAATGCTGAGTACGAAAGTGGTAGAAGTAGAAGAAGAAGAGGGGTTTCAAATGAGGAAGGTTCTCCTAGTTTGTAAAGCTAGAAATCCATATTCTCAAGTTTAGAAGTTAAATCTACAAGATAATCGATTTCTAATTCTCTTTTGATAGATTTTGTTGAGATCTCATTTCTCCAAATTTTTGCTTTTGGGATGCTTTCAACTAAGTTAACTAGATGTTTGCAAATATCCCAAGTATTTCCTCCTTTCTTTAAATGTGTTTCTATGTAAGGTATTAAAGATAATATTATTTGCGATCTGGTCTTGGATTTTTTATTAATTCCATAAATTTTTTGATCAATATCCGCCCATCTTAGTGGATATTTATATATTGATCTGCCAACCATAACCCCATCAAAATCATTTAAAAGCTCTAAACATTGATCCGTATCAGAAATACCTCCATTTATTTCAATGTTTAATTCAGGATTTAAGTTCTTCAATTCTCTGACTAGATCATATTTAAGAGGTGGTATATTTCTATTTTGTTTTGGATTCAATCCACTTAAAATCGCTTTTCTTGCATGAACTGTAAATCTATCAGCGCCAGCGTTTGCTATTCTTTGAACAAAATTATTTAAGCTATTTATACTATCATTCTCATCTACACCAATTCTGTGTTTTATTGTTACGGGTAAATTACAGTTATTTTTTAAAGATTCAATACATTTAGCAACCTTTTCTGGGTTTTTCATAAGTGAGGCGCCAAAGTTACCAGAACATACTCTTTGACTAGGGCAACCGACATTAAAGTTAATTTCGTCATAACCCCAATCTTCTGCCATTTTCGCGGCTTCTTTTAGTATTGCAGGATTATCTCCACCAAATTGAATTGATATAGGGTGTTCTTCATGATTAAAATCTAAGAATCTTTTTTTTTGGTCCGAATAAACCAAACTTTGCGCAACAATCATTTCGGTATATAAAAGAGCTTTTGAACTGATTTTTCGCATTATCATTCTGAAGTGCTTATCAGTACAATCCATCATTGGAGCAACACTTAATTTATGAAAATTATTTGTAGTATTAGATAGATTATCTCTCATAAAATTTCTTAGGATATTTAATTATATGAATCAATTTTTAACTAGACGAATTTTTATTTTAATTCCTATTATGTCAATCTTAAAAGTTATTTTTAAACCTTTAAAGGTATTTGCATCATCTTTTGCTTCAGATGAAGAGTGGAAGTTATCTCAAGAGGAATGGAAAAATAGATTAAGTCCAGAGGTTTATTACATATTACGTGAAGAGGGAACAGAGAGAGCCTTTAGTAGTAATTTAAATAATGAAAAAAGGAAAGGCACCTTTCATTGTGCTGGTTGTGATTTGCCACTTTTTTCATCTGATGCAAAGTTTGATAGTGGAACTGGTTGGCCTAGTTTTTGGGAACCAATTCAAGGATCCGTGGCAACGAAAGTTGATTTTAAATTAATTGTCCCAAGAACTGAATATCATTGTTCTAGATGTGGTGGCCATCAAGGTCATGTATTCAATGATGGCCCGAGGCCAACAGGAAAAAGATATTGTAACAATGGTCTTGCTTTGAAATTT
Source organism: Prochlorococcus sp. AG-418-K17 (assembly GCA_003214055.1). Lineage (GTDB taxonomy): Bacteria > Cyanobacteriota > Cyanobacteriia > PCC-6307 > Cyanobiaceae > Prochlorococcus_A. The sequence goes on from QCMD01000001.1 coordinate 42,581, forward strand.
GTACTTGAATAAATTATTTGTGCGGCCTTCCGCAACTTGTTTTGTTTTCTTATTTAATAGAGAATAGTATCAACAAACTTTTAAGATAATGGTTGAAACTCAATCAGGCAATATTGATAATAAAGACGAAAATGTTTCTGAACAGGTTAATAATCCTGAAGCTGCCATAACTGAAGATCAAACTAATCAAGAAAATGAATCTATTAAAAAAGCTGATTCTATTGATACCGAGGATTTAAAAAATACTATTTCTAACAATGATGCTAGATTAGAACAATTAGAAAAAGAGCATGAAACATTAAAAAATCAATATGTAAGAATTTCTGCAGATTTTGACAACTTTAGAAAAAGACAATCTAGAGATCAAGACGATTTAAAAATTCAACTTGTATCAAAAGCATTAACGGCAATATTACCTATTGTCGACAATTTCGAGAGAGCAAGACAACAACTTAAACCTGAAAGTGAAGAAGCACAATCTCTTCATAGAAGTTATCAAGGATTGTATAAACAACTAGTAGAGGTTTTAAAACAACAAGGTGTAGCACCAATGAGAGTTATGAATCAGCAATTCGATCCAAATCTACATGAGGCCGTTTTAAGAGAGCCTAGTGAGGAGTTTAATGAAGACATAATTATTGAAGAATTGCAGCGAGGATATCATTTAGAGGGTAAGGTTTTGAGACATGCATTAGTTAAAGTTTCGATGGGCCCTGGCAAACAAAATTCACAACAGGAAGTAGAAAAGGATACAGTTGAAGGAGATATTGATTCAGAGGCAATTCCCTCTGAGGATGTTTAAGTTTCCAAATCTTTTGTTGAGCATTATCTCATGGCTGATTTTTACCAGATATTAGGAGTTTCTAGAGATGCAGATGCTGATACTTTAAAAAGGGCTTATAGAAAGTTAGCCAGACAATACCACCCAGATATTAACAAAGAGCCAGGGGCTGAAGACAAGTTTAAAGAGATTGGTAAGGCTTATGAAGCATTAGCGGATCCAGAAACTAGAGCTAGATATGATCAATTTGGAGAAGCTGGACTTGGAGGTGCTGCAGGTATGCCCGATATGGGAGATATGGGTGGCTTTGCAGATTTATTTGAAACTTTTTTTAATGGTTTTGGAGGGCAAGGCACACAAGGAGCTAGAACGCAAAGAAGGGGCCCTCAGCAAGGAGATGATTTAAGATATGATCTAAATGTAGATTTTAAAGACGCAATATTTGGTCAACAAAAAGAAATCAAAATACCTCATTTAGAGACATGTGAAGTTTGCAGGGGAACAGGGGCTAAACCAGGAACTGGCCCAAAAACCTGTACAACATGTGGAGGAAGTGGACAAGTAAGGAGAGCCACAAGAACACCTTTTGGCAATTTTACTCAAGTAGCAGAGTGTCCTGCTTGTAATGCAACAGGCCAGATAATCTCAGATCCATGTTTGACCTGTGGAGGTCAAGGAGTGAAACAAGTACGAAAAAAATTACGTATTAATATTCCTGCAGGAGTTGATACTGGAACTAAATTAAGAGTTTCTGGAGAAGGTAATGTTGGATTGAAGGGAGGGCCACCAGGGGATCTTTATGTTTTTATAAAGGTTAAAAACGATTCAAGGTTAAAAAGAGATGGTCTAACTATTTATTCTGAAATAACAGTCAGCTATCTTCAAGCTATTCTTGGAGATACTGTAGAAATCATCACTGTTGATGGTAAGGTAAATTTAAAAATTCCAAGTGGTACTCAACCAAATACGACTCTATCTTTAGAAGGCAAAGGTGTTCCTAGACTAGGAAATCCAGTTGCAAGAGGAAATCATGAAGTATTAGTTAAGGTTAAATTGCCTACGCGATTAACAGATGAAGAAAGAAATTTGTTAGAGAGTTTGGCTTCTCAATATTCAGATAAGAATATTAATTCGAGCAGTGGACTATTTAGTAAATTATTTGGTAAAGAATCCTAATGCCTTCTTTAAAGTATTTGGACCTTAAATCTGTTCCATGTCCTTTAAATGTCGTAAAAATTAAATTAGCTTTAGAGAAGTTATCAAAAAATGAACAACTTATAGTAGAACTCGATAAAGGCGAACCAGAGGAAATGGTATTAAATAATTTAAAAGAGATGGGATGTTTGTTTTTACAAATCAAAGAAAATAATAATTATTTAAAAATAAAAATATTCAATGAAAACTAATATTAAACATTTAGGTTTGGTCACGAAAAAATTCAATGATTTTTTTTTAGTTGACTTAAAAAATAAAGAAAACTATGGAAATACTGAAAAATTTTTATGTAAGGTGAGGAAGTCTATAAATTTCAAAGATCAATTGATTTATGTTGGAGACGAAGTGGTAATTGATAATATTGATTTGAAGGGAAAACGCGCATTAATAACAAGTCTAAAAAAAAGAAAAAATTTATTAACTAGACCATCAGTTGCAAATATTTCTAATATATATGTTACTTTTTCTGTGGAAGAGCCAGAGTTAAATTTATCTCAAGTTAATAGATTTTTGATATCAGCAGAGTCGATGGGAGTTGAAGTCTCATTAGTTTTGACAAAGTGTGATTTAATATCAGACCAAAAAAAATCTTATCTACTTGATAAATTTAGGAAATGGGGTTACGAAGCAATTACTTTAAATTTACATAAATCTGATTACTTTAAAAATTTATTGGCTGACTTAAAGCAAAAAAAATGTTCGATTTTTATGGGTCCATCTGGTGTTGGTAAAACTACTTTGCTAAACATGATAATTCCTGGTCTTCATAATAGTACTGCTCCAGTTTCCAATAAAATTAAGAGAGGGAAAAACACTACTCGAAATGTTGAGTTATTTTCTATATCAAATCAAAATTATATTGTAGATACTCCTGGTTTTAATATGCAACCTCCAGAGATTGATATTAGGTTGTTACCAAATCTTTATTCGGAAATAACTAAACAAGTAATCGATGAAGGTATCAGGTGTAAATTTCGTAACTGTTTACATTTAAATGATGAGGGCTGTAATTTAAACAAATCATTTGAAAGATATTCTTTTTATAAAGAAACAATTGAGTCTTCTAAGAGTCACTATTATCAAAACCGGGAAGATTAAGATTTAATCCACCAGTCAAATCATTCATCCTTTCTTTCATAGTTGTCGTTGATAATTCATGAGCGTTTTGAATAGCTTGTAGAATATTTTGCTCTATTTGTTCTTTATTGGCATTAAAGATATTTTCTTGTACTTCTACCTTTAAAGGAAGTTGGTTTCCACTTATCCAGACTTTTATCATTTCATCATCACTTTTGCCTTCAATCTCCATATTTTCAAGTTCATCTTGTAATTTTTGAGCATCTTGCTGAATTTGTTTAGCTTTTTTAAAAGCTTCTGTAAGTTGTCCAAAGTTAGGAAGTCCAAAACCCGCCATTTTGTAAAAAAGTTTCTTTAGTTAGGATAGTCAAAACCAATCATTCTTACTTCCGGTTGCAAATAAATCCCTTTGTTTTGTAGTACTTTTTGTTGAATTACTGTTATTAATTCATAAATATCATTTGAACTTGCCGTAGAATTGTTAATTATAAAATTTGAATGCATTGTTGAAATTTCCGCACCACCAATTTTAAATCCCTTTAAACCCATATCATCAATTAATTTTGCTGCATAATTATTTTCAGGATTTTTAAAAACACTACCAAAACTTGGTTGATGATATGGTTGTGTTTCTGTTTTTAATTTAAGGTTATTTTTGGTTGTTTGAATTAATTGTTCTAGATTTCCATTAGGTTCAAAATGTAATTTTGCACTAATAATTGTTAAATCATTTCTTTGAAAAGAGCTAAATCTATACTCAAAATTGATATCTTTTTTTTCAATATCAAGTTTTTCATGAGTTTTATTATTTATAACTTTTACGGAAATAAGATTTTTTGCTAGCGATAAATGACCTGTGCCAGCATTCATATAAATAGCTCCTCCTAATGTTCCTGGGATTCCTACAGCCCATTCTCCTCCTTGTAATCCATTTTTAGCAAGAGAATTAGATAATGTTGGGAGCATTACACCTGCTTCCGCTTCAACAATTCCTGTATATGGCTCTATCTTTAGTGATTTCAACTTTTTTGTACAAATAACTAAGCCTTTTATGAAAATATTATTTATTAAAAGATTTGAACCTGCGCCAATTATTTGACATCTGTGTTTGTTTAAATTAGCCCATTTTATTAGATATGAAAATTCTTCAATGCTTCTTGGCTCAGCAAAATATTCAGCTACTCCTCCCACTTTTATAGTTGTATAACTACTTAAATTACAGTTTTCAGAAAAATTTTTTTTATTCATAAATTTGTTGTCTATTTTGATTTTTTTTCATTTAAAATTGACCATAAATTATGACAATCACCAGCTCCCATATTCAAAATTAAATCCCCTTTTTGAGTTAATTCGAAAAAATTCTTTTTAACTTCATAATAATTATTTATGAAACTAACATTTTTATTTTTTTTATAAATCAGATCAGTGATAATTTTCGAAGTAATTTTATCTTCATTCACTTCTCCTGTTCCATAAATACTGGTTACATAAATAATATCTGCCTTTGATAATTCTTCAGCGAATTCTTTGGTAAATTGCTTAACTCGAGAGTATCTATGAGGTTGAAATATGGCTATTAATCTAATTTTTTGACATTCATTATTATGTTTTTGCTGGATCAATAATCTTCCTAATTTAATCGTCTCTTTTATTTCGTTTGGGTGGTGTGCATAATCATCATATAAACTTCTTCCATCTATTTGGCCTCTGAACTCAAATCTCTTTTTTGGAAGCTTAAGATATTTAATATTTTTCTTAATTTCTATAAAATCTACTCCTATCATTCTTGAAGCTGCTATTGCTGCGGTGATATTAGATAGGTTATGTAATCCCGGAATTGGTATATTTAAACTACTAATAAAATTTCCATTTTCATAATATTTTCCAATTGTATACTTTGAATTAATTTCAGTAGGAATTATTGCATAAGCTACGTTTTTAGACGTAGTATTTGACCACTTAAAATTAGAGTCAAAATTATTTCTTGTGGTTTCACAATCAAAATTAAGTAGTAATTTTTTAGAGTTTTTAGCGAAACTTTTAAAAGAAGATATGACCTCACTTAAATTAGAAAAGTGATCGCAATGATCAAAATCAATGTTATTGATTATTCCGATATCAGACTCATATTTGTTAATTGTCCCATCAGATTCATCAACTTCAGCTACTAAGTATTTTGTATTTTCTAAATGACAATTAGAGTTGTAAATAGGAATTATTCCTCCAGTTATTGAAGAAGAATTCCTTGTACATAATTCAAGTATTGTAGATAGAAATGTACTGGTTGATGTTTTTCCGTGGCTGCCGGCTACCGCCATTGCAGTATAAGTGCGCATTAGCATTGCAAGTATCTCTGAACGATGTTTTATTGATAAATTTTTTTCTCTGCAGTACGAAAACTCTTCATTTTCTGGCTTGATCGCGGAGCTTACAACAAAATTAATCAATTTGTTGGTAAATTTTGAAATAACAATTTCTATATTTTGTCGAATTTGAGAAGTAAAGATTACGGCACCTAATTTCTCCAATTTTTTAGTTTCATCGTTCTTAACTAAATCAGACCCTGAAACTGAACAACCTTTTTTAAGTAAACCTATTGCTAATGCTGACATTCCAATACCTCCAATCCCAATAAAATGAAAATGACTTTTCAATAGTAATTTTTTATCCAATGTTTATCGTTTCCTAAAATCAAAATAACTTCTAAGTAAAATTTTGCTATTTTTTCTTAAAAAAAAATGTTTTTTTTCTTGAATTAATACAAAACTAGACTTATTTGCTTAATAAATTAAAAAAACCTTACGTTATTGCACAAAATTCAGTATGATCAGCAACTTAGGTTAATCATTTAGAAATTTTTAGTTATGACTTTGCGTGTTGCAATTAACGGCTTTGGAAGAATTGGTCGAAACTTTATGCGTTGCTGGCTTAGTAGAGGAGCTTACACCAATATTGAAGTAGTTGGGATTAATGTTACCTCAGATCCTAAGACTAATGCTCATTTACTAAAGTATGACTCAGTTCTTGGTCAACTTGATGGTGTTGATATTCAATATACAGATGATACTTTTGTAATTAATAACAAGACAATTAAATGTTTCTCTGATAGAAACCCAATGAATCTCCCTTGGAAAGACTGGGGTGTAGATTTGGTTATTGAATCTACTGGTGTATTTAATACAGATGTAGGCGCAAGTAAGCACTTAGAGGTAGGAGCAAAAAAAGTTATCTTAACTGCTCCTGGAAAAGGTGATGGTGTTGGTACTTATGTAGTTGGAGTAAATGCTGATACATATAAACATAAAGATTATGATATTTTGAGTAATGCTAGTTGTACAACGAACTGTTTAGCTCCAGTAGTTAAAGTTTTAGATCAAACTTTTGGGATTAACAAAGGTTTGATGACTACAATTCATAGTTATACAGGGGATCAAAGAATCTTAGATAATAGCCATAGAGATCTACGAAGGGCTAGAGCCGCTGCTACAAACATCGTTCCTACTTCTACAGGAGCTGCAAAAGCAGTAGCTCTTGTATACCCAGAAATGAAAGGAAAATTAACAGGAATTGCAATGAGAGTTCCAACCCCTAACGTTTCAGCAGTAGATTTCGTTTTTGAATCTTCTAAATCTGTTACAGCTGAAGATGTCAATAAGGCTCTCAAGGAAGCATCTCTAAACTCAATGAAAGGCATTATTAAATATGGAGATGAACCATTAGTGTCAAGCGATTATGCAGGTACCAACGAATCATCAATTGTCGATAGCGACCTTACTATGTGTATAGGAGATAACCTTGTAAAGGTGCTTGCATGGTATGACAATGAGTGGGGTTATAGTCAAAGAGTTGTAGATTTAGCGGAGATTGTTGCAAAAAATTGGGAATAATTAAAAGTGCTTGAAAGGTTTGTTATTTAATAATTTGTTTTTGTTATTATTTTTAAATTCTATTGATGGTTTACCATCAGCAAAAGAACCAATTTCGTTAATATTTTTATCAAGTTTAGATAAATTCTTTGCCCATTTTTTTGGCAAGGAGAAAACTAATTCGTAATCTTCACCTCCAAAAAAATAATATTCGTCCCATTTATCTCCTCTTGGCCAATCCTTATCTTTGGGTATTTTTTCATAATTGATAATTGCTTTACATTTGCTAGCACTTGCTAAATCTTGTAAAGCTTGAAAAAGACCATCACTGCTATCAGTACATCCTATTCTCTTGATTTTTTTATTGGAGCGAGTTTTTATAAGATTTTTTAGAAAATTTGGGTAAACTTTAGGGCGACAAAAATGTTCAATGGATTTACTTATTAATCTTTTATTAAGAGAAATATCATTATCTAAATTAATTTTATTTTTAATTAAAAATCCTAGTTTGCTAAGACCATGAATTCCTGTAGTTAAGATGACATCTCCTGGTTTACATGCGTTTCTTCTTAATTCAAGTTCACCTTGAATCCCAAAGGCAGTAATTGATATGGCTTTTTGATTCCCTTTTGAGCAATCTCCTCCAAGAATTATGCCGCCATATTCTTTTAAAGCTTTATTTATTCCTCTATATAACTCTTCAACCCAAATCCACTCAGTTCTAGCAGGTAGAACTAGGCTTATTGTAATACCTATAGTTTTCTTGCTTCCACTGGATAATAAGTCAGAGATGTTGCTTACAACTGCTTTCCACCCAAGGTCGACAGGACAAATAGTAATGTCATTGAAATGAACATTTTCCACTAACGAATCAGTATTAATAAGTAAATTTTCATTTTTAGTTTTGATTAAAGCGCAATCATCTGAAATTTGGTCTTTAGGCATAAATTTTCCTAGCCTACTTATTAATTCTTTTTCCCCTATGTCTCCTAACGTTTCTTTATGCATTTAATTTGAGATTTTCAATTCCTTCTAAAACATCTATTGAAATTATTGTGTCATCTTTAGTTAGCTCTTCTAGTACATCAAATCCATCTACAACGTAACCAAAGGCAGCATTCCGACCGTCAATCAAATTGCGACCTGCCGGATTTAATTCTGCTTCATATAAAAAGAAGAAAAATTGCGATGAGCCATCATCAACTGCGGTATTTGAATGAGACCATCCTAGAGTTCCAAGTGTTGCAAAAGGTAATGTTGGGGTTTCTGTATAAAAACCTAAATCTTCAAATGTTTGATTATAAAAAGTTTCTTTTTCATCAGGAATTCTAATTTCTAGGGGAACATGACGTTCTTCGTTTGTTTCAGGATCTATATAACCAATAGCTTCACCAACTGGATCACCAGTTTGCAGTACAAAAAATTCTTCGGCTCTATTAATAGGTAAATCTTTGTAGAAGTTTTTTGAAGATAAATCTACAAATGCTCCTGCAGTAAGTGGGGCGTTAAATCCATCAATAATAGCTTTCATGTCTCCTTTGGTTGTTTTTATATTTACTTTTGCTCGGCCTAGTAATCTTGGTAGATTATCAAACTCTTTTGGAATATCGTAAGGAAATTTATTTGGTAGGAAATACTCTTCCAAGCCCCCTATTTTATCCAAAGCTTCTTTTCGGGTTGTTACAAATGCGTACTTATCTTTTAATTTAGAATGCTCTTGAAGGCTATCAAAATTTTCTTTGAGCTCTAAAAATGTTTTTTCAGCAATCTTCTTTTTATCGTTTGGTAATTCTTGAATAATTCGATTTTGGTATTTTTTGAGTAAAGATTGACATTTTGTAACAGTTTTTGTTAGCGCTGGCCATCTTCCTCCTCTTACAAGGTCACTAGTTTCCTCCAATTTGTGTTGAATTTCTCGCAACTCAACTTGCTTGATAGGGAGTGCGTTTCTGAGGATTGCATTAGGGTCTTTTACAGCATTTCCAGTAGGTAAATCAGCTAGAACTTGAGTTGGTTTAAAGAGAAAAACCTGTAAAATTATGATTGATATAATTAAAAAAAGTTTGTTCTGATTTGATAAGAATTTTTGCATAGCACTCTTTCAGGTTTATGATCCTTGGGGATGTAATACAGGAATGATTTCCAGTAACGATTTTCGCACAGGTACAACCATTGAATTGGATGGTCAAGTTTGGCGTGTTGTAGAATTTCTACATGTCAAGCCTGGTAAGGGTTCTGCCTTCGTGAGAACAAAATTAAAATCAGTTCAAAGCGGCAACGTGGTTGAAAAAACTTTTCGAGCCGGAGAATCAGTACAGCAGGCTATCCTTGAGAAGTCTAACCTGCAACATACTTATGTGGAGTCAGGAGATTTCGTTTTTATGGATATGAGCAGTTTTGAAGAAACAAGACTTTCTCGTGAACAAATTGGAAGGGGAGCAAAATACTTAAAAGAAGGAATGGAAGTTAATGTAGTTTTTCATAATGGTAAAGTTTTAGAAGTAGAACTTCCTATAGCAATTACTTTAAAAGTAACAGAAACTGATCCAGGAGTTAAAGGTGATACTGCGAGTGGCGGTACTAAACCAGCTATTCTTGAAACAGGTGCTCAAGTTATGGTTCCCTTGTTTATTTCTGTTGGAGAAATGATTAAGATTGATACACGTAACGATAGTTATCTTGGACGTGAAAATTAATGATTATGAAACTAGATCATGATGACTTAAATCGTTTGATAGATAAAATTTCATCAAGCGACATTCAAGAATTCTCTTTAGAAGGAGAAGATTTTAAACTTGAAATTAAAAGGAATTTGTTGGATGAGAGACAATTAGTTAATACTTCTGCAACGAATAATTCAGTTGACAAGCAAATATCTCCCATTTCAAAATCTGCAACTGATAACATCGCACTTGTCAGTACACCCTCAGAAGTTACTCAAGTGCCACCTCCTGGACGCTCTGACCTAACAGAAATTACTTCTCCTATGGTTGGTACATTTTATAGGGCAGCAGCTCCTGGGGAGGAGCCTTTCGTTGAAATTGGTAGTCAAATTAATGTTGGACAGACGATTTGCATATTAGAAGCAATGAAGTTAATGAATGAAATTGAATCAGAATTTAATGCTGAAATAGTAGAAATACTTGTTGAAAATGGTACTCCTGTTGAGTTTGGACAAGTCTTAATGAGAATTAAGCAAGTTTGATTTTTTTCGTAACCTCGTTAACTCTATTGCATTTTTTATTGCTTCAACCATACTCTGAGATTGAGCAATTCCTTGACCTGCGATATCAAATCCAGTCCCATGATCTGGTGATGTTCTAACAAAGGGCAATCCTAATGTTGTGTTGACTGAATAATTAAGAGCTATTGATTTCATAGGTATTAAACCTTGATCATGGTACATAGCTAAAATCCCATCGTGTTTTTCTGCTTCTTGTTCTCTCCATGCTTTAGAAGATGAATTCCAACAAGTATCAGGAGAAATGGGACCTATAATGTTGATTCCTTTGTGTTTTGCTTTCCAAGTAAAAATTGCCTCATTAAGCCAATCTTTTTCATCAGTACCTAAAAGTCCTTCTTCTCCTGCATGAGGATTTATGCCAGCAATTTTAAAAGTTGGTTTAGATATGTAATTATTTGAAAACTCATAAAGAAGATCTAATTTTGAATGGATTAAAGATTTATTTAACTGCTTTGGTACATCAGAAAGTGCAATATGTGTTGTTGCTAATAAGGTATTGAATCTCCAATCTGTAAAAGGAGATTTAGCAGTGAATAACATTCCAACATGCTTTGCATTGCAACATTCTGCTAAAACCTCTGTTTGACCAGAAAATTTATGTCCTGCAGTTGACCAAGATTTTTTGCAAATAGGTCCAGTTACTAACGCTGAATTTGGACAATTTTTAACGATTTCAATTGCTTTAGTAAGGTAATGAAAGCTTGAATCTCCATAATTTAGTTTTGAGTTATTTGATTCAAAAGGAATTTCTAAATTATAAATTTGAAAGTTGTCGGGATCTTTGATGTTTTTTATTCCTAGGGATTTAAGGTTTTTGTATTCTTTTTGTAAAATTTTTTTTGATCCAACCACTAATATTTCAATTTCCTCTGCTATTTCTTGAGATGATAGAGCTTTCAAAATTATTTCCGGTCCAATACCAGATTCATCACCAATGCTAAGAACTATTTTGAGTTTGCCATCGTCGTTTTTTTGGAACTTCATAATCAAATTTTAATTATTCATGAGAAAAAGAAATAATCTTAAAAATTTTAGAGTAAATCTGATAAAAGTTATTTGTTATGCATAAGACAATTTTTTAATCCTAATTTATAGTTTGGGTAAATTAGTTTATATCCTAGTTCTTTGCATAGTAATCTATTAGAAACTCTTCTATTTTCCATCCAAAAAGATTTTGCAATCGAAGAGAGCTCTTTCTTTGCTTCATCAAAGAGGATTGGTTTTGGCATTTGTAATTTAAGTAAATCGTGACAATATTGCATAACTTCTATCTGAGAGCATGGTTCATCATCAGCGATGTTAATTATAGGGTGAAATTTTAAAGTATCTTTATTCAATAATAAATAGATTATTGCATTTGAAATATCTTCAACATGAATCCTAGAAAATACTTGGTCTTTTTTTGAGATTACTTTTACTTTTTGATTTTTAATTGCTTGAAATGTAGACCTGCCAGGGCCATATATTCCTGGTAATCTAAAAATTTGGATTGGTAAGTCTGAATCAATCCATTTTTTTTCGCAATTAAATCTTTTTTTTACTTCTTTCTTGAAAAGGCTTTGGTTTATCTTTTTCAGAAACCCAATGACCATCACTATTCCCATAAACACCAGTTGTTGATAAATATCCAACCCATTCAAGAGACAAATTTTGCATTTTTTCTTTGAAAAAATTTAAAACAGGATCTTTTCCATTTTTGTCAGGAGGTATACAGCTGAGAACATGAGTGACACCATCAAAAATTGTTTCATCAGGGATAATTTGCTTTTCGCTATCAAAAACAAAATTATTTGGATCATTTTTTTTGGAACGAGAACTTGTTAAAACTTTGCATCCAAATTTTTTGATAGTTTTTGCAAAAAAAGAGCCACTAAAACCACATCCGAATATCAAAAATTTCTTATTTTTTCCTAGTGAACTTGCCAAATCTTTCATAAATTATTATATTAGTACATATGTATTATTTAAAAATGCAAACAGTAATCAAGTCTGAAACAAGATACAAATTTCTATTCGTGAAAAATAGATTTAGTCCCGTAACAGAAACAGATAAGTTTTCTACTCCTATTATAGATCTAAGACTTTGTCAAAAGCTAATTGTTTGTTCAATTTCAATTTCTGCGATTTTAATATTTCCAGAATCACCAAAAGAATTAGAAGCTGTATGTAATAATTACCATTCGCAGCACATTTGTAATGTTTGGTAGTTAAGCAGCTTTGTAATCGTTTTCATCGTCACTATAACTCCTTTTATTTCGATTTAATTTAGGATTAGCCCATTGCAATAATCTTATTGCTAATCTTAAATCTCCCTCTAACCAAGCTCTAATTGCCATCGCTCTTCTTGGATCGTAAAATTTTTGTCTCCTGTACCACTGCAAAGCATTTTCATCTGATTTATCTCCATTGCAAGAAAGGCATGCTGGCACGCAATTTTCTGTAGTATTTAATCCTCCTTGGCTTTGAGGTAATACGTGATCAATAGATTCAGAAGGTTTTCCACAATATATACAACTTTTTCCTGTAAATTTATGTATTGACTTACGCCATTGTCTTAATCTGAATTTAGGACATAAATCTTCAAGAAATACCGCATCACTTATATGCATTCAGATTATTTAATTAAATAAATAATGACCTGAAAAACTTAAAAGTCAATATATATTTTTGACTAAATAAATACATTTTTTTTCATAAATTTAGTTTAAGTATCAATAAATACTAAAAGAAATCAAAATCAATAACTATATCTATCAAAAGAGTCTTCCGATAAATCTTGATTAGAAGAATTCATATCGTTGTCTAATTTTTTTCTCTTTTCTTCTTTCTCTAATTCTCTTTTTAATTTTCTATTTGGATAGAGATTATCTAAATACTCAATGCAAAAACTAAATTCTTCTCTTTCTCTTACAACTGTCTCAATAATTTGTGCTGCAGCTTGTTTTGGAGAAACTTTAAAAATTCCCCCTTTTTGTTTTTTGATATATGAATAAGCAGCTTCCCAGCTACTTTCATGGTCATTTCCGCCATCTCTCATAGTGCAAAATATTTCTGCACCAAATGAACCTGCTTTAACTTCAGAGGAAATTAATGTCCAAGGAATAAATATCCCAAACACTAAAAGCAGTAACTTTCTGTTTTTGATTACTTTCATACCTTTTAACTTATATATATAAAAATTATCTTTTATTCTGATTATGTCTAGAGAAATTTAAGATTTTATTACTCCAAATAGCGTTAGTAACTTAACGATTAATGGCAGAATTAATAATACAGTAATCAATCTAACAGCATGTAGTGTGGCTACTGCAGCTCCTACTCCATATTCAGAACCTACTAGACTCATACCACTGATTCCGCCAGGTGCAGCTCCAAGGATGGTTGTTATGACATCAACTTTCAGTAGCCTACTTGTCCAAAGCCCAATTGCTAAACCCGTAATTATTAAAGTAAAAGTTATTAATATTGCAGGTCGCCACAAAATTTGTAGGTCAACTAATGAATCTTTTGTCAGTGTTGTTCCAATAACAGTTCCGATTCCAATTTCCAATAATGTTCTAGTACCATTTGGCCATTCTGCAATTGCGAGTTTTCCACTTATGCTAAGGATACTTGCTCCAATTATTGCGCCTGCTAATGGAGCAGCTGGTATACCCGTCTTAAGAGCTAAAGCTCCAAAAACTCCACCAGCAATTAGGTAATAGATAAGATTTATATTTGGCATAGTTTGTGGTGATGTTTAGTATTAATTTAGAAAATATACCCATTACTGGAATGTTTAGGGTAGATATATTCTTATTTATCTTTTAATTTAACTAAGAACTTTTTAGTTAGGCTAGTTGAGAATAAAAAAATGATTTTTAAAGTATGAAATCCAAAAAAGCAATAAATAAACCAAAATTTAAAAATTAATCAAAAAATTTCCTCAGAATGTCCCCTTGAGTTGGCATAATATTAAGTAAAGCTTAAAACATTATGGCTTCACAAATTTCCTATAAAAGTAATAAAAACCCTATTAAGAAAAAATTATCTTTCTTTGAAGGTGGACATCAGCTCGAAAAGTTAGAGTTTGCACTTGCTATAGCTCAAACTAATGGAGACGAAAAAAAATCTTTAATCTTAAGAAAAAAGATTGTTGAATTAGGTGGTAATGTTGAAGAACCAGGAACTTGATTAATTGATATTTAAATGTTTTGAAGCAGCGAACAAAGCCTCTCCGACTTCTTGAGTTGATATTTTATTTTGCTCAAGAAGAGCATTACTGATTGCTGTTATTACCGTTATTATGTCTCTATCGTTAATGTAACCTAGATGACCAACTCTAAAGATTTTCCCTTTTAAGTGGTCTTGTCCTCCAGCAAGAAGAATATCAAATTTATTTTTAATTGTTTTTCTAAATTCTTCTGCATCAATCTCCCCTGTTTCTATTGCAGTAATAGAGGGGCTTAAATGTTCTTCATCGGCAAATAATTTTAAATTTAAAGCCTTTATGGCACTACTCACTGCTAATTTGTGTCTATTATGTCTGGCAAAAATATTTTCTAAGCCTTCTTCTTTCATCATTTTTAGAGATTCATCTAAAGCAAAAACTAAATTAACAGCGGGCGTGTATGGATTACTATTACTGGCTAAACTTTTTTTATAGGATTTTAAATTTAAATAAAACTTTGGTAAACAAGATTTTTTTGCAGCTTCCCATGCTTTCTCACTTACTGATACAAAGCTAAGACCTGGGGGTATCATATAACCTTTTTGAGAGCCAGAAGCCACAATATCTAATCCCCAATCATCTACTGGAACATTACAGGCTCCTAAACTAGTTACACAGTCAACAATAGATAAAGCTTTTGAGTGTTCTTGAATATGAGAACTTATTGTTTTTAGATCGTTTATAACACCTGTTGAAGTTTCAGAATGCGTTAAAATTACCGCTTTGATTTGTTTTTGTTTATCTTCCTCAAGTATTTTTTTGAAATTTTTAGGATTTAGTGGACTGCCCCACTCAGCTTTAATAGTTATTACTTCTAATCCATATTCTCTAGCAATTTTTACCCATCTCTCACCAAATTTTCCATTTTCCCCACAAACAACTTTGTCCCCCTTACTTAGAGTACTGATAATTCCAGCTTCCATTGCTGCAGTTCCGCTGCCAGTAATTGTTATTACGTCATTCTTTGTCTGATGAAGCCATTTTAGATTTTTAGTAGTAACTTCTACAAGATCTTGAAAGTCTTTGCTCCTATGGCCAATAGGATGTTTACTTAATGCTTGTAAAACTTTTTCAGGAACTGGTGTAGGACCAGGAATCATCAATGATAATTTTTGTTGTATGGCCACTTTTTATTTAATAAGTCATTCTTAGATTAGTAGTCATTAAATATTTTTCAATTACTTGATTTGAAAAAAGGATTTTCTTTACCTTTGTGGGTTGCGGGAGCTGCTAAATCAGCAGTAAAAAAATTAATAGGATTTTCGTTTGAAAATTTTGAATCAATTAAAATTCCTAATAAAAATAACCAGGTTAAAATAGAGGTTCATTCTGCTGGTTTAATTAATGGGGGAACTCATGCACTTGGTATCTCTTTTGCAAATTCTAATTTAGAACTGGACATAACAAATAATTTAGAAATTTGGACTATTGTCACTTTTCAAAAGAGTCAAGAGCAATATCATAATCAAAACAATCGAATAAATATTATTGCGGGATATGGAGTTGGTATTGAAAAAAAGACATCGCAAATATGTATTTCGAATTTTGCTAAAGAAATTTTATATGAAAATATCCTTGATCTTATTCCAAATGGTTTTGTTTTGAATCTTGAAATTATTTTCCCTAATGGAAAGTTTTTAGCAGAGAGAACTAGTAATAAAGCTTTTGGGATTGTAGAAGGCTTATCAATTATTGGCACTAGTGCGGAAACTTATTCAAGTGCTTCCCCAGATCAATTAAATAATGCCAAAACTAAGCTTGAGAATTTAATTAACAATGACTTTAACGGGAAAATAGTTTTTGTAATTGGTGAAAATGGTTTGGATCTTGCAATGAGTAGTAAAATTAATATTCCTATAATCAAAGTAGGAAACTGGATTGGACCATTATTAGTTGATGCTGCGATTAAAAATGTTAAAACAGTAATTATTTTTGGATATCATGGAAAATTAATTAAATTAGCGGGAGGTATTTTTCATACTCACAACCATTTAGCTGATGCCAGAATTGAAATTCTTATATCTTTAGCTGTAAAAGAAAAACTGCCCTACGAAATAATTTTGCAAATTTCTCATTCAAATAGTGTAGAAGATGCTTGGTTAATAATGCAGCAATTTAGTAAATCTAAAGCTAATAATTTATGGAATAAATTATCTCTCACTATTGAGGAACGTTCTTTTGAATATGTTAATAGATATAAAAAAACGAATATGAAAATTGCAGCTGTTATTTTTGATAGGCAGAGAAAAATTAGATGGTCTGGCATTAATGGCAATGAATTTATTGATTCTTTTAAAAGAGATTAAGTTTTTATTTATTATGCTTTTGAATGCAAATTGAGCTAACTTTTATACATGAGTCAAAAATCTTTAAAAAAAGAAAGAGGTCCTGCAATACTAATACTAGACTTCGGATCTCAATATTCAGAATTGATAGCTAGAAGAATAAGAGAAACGAATGTTTTTTCTCTTGTTGTAAGTAATTGTATTTCAATTGATGAAATCGCCGATATCAATCCAAAAGGGATTATTTTGAGTGGAGGTCCAAACTCTGTATATGATCAAGCTTCACCTAAATGTGATGTAGAAATTTTTAATTTAGGTATTCCAATTCTCGGAATATGTTATGGCATGCAACTTATGGTTAAAGAACTAGGAGGTTCTGTTACTCCAGCTATTAAAAAAGCTGAATATGGCAGAGCACCTATAAATATTGATTTAGAAAGTGATTTACTTTGTGATGTAAAAGATAAATCGATAATGTGGATGAGCCATGGAGATTCTATTAATTCTTTACCTCAAGGATTTAATAAAATTGCTCATACTGAAAATACACTTCATGCAGCCATTTCAAATAATTCAAATAAATTATTTGGTGTGCAATTTCATCCTGAAGTAATTCATTCAGAGTTTGGTATGCAAGTTATAAAAAACTTTGTTCACTCAATTTCTAATTGCGCTGCGGACTGGACTACTAATACTTTTTTGGAAGAGACGATACCGCAAATCAGGGAACAAGTTGGAAATAAAAAAGTTTTGCTTGCTTTATCTGGTGGGGTTGATTCATCTACTCTTGCTTTTCTTCTTTCTAAAGCTATTGGAGAAAATCTTACCTGCATGTTTATTGATCAAGGTTTCATGAGGAAAGGTGAACCAGAATTTCTGATGGAATTTTTTGATAAAAAATTTCATATTAAGGTGGAATATATAAATGCCAGGGAAAGATTTATTAAAAAATTAAAAGGAATAATCGATCCAGAAGAAAAAAGGAAAATTATTGGTCGAGAATTTATTAGAGTTTTTGAAGAGGAGAGTAATAGATTAGGACCTTTTGAATATTTAGCACAAGGTACTCTTTATCCTGATGTTATCGAAAGTGCTGGTACAAATATAGATCCTAAAACCGGAGATCGAATTGCTGTAAAAATCAAAAGTCATCATAATGTTGGAGGTTTACCAAAAGATTTACAGTTTAAATTGGTTGAGCCTTTGAGAAAACTTTTTAAGGATGAAGTGCGAAAACTGGGCAGTGCCTTAGGTTTACCTGATGAAATTATAAAAAGACATCCATTCCCAGGACCAGGATTAGCTATAAGAATTTTAGGGGAGGTAACGGATGAAAAACTAAATTGTTTAAGGGATGCAGATTGGATTGTGAGAGATGAAATTAAAAAAGCAGGACTCTATAATGATATTTGGCAAGCTTTTGCTGTGTTGTTACCTGTTAAAACTGTTGGGGTAATGGGAGATAAAAGAACATATGCTTGGCCTTTAGTTATACGGTGCGTATCTAGTGAAGATGGTATGACAGCAGATTGGTCAAAAATTCCATTTGAGATTTTAACAAGAATTTCTAATAGAATAGTAAATGAAGTGGTTCAAGTTAATAGGGTCGTTTATGATATAACTAGCAAGCCTCCAGGTACAATTGAGTGGGAATAGTTCATATATCAAGAACCTAGTTATAACTTAAAAAATCTTTTTTTCTAATTAAGAAATTTCTTTTTTCTTTTTTCGAAGATTAAGTCTATAACTGGGTTTATAAAGTTCCAAATTTTGCTTAGTTTGTCGCGAGTTTGTCGCAATCATTTTTTGTATTACGAAAACTCTTTATTATTGGATTGAATTTAACTTTGATATCTGATGGAAACTGTTGTATCTATCTATGAATATCTCATTTCCTTAGTTAAAGATAATTCTAAAATTCCAATTTCTCTAAGAAATAAATCAATTATTGGGACGACTCAAGATGATCCTTTTGATAATTGGGTAGAGGATGAACTTAGAAATGGTTTAGGCGCTAAATTTAAAATATTTCATTCTGGTAAATTGCAAACACCAGATTTGGTAATTCACTCCACAGATTTAAATCAGTTTATTGGTATTGAGGTAAAAAAATTAAGTCAGCAAGATAATGGTTCAGATGGAAGAGGTTTAACTCTTGATTACAATAGTTGCTTACCTTGTGGCACAACTTTAATTAAATATCAGTCTGAAATAATAAAGATTCCCTGTTATTACCTTTTCGCTTTATTAGATAAGAAAAATGAAAATATTCTTACGATGTTGATAATGAATGGTGATTTTTTAAACTATGATTTTCAAATTCATAAAGAATCAAAGATCTCCAATTTTTCAGAATATGATCATGGACCTTATGGTGAAGGATCAGTCAGGCATCGAAAAATGTATACTTATCCCAATCCATTGAATTCAAAAATTAAATATTTTTATCATAAATTTTTATTAGTCGATAAGGATTCAAATTTTAAATTGAGCAAAGATCAAAAAAATATAACTTCAAAAATAATTAGAACAGATCAATCTTCTCAAAATTTTAATTTTTTAGTCAGAGATGATTTAAGTCAAAATAATGCTTCTGAGATTGAATGTATTGAGGATATATTTGAAAATTGTAAAAAAAGATCGAAAAAAATAAGAACCGCTCCTATTTTTGAAATAGGTTGAAATTTTAACGGATATATATGTCCTCTTATTCTTTTCTAGGATTATTTTCAGGTGCTGGAGGTCTAGATTTAGGATTTGAGAATGCTGGTTTTCACCATATTCTTTCTAATGATATTTTGAAATGTGCAGTAGATACTATTAAGTTCAATAGACCATCATGGGATGTAGTCCATGAAGATGTAAAGAATTTCCATCCTAATAAAAAATTAAAACCTGATATTCTCCTTGCTGGATTTCCTTGTCAAGGATTTTCATTAGGAGGTCACAGAAAGTCTACCGACCAAAGAAATGAACTTTATAGAGAGGTAATTAGGATTGCTGATTCTTTGAAACCAAGAGTGATCGTTATGGAAAATGTTCTTAATCTAAGAACAATGATTCATCCTTTATCTTCGCAACCATTTGAAAAGCAAATAAAAGATGAACTTCAAAGTATTGGATATCAAGTAAGGTCAGATTATTTGAAAGTTGCTAATTATGGAGTCCCACAAACGAGAAGAAGATTTATTTTGATTGCTTTCAGGGAAGAGGCATTTGGAGTGTTTGGTTTTCCTAAGCAATCTTCATTAATGCCTGCTGAACCATTTTTAAAGGATTTTATAAATACAAATCAACCAGATCTTCCAAATCATTCTCCAGAATGGGGATTCAATTCCAGAGTTCATATACAAACTAATAATCCTATTAATGATTCTGATCCAATAATCCCAGTAAGATTAAGCAGAACCGCATCTGATGGTAATCCTATTAGAAATTTAAAGAATCCTTTTCCTGCTATAGATACTGGAACAATTTGGGGATGGGCGCAAGGAAATGTTGAGTGTAAAAGAGTTCAGAGAAAAGCAAGTGATCACAAGTATCAAAGATCATTAGGTTCTCAAGTAAAACTTTGGAGACTAACTGCTAGTAGAATTAGAAGTTTCACTCCAAGAGAGTATGCGAGACTGCAAACTTTCCCAGATACTTGGCAATTTCAAGGATCTAGTAAGAGAGATTTACAAATACAAATAGGCAATGCAGTTCCAGTTAATTTTGCAGAATCGATAGCGCGTCAAATTATGCAGACTCTTGAATTTATTGATGGAAAAACCAAGTCTCTAGTAGTTCCAATAAAAGAAAGACAGATTCCTCTTGCTATGTAGTGCTAATAAATAAAAAACTTATAATGATTGATATTAAATTTTATTTCTCTACAATTAGTTCAACAACATATGAAATTAAGTATAAAGGAATAACCTTATGAGTTTATCGTCAGTTTGTCGCACTAAAATCATCCTCCAAACCTGTTGCTATGACAGGGTTTATTATGTTGGAACTATCGAGTGGGAGTGAAAAGTAGGGTATAAACACATTCATAGTCTAGAAAAATTGGTTTCACACGGGTTTCACACGAAATTTATGTCTTTATAAAACTCAATGATACCAATGGGTTTCAAGGGTCAAAATTGGGCGGTACTATTGAGTGGGAATAGTCCAAGAGTAAAAACCTAGTTGCAGCCTTAAGAATCTAGTCTCACCCAAAGATAAAAAAATTTTTTCAACCTATTTGCAATGGATTTTAGCGGGTCATGCTCAACTAAGTTTCACCAAAAGCATTGGAACTTTCTCTATAGAGAAATCGTATTAAAATAAATTTCTTTACGCTTTTATTTTGTATGGATTTAGTTTTTATAAATGACTAACTTAAGATAATATCAATAGTTTAAGAAAGGTAGTTTTTATAAAAGAAGTGATGTTTATAATTTAAATTTTGTTTAACTTCAAAATTTATTATCACTAGCTTAAATAGTATTTATTTAAAATAAAAAATTTAATTTTTAAATCAAATGATTAATGTTTGCAAATATTAAATTGTGAATGTTTAATCTTTTGACTTAGATTGAGTCAAAACTAATATTTATATGAATACAAGTTGGGATATTTTACTGTCTGAGTTTCGTAAACTTGGTGGAATAGCAGATAATGTATTTCAAAAAGAGGGCGAAAATGGTCGTGGTATTTTTCCAGTTAATCCAAGCCTAAAGGCAAGAATTTTTACTCCATCTAAATTAATGATTAAAAAAGATGATATTTACTTGGAAAAAAATAATTTAAGAATTAAAAAAGATAAGGAATATGATTTGGAAATTAGAAATTTTTTTCATTTTTATCAAGATAACTTTTCATGGGGGTCTGGTGGGAAAGAAACAACAGAAAAGTTTGAAATAGGTCTAAGATTATTTAATTCAAATTTAAAAAAATTAATCAAAAAATATGCTTTACTTGACTTAGAAGAAAGGCATAAAGAAGAATGGGATAATGTTATTAAGGATCAATTTTTAAACGCAAGAGCTATTACTGTTGGAAATAGCCTTGTTATTGCACCTATTTGGGAACTTGTTAATCACAAAGTAAGATCTTTACCATTCCTTCTTAACAAAGAAGGTATAAGTACTCCTAATTATCCTGCTTCTACAAGTGAAATAAGATTTTCATATGGAAATATAAGTCCATTAAAACGTTTTTTTTCTTATGGTTTTTTCTCCGAAGAAACTATTGTATTTTCAATACCTTTTTCATTAAAGGTTGAAAACATTGGTATTAATATTGCTTGCAAAGGAATGGCTCTTAATAATGATTCAATGAAAATAGAAAGATTTGGAAATAAATTCATATTAGAGGGTTTGCCAATCGCTGATATAAATAATCCCAAATTGCCCTATTATTATTTTGATCAGATTATAAGGAAGATCGGATATATGAATATTACAAAAGATCTTTTATTTAAAATATTTAAATTAAATATAGAGATTAGAAAAAAAATAATAGAAGAATCTAATTTTATCGATAATGAAGTATCAAATATGTTGATTAAACTTTTGAATTATGAAATTAATTTAATTTCATCTCATAATTAAAACTATAAGAACCAGCTATTGACCAAGGTCTTAAAGACATTATTTTTTTTGAGTTCAGTTTTGCTTCTTGAAATTTGCCTAGAATTCTTAAAATTCCTCCAAGATTTAAATATGCATCAGCTAAATTAGGATTTAGTTCAATTGCTTTTCTTATTGATATTTCTGCTTCTAATAATTTACCAAGATCTTTTAATATACATCCAAGACTATAATGCCCCATTGCATAATTAGGATTAAGTTCAATTGCTTTTCGTGTAGATATTTCAGCTTCTAATAATTTACCAAGATCTTTTAATATAAATCCAAGGTTAAAATGCGCCATTGCATAATTAGGATTAAGTTTAATTGCTTTTTGTGTAGATATTTCAGCTTCTAATAATTTACCAAGATCTTTTAATACACCTCCAAGGTTTAAATGTGCATCGGCAAAATTAGGATTTAGTTCGATTGCTTTTCTTATTGATTTTTCAGCTTCTAATAATTTACCAAGATCTTTTAATATTACTCCAAGGTTTAAATGGGCCATGACGAAATTAGGATTAAGTTTAATTGCCTTTCGTGTAGATATTTCAGCTTCTAATAATTTACCAAGATCTTTTAATATACTTCCAAGGTTAAAATGCGCCATTGCATAATTAGGATTAAGTTCAATTGCTTTTCGTGTAGATATTTCAGCTGCTTCAAATTTTTTTAGGTTTTTTAAAATTACTCCATAATTAGAAAAAACTCTGTGATTATTAAAGCCCTTTTTTATACAAAATTGATAATATTTAGTTGCCTCTGAAATGTTCCCTTGTGAATGTAATTGGAACGCTTGGTTTATTATTTGTTCTTTTGTAGGTTCGATATTGTTATTTTTTTTTTTAGATTTGTCTTTTTTTCCAAAACCCTTCATTTTAAAATTTATAAGTCTGTTTCTTGATTTAATAATACTATCTTTTAATTTAGTTTCTTAAAAGATAATCATAATTTGATAATAGATAACTATCAAGAGATCCTTTTCTAGAATCTTTCAATTATATTAAAAATAAAGAATTCACTAAATATCGTTTTATCTTTCTGAAGTTTTTTATTTTTCTTAATGGGAGATTCAAGGATAAGATAAATTCTTGTTTTCCTACAACTAAGTTAATTTTTTATCACAGCAATTTTGCGTAATAATAAGTTAATCAATAAAAATTTAAATTTTTTGAGATTTTAAATTAAGAAGCAATGCAAGAAGTTATTAAATTAAGTCGTTCTACCGTTGAGAAATATTTATCTTGCCCCAGATGTTGCGTTCTTGACAAAAAATATCAGATAAAGCCACCATCATTACCTTTTACTTTAAATATAGCTGTAGATAATTTATGTAAAAATGAGTTTGATTATTACAGAAGAATTCAAAAGCCTCATCCTCTTTTGATTCAGAATAATATTGATGCGGTTCCTTTTAAACACAAAAATTTTGATACTTGGAGAAATAATTTTAAAGGAATAAGATATCAATCTTTAGAATATGGTTATGACTTTGGTGGAGCAGTTGATGATGTTTGGCAGAAAAATAATGGAGAATTAATTGTTGTTGATGTAAAAGCAACATCTAGAAATAATTTTGACTGGGCTGAAACATTTAATAAATATGAATATGCAAAAGCATATAAAAGACAATTAGAAATGTATCAGTGGTTATTTATGAAAAATGGTTTTAAAGTTGCAGAAGAGGCATATCTTTTATATTTTAACGGTAAAAAAAATGAAGAGTTTTTTAATAATCAACTTAATTTTGATGTTCACTTAATTAAAATAAACTGCTGTACTTCTTGGGTAGAGAGTAAATTAATAGAGACAGTAAATTTATTACGGAGTGAGTATTTTCCATTACCTTCTTTAAACTGTGAAAACTGTAATTATTTAAAAAAGCGGTGGAAATTACATAATAAATAATTTAAAAAATAATTATTGATTTTTCTGGAAAAATAGTCAATAACAGATAATCTTGAACTAGATCATAAATTTAGAATTTTGATAAAACCACAAAATACTGAAAATACTATTACCAATCATTTACAACAGGATGTTGTAAAGATAGGTGGTAAAACAATTTTTATAAATCCTTTTTTATATTGGCGAAGGTTTGACGAAAACACTAATAGATGGCTCAGAGAACCTGGACAGATGTCAGAGGAACAAATTCAACCTAATAGAAACCGTTTTTATCCTGAAATAGATTGGGCTGAATTAAGTTATGAACAAAAACTTATAAAAGATGCAACTGTTGAAATGTTTTTGAAAACTCTTGAATTAATAAGTACTTTTCATCCTAATCTCAGTGCTGGCAATTTACTAGAGGTAGAGAGAAAAATGATAATTACAAAAAAAGGATCATTTGAAAAGTGGGTTAAAAAGTCTTTTGCCAAAAAGGCGAGGGCTTTAAATAGTGAAAAAAGAAAATTTCAACGAGACAGACTTTATAGGAGCTGGAAAGAGTGGCTTAGTCTTGAAAATACTCAACAAGCTATTTTGCCATTAATTGTCGTAGTTTTTATTTCTTCATTTATTGGTTGGTCTTTAGGTGTCTCTAAAAACAGCTGCAATCCTTATTTTGAAGAAAATTTAGAGCAGTCAATATAGATTTAAGTTTCGATTGTTAATTTCCTCTTCGTTTAGTAATATGAAAAAAATTAGTTTTTTATTTAGAATAAAATTATTGTAGAAAATTTTTCTAATATCATTAGTAAATTTCATGGAAGAGAAATCAAATCAAAATTTATTTTCAGATTCAAATTTTAATAGCGAGCATAAATCTAGCGAATATGAATATTTGCTTAAAAAACTAAAAAATATTCAAGACACTATTAACAAATTGGAAAATAACTTTGTCTATAAATAAACTTTAGTCCTTGGAAAAGAGTAACTTGAACAAAAGGTCTTTTTCATTAAAAAGACAACCCTTAGTAATATTTTTATCCTCCTCAATATTTTTTTTGTTGATCTTCATAAGATTAATTTTTTTGCAGATCTTAAATTATGAATCTTTCAAAGAAATGTCTGACGAAAATAGAATTAGATTAATTGCAACCCAACCTATTCGGGGAAGAATTTTAGATAAGAATGGTTTTGTCTTAGCAGATAGTAAAGTTAAATATTCTTTAATAATAAAACCTCAATATGTTAGTGAGGAAGATTGGCAACAACATAAATTTAAGATTGCAAATTTATTTGAAGAAGATGTTAACTTGCTTCAAAAAAAGTATTCTTTTGGCTTAGATCAGAAAAAACTTTCAATTACATTAATTGATAATTTAAAGACTGAGCAAATAATAAAATTTAAAGAACATGAAAATACTTTATTTGGCTTTGAGATTGCAACAAAATTAATTAGAAATTATCCCTATAAAACACTTGCCGCTCATGCAATAGGATATACTCAACCAATTACAGATTCAGAATATCAATTTTTATCAAAAAAGGGATATAGAATAAACGATTTAATTGGCAGAACTGGAATTGAATATGTTTATGAAAATCTCATAAGAGGAGAATGGGGAGGAGAAATGATTGAGGTGAATTCTTTAGGAGCATTTCAAAAGTCATTAGGTATTAAACCGTCTAAACAGGGATCTGATGTTCAGCTAACCATTGACCTAAATTTGCAATTGGTTGCTGAAGAAGTACTGCAAGATAAAAAAGCAGGTGCAATAATTGCAATGGATCCCAGAGATGGTGCAATAAGAGCAATGGCTAGTAAGCCAACATTTGATTTAAATTTTTTCTCGCAGGAATTTAAGCCAGAAAAAGAATACAATAAGATATTTAACTCGCCTGAAAAACCTTTATTTAATCGTGCCTTAAATGCATATGATCCGGGAAGTGTTTGGAAAATTGTCACTGCTTTGGCTGGTTTAGAAAGTGGAAAATTTCCTCCTAATACACTTTTAGAAACCAAATCATGTATTACATATGGAAGTCAATGTTTTAGGGAGCATAATGACTTAGGTTTTGGCACTATAGGTTATGAAGATGCTTTAAGAGTTTCAAGTAATACTTTCTTCTATCAAATTGGCTATGGGGTAGGTGTTGATGAAATTTATAATATTTCTACAAAACTTGGTTTTAACTCCCTTTCTGGTATTGAAATTGCTGAACAAGAAAATAAAGGCTTGGTAGCGACTAGTCAATGGGCTAAGGATGGGAGAGGTTGGGGTGAAGCAGGAAAAACTCCTTGGGTAGCAGAAGATATTGCTAGTATGTCTATTGGACAATTTGTCGTGCAAGTAACGCCTATTCAAATTGCAAAAGCTTATGCTGCTATAGCTAACGGAGGTTATCTAGTTACACCTCATTTATCAAAAAAGGAGGGAGAATTTTTATCAAAAAATAAACAAATTAAAATTGATATAAATTCCAATAATATACAGTTGATAAAGAGAGGTTTACGGAAAGTTGTGGAGTCTGGTACTGGAGTATCTATGAATTATGGAAGTTCTAATTTGCCTCCAGTATCTGGGAAAACTGGAACTGCAGAAGATGGAGAAGGTGGACCTGACCATGCTTGGTTTGTTTGTTTTACTCCCTCTGATAACAGTGAGTTACTGGTCGTTGCTTTTGCGCAAAATACACCTGGGGGAGGATCGGTACATGCATTACCAATGGCAAGAAAGATTTTAAATGCATGGAATCAAAAGAATTGATATTAGAAATTTTAAAATAGAAAAATATTTATGTTGTTAATTTTTTCATTTGCGAGAGTCTGCGAAGTATATCATCGATAGTTTTTAGTTCGATAGGCTTACTATATGAAGATAACAGTTGTCGTCCTAATACTTGACTTCCTAAGTGTACTAACTGAATTCTTAATGAAGTAAGAAGCTCTAATCCTATTCCTCCTGAAAATGTTGCGATTGCAATTGGTTGGCCATTAAATAAATTTCTAAAATCGTCTCCTGAAATTGATAACCATGCGATGAAATTGGAGAGTATAGGAGGTATTGACCCATTATATTCAGGCGCACATATAATCCATTTTTCTGCTAGAAAAAGTCTCTCTTTAATATTGATAATTTCAGTTGGGATGTTTTCCGTATTATGGGTTCGAGGATTAAATAATGGAATATCTAAAGAAGTTAAATCTAATATTTCAGCCTGAATTTTTAGTGTTTTACTTCTTTCTAGAAACTTTTTAGAGAGTTCTAGATTTTTGCCACAACTAGCTGAAATAATTATTAGATTCTTAGCTTCAGTCATTAATTAAACAAATAAATTTAATAGTTCGCACCAGTTTTTCTGTGATGAACTGCCGTCAGACTATCAGATTCTAGTATATTACCGTGTAGTACTTCAGCGTATATTACCCAATGATCTCCACATTCCATCCTCTCTTTTACAGTGGCATCTAACCATGCTAAAGAGTTAGGAATTATTATCTGATCATTAGGAGTTAATTCAATATTTAATCCTTCGAACCTATCTTCACCTGGCGAAAAAGGTTTTGTAAATCTTTTTAAAGGTTCTCTAAAATCTTTTTCACTTAGAATATTTAATGCGAATGAATCTCCAACTTGAAGTAGAGATTCAACCGATCTATCTTTTGCGACTGCAATACTTAATCCCGGTGGAGAAAAACTTGCTTGACTAACCCAGGATGCAAGCATAGCTCCTTTGATATTGTTTTCATCTTTTCCTTTAGAGGCAGTCAGAATACAAAGTGAGCCAATTACTCTTCCTAGAGCTTGTAACTTTGGATCCGTTTTACTTGTAATCATTCCAGTATCTGATTTTCTAGGTTTTTTCTTAGCTTTCTTTATAATTTTTCTTCCAAAGTGAGTTCCTATTTCTTCTAGCTCTTTAATTTTTGGTTTATTTGGACTGAATTTAATTCTTATAGGATCAAAGCTAAACTGAAAACCGCCATCTTTTAATTTTGATTCAAGTAAATCTATTGCCTCACCGCTCCAGCCAAAACTACCAAAAATACCAACTGGTTTATCTCTATTGCCTTCTGATAGTAATGTCCCTAATGCACTTACTATAGGAGTTGGGGCATGCCCTCCAAGTGTGGGAGATCCTATTAAATATCCATCAGCATTTTGTATTGATTTTATAAGTAAATCATTTGATGTAAATTCACAATTTATACTTTCAACTTCTACAGAAGTTCTATTTATCCCTTTGGCTAAAGCATCACCAATGGAGGCTGTATTTCCATATGCACTTGCATAAATAAGAGCGATTTTAGGATTATTTTTTGAGATATTTGCACCCCATCGAATGTAGTCATTTAAAAAGCTTTTTAAGCTATATTCGATAGCTGGACCGTGCAATGGTGCAATAGTTTTAATGTCATAATCTGCAATTTTTTCAGTTATTGATACCACTTGATTAGACATTGGTGCCATCAAACAATCATAAAAGTGTTTTCTATCAATTTCTGTACTAATTCGATTTGTTTCAGACCAATATTCAGATGAAATATGAGCAGAGAAAATTTTTTCACTTAAAAGTATTTCTTGATTACTTTCATAAATTATTAGTCCTCCAGGCCAACGTGCAGTTGGAATAGGTATTAACTCTAGTGAAATGTTTTCTAATTCTAAATTAAGTTCTTTTTTGACTATCTTAATTTCGGGTAATTGAACTTCAATAAATTCTTTTAAGTTAGGATTTTTTTGATTCCAGAGTTCACTAATAAGTTTAAAGCCAGGATTTGAGCAAGTTATAGTTAAGTCTTTAAATTGCTTATTTATGTTTTTTATGGTTTCTATTATTTGGGGATTTATATGTCCAGAGATGACGTTAATTTTTTTTAATTTAAATTGATTAAAAAAATGAGAAATTATCTCATTAAATGAAATTAAATATTGCTTTTCAGGTGGATGAATAATTAAAAGTTCTTCATTATTTCTTATTAAAAAAGTGTTAAATGAGGTTCCTTTTTCGAGATTAAATTCAAGTTCAAATCTTTCTTTATTATGATCGAGAAATCTGATGCAAGTAAAATTTTCAGCAATTTCAAATTTTGAAAAGTTTTGATTTTTTTCAAGTAAGCTTATATTAATCTCTGACATTTTGAGGAATTATTTACTAATAGTGATTAGCAACTTTTCGGTGATGAACTGCTGTCTTGCATGATAAGTCAGAGACATTACCATTTTCAACAATTCCGTATATTATCCAATGGTCGGGAGTCTCCAGTCTAGAACTAACTTTACAATCCAGAAAGGCGAGTGAATCTGATAGGACTGGTCCTCCTTCTGCAATGTTGCTGATTATATCTACATCTGCAAATCTATCAGCTCCAGGAGCAAATCTTTTTAAAAAATGCCTGAACATTTTTTGATAGTTGTCTTCTCTCAAGATATTCACAACAAAACCTTCTCCAACTTGCATATATGATTCAATAGCTCTATCTTTTGCTACTGCAACCGTAATACCTGGAGGAGAAAAACTTGCCTGACTCACCCAACTTGCGACCATAGCACTTTGTCTAAATGTAGTACCTTCCCCTTGACTAGCTGTAACTACATATAATCCTCCACTTAATCTTCCTAACGCCTTATCTAAATTAGAATCTAGGCTCTTCATTGAGGCTATATTTTTCTTTTTATTGATCAATTGGCCTAAGTCAGTTCCAGCTTCTTCGAATTGTTGATAGATAATAGGATCTGGAATATTTTTAACTCTTAAAGGAGAGAAAGCTTCTTTTTGACCAAGTTCTCTTAGTTTATTCGCCAAGGAATCTATTGGTTCATCATTTCCACCAAATGCATCATAAACAGCTGTAAATTGTTTACCCTTTAATGCCGCAAACAATGTCCCAAGAGATTCTTTTAATTCATTATCTGAATCTACTGGCCATGTGGGGATAACTACTGCTTTTGATTCAGAAATTAAACTTGTTAATTCTTGCGGATCAGAGGATCTTAAATCAATTAATTGAACTTGTGCATCTGCTTTACTTATTCCATGAGATATAGCTTGACTTAGTCGGTCACAATAACCATAGTCGCTTATATAGCAGACCGATACAAAATCATTACCTTTACTTTTATTGCTACTCCATTCTAGATATTTACCTTTCCAATAATTTACTTGATTATGAAGCAAAGGTCCATGACCTACTGCTATTGTTTTTAATTCAGGTAGCTTATCAATTCTTTTAATTGCTTGCAAAACGCTTCTAGCGTTGGGACCCATTAGGCAATCGTAATAAAAACGGAAATCATCATATATTTCTTTTTGATCGTTGTCATAGAATTCATCAGAACAATAATGGAGTCCAAATGCATCGCATGTATAGAGAACGTGAGTGCTGTGGTCATATGAAAAAATAGTATCTGGCCAATGTAAATTTGGTGCGCTTATAAATTCAATATTATGTTCTAAGCCGCTATTAGGATTAGTGCCGAGATTTAAAAACTCTCCACTCTTAACCTCTATACGCTTAAAGGGAATATGTATTTGGTCTTCAATAAATTTAAGGGCTAATTTTGATCCTACTACTGTGATGTTTTGGTTTAATTCTAAAAGATTACCTATTAAGCCAGAATGATCAGGTTCTGTATGGCTTGTAATTAGATAATCTACTTCTTGAGGATTTATATTTTTCAGTAATTCTTTAAACCATAATTCTTCGAACTTTGCGTGACTAGTATCGATAATTGCTAGTTTTTCTCCTCTAATTATAAAACTATTATAAGTAGTTCCATTTCTTAATCCAAATTCAATATCAAATCTACTACGATCCCAATCCAAAGATCTTATGGCACATGAATCATCAGCAAAGTTTTGAGATTGAACTGTCAACTTGTTATTTGTTTGTGCCAATTTGGAGTTACTTGTCTGGGCAGAGGCTAGCATAGGACAAATCGCGTTATAGAATAACTTTAGTTATGTAGAATATAAATCCGCGTGATTATTTTTGCGAAATAACCGAAATTACGCTTTTCTTTAATTTTTATTCTTTTTATTCTGGATAAATGACATCTCAACTAATTAAAAAAATAGTTACTGGAGATGAGATAAGAAATGCTTTTTTGAAATTTTATCGTGAAAAATTACATAAAATCATTCCAAGCGCATCTTTAATTCCAGATGATCCCACGGTTATGCTCACAATTGCTGGGATGCTACCTTTTAAACCAGTTTTTTTAGGTTTAAAAGAAAGACCATCAAAAAGGGCTACATCCAGCCAAAAGTGCATCAGAACAAACGATATAGAAAACGTTGGAGTTACAGCTAGACACCATACTTTTTTTGAAATGCTTGGGAATTTCTCTTTTGGAGATTATTTTAAACGAGAGGCTATTCAGTGGGCGTGGGAATTAGTTACTAATATTTATCAACTTTCCGCTGAAAATATAATTGTTAGTGTCTTTCATGAGGATGGAGAGTCTGCAAAAATTTGGAGAGATGAAATTGGTATTCATCCAGATAGGATAGTGAAACTAGGTGAGAAAGATAATTTTTGGTCCTCTGGAAAGACAGGTCCATGTGGACCTTGTTCAGAACTTTATTATGATTTTTATCCTGAAAAAGGTCTACAGCATATTGATTTAGAAGATGGAGATCGTTTTATTGAATTTTATAATCTTGTTTTTATGCAATATAATCGCGACCCTAATGGAAAATTGACAGATTTAAAATTTAAAAATATTGATACAGGAATGGGCCTTGAAAGGATGGCTCAAATATTGCAAAAAAAGCAAAATAATTACGAGACAGATTTAATTTTTCCTATCATTCAAAAAACTTGTGAGATTGCAAATATTGATTATTTTTCTTCAAATGATAAAAATAAAATTTCTTTAAAAATCATTGGAGATCATACTAGAGCTATAATTCATTTAATTTCTGACGGAGTAGCAGCAAGTAATCTCGGTAGGGGTTATATATTAAGAAGGCTTATTAGAAGAATGGTCAGGCATGGGAGATTATTAGGCATAACAAATGAATTTTTACCGCATATTGCTAGTGTGGGGATCAATTTAATGAAAAAAAATTATCCTGATTTAACAAATAATAGTGATTTAATTTTGAATGAGATAAAAATTGAAGAAGTACGGTTTAGGGAAACCCTTGAAAGAGGAGAAAAATTGCTAGATGAATTAATTTTTTCAGGTCAGAAATTAATTTCTGGTTTTAAAGCTTTTGAACTTTATGATACTTATGGATTTCCTCT
Source organism: Prochlorococcus sp. AG-418-K17 (assembly GCA_003214055.1). GTDB lineage: Bacteria > Cyanobacteriota > Cyanobacteriia > PCC-6307 > Cyanobiaceae > Prochlorococcus_A. Next base: position 74,997 of record QCMD01000001.1, read on the forward strand.
AGAACTTACTGTAGAAATTGCTGCGGAAAATAGTATCAGTGTGGATGTAAAGGGTTTTGAAGAAGAAATGAATGCACAAAAAGAGAGAGCGAAAGCTGCTTCAAGTAATATTGATTTGACATTAGAGGGATCATTAGAGCGAGAAATTGATCTTTTTGAAAAAACTGTTTTCAATGGTTATGATTCACTTCTTTCGGAAGCTGAAATAAAGGGTATATTCTTGGATTCAACATTAGTTAAGCAAGCAAGTGAAGGTCAGAAAGTTTTAATTGTTCTTGATCAGACAACTTTTTATGGAGAATCTGGAGGTCAAGTTGGTGATATAGGAACAATATTTTCAAAAGATGCAGAGGTCTTAGTTGATAATGTTGTTCGAAAGAAAAATGTTTTTTTACATTATGGAACGGTTAAAAAAGGAATATTAACTATTGGCCAAAAAGTTAAGACTAATGTTAAATCTTCTAATAGAGCAAAGGCTGCTGCAAATCATACAGCTACCCATTTATTGCAATCTGCTCTCAAATCAATTGTTGATGAAAGTGTTGGACAAAAAGGTTCATTGGTGGCCTTTAACAAATTAAGATTTGACTTTAATTCTTCTAAGCCTATTTCTAAAGATCAAATTTCTAAGATTGAGATTCTAGTTAACTCTTGGATTATGGAAAATCATACCCTAGAAATAAAAAATATGTCTAAGAGTGAGGCTCTTGAAAAGGGGGCAGTGGCAATGTTTGGAGAAAAATATGATGAAGAAGTGCGCGTTGTTGATGTGCCAGGAGTTTCAATGGAACTTTGTGGTGGCACGCATGTTAAAACTACATCAGAATTAGGTTCTTTCAAAATAATCAGTGAGGAAGGAATCTCAGCCGGAGTAAGAAGAATTGAAGCATTATCTGGCCAATCAGCATTCGACTATTTCAGTGATAGAAATGCTTTAGTAAATCAACTAAGTGATTTGTTAAAAGCAAATCCTAATCAACTTTTTGAAAGGGTTAATAATTTGCATGCAGAACTTATTAATAAGAATAAAGAGATACAAAAAATGAAAGAAGAAATTGCTTACTTTAAATACTCTTCTATAAAATCATCCTCAGAAATAGTTAATTCTTTTTCAATTTTAGTCAATCAGATTGATGGCTTAGATGGAAATTCTTTGCAATCTGCAGCACTTAATTTAACTTCTCATTTAGGAAAGAAAGCATTAGTGATTCTTGGGGGAATACCAAATCCAGAAAACAGAAAGTTGTTATTTGTAGTTTCTTTAGGTGATGATGCCGTAAAAATAGGATTGCATGCAGGTAAATTAATTAATGAGATTGCAAGAATTTGTTCGGGAGGTGGAGGAGGGAAGCCTAACTTTGCGCAAGCAGGTGCTAAAGATATTGATAAGTTAAGTGTTGCATTAGATTATGCAAAAAATCATTTGCAAAAAATACTGAAAAGTTATTCTGATAAATAACTACTTTTTCTAAGACTCATTTCAATTTGGTCAATTAATTTTCTTGCCTCTTCAATAGTTAATTTTTTTTGATCAATTGCTGATTCAGTATTAATCCTTATAGATTCCACCAAAGAAGCTGAACTGTAATCCAATAATTGTAAAATTTCAGATTTACTTTCCTCTTTAATAATATTTTTGACCTTATATGAATTATCTTGATTTATATCTATATGAACAACGTTTGTATTGCCAAATAAATTGTGTAAGTTTCCCAATGCTTCTTGATAGGCTCCAGTCATAAAAATTCCAATTAGATAATCTTTATCTTTTTCTGGCTTATGTAAATTAAGTAATGATTTGATTTTTCCATCATCAAAAAAATTATTTAATTTCCCATCTGAATCGCAAGTTAAATCAGCAAAGTTGCCTTTGCAGAAAGGCTCTTCTAAGTGCCTATGTATTGGTACTATTGGAAAAATCTGATTGATTGCCCAGCTATCGGGAATAGATTTAAAGATAGATATATTTGCATAATAAGTTGACGCAAGAGTTTCTGTAATTTCAGATAAATCAGGGTGATTAATTTCATCATTATTCAGGTTATTAGAAATTTCTTTAGCGCAAGCCCATGTAAGTTCTTCGGCATAAGCTCGTTCTGCTAAACTTAAAAATCCTAATCTAAAGGCAACTAAACAATCTTCTTTAAACTTTTTTGCATCGTTCCATAATTCAATTATTTGAGATAAATTTATTTTTTTATTTTTAAGTTTTTTTAATTCATAGAAAGTTTCAATTAAATTTGAAATGATTAATTTTTGATCTTTTTTATCAAAAATTTGTAGTTTTGAACTGACATGGCTTGTTCCTAAGACATTAAAAATTAAAACTGAACAATGACTAATTATTGCTCTTCCACTTTCTGAGATTATTGTTGGATGCTTGATATTATTTAATTCACATGAATCTTTAATGGTTGCAATTACATCGTTAGCATAATTTTGAAGAGAATAATTAGTAGAGGTGTTGGAGGCGGTTTTAGTTCCATCAAAATCTATCCCTAATCCTCCCCCTACGTCGATATATTGCATTGGGGCACCTAGTTTGCATAGTTCAACATATATTTGACTCGCTTCTTGTAATGCGTCTTTAATCACAGCAATATCACTTATTTGACTTCCTATATGAAAATGGAGCAATTTCATTTCGTTTATAAGATTTGCTTCTTTAAGTTCTTTTATTGTCGACATAATTTCTGGGATTGATAATCCAAATTTTGAATTATCTCCAATAGATTTGCCCCATCTGCCACTGCTTTTACTTGATAACTTTGCTCTAATTCCTATCAATGGAGTTGAGTTAAGTTCTTGAACTGCTTGAATAATTCTTTTTACCTCATCTGGTTGTTCAATTACTATTATTGGATTTTTGCCGAGTTTTCTGGCCAAAGTAGCAATCTCAATATATTTTTTATCTTTATATCCGTTGCATATTAGTAATGAATTTTGGTTTTCAAGAAGTGCAAGGCTAATTAATAGTTCTGATTTACTTCCTACTTCTAAACCAAAATTCCATTGACTACCAAACTCTATTATCTTTTCCAATATATTTTTTTGTTGATTACATTTGATAGGAAAAACGCCTTGATAAATATTTTTATATTTGTAGGTTTTTATTGCTTTTGAAAAAGCGTCATGTAGTGCATTTATTCGATCTTTTAAGATATCGTTAAATCTTATGATTAATGGAGGATTGATTTCTCTACTTTTAAGTTCTTTGACAAGCTTGAAAAGATCAATCTTATTTTCAGATTTTATATCTTTAGTTACTGATATATTTCCTTTGGTATTTATAGAAAAATATTTATCTCCCCATTTGTCTATTTTGTAAGTCGAAATACTATCTTCAATAGTCCAAATATTTTTTAATTTTTTCGGCTCGAAATTGGTCACTTTATGTCTTATTGATTAATAAATGTTTTTGAAAATAGCTCAAAACAATATCTTTTATTTTAATGATTACTTGCCAAGTTACCACCCAAAAGTTGAATATACATAGAGTGATTATTAACAAAATGACTAAAGAGAGAACTTTTATTGCAATTAAACCAGATGGAGTTCAAAGAGGATATGTTGCCGAGATTATTGGTAGATTTGAAAAAAAAGGGTTTAAATTGGTTGGATTAAAGCAATTAATCCCCTCAAAAGATCTTGCTCAAAATCATTATGGTGTACATAGAGAAAGACCCTTTTTTGGCGATTTAGTAGACTTTATTTCAAGTGGTCCTGTTGTAGCAATGGCGTGGGAAGGCGAAGGAGTTATTTTGAGTGCTAGAAAACTAATAGGTGCAACAAAACCTCTTGAAGCAGAGCCTGGAACAATTAGAGGTGATTTAGCTATTGATATTGGTAGGAATATTATTCATGGTTCTGATGGAGAAGATACTGCTAAATTTGAAATTGATCTATGGTTTAACGATGATGAATTATGTGAGTGGGAAACTTCTGATTCGAAATGGCGTTCTGAAAATTAAAATTTAAATCTCAAATCTATCTAAACTAAATTTTTCTAAAAAGCTTTTTTCTGTTTCTTTGAGACTTTTATTTTGAACTATTTTCAAAAGAAGATCACTTGTTATTGCAGAAAATAAAACTCCATTTCTGTAATGTCCTGTAGCTATAAAAAGGTTTTCAATTTTTGATTTTCCAATTATTGGTTTAAGGTCTGGTGTGCAAGGTCTAAATCCCCACCAATGTTCCATTTGTGGCCAATTAATAGCTTCTGGTAATAAGGAGCAAATACCTTCTTGCAATTCTTTTACTCCATTAGGAGTATTACCCTGATTAAATTTTGAATTTTTTTCAACTGTCGCTCCAACGATAATAAGTCCATCATCACGAGGAACTAGATAAGTTTTTGGTCCAAAAATAACTCTTTTCAAGAAATTTGTTGGACCTTGTATTGATAGCATTTGTCCTTTTATAGGAAAGACTGGAATCTTATTAAAAATTTTTTTACTCCAAGCACCACTGCATATTATTGCTTTTTCGCAGGTAATTTTTTTGAGTTCCCCAGTGGCACATAAAACTGTTGCACCAGTAATTTTGTTTTTTTCTAATATCAAATCCTTTACTTCTGATCCTTCTTGAAATTCAACTCCATGCAAGGAGCATGCTCTCTCAAGAGCACGCATCAGTCTTCTTCGGTTATCTATTTGACCATCTTGTTCAAAAAGTAAACCATGCTTCCAAATAGAATTCATTCCATTAATTTCTGTATGAAGATCTTTGTGATTTAAATATTTTCCATATTTATAAGTGGGAAACTCTTCAAGATCTTTTTTATTTTTAAAAGGAACTACTATGCCACATTTTTTTAAACCGCAATTAATATTACTATCTTGTTCAATACTTTTTATCCACTTTGGAATTAGACTTTGACTTTCTTGGCCAAATTTTAGTAATTCATCTTCGAGCCCTTCGGCATGAGTAGCCAACATTCCTGCGGCAACAAATCCAGCTGATTCATTTCTGTTTTTGCTTAAAACTAATACTTTGAAGTTATTTCTAGAAAATGCATAAGCAATAGATAAACCTACGAGTCCACCGCCAATAATTAATATTGAATTTTTTGTTTCTTGTGTCATTTAAGAATTAATATTTTTATTTGTGTTTTGGTCCTCTTTTCCTTTATATCCAATAAAATTAATAGAGAGACTTTTGATAATGAACAATTTGGAAACTTGGGAAGCTGTGATTGGTTTGGAAACTCATGTACAGCTTAATACGAAAAGTAAAATATTCACATCTGCTTCAACAGCTTTTGGTGATGCACCTAATACGCATATAGATCCTGTAGTTTGTGGTTTGCCAGGAACTCTCCCAGTTTTGAATGAGACTGTTCTTGAGTATGCTGTGAAAACTTCTTTAGCATTAAATTTAAATGTCGCAGAACATTGCAAATTTGATAGAAAACAATATTTTTATCCTGACCTGCCTAAAAATTATCAAATTTCACAATTTGATGAGCCTCTAGCTGAAAATGGCTGGATAGAGGTTGAAATAATTGAAAAGAATAAAGAACCCTATATCAAAAAAATTGGTATAGAAAGGTTACATATGGAAGAAGATGCCGGAAAACTTGTCCATTCAGGTAGTGACAGATTAGCTGGTTCTAAGTATTCTTTAGTCGATTACAATCGTGCCGGAATAGCACTTTGTGAGATTGTAAGCAAACCAGATATTCGATCAGGTAAAGAGGCATCTGAATATGCTTCAGAGATCAGAAGAACAGTTAGATATCTCGGCGTATCAGATGGAAATATGCAAGAGGGTTCATTGCGATGTGATGTCAATATTTCAGTTAGAAAAGGACCTAATGCTCCTTTTGGCACCAAAGTGGAAATAAAAAATATGAATTCCTTTTCGGCAATTCAAAAGGCTTGTGATTATGAAATAGCAAGACAAATAGAAGTATATGAAAATGGAGGAAAAATTTTCCAAGAAACAAGGTTATGGGACGAAGCTAAGCAACTAACAAAAAGTATGAGAATGAAAGAAGGCAGCAGTGACTATAGATATTTTCCTGATCCTGACTTAGGACCAATTGAAATAACTAAAGCCCAAAAAGAAATATGGTTAAAAGAACTTCCAGAATTACCTTCTAGTAAAAGAAATAAATATGTAAATGAATTTGGCTTATCTGCATATGATGCAAGGGTAATTTCTGATGAAATTAATATGGCTAACTTTTTTGAAGAAACAGTAGCTAATGGTGCTGATGCCAAACTAGCTTCAAACTGGGTAACAAGTGATATTGTGGGTTATTTAAAAGCAAATAAATTTAGTTTTAGTGACTTAAAACTTAGTCCTGAAAATCTTGCTGAGATGATTAGCATGATCTCAAATAAAACTATAAGTGGAAAAATTGCAAAGGAAATTTTACCTGAACTAATTGAAAAAAATATTTCTCCGAAAAAATTTGTTGAAGAAAAAGGGTTAGCTATGATATCTGATTCTTCAAGTATTTTACCAATAATTGATGAACTTATAACTGAACATCCAGATGAGGTTCAAGCATTTAGAAATGGTAAAACTAAATTACTTGGTTTTTTTGTTGGTCAACTAATGAAAAGAACTAAAGGTAAAGCTGACCCTAAACTTGCAAATAAACTTCTTGCAGAAAAATTGAATAGCTAAAGCTTCAAAGAAGCTCTCTTATTGTTTTGATCCATTTATTTTGATCATCTGAATTATCTAAAATAATGTCTGTAAATTTTCTTTTTTCTTCAAAACTTAATTGAAGATTTATAGAGTCGCATGCTTCTTTTTCGCTAATTTTATCTCGTTTCATAAGTCTTTTTTTTTGTATTTCTCTAGGACATTTAACTAACCATATTTCAGTGCAAATATCTTCAAATTTTGCTTCAAATAATAATGGAATAACCAAAACTAAAGTTTGAGTATTTTTGAATCGACTGCATTCTTCTATCATTTTTTCTTTAATTAATGGGTGAAGTAGTTTTTCAATCCATTCTTTACTTTCTGAATGCTTAAAAATAATGTTCCTTAAAAGTTTTCTGTTTATTGCCCTTTCTGTATTGTTCTTATTATCAATAATTTTATTTCCAAAATAATCCAAAATTTTCTTATATCCATATGTGTTTGGTTTGATTAATTCTCTTGATAAATTGTCTGCATCTAAAATTGGAATGTTTTTATGTTTTCTTATGTAATTAGTTATGGTTGTCTTCCCACAGGCAATACCTCCTGTTAAACCAATTCTTCTTTGGTTGTTTTTTAATTTTTGTAGAATATCCATATATTTAATAATAATCTAATTACCTGTTTCTTTAGTATTGAAGAGTAGTTAGTATGAATTAAAATACCAAAAAGTTTGAGCCAGTTAGATTCCAATTGGTCTTATGTTGATGACATTAAGGAAACACCCAAGGGGTTTCTTTTTGCTGGGATATCAGCTGGATTAAAAGCCTCTAATAAAAAAGATTTAGCACTAATACTCGCTCCAGAAGGCAGTATTTTTAGTGGGATGTTTACCCAATCCATAGTTCGCGCTTCATGTGTGGATATTTGTGAAGAAAGAATTAAAAGAGCTTCGGGATTTGTACGAGCAATACTAATTAATTCTGGTCAGGCAAATGCATGTTTAGGAAATCTTGGACTTCATCATTTTCAAACTGCTACAGCAAAGATTGCGGAACTTTTAGGAATAAAGGAAGAAGAAGTTTTAATGTGCTCAACTGGTGTAATTGGTGTGCCTATACAAATAAAAGATTTAGTAAAAAATTTACCAAATTTAGTTAGTGATTTAAAAGTTAATAATTTTCAAAATGCAGCAGAAGCAATTTTAACTACTGATTTGACTTTGAAAAAAGTTTTAATAGAGACGATGATTCAAGGTAGAAAAATAAAAATAGCAGGATTTGCAAAAGGTTCAGGAATGATTTACCCCAATATGGCTACAATGCTTGCTTTTCTTACATGTGATGCGGGTATTGAAAAAGAAGTATGGGATAAAATGATTTCGATTGCGGTTAAAAAATCTTTCAATGCAATATCAGTTGATGGAGAAACAAGCACAAACGATTCATTTATTGCAATAAATGCAGGAGAGAAAATTGATAAAAGATTTTTTCCAATTATTCAAAAAGGGATTGATATTGTTTGTCAAAACTTAGCAAAAAATATTGCAAGAGATGGAGAGGGAGCTAATTGTTTATTAGAAGTTTTGGTTCAAGGAGCAAAAAATACTGAAGATGCAATTATGGTTGCTAAATTTATTTGTAATTCTGCATTGGTAAAAACTGCGATCCATGGCTGTGATCCTAATTGGGGAAGAATTATTTCAGCTGCAGGTAATTCTGGAGTTGAATTCAATTTAAATGACGTTGACTTGTATATCGGTAATGACCAGATATTGGAAAAGGGCAAGTTAAAACAATATGATTCGAATAAAGTCTCTAAATACATTAGGTCCAAAATGAATGGTAAATATTTAGATGAAGATATTGTACAAATTATAATTAATCTAAATTCTGGCGAATCGAAAGGTACAGCCTGGGGATGCGATCTCTCGAAAAAGTACGTTGAAATAAACTCGGAGTACACAACGTAAAAAGTATGGTTTATTAATAATCTGATACTTAGTGATGCGAATTGATTGCTGGAAGGATTAGTGAATATAAATTATTTTTAATTTTTGAGGTTTTAAATACAACTTTTAAATTATTTTTATGAAATTTTATGATAAATTACTTTAATATTAAATTCTTAGTAATGGCCAAAATAGAAAAGACAGAAAATTCTGAATCTGATATCAAAGTTAATCAAGAGGCAATCAAAAAACCTTCCATAATTCGTCGAGTATTTCTTTTTGCAGCAATTACACCAATGATAATTGCATTTATTTTGTTTGGAAGCGGACTAGTTACTGAGGGAATAATTGTTGCTTTCTTAGGATCTATTACTCTAGGAATTGCAGCTTGTTTTTGGAAACCTTCTAGAAAAGCAGCAGGATTATTAAATATTGTATTGGGCATCCTATTAATATTTTCTTTAATAGGTATTCCATTTGGAATCATATTGTTGATCTGGGGGGGTATTTTATTATTTATTTGATCAAGTTATAAACTTTTTTGCTTTCCTAAATCTTAATAAATAATAATCTTCTAACCTTTAATACCTATTCGTTCTAATTGTTTTAATCTTCAAATCACTTAAATATGTGATTTGTTTGTGAAAAGTGTAATTTGTGTGTGATTTGTATTGATTTTCTTCTATCTTCGTAAGATATTAGTATGACTAATTATTTGATAAAGGAGTATATACGTATCCCAATACGTGAGAGTTAACTCTGAATATACTACTTAAGTTTTAGTAAATCTATTGGTAGATATTCATTTATATATAGAAAAAGTATTGTTAAAGTTCCAATCACAGAGCCTATAAAACCTCCAAAGAAATTAACTAATAATCCAGATTGAGGAACTATTGTTTCTTTGGTTTTTTCTTCTTCAAAATCAGGAGAATCAACTACTTTTAAGCGCTGACTGGTTGTTGGTTGTTTAAGTTGTTGGTGTCGGATGAGGGCTTCGAAATCAGGCATGGAATTTGTGAGGCAATTGAGCAATAAGCAGACCAGCCCGTCATTCGACGAGGATCTGATCTACCTAAATCGTCTACAGCTTCAAATACAGCATTGCCAGAGGCTTCTGCTTTATCAAATGCTGAAAGTAAAGGGATAAATGTATTAAAAACATATAAACCAAAATTTTCTAGAGCTGCTTTAGCTTGTTCTGCTGCTTTTTGCTGTCTAAAATCAACTTTTACTATTACTACTGCATGGTTAACTTTTAAGTTACTTAATAAATTAGCAAGTTCAACAGTCAATTCTACCGATCTTGCTTTTGCCGTTGTAGGTAAGATAACTAAATCCGAACCATAAGCTAAGTGTTTAAGTTCTTCTTGATCACTGCTAGCCTGGCCATCAGTTATTACAATTTCTGATGATCTTGATGCTTTAGCAGCTGAACTGACGGGGAAAACTGGAAATGGAAGATTGCCTCTTGATGCGTATGCTAATGCAGATCTATTCTTGTCGGCATCGACTATGCAAACTTTTTTGCCTTCAGAATGCCAAACACTAGCAAGGTGAATACTTGTGCAGGTTTTGGCCACCCCCCCTTTTTGTCCGCAAACGGTAATGAACAATTTTTTATTTTTATTTCTCTTACTTTGGAGAATAATTTCTTAATGTCAAGAGAAATTGATTTTTAATGCTTTAAAACTTATTTTTTGAAATATTTTAAAGTGGTTAATATTTTTAGATAACCTTATAAAGTTACTTATTTAAATAGGTTAGTGAAGAAAAGAATTGGATTAGGTACTTGGTCTTGGGGAAATAAGATCTTTTGGAATTACAAATCTGCAAATGACGATGATTTACGTGAGACATATAATGAAGCGTTACGAAGAGGTTTTGATCTAATTGATACTGCAGATTCTTACGGTACAGGGAATCTTCAGGGTAGAAGTGAATTATTGATAGGCAAATTTTTACTAAATACTCCTTCAGCAAAGAAAAAAAGAATCCAAGTAGCAACTAAACTTGCACCTTATCCCTGGAGAATTGGTGACAGAGGCTTTAACAAACCTTTCTTGAAAAGTTTAGAAAGACTTAATAACAAATTAGATATAGTGCAATTACATTGGTCAACTGCAAAATATAATCCTTGGCAGGAATTAGGTTTGTTGAATAATCTTTGCGATTTAAAAGATCAAGGCTTTGATTTTCAAATCGGCTTATCCAATATAGGCCCTAAAAGATTGACGAAATTAATAAATTTCTTGGCAAAAAGAAATCAGAGCCTAAAAAGTGTTCAGATACAATTTTCTTTGCTTGCTCCCGATTTAGGAAAACAATATCAGGTAAAAAAAATTTGCGAAGAAAATAAAATTGATTTCTTTGCTTATAGTCCTTTGTCTTTTGGGATACTTTGTATTGATCCAGATAAAGAAGAAAATAAAGAAAGAAGTTTTATTCGTAATGCTTTATTTGAAAAATATAAAAAACCAACACATGAATTACGGAGGTGTCTAAAAAGAATTGCGAATCAAAGATCAGTTTCCCAAGCTCAAGTAGCAATAAATTGGTGTTGTTATCAAGGAACTATTCCACTCGTTGGAATGCGAAAAAAATCTCAAGTTATAGATGTATCAAATGTATTCAAGTGGAATTTAAATAAAAAAGAATTTAAACTACTTCAGGAAATTTCAAAAAATTGTTTAAAAAAAATACCGACAAATCCTTTTTCGAGTATTTAATTAAATTTTTAGGTAGATATCTCCTTATTTTTTTTAATTTGACAACCGCTATTCCATAGTTCATTAGGAAATTTTTCACCAGTGAATCTAATAACTTTTGGTTTCAGATTTATTATCAAGTCATTTAGTTTTTTATTAGGTTCCATTTTGCAAGATTGTGGTTTTTAATAAGATAAATTAATTTAAAACTTATCTTCTCAGTATTTATACTTATAAAATTTAAAAAATTCTTTTTAATACAAGCAATAGCAGCAATATTTACACACTAATAAATTATCTATTACATTTTTTTAATTATTTAAAAAAGTGGAGTCCTTCCAGACTCCGAGTATCATTTGGTTGATAAGGCTGATATGACCCCATCTCCTTTAGGATCAAGCAGCAACTGGTGCTGTTTGACGGGAGAAACTAACGATTTTGTTAGCGTTTGTGTTTTTGCTCTAACCGAGCCGGCTTCAGTCACCTTCCTTATGCCCCGTCGAAACCATTACAACCCCAAATAGTGGAGTTGAGCGGAATCGAACCGCTGTCCGAAACATCGGTTGAGATCACCTAGTCCAATTGGACATTTATATTCTGACAGGCAAAATGAGTATTGAATAGTTTTTTTAAAGTTTTATCGTATATGAATGTAGTTGCATCAGCCCCAGAGGGGCTAGAGAAATCTTTAGCTGAAGAAATTTCAAATTTAGGTGGCTTTAATATTAAAACTTATAAAAGATTTATTAATTTTGAATGTGATTTTGAAACTTTTTATAGAGTTCATTTCTATTCCAGATTAGCTTTTCGTTTTTATAGAGAAATTGCAAGTTTTAATTGCTATGACAAGCAATCTTTATATGAGGGGGTAAGAGATTCATTTGATTGGCTAAGTTGGTTGCACTTTGAAAAAACGTTTAATGTTCAAGTAACTGGGAGAACATCTACTTTAAGTCATACATATTTCACTGCTCTTCAAGTAAAAAATTCCATAACTGACTTGCAACAGGAAGTTTGGAATAAAAGATCAAATATTTCTTTAGATAATCCTGATTTTATAATTCATCTTCATTTAAATAATAATAAAGCAATTATCAGTCTTCAAAGTAGTTTGGAAAGCTTACACAAACGAGGCTATAGACCCGCAGTTGGAAATGCTCCATTAAAAGAAAATTTAGCTTCTGGATTGATAAATATGACTCAATGGAATGGCAAAGTGCCATTAATTGATTTCATGTGCGGCTCAGGAACTTTTTTAATTGAGGCAGTAAACCAAGTTCTTGAAGTTCCCATAAATATTGATCAGGTATATCTTTTTGAGAATTGGTTGGACTTTAAGAAAGATATTTACCTTAATGAAAAAAATAAGGCAAAAAATAAAAATATTAATTATGAAAAATTACCAACAATAATAGGCTGCGAAATTAATAAAAAGGTTTATGAGCAGGCAAATGTAAACATATCATTGGCGGGACTCGAAAATTATGTAGAACTTATAAATAATGATTTTTTAGAACTCCAATTAAAATGCAGCCCTGGGATAATTATTTGTAATCCTCCATACGGCAAAAAATTGGGCGAGGAAAATGAATTGATTTATTTATATGAACAAATGGGAATCTTCCTAAAGAATAATTTTTCAGGTTGGGAATTTTGGCTGTTAAGTGGAAATTCAAAATTAACAAAATATTTGAAAATGAAATCTTCTTTGAAAATCCCTGTAAGTAATGGGGGGATAGATTGTAGATGGATAAAGTATTTAATAAGATAATTTATTTTTTGCCTAAAACGGCCTTGGTTGTCTTGCCTAAACCCTCTAATGTTTGTGGAAGATAAGGTCCTTTGGCCAATTTTCCTCCAAGCTTCAGACTTAAGCCTGCAAGAAATAAATCGATAAATATTATGAGTAATAGATTATATTCAATATTCCAGTTATTATATTTTGTTAGAAAAATATAAAAAATAATGTGGATGCAAATTAGTACCAATAATAATAATGTGCTTCCAATTGTCAAAAATATTCCACCACTAATTAATCTTCTTTTTTCTCTATCTACTTCTTGAAGAGCTATTCTTACATGCAAATCCATCACTGAACTTGCGATAGCTGAAATTCTTGAAGCGGTATTTGTAAAGTTTTTATTTTTTGGTTTTTCCATATTATTTTCTGCCACTGTTTAGGAGAGTTCCTATTAGTAAACCAATACCAGCTGCAATAGCAATAGATAATAGTGGTTTTTTTCTTATTGGACTTTCTATTTTTGGTCTAAGGGTATTGTTAAGTTCTTCTAATAACTCTTCTAATTGACTTTCGATAGGTTCAATTTTTTCTGATATCTCCCAATTGTTTTCTCGTATTGAATCAATTATTTCAAATAGTTGGCTTTTTATTCCAATTGCTGAGGTTCCACTATGGCTCGCAATTACATCAACTAAATCATCAATACTACCTTTTGTGGCTTCAAGGGTTTGTTGTGCAATGGTAGGCCATTTTTCTTTTATTAAAGGTATTAAACTGTCAATTTTTTCAAGTAACCATTTTTCCGAGATAACTTCTTGTTCAGGAAGTTCAGAGGTATCTACTTTTTCTTCGACTTCCTCGCGGGGATAATGGGTCTCCATCTCATATCTTGTTTAATAGTAGATTAGACCCTATTTTCTTAATTTGAAACCCTTATCTAAAGATTTGTTCATTTTAATAAGTCAAAAACATATAAAAGTTTATTTACATTTGATTTATCTACTCTGTTCTGTATGAAGGTTTTGTTAAGCTATTACTAAATTTATTAAATTAGTTGGATTTCACCATGGATATCACATTTGCATCATTAATTTTTGCATCTCGCACAATTCCTACAGATTTCGGATTAGTAGCCGCTGCTCTTGCTGGGGCTGGAAGTTTGCTATTCATTGCTTTGAGATTTGTTCCTGACGCGAGTAATTAATAAAAGTCAACTATCTAAAATATATTTTTATCTCAATTTTTGTTTTGAAAATAAATTTAGTTTATTTATCACTTAGATAATGAATCGATGGGTTTTGCTTGAACATAAAGTTTATTCAGATAACTTGGTAGATATTCATTATGATTTTCTTATTGAAGATGAAATAGACTGTTTAACTTGGAAATTTTTTGAAATACCTACATTAAATCATAATTCTGTGGAAATTTTTAGACAGCTAAATCATAGATTAGTATGGCTCTTGAGGGAAGATCATGAACTTTCTAGAAATCGTGGCTTAGTAAAAAGAATTGATCATGGAAAATTTAAAAACGTTTCTGATGAATTAGATTCTGAAAATTACAAATTACTTTTGGATGGTGAACTTTTGTATGGTCTTTTTGAAATTTCGGGTAATACTTGCAGATTAATCAAAAAAAATTAATTTCTATTTATAAATAATCGTAATATTTCTCTTGAGAATTTTTGCAAATTAGTTATTCTTATTTAGCTATTGAGACTTGAGATTGGTACATATCAATCAGGTCGAATTTGAGAATTTTAAATCTTTTGGGGGCAGCGTAAAAATTCCTCTTGAAGAAGGTTTTACAGTGGTAACTGGGCCTAATGGCTCTGGGAAAAGTAATATTTTAGACGGAATTTTATTTTGTTTAGGCTTAGCTAATAGTAGAGGGATGAGAGCAGAAAGATTACCAGATCTAATAAATAACTCCAAAGTTAAAGAGGGTAAATCTTCCGAAACGTGTGTATCCGTAAAATTTAATATTCAAGATTGGACTCCAAGAGAGGATCTACCACCCTTGGAACTAGAAGAAGAAGAAATTTCTCTTAGTGAGGGTCAAAAAGAATGGATAGTTTCTAGAAAGTTAAGGCTTATGCCTGGTGGGTCTTACGCTTCTACTTATACTTCTGATGGGAAACAATGTACCTTGCAACAAATTCAAAGAATATTGAGGGAAATTAGTGTTGATCCAGAGGGCAGTAATGTAGTTATGCAGGGAGATGTAACAAGAATAGTATCAATGAATAATAGAGAGAGGAGAAATCTTATTGATGAATTAGCAGGGGTTGCACTTTTTGATGCAAGGATAGAACAAGCTAATGAAAAACTAAATGATGTTTTTGAAAGACAGGAAAGGTGTGAAATTTTAGAAAATGAGTTGCAATCTAGTAAAAATAAGCTTGAAAAAGAATGTGAAAAAGCTAAGAGATATAAAGAGTTAAAAGCAAAACTATTTCAATTAAAGGAATTTGAGAAAGTTCTTATTTTTGAAAAACAAGTTAAGCATATCGAATCCATAGAAAAAAAGGAAACTGAAATTGAACAAAATAAAAATCTATTTTGTGAACAAAAAGAATCTATTAATAAAGAAATAGCAGTCTTAGAAGGTGCATTGAAAATATTAGTTGCTGAACTCAAGGAGAAAGGAGAGGATAACTTAATAAAAGTTAATTCTGATATTGGAAGTATTAATTCTAGTTTGAGAGAACTTGATAGAATATCAAGTTTGAATAAAGAAGAGGGTATTAAATTACAAAAGCAAAGAGATGAAATTATGGTATCTAAAAGAAATATCGAATTAGAAAAGAAGAAAGAAGAAAATTTTGATGATAATGTTTTAAAGAAATTGAACTTGCAAATAGAAGACCTTACTTTAAAGCATAAAATATCTAGAAAAAAACTTTCTGATGCAGCGGGGAAATCTGGAGAATTTTCTAAACAAAGTATTAAATTAAATGCTGAACTTGAAAGTTTACAAAATATAATCAATCCTCTTGCAGTAAAAAAAAGGAAAGTTGAAGAAGATATTATTCAAAATAATATTCAAAAAGATGAAATATCTTCTCAGATAAAAGCTTTGGATTTAGAGAAACAAAAACTTTTAGATAGAAATCAAATAAACAAAGAGACATCCCAAATAGAAAATAATAACTTGGCATCTAATACTACTGAAATGAGTTCTTTAAAAAATGAAATTGATTTATTGAACAAAACTAAATTAAGGCTCAATAATGAGAAATTAAGACTCGAAAAGGATTTATCTCGATATGAAAGTAGAAAAGAAGCTTTAAACGAAACAAGAGGATCATACGCCCTAAGGATTCTTTTAGAGGCAGGTCTTGAAGGTATACATGGTTATGTAGCTCAACTTGGAGATGTCAGTGAAAAAAATAGATATGCATTAGAGATTGCTGCAGGAAATAGACTAGGACAAATTGTTGTAGATAATGATCATATTGCCGCTAAGGCAATTGAAATTCTAAAAAAGAAGAAGGCAGGGAGATTAACTTTTTTACCCTTAAATAGAATTAAAAGTCAAAAAAAGAATTATGTAATTTCAAGATTTGAGAATAATAAAGAACCTGGATTTATTGATAAAGCTATTAATTTAATTACTTTTGATGAAGTTTATTCAGATGTTTTTAGATATGTTTTTGGAGAAACCTTAGTTTTTTCAGACTTAGCCTCAGCTAGGTTATCTAAACAAAAAATTAGGTTAGTTACTTTAGATGGTGAATTATTAGAGGCAAGTGGTGCTATTACAGGAGGCAGTAAGTTAAATAAAGATTTAGCTTATAGATTTGGCATTAACCATGAGCTTGATGAATCTAGTCCTATAAAAGAAAGATTATTGGTTATTGAAGAAGCTCTGAAAGAGTCTAATAATCATTTGATTATTAAAACTAATAAACTAGGTCAATTAAATGCTAATCGGAGTCAAATAATTGAGGATTTTGCCTCATTTAAAAAGGAAATTGAAGTAAATAAAAATTCTCTTGAGGTTTTCATGCATAGAATTGAGCATTGTGAATCAAGATTAAATAAACTTGATAACGCAAATAATTTATTAGTTGAGGAGTTAGATAATTTAAAAGATAAATTGAAGCCTAATCAAGATAAGTTTGATAAGTTGCAAATCATTATTAAAGAAAATTATGAAAAAAATCAAAAATCATCATTAATAGCTTTTAATAATGATTTTAATAACCTTGATAAAAAGCTTGAATCACTTAATCAGGAAAAAGATACATTGTTGGAAGAAAAAAATCAATTTGCTTTAAATCAAGAACGTATCAAGAATTCATTAAAAATTACATTATTACAGGAAAAGAACTTGCAGGAATCCATTAAAGAACTTGCAATTGCTCATAGTCAATGGAAAATAAAAAGAGATCAGTTTAAAAAAGAGCTTTTAGAACTTGATACTCGGAAACAATCACTTGAGAAGGATTTAGGTTTATTGAGAAGAAAAAGAGATGAGTTAAACTCCTCTATTTCTAATAAAAGGCAAGAACATAATAATTTTGTCCTTAAACTCGAATATCTTGCAAGAGATATGCTTTCATTGAAGGAAGAGTTGAGGAGCGAGACTGTAAAGCTTGAAAACTATAAAAAAGATTTACCTAGTCCTTTACCAGAATTTGGTGAATATGCAGGTAAAAGTCTTGAATTTTTGCAATCAGAAATCGCTATTATTAATGCGAAATTGGAAAGTTTAGAACCTGTAAATATGTTGGCACTAGATGAATTAGAAGAATTAATTGGAAGATTAAATTCTTTAAAAGAAAAATTAGAAATACTTATCAATGAGAGATCTGAATTATTATTAAGGATTGAAACTGTTTCAACAATGCGTCAAGAAGCATTTATGCAAGCATTCATAGAAGTTGATAAGCACTTTAGAGAAATTTTCGCAACTTTATCTGATGGAGACGGCTTTCTTCAACTTGAAAATGCAAATTCTCCATTGGAGGGAGGTTTAACTTTGGTAGCGCACCCAAAAGGGAAAAATGTTAGGAGATTAGCTTCTATGTCAGGTGGTGAAAAATCATTAACTGCTTTAAGTTTTTTGTTTGCATTGCAAAAATATAAACCTTCGCCTTTTTATGCATTAGATGAGGTGGATAGTTTCTTAGATGGTATAAATGTGGAAAGATTATCAAAATTAATTACTAATCAGTCTTCAAATGCTCAATTTATCGTAGTAAGTCATAGAAGACCTATGATAAGTGCATCTGAAAGGACAATTGGTGTTGCTCAAGCAAGAGGTTCTAATACTCAAGTAATTGGGTTACCAAATGCTGCATAAGCGCCCTTTTTTTATTTTATACGTCAGAATAGCATAAAGTTATTTATGAGTTTGTCTAACACATCCGCAAATAATAATCGTAAGAATTCTGTTCCTAGCGAAAGATTGTGGCTTAGGTCAGAATTAATGGGAACGCAAGTAATCACTACTGATACTGGTAAACGATTAGGTGTAGTTGGAGAAGTTATTGTTGATATTGACAGAAGGGAGGTAGTTTCTTTAGGTCTAAGAGATAATCCTCTTACAAGATTTTTACCTGGATTACCAAAATGGATGCCCTTGGAGAGCATTAAGCAGGTTGGTGATGTAATTTTAGTCGACTCCTTAGACTCTTTAAGTGAAGATTTTTCGCCTGAAAGATATGGAAAAGTTATTAATTGCCAGGTTATTACTGAATCTGGTCAGCTTTTAGGAAGAGTTTTAGGATTTTCATTTGATATTGAGACTGGAGATTTAATTTCATTAGTAATGGGAGCAGTAGGTGTACCTATTTTAGGTGAAGGTGTTTTGAGTACATGGGAAATTCCTGTAGAGGAAATAGTTAGTAGTGGTACTGATAGGATAATTGTTTATGAAGGTGCCGAAGATAAATTAAATCAATTGAATAGTGGTTTACTTGAGAAACTTGGAGTTGGTGGTTCTTCTTGGGAAGAAAGAGATGCTAATAGATACTCAGCAAATCTTGTACCAGTTGAAAATCAATTACTGTCTGGTGTAGAAGCAGAAGAAAGAAACAATTTAGAAGAAGAATTTGAAGAAGAAGTGTTAGACGATGATGATTTGCAGGAAGAACTTGAATATGTCGAAGTAGAGAGAGAAATCGAAGAAAATAATCGTAAAAAACTTTATTTGGAAAATGATTTTTCAGATGAAACAGAAGATGAGTTTATTCAGAAAGATCAAATTGTTGAAGATTCAAATCTTGATCTTAAATCTGTGAAGCAAGCAAGAACTAAATTTGCATCGAAAAGACCTATTCAAAGAGCAAAAGAGCCTTATGATATTGAACCTTTAAATGAAGAAAATGTTGTAAATGATAGAAATAAACAAGATAATCTTGAGATAGATGATCCTTGGTAATTAATTAATCTTTTTTATTACATTAATAATTAGACTAGTCAGTCTAGCAACCGCTCCATTTTTGCCTCTTAGTTTTGATAAATTAATTTTTATATTTCTTAGATACTGCTCATTCCTAATTAAATACTCTGCTTCTTTTGCGATTTCTTTAGGTGAGATATTTCCTATCCTTTCAGGTACAACAGACTTTCTTGCTTTAATATTTGGCCACGAGAAAAATTTATTTTTTTTGAACTTCCAAGTTTTAATGATCAAAGTTAATAATTTATTTACTAATGGAATCTTTCCAATAATTCCAAATATGCCATCCCACGCACTCATCACATTTAAATGTTGAGTTGGGAGAACGACTATCATTGGGAGATTTATTGCAGCTAGTTCGGCAGTATTTGCCCCCACTGTGGTTATTGCTAATTGGCAATTTTGTAATACTTCATAGCAGGGATTTTTATTAATTAAGTAAATTTTAGTATTTTTTGATGTTTCAATAACATGATTGAAAAGAGAGTTGTTTAACTTCTTTATTTTTTTTATTTTTGATGTGTAATACTTTGAAATAGGATTACTATTACTTTGGAAAAATAAATACTCATCTTTATTCGTTGTTGGAGCAACAGGAATAATGAAATTTATATCATCATTATTATTTGCAATATGATCAGCTATTTCCAAAAAAAAGGGAATTCCTACGCAAAGCTTTGCTTTTTTCGAACCAGGTAATAATGCGATGTATTTTTTTTCTGGATGTTTGAATTTTATAGTACTTTCAAGCTTGATATCTGCCATTAAATCTCCAATTATTTTGCATTTATATCTATAATTTTTTGGAACTAATTTTTTCACTTCATCATTCATTGCTGCGATTGTATTTGTCCATTGTGGCCATCTTGCAATCCATTCAGCATATGTGATATTCAAGTAGCCCAATCTTTTTGCTAATAAAATGCTCCAAAATTGATCTCCGCCAAGAAAAACTACTATGCCTTTTTTGGGCCAATGACCAAACGATGAAGGTTTAATTAACAAATTCCAAAATCTTGCTGATTTTGTAACTAATTCAAAAACATTCCATGAACTTGCAACTTCGAATTCTTGACCAGTAGCATTTGGACAAGGGACAAGAACCAGTCTGATAGATAAGTTAAATTTTTTATTTCCTACATAGGAATCATTTAATTTATTTAAATTTTCTACTACAGGCTTAACCCAGGTTGATAATTCACCCGGTCCGTTTGAAACTATAACTACTGCAATTTTTTTTGTTTTCATTGCAGTTAATGCAAAAGACTCTATATGCGGACGGCGAGACTTGAACTCGCAAGGCCTAAGCCACACGCTCCTTAGACGTGCGCGTCTACCAATTCCGCCACGTCCGCAAGGGTTTTGATCACTGGAAAGTGCTTAAACCTTTGGATTATCATACATGATTGAAGAATTAAGATTGAATTGATACTACACGTTTCTCTAAAAAATTTATAAATTTGGTTATTCGTTTTCTTATAAGTCTCAATTAAAGATATTATCTTTCTATTGCATAAAACCCATATGTAACGTTCTAGGTTGTATTCTAAAAAAGTCCTTTTAATACCCAAATAATTTGTTTAATACTTTTGAGCAGTATTTTTATAAAGTTTATGTTTCTTCAATTTAATTTTTTGTGATGGTTGAAAAAGTTTTAATTGCTAATCGTGGAGAAATAGCTTTACGAATTATCAGAAGTTGCAGAGAATTAGGTATTGCAACAGTAGCTGTATTTAGTACTACAGATAAAAAAGCATTACACGTTCAGCTTGCTGATGAGGCAGTTTGCGTTGGTGAGTCGTTAAGTAATAAAAGTTATTTAAATATTCCAAATATACTTGCCGCTGCAACATCAAGAGGGGTTGATGCAATTCATCCTGGTTACGGGTTTCTTGCTGAAAATGATAAATTTGCAGAAATGTGTAATGATCATGGGATTGTTTTCATTGGTCCTTCCCCAAAGGCTATTCGATCTATGGGAGATAAATCTACTGCAAAAAAAACTATGGATAATGTTGGGGTTCCTACTGTTCCAGGAAGTAAAGGTTTACTATCTAATGTTGATGAAGCTTATTCGTTAGCCGATGAAATTGGTTATCCAGTAATTATTAAAGCAACCGCTGGAGGCGGGGGTAGAGGTATGAGATTAGTTGAATCAAAAAAAAATTTAGAAAAAATGTTTAGAGCAGCTCAAGGAGAAGCAGAAGCCGCTTTTGGAAATGATGGTTTGTATATGGAAAAATTTATTAAGAAGCCTAGACATGTAGAAATACAAATCTTGGCAGATAGGTCTGGTAATGTTGTCCATTTAGGCGAGCGAGATTGCTCGGTTCAAAGAAGACATCAAAAACTTTTAGAGGAGTCTCCTAGTCCTGCAATCAACTCAGATTTAAGACAGGAAATGGGTAATGCTGCCATCGCTGCTGCAAAAAGTATTGGTTATGAAGGAGCAGGAACAGTTGAGTTCTTAGTTGATGATAATAATAACTTTTACTTTATGGAGATGAATACAAGGATTCAGGTAGAACACCCTGTTACAGAAATGGTTACTGGGGTTGATCTTATTGCTGAACAAATCAAAATAGCTGGAGGAGAAAATTTAGAATTTAATCAAAATGATATTAAATTGAATGGTCATGCAATTGAATGTCGAATTAATGCTGAAGACCCTTCTCACAACTTTCGTCCTTCTCCTGGAAAAATAACAGGATGGCTTCCACCTGGAGGACCTGGTGTAAGAGTTGATAGTCATGTTTATACTGGTTACGAAATACCCCCATTTTATGATTCCTTAATAGGTAAATTAATAGTATGGGGAAAAGATCGTAAAACCGCTATAAAACGTATGAATAGAGCTCTAAATGAATGTGCTATAACTGGTATTCCGACAACAATTAATTTTCATTTAACACTCCTTAACAAAGCTAAATTTAAGGAGGGAAAAATCCATACAAAATACGTTGAAGAAGAATTATTACCAAATTACTGATAAATAAAAAATTTTAAATAAGGGTTTTATGCATGGCTAATTTAATGAGTCCATTTTGACCGACTAAAATTTCTCTTAAAAAACTTATAATTCCAATCCAAATGACTGGCCCTACATCTACTCCACCAATAGGAGGAATTAATTTTTTAGTAAAATTAAGAATGGAATTTGTTGGTATAGAAATTAATAACCATAGGCCTTTGCTTAAATCTATCTTTGGATACCATGTCAAAATCAATCTTATTAAAAAGACTGTAGTTAGGAATGAGAGAAAAATCCCCAAGATAATATCTAGAATTTGAAGATAATTTTTAATCAATGAAATCACAATTATTTAATTCATCTTAATAAATTACCCAGTAATTAGTATTTAATTCGTATTATAAATTGAGAATTAAATGTTAAAAAAGTGCTTCAAATCTCAAATTTATTACTAGCTGCTGATTTTACTCCTGAGGTCGCTAATAATTCTGCTGTTGGAATGATTGGTAGTTTTATCGCTGCTGCTTTACTTATAGTGATTCCTGCAACTGCATTTTTGATCTTTGTTAGTCAAAAAGATTCTCTTGACCGTACTTCTGCTTCAGGTAGACGCTAGTTTTTGTAGAAGTTTTAAGTACACTATGTATAGGGGTGATTTTGTCATCCTTTAAATTATAAATTTTTGGAGAAAGAATGTGGTCAATGCTAGTCTCAATTGGGCCAGTATTGTTGGAATAGTTCTGGCCGTATGTGGAGGAGGACTTTATTTCTTGAGGTCTTTTAAACCTGCGCTAGCAAGAGATTATGATGTTTTCTTTGCAGCAATAGGTCTTTTATGTGGAGGGATATTATTTTTTCAAGGCTGGAGATTAGATCCTATCCTTCAGTTTGGTCAATTTCTATTGGCAGGAACGACAGTTTTCTTCGCATATGAAAGTGTGCGATTAAGAGGAGTTGCAACAGATCAGGCAAGGAGGTCATCTTATTTTGATGATGATCAGATTCCTGATATGCCTAGAAATTCAAGAAGTAGATTAGATGAAGAATATGATCAGTTTGAAGATTCTCCAAGACTATCAAGAAGATTTAAGCCTCAAGATGATGATCTGGAAGATGAATATGCAGATGGTCGATTGCGGCGCAGGAGTAATACGAGAACGATCCCACCATCTGCAATGAGTAGAAGAAGACCATCTTCAAGAGATCTTAATAAATTTGAAGATGAGGAACTAGGAAGAGGAAGATCACGCCCCAAAGACAGAACTGATAATGACTCAATGAGGAATAATTTTGGGGACAGACGTAGTTCTTCTCGTAATGATTTTAAAAGAGGCTCAAGACCTCGTATTAATCAAGAAGTCTCAAGACAAGCAAATAGTACTTTTCCAGAGAAGTCATCTTCAATAAAGAATACTTCAACTAGGACATCAATAAGACCTCAAACAAAAAGAGACAAAGTAGAAGACGCATCATTTCAAAGTTCAACTGAATTAAAACAAC
Source organism: Prochlorococcus sp. AG-418-K17 (assembly GCA_003214055.1). Taxonomy (GTDB): domain Bacteria; phylum Cyanobacteriota; class Cyanobacteriia; order PCC-6307; family Cyanobiaceae; genus Prochlorococcus_A. The sequence continues at coordinate 98,882 of QCMD01000001.1, forward strand.
CTAGACAAACGAGAAGAGCAAATTCATCTGTAAGATCTACTGCAAAAAAAGAAACGGGTGGCAGATATACAGTTGGAACAAATAAAAAAAAGCCTAGAGACAATAGCTCTAGGTTTGATGATTAACTAAATAATTCCAGCCCACTTCAAGAATGATTGTTTGCTTAATAATTCAATTATGATTATCGCTACAAAACCAATCATTGCAAATCTTCCATTAGTTATTTCAGAATAATTACCCCATCCGAATTTGTATTCATCTTTAAAATCAATTGATTTTTCATCTAACTTAATATCTGATGTTTGTTCATTGATCTTGTTTGAGTCTTTCTGGATTTCTTTAGAACTCTCATTCTCTAAATGAGTGGTTTCTGAGTTAGTTTGTTCTTGTTTAGAATTCATTTTTTTCTAATCCTTAAAATTATAGTTATTAGAAGTAAGTAACTTCCAATCTCCTTGTCCGTTCAATTCTAAGATACTTTCATGAAAATCTTTTAAGCTGGGTCTATGGCCAACACTAATGAGAGAAAGTTCTCGTTCTTTTAGTAAAGTATATAGTTTTTTTTCAGTGTCAATATCTAAAGCACTTGTTGCCTCATCAAGTACTGCAAATCTAGGCGAATTTAGTAAAAGTCTTGCAAAAGCTAATCTTTGTTGCTCTCCTAGGGAAAGAATTCTTGGCCAATCTTGTTTGATATCAAGATTAGGATAACGATCTACCAAAGTTGTTAAATTTACTTCATGGAGTACAGAAGTAAGATGTTCATCACTAAATTTATTAACTTCTGTGGGATAGCATAATTGTTCTCTTAATGAACCTAGTAACATGTACGGTTTTTGAGGTATGAATAATAGTTCACCAATTTTTGGTTTTTTTATTATTCCATGATTAGGCTCCCATAAACCACTAATCATTCTAAGTAGAGATGTTTTTCCACATCCAGAGGGTCCTACAACCAAAAGTGATTGATTACTGTTTATGCTCAAATTTAAATTTTTAATTATTGTTTTATTTGATCCTGGTGGGCAAAGGTCAGCATTATTAATAAGAATTGAGGAATAATCTGAAATAACGTTTTGATTGCTTGTTGGTTTGGTTTGACTAATGGACTCAACTTTTGATTGGAATCCTTCTAATCTGCCAATCCCAGCAGTAAATTTTGCAAGTTCTTCGATTTGATTAACAATGAAAAATAAAGAACCCTCCACCATTCCAAATGCAAAACTTGCCTGAATAAAGCGCCCATAATCAATATCACCTTTAAAGTAAGGTATTGCCATTATTAGATATGGAAAGAAATTTCCAGCATAATTAATTGATCTTCTCATTACGTCTATTATTACTCTCCATATAATTAATAAATTAAAGTTTCTAACCACTTCTCCTAAGCGCCTTTCAGTTTCACTTAGCTCAGGATTCTCCCCAGAGTAAAAGGCTATTGATTCAGCATTATCTCTAATATGTACCAAGCCATATCTAAAATCTGCTTCATATCTGAGCTGATCAAAATCAATCTTTACAAGATTTTTACCAGCAATTAAAAGAATAGAAGTTGCAAATGCAGCGTAACCAAATAAGGAAAAAGTGAGTGTTGTACTAATACTCCACAAAATAAGAATATTAAGTGAAAATGTTAGTAGGGCATCAAAAATACCTAATGTGAAAGACAGACTTTGCCCTGTAAAAGCTCGGGTGTCATCTGTGATCCTTTGATCAGGATTATCAACATCAGTTTGTTCTTCATCATTAGGATTTAATTGGTAATAAGCTTTATTGGTCATATAATCTTTTACTAAACTTTTTGAAAGCCATTCTCTCCAAATTATTCCTAATTTATATGTAAAAAATATTTGGGAAACGCGTATTGGAAGAGCCACAGCGAAACAACAAGCATAAATTCCTAATATCCGATAAAACCCATCTTCTTGTTTTTCTACCAAAGCATTCGTTAAATCTCTTGCTATAAATCCAATACCTGCGTTTATTCCGTTTACAGCTAAAAGCATTAGTACAATTATCGCAAGGAATAACCAATGTAACCACCTACGGTTTTTTAATTGACGTCTTAAGCTAAAAAAACTGCCTGATCCAATTAGAAATAAGGCAGAGAAAAGCAATCCCCAGCTACCAGCCCAAATTGAATTGACAGTACTAACAACACCTCCGAAATACTTTTCAAGAAAAATTGGTTGAATGTTTTCAAAAAAACTGATTATTCCTGTAAGACCAACAAGTACTACTCCACCAACACAAAATAAAAGAGAAATCAAAAGCCATATGAACTGAAAACCATTACATTGATCTATGGGTAGAAAAAATGGCTGAGATAGCCTCCTTAATTTTTGTAATTGGTACATTATTTTGGATTTATTTTTAACTGCTTTATCCATTTCTCAACAAGTTTTATAGATAAATTATAACTTTTAGAAGTCTAGTTACCAAAGCCAATAAATGAAAGTGCCCAGTCAGGTAAATTTAAATAATTCAAGATTTTTGCATCAAATTCATGAACTTTTGGAAAAGATTTATCTAATGCCCACCATAGTAGAAACGGTAAATTAAATAAAATTTGTAATTGCCATTTATAAGTTATAACGTTCCAAATTTTTATTAATTTAGTTTTGAGTGAATCATCTAGCTCTTCCCAATTTTTTGAAATTAAATGTAATAAATTTTTGGATTGCCTATTTAAAGAATCTGGAGTATTCATTTTGTTTTTATTTATTTATAACCCATATACATTTCTTTCGAGAGTTTTAACCTGGAGGCCAATTCATTTTTCGTCCAGATAAAAAATGAATATGTAAATGAAAAACTGTTTGTCCCGATTCTGCTCCAGTATTAATTACTGTTCTCCAATTAATTAATTTTTTTGATTTAGCTATTTTGCTACCAACAAAAAGTAAATGCCCTAATAGATTTGAATCTTCTTCAATACAATCTAATAAACTGATAATTGGCTTTTTAGGAATCACTAAAAAATGTACTGGAGCTTGTGCTTGAATATCATTAAATGCAATACATAACTCATCTTCATAAAGCTTATCGCAGGGTATTTCTTCATTAATTATTTTTTGAAATATTGTAGTTTCAGCCATTTAATTAATTGATAGAAATAACGTCTTTTTCGTTAAACCCCTCTTTTAAAAGTTCTTTGTTCAAATCATCTTTTGATGTAACTCTATCAACAAATAATATTCCATTTAAGTGATCCATTTCGTGTTGTATACACCTTGCAAGAAGTCCATCAGCTTTCATTTTACGTGGTCTACCCATTTCATCTCTAAATTTTAATTTTATAGTTGATGGTCGTATTACATTCAAATATACGCCAGGAATACTTAAGCAGCCTTCTTCGTATGAATTAAGAGTTGTTCCAAAGTCTGTAATTTCTGGATTGATTAATATTAAAGGTTCTGCGGCTGAATCTTCAAAATTTACATCTATGACAAGAAGCTCTTTGTTGACACCAATTTGAGGTGCTGCAAGTCCGATTCCTTTAGCTGCGTACATGCTTTGAAGCATTTCTCTAGCAAGTTTTCTAATCGATTCGTCAACCTTAGTTATTCTTTTGGAATTTTGTCTTAATACATCATCACCAAGTTTATAAATATCTAGAGATGGCTTACCTGTTTGTTCTTTTGCAATTTTTTCTGAGCTTCCATTTGTTCTTGACTTTTTTGCAAGTTGTGAAAAATGGTTTGCCACGTTAAAAAAGTTTTATGATAAGAGTTTAGCTATAAAAATACTAGCACTTTAATTTACTTTCTTTATATTTTTTTTCAATGAGTAATGATGATAAGTTAAAAGTTAGGCAAACTGAATCTAAAAAAAATGCTTTCAAGGAATTAACTATTATTAGGGATACCATTTTTTGGATTGATTTTGTTGGTGAAGGTCAAAATGAAAATGCCATTTTTGCAAGACCATTTAATGTCAGAGAAGCTATTCCCCAGCAATTAACAAATAAAAAATATAATATTAAAAATAATTTTCATGGATATGGTGGTAAATCTTATAAATGTATAAATATTAAAAATAATTTTTATTTGATATGGATAGATCAGATTACCAAGGCAGTATGGTTTCAAATTTTTAAAGAGGCAGCGTCAACTGATAGAGGCCAAAATAAATATCTCGTTTCAGTTCAAGAACCTAATCAACTATCTAAATCAATTGATGGAAATTTTGATTCTTCATTTGTCATTTCTCAAAAAAATTTATTGTATGGAATTTGCGAAATAAATAATAGAGATTATTTATTTTCTTTAAATTTAAAAAAAACTAAACAAGATATTCATCGAATAAAAAAATTTAAAAATTTTGCTGGAGAATTATCTTCTAATAGATCTGCTAAATTACTTTCCTGGATAGAGTGGGATTCTCCATATATGCCCTGGGAGAAAAATGAGCTGATTTTTGCGCAAATAGATCAAGATGGTGAGATACAAAAAATTAAAAAATTCTCAAATAAGCTTATAAATTCCCAAAAAAACGTTTCCTTTTTTCAACCCTATTGGATAAATGAAACACATTTGGTATGTTCTGAAGATAGTTCTGGATGGTGGAATTTATTGTTTTTAGATGTTAGTGAAATTGAGAATATTTTTATTAAGAAAAGAGTAGAGAGAAATTTGATTGAATATGGAGCACCACAATGGGTCACTGGAATAACATTTTTTTCAGGGAATAAAAAAAATTTATTTTGTATAGCAAAAAAAGAAAATAGTTTAATATTGGAACAATATAAAGATCTTGAATTTGTTAAAGAATTTTCTACTCCTTTTACCTCAATTAGTGATTTCAGTGTTTTTCGGACAAAAGTTCTTTTAAAGGGTTGTGGAACTGATTTTTTGGGAATTGTATTTGAAATTGATTTTGCAAAAAAAGTTTTATCAAATGTTTCTGAGAAAATATTTTTTGATCATATAAAAGATTGTTCAAAACCTGAAACATTTTGGTTTAAAGGTTTTGAAGATAAATCAACTCATTGTTTTCTTTATAGACCGCTTGTTGAAAATTTTAATAAGCCACCGCTCCTTGTTAGAGCTCATAGCGGACCAACTTCATGTTTTGATGGATCATATAATTCTGAAGTTCAATATTGGACGTCGAAGGGATTTTTTGTTGCTGAAGTCAATTATGGAGGATCATCAGGATTTGGCAAAGCATATAGAGAGAGGTTGAATTATAAATGGGGTATTATTGATTCTTATGATTGCAAAGCACTAGCTCTTGAATTGATTAAATCAAATCAAGTTGATAGTGAAAAAGTAGTAATTTCTGGTAATAGTGCTGGTGGTTTAACTGCCCTGAATTGTTTATTATATGGTTCTATTTTTACAGCAGCAATTTCTAAATATCCTGTTATTGATTTGAAGGATATGCATTATAATACTCATAGGTTTGAAAAAGATTATTTAAATTCTTTGGTAGGAAATTATGCAAAAGACCATGATGATTATATAAATAGATCACCGATAAATCATATTAACAAAATAAAAAAACCTATCTTATTGTTTCATGGAAAAAAAGATACAGTTATTTCTTATAAACAAACTTTAAAAATTCGAGAAATTTTGATTCAGAATAATAAATATTCAGAAGTAATTTTTTTTGATAATGAAGGGCATGGTTTTAGAAATATTGAAAATAAAGAAGTAGTAATGCAAAAATCTCAGGAATTTTTAAAAAATGCTTTGAATATTTAAGAATTGATTTTTAGAAAATCAATAGTATCTTTTAATTTTTCTATAAACATATCAATTTCTTCCTTATTTGTTGTGAAATTCATGCTGATTCTAGCTGTTGATTTAATTCCAAAGTATCTGTGAAGAGGTTGACAGCAATGGTGTCCACTTCTAATGCAAATTCCTTTTGAATCAAGAATTTCAGCAATATCATTTGAATGTATATTTTTTATATAAAAGGTGGCAAGTGATGCTCTGTCTGGATCTATCTCTGGCGATGGACCTATGATTTGAATATTTTCTATTTGATTTAATTTTTCAAATAAATATTTAGTAATAGTCTTTTCATATTCATGAATTTCATTCAATCCAATATTGTTAATATAATTGATTGCTTCTGCAAGACCTATTGCTTCTGCAATGGCTGGAGTTCCAGCTTCAAATTTGTGAGGTAGCTCTGCCCAAGTACTTGTCTCTTCAAAAACATCTTGAATCATTTCGCCACCTCCAAAGAGAGGAGGAATTTTTTCTAGGATTTCTTTTCTTGACCAGAGGAAACCAATACCTGTAGGACCGCATAATTTATGTCCTGATCCAGCTAAAAAATCTATATTAAGATCAATCACATCCAGTTTTTGATGAGCCAAACTTTGGCATGCATCTATTAACACTAAAGAACCTTTTTGTTTAGCTAATTTAGTTATTTCTTTAATTGGATTACAGCAACCTAGAGTATTACTTACATGAACTAGGCTAACAAGTTTAGTTCTAGATGTTAGTTTTGATTTAAAGTCTTCTATATCTAATTTCCCATCTTTATCTATACCTATAAATTTTAATTTGCATTTATTTTTTGTTGCAACCATTTGCCATGGAACAATATTGCTATGATGCTCCATTATTGATAAGAGAATTTCATCGTTTTCTTTTAATGAATATTCGCCCCATGATTTAGCTACTAGATTGATTGCCTCAGTAGCATTTCTTGTGAAAATAATTTCTTTTGATGAATTCGCTTTTATATATTGGCTAATTAAATATCGTGCATTTTCAAATTCTTCTGTTGCTTTAGCACTTAATTGATGTGCCCCTCTATGTACATTGGCATTAAAGTTTTTGTAATATTCATCAATTTTTTTTAAGACTTGTATTGGTTTTTGTGTGGTTGCAGCATGGTCTAAATAAATAATTTGCTCATTACTTTTTAAGTTCTTATTTAAAAGAGGAAAGTCTTTCTTAGTTATTTCAGGAAAATTTTGAATCGTTTCCATTAATTCTCGTTTAAAAGTTTATCAAGCAAATCCCATTTATCTTTTGAAATGGGAATAAATGAAATTATTTCTTGAAAGTAAGAACTTAATTGTAGTTTACTTGCTTCTGTTAATGTGATCCCTCTTGTTCGCATATAAAAAAGTTCTTCTTCATTTAGTTGCGAAATTGTAGCCCCATGTTTGCATTTGACATCATCAGCAATTATTTCTAATTGAGGTTTGGTATCTATTTGTGCGAGATTTGATAAAAGTAAATTTCTGCTTAATTGCGAAGCATCTGTTTTCTGGGCAATTTTCGGAACTATTATTGAACCTTCAAATATTGCATGTGATTTATCATCAGCAAGTGATTTATTAATTTGATCTAGAAATCCATTTGGGCCATTAAATTCTATTTTTGTATAGGTTGAAATCTGCTCATCTTTTTTTGTTATTTGCATACCTTTGATATTCGTTTTAGCGTTTCCCGCAGATTGTTTAATACTAATTTCAAATCTCGCGTAATTGAATTTGAAATGTAAAGATCCTAAGTTGTATGCACTATTTTTTTGTTGAATTACATTGAGAGAATTTAATAGATTGGATCTGTTTTCACCGTATGAAACAACACCATGATTTACTGAACTATTTTCTTTCAAGCAAAAGAAAGTTGATTGCGATAATGAAGAGTTTTCTTTACCAAGATTTACTTGTAATAATTCAACATCACAATTCTTTTCTAAAAATATTACGAGGGTTTTTGCGTTTAAAGAATTACTTGATGCGTGACTAAAAATTTCAATAGGAGGAATTTTTGATCCATTTATTTTTAATCCCAAGATATTATTTTTACAACTTAAAGACAGATTTAGTAGGTCACTCCAATTTTCGTTTTGCTTAAAAAAAGATATCTGTTCCTTGATATATTTTTGTAATTCATCCTCACTTAATTGCTGTATTGAATAATTTTTCTCTATTAATTTAATTGGGCAATTCTCACCAATTATTAATCTAATAGTACTTTGAGAATTTTTCGAATATGGTATATCAAATTTTACATCTTTTTCATTAACTGAGTAATCTAAAAAGGTTGACAATTTTGATTTATTTGAAAGTCTCCATAGTTCACTTTTAGGATTAGGGAGAGGGCTTGATTGTAATTTATGAAGACAGATTTTTTGTATTTCTGTTAGGTTATCATCCGATTTATTAGTTTTTATTTTTTCAATAATTTCCATTTGTTTAGGTCTCTTTTATAAAGTTATCAGTCCATTCATATCCTTTTTCCTCAAGCTCTAGAGCGAGATCACTCTCACCGGTTTTTATGATTTGCCCGTCTGACATAACATGGACATAATTTGGTTTAATTTCATCTAATAATCTTTGATAGTGGGTAATAAGTATAATTCCAGTTTGTGCATTAGATATTTTTTTAATTCCTGATGCCACTATTCTTAGAGCATCGATATCTAAACCAGAATCGGTCTCATCTAATATTGCTATCTTGGGCTCAAGTAAAGCCATTTGCAGAATCTCATTTCTTTTTTTTTCACCTCCGGAAAAGCCCTGGTTCACACTTCTTGATAGGAATGCGTGATCCATCTTCACAATTTCTAACTTTTCTTTAACTAACTCTTCGAAATCAAAAGTATCTAATTCTTCTTTATTGAGGAATTTCCTTCTGGCATTAGTTGAAACTCTAAGAAACTCAAGATTACTTACACCTGGAATCTCAATTGGATATTGGAAACCAAGAAAAATTCCTGATTGAGATCTCTCTTCAGGTTCTAGAGAGTTGATGTTTTCACCTAAAAATTTTATGTCGCCGTTTGTAATATTATACGAGGGATGTCCTGCAATGATTTTCGAAAGAGTACTTTTGCCACATCCATTTCTTCCCATGATGGCATGGATTTCTCCGGGATAGACAGTAAGTGAAACCCCTTTTAAAATTGGAAGATTATCAGTAGATGCAGAGAGATTTTCAACTTCTAAAATTGGATCTGATTCTTTCATTTTACTTTGCATATCAGTTTAGAAATTGATTAATTAACCTACTGATCCCTCTAGTTTAAGTGCTAGTAACTTATCTGCTTCAGCAGCAAATTCCATAGGTAATTGATTAAATACATCTCTGCAAAAACCGCTGACCATCATAGATACTGCCTCTTCAAATTCTATACCTCTGCTTTGGAGATAAAAAAGTTGGTCTTCTGAGATTCTACATGTGCTTGCTTCATGTTCAATTTCAGAATTGGGTTGTTGAGATTTGATGTAAGGGAATGTATTTGCAGAAGCTTGATCCCCTATTAACATTGAATCACATTGACTGTAATTTCTTGATCCTGTAGCTTTTGTTCCCATTTTGACAAGACCTCTGTAGCTATTTTTTGAGTTACCTGCACTAATACCTTTGCTAACAATAGTTGATTTGGTCTTAGGACCAATATGGATCATTTTTGTGCCGGTATCTGCTTGCTGAAGATTATTGGTGAGAGCCACTGAATAAAATTCTCCTACAGATTCTTCCCCTAAAAGAAGACAGCTAGGATATTTCCATGTAATTGCAGACCCTGTTTCAACTTGAGACCAGCTAATTTTACTTCTCTTACCTAAACATTTTCCTCTCTTGGTGACAAAATTAAAAATTCCGCCAATACCTTCTTCATCTCCAGCATACCAATTCTGCACTGTTGAATATTTTATTGAGGCGTCGTCTAATGCTATAAGCTCTACAACTGCTGCATGTAGTGTATTTGTATCAAACATTGGAGCTGTACAACCTTCTAGATAACTTACAGAACTTGATTCTTCAGCAATGATTAGTGTTCTTTCGAATTGTCCTGAATCCCCACTATTAATTCTGAAGTAGGAAGATAGATCCATAGGACAGGTAACACCTTTTGGGATATAAACAAAAGAACCATCACTAAAAACTGCAGAATTTAGTGCTGCAAAATAATTATCACTAGCTGGAACTACTGTACCTAAATATTTTTCAATTAAATCTGCGTGATTTTTTACTGCTTCACTGATTGAGCAAAATATAACTCCATGTTCAGCAAGTTCTTCTCTAAAAGTTGTGGCAATAGAAACACTATCAAAAACAGCATCTACTGCTACATTTGTGAGTTTTTTTTGCTCCGTGAGGGGTATTCCTAATTTGTCAAAAGTCTCAAGAAGTTTGGGATCAACTTCATCTAAGCTAGAAATTTTCTCTTTTTGCTTAGGAGCGGAATAATAAATAATATTCTGATAATCAATTTTTTTATATCCTAATGCTGCCCAATCAGGCTCTTTCATTTTTTGCCATTTTTTAAATGCTTTTAATCTAAAATCAAGAAGAAACTTTGGCTCTTCTTTTTTCTGTGAGATTAATTTTATGACATCTTCATTTAATCCCTTTTCTATTTTTTCAGTTTCAATATCAGTAACGAAACCATATTTGTAAGGCTCTTTTACTACATCTTTAACTAAATTTTCGTTGACCATGTTATCAAAAATAACTTATTACAATTAGCTGTATATACTTTAACGAAAGATACCCCCAATATTGAGTTTTTTTCCTTTATTAAAACTAAAAATTAATGTCTAATCATCTTGATCCCTTGTCTAACCCATTAAACATAAAAACAATTCAAGAAATTGATAATCTTGATCTACCTATAATGCAGAAACATCATTTAAGAATACTCGCTCATTGCCTTCAGATTTTAAAAATTATCAATCTAGATAATAGTTTGGAATATCAAAATAAAAACCCCCTGAGAGAATGGTGTGATAACCAATCCAAAAAATTTGATGATAAAAAATTTAGTGATCTTTTTTATGAGCAGTTAGAATCCACTTCGAAAAAATTAAATACTTTTTCAAAAAAAATAGGTAAAAGTATTGAGGATTTAGAGCTAGATGATTTAGTACTGCTAGTTGAACAACGCTGAAGTTACTTTTTTTTGATCCCGAAGAAAAAATATATTTTTGTTGAGTCCTTAACAAATATAGGTAATAAAATTTAAAAAAAAAGAAAATTAATTTACATTTCAAAAAGATCTGAAAATGAATTAATTTCATTGATACCAACTGTTTTGAAGAGAAATATCAATTTTGAGAATTTTTTAGTAGTCAGAGGATCCTGACGACAGGCCAAAAAGACACACAATTCCTAAAAAAAAAGAACATACTGATCCCAAACAAAAACGGAGAATTTAAAGTGGCTGATGGGATCATGAATAAAGATCAATTACTCTCACTAACCCTCAGACAATTACGTCAAGAAGCAAGTAAATTATCGGTTCCGCTTTACAGTCGCAAAACAAAAGCAGTTTTAGTTGATTTAATACTTAAATATCAAGAAAAATCTACAAAAAAAATATATACTACACCTCCTGAATCAAAACATGAAGAAACTTCTGAGTCCAAAGCTTACAACACTAGTGAAGAAGTTAAAACAAATGTAGTCTTCTTACCCCGAGATCCTGATTGGGCTTATGTTTTTTGGCAAATTTCTGATGCTGATAGAGAAAAAGCACAATCTTTGGGAGCAAATAAATTATGTTTACGATTATTTGATGCATCTGGTTCTGAAGGAAGCAACTTGAATCAAGGAACACTCAGGGAGATAGCAGTTGATAGTTACAGTACAGAGTGGTACCTGCCAATCCCACTTGCAGATAGAGATTATAAAGTTGAATTAGGTTACAAATATGGTTTTAACTGGATGTCATTAGCATTTTCTTCGATAAGCCATGTTCCTGGGTCTCATCCTTCTGAGCAAATTCTTGATAAATTTGTACCTTTTAATTTAGATTCAACTTCTGAGTCAATCCCAGATATTTCTAGTCCTGTTGTTTCAGAACAAAATGGTATGCATGAAAGGTTATACCAAGCTGCAACAAACATTCCTTTCAGAAGAAAAGTTGGTTCTGAAGAATTTATGGAAAACGTAAATTCAACAAACCTCAATGATAATCTTACAGACTCAGGTGCTGGTAAATGGTCATCAGGTTTAAATGATTCTGGAAGCGGGATTGTTAAAAATAGATCTTTTTGGCTTGTTGCTGATGCTGAATTAATTGTTTATGGAGCTACAGAGCCTTCTGCAAAACTGACAATAGGTGGAGAAGATGTACCTCTTGCTGCAGATGGTACTTTTAGAATTCAAGTTCCATTTAGAGACGGCACTCAAAAATATGATATTAAAGCTGTTGATGTATCTGGTGAGCAAGAAAAAAGTATATCAATGAAATTTGATAGAACTACACCTCTTGACGATACTAATGAAAAAGATAATGCTGAGACTGAATGGTTTTAATCTATTATTTTAATGCTAAAAAAAATTGTTGCTTTTACTCCTTTGTTTGGAGCACTAACATTTCCACTTATAGTTCCAATTACAATTTCTAAATTTGGTGTTAACTACGGAATCCTAAGTGCATTATTAATATCTTCATTATGGTTTATCGCTATGTTAAGAACATCCGAAATGCCTCATTAATTTAGTTAGATTTTTGGAAGTTTCTTAAAAATATGACTCAAGCTAATGTAATTAATATTAATTCTCCTTTTTTAGATCAAAAACCAGGCACTTCAGGTTTGAGGAAAAGTACTTTAAAGTTTCAAGAAGAGCATTATTTAGAAATTTTTATTGAAGCAATCTTACAATCATTAGAAGATTTAAAAGGTTCAACACTAGTAGTTGGTGGTGATGGCAGATATGGCAATATTGAAGCAATAGAAAAAATTGTCCAAATATGCATTGCTCATAAAGTTCAAAAGGTTATTGTTCCAAAATACGGTTTATTATCTACTCCTGCGACATCAAATTTAATTAGAAAAGAAAAAGCTATTGGTGGAATTATTCTTTCTGCAAGCCATAATCCTGGCGGGATTGATGGCGACTTTGGAGTGAAATTGAATATCTCTAATGGTGGTCCAGCTCCTGAGATAATTACTAATAAGATTTTCAAGGCTTCACAATTACTAACTAGTTATAAAATTTGTAAATTTCAATTACCTGATTTTAGTGAATATGGAACTTATCATTACGACGAAACTATCTTAGAAATTATTGATGGATTAACAGATTATTCTAATTTGATGGAGAAAATTTTTGACTTTGATCAAATTAGTGATTTTTTAAAAAAAGACTTCTCGTTAATCTTTGATGCAATGAATGCGGTTACAGGTCCATATGCAAAAAATATTTTTGTTGAAAAAATGGGTCTGGCACCTGATTGTGTAATGAATGGTAATCCGTTAAAAGATTTTGGAGGTTTACATCCTGATCCTAATCTTACTTACGCATCCCACTTGGCTGATTTGTTACTAAATAAAAAATCTTATAGTTTTGGTGCTGCATGCGATGGTGATGGAGATAGGAATATGATTTTAGGAAGTGGATGTTTTGTAAATCCTAGTGATAGCCTTGCAGTTATCACTGCTAACACAAAATGTGTCCCTGGTTATAAAGATGGTATTACAGGTGTGGCACGATCCATGCCAACCAGTTCAGCGGTTGATAATGTTGCTAGAGCATTAAATATACCTTGTTTCGAGACACCTACTGGCTGGAAGTTTTTTGGAAATCTTTTAGATTCTAATTTAATTACTTTATGTGGAGAAGAAAGTTTCGGAACAGGTAGTAATCATGTAAGAGAGAAAGATGGACTATGGGCAGTTTTATATTGGTTACAAGTTTTAGCTGAGAAAAAATGTTCGGTAAGTGATTTGATGCAGAATCATTGGAAACAATTTGGTAGGAATTATTATTCAAGACATGATTATGAGGCAATCCCCTCAAATATTGCTAATCAAATCTTTGTTAATCTAAATTCTATGCTCGAAAATTTAAAAGGTAATAGTTTTGCTGGTCATTTAGTTAAAGTTGCGGATAACTTTTCATATTTAGATCCAGTTGATAATTCCATAAGTAAAAATCAAGGTTTAAGATTGGTCCTTGATGATAATTCTCGAGTAATTGTGCGCCTTTCTGGAACTGGAACTAAGGGTGCAACATTAAGACTTTACTTTGAAAAATTTTTCGATCCTCATCAGAATCTTGCATTAAATCCTCAGATAGCTTTGAAACCTCTGATAGATGATTTAGATGCTTTATTAAACATTTCAAAACTTACTAAAATGGAAACTCCTACAGTAATTACATAGAATTGAAAGTAATGATTTTTTGATTTTATTTTTATGCATTCAGAAAATTTGTTTACTAATTATTCTCAAATAGAAAATAATGCTCCTTTGGCAGATAAATTAAGACCAAAGAATTTGGAAGATTTTTTTGGTCAACAACCAATCCTGAATGATAATTCGCTTTTGAGAAGTGCAATATTAACCGACAAGATTAGTAATTTTATTTTTTCTGGCCCTCCTGGTGTTGGAAAAACTACTCTAGTTGAAATTATTTCCTTTAATACTCGTTCAAAATTAATTAAGTTAAATGCAGTATTATCAAGTATTAAAGAATTAAGAAATGAAATCTCTAATGCAAAAGATAGATTAATAAATTCAAAAAGAAAAACAATTTTATTTATCGATGAGGTTCATAGATTTACAGCAGTTCAGCAAGATGCTTTATTACCTTCAATAGAAAATGGAACTATAACTTTTATTGGTGCTACAACTGAAAACCCTTTCTTTGCTGTTAATAAAGCGCTTGTTAGCAGGTCTCGTATTTTTATATTGCTTCCTTTGGCAGAAAATGATTTGCGAAAAATAATACAAAAAGTCATTACTCACTATTCAAAACAAAAAGATTCAAAAAAGGTTTATTTAACTCAAGATGCTGTAAGTCATTTAATTAAATTTTCTGGGGGAGATGCAAGAACATTAATCAATGCGCTAGAGATGGCGGTAGAAACAACTGCTGAAAATGATGCTAAAGAAATAAACATTAATCTCTCAATAGCAGAGGATGCTCTGCAAAAGAAAAATATTGTTTACGATAAAAATGGTCAAAATCATTACGATGTGATAAGTGCCTTTATCAAGTCCATAAGAGGTTCTGATCCAGATGCAACTTTATTCTGGCTTGCTAATATGCTGGAGGCTGGGGAAGATCCTAATTTTATTTTTAGAAGACTACTTATATCTGCCAGTGAAGATATTGGAATAGCTGATCCTAATGCCATAGTAGTTGTACAATCCTGTTGTGATGCTTTTGATAGAGTTGGTTCTCCAGAAGGTGTATATTTTTTAACGCAGGCTTCTTTATATTTAGCTATTTCTCCAAAAAGTAATAGTACGAAAAGTATTTTTAAAGCAATTCAAACAATCAAATCAACCAATGCTTTTGATGTTCCACTTCATTTAAAAAATAATTCTAATAGTTATGTCAATCCTCATAATTATCCAGGTAATTGGGTAGTGCAAGAATATCTTCCTAAATATTTAAGAGGTTTAAAAATATGGGAACCAAATAATAATGGATGGGAAAAAACTCAATATGAAGAACTTCTTAGAAGAAAAAAAAATTAAAAATTTTTCGAACAACAAATAATCTTAGGATTTAAAGAAGTTTTTTCTTCGTAGGCTAAAGCGATAGTCCAATTATGGAAGTTAATCTGTGAATAATTTAAATGTATGTTTTTCTTCTTGTGAATTAACTCTTTTTGCTTTTCAAAAAATTGCCAATGTTTAATATCTTTAGCTATTTTCCCATGATCCCATTTTATAGCCGCTTCAACTGCACACCATTGATTTAATATCATATTTTTTGTTAAACAATTATTGTGATTTGATTTATTGGTATGAAAAAAATATTTTTCTGCAAATTTTATATGGTTAAAATTTCTATCTGTTCTTTCAATATCAATCCCTATTTTGCCTTTATGCCAGACTATAGTAATGGCATCTTTACAATGACTTAAGCTGATATTCCCCATGCCAGAGGGTAAACTTGGAGGCTCTCCAGGATTAGCATTAATTGGAATTTCTAGAGGGTCTAAATCAAAAAGTGTTGAAAGTGATTGTCGTAAATAAGCTCTTGTTTCTAAGAAAATCTTTGATCTTGAACTTGTTAGGTTTTTTGCAGTTTTAATTTCTTCTATAGTTGCGACATCTTGCACACCTTTAATCTCATAAAACCAAATTTTTGGTATTTTATATTCATACTCATTTAATAATTTCAATGGCTCTTAAGGTTGGCGACAAAGCACCAGAATTTAAATTAAAAGATTCTTTTGAGAAAGAAGTTTCTCTTAGTGATTTTAAAGGTAAAAGAATAATACTATATTTTTATCCAAAAGATAATACTCCAGGATGTACTAAAGAAGCTTGTAATTTTAAAGAGAATTGGGATTTACTCCAAAAAAATAATATTGTTGTGCTTGGTATTAGTAAAGATAATGCATCCTCACATCAGAAGTTTATAGAAAAATTTAGTTTACCTTTTATTCTTTTAACTGATCCTGAACCTTTCAAAGTGTCTTCTGATTACGATAGCTATGGACTGAAAAAATTCATGGGAAAAGAATATATGGGTATGATGAGAAATACGTTCCTAATCGATCCCGATGGGAATATTGAAAAAATTTACCTTAAAGTAAAAGCTGCCATAATGGCAGATCATATTATTGCAGATATTGGATTAAGTTAATTCACTTAGAATATTGGATGTGAGAAATCATACCTTCCATCACCAAATTTGGGGAGCATATAATATCTCTATTATCAATTTCTAATATCTTTGTAATTAATTCGCAGTCTCCTCCACAGGTTATAAGTATGTCTTTTGATGGATTAAATGCCGAATTAATTAGTCCAACAAGAGAGTTAGTAACACCTTTTAAAATGGCATCATCTGTTTCAATTAAAAAATCTCTTTTTGGGATTTCATACTTATTTGGAGCTTTAAGATTTTTGGAGTACAGCTCTATAGATTTTAATTGTGTTCTAAATCCTGCAGCCAGTTGACCTCCTATTATCGACCTTTTGGCATTAATCTTAGTAAGTGAAAATATTGTGCCGAAATCTGCTATGAGTAAGTCTTTTTTTAAAGGATTGTTTACTTTATCTAAAGCCCCCAAACATGCAAAAGCTCTATCTACTCCAAAAAAATGAGGAAGATTTGATAAATTTATATCTTTTATAGTAATTTCATTTGTTTCGTTTAGCAAAAAATTCGGTAATTTTCCTACAGAAGCCCAAATAAGATTATTTAAATCCAAATCTTGCGGAACCTTATATTTTTTTTCAGTGTGGAAGAATGTAAATTGATTCTTGTAGCTTTCTGCCCAATGCAATCTACTATTACCAACTAATAAAAAGTTTGTATGTGAGACCATTGTCTTTAGGACATTTTAATTTTCAGTGTGTATACCACATTCTTGTTTGATACCTCTAAATCTTGTTTCTCTGCCCTTTGCATCAAGACTATCAGGTGCGCTTGAGTGCCAATCCCCTACTGTTGAATAACCTTTTAAGAAAAGTGGATGAGGAGGTAAATGATTTTCTTTCATGTAATAAAAAACATCTTTGTTTGTCCAGTTCAAAAGCGGTCTTAAAGAAAGTCTTGCACGTATCACATCCATATGTTTCATTTGATTCCTATTTCTAGTTTGGTTTGATCTCACACCACTAGCCCAACAATGAATTTTGTTTTTATCTAGAGCATTTTCTAGTGGTTTTATTTTTCTAATTTCATGATATTGATTTAAGTCACTTGCCTTATTTGTTTCCCAGAGTTTTCCATAAAGGCTTTCCATCCTAGCTGGAGAAATTTCACTCTGTAAAACCTCAATCTCTAGGGATAAATCATTTATTAGTTTTTCGGCGTAATTATAGGTTTCTGGAGGGAGGTATCCTGTATCTATCCAAAAAATTTTAATTTTCTTGTTGAGAGAAGTTTTACAAACCATGTTCAAAAGTACAGCTGACTGTATTCCAAAACTTGTAGTAATTGCAAAGTGATTTTCAAACTTTTCAAAACCCCATAAAAGAATTTCTTCAGGAGACTTATCAGCAAGTTTTTCATTTGCTTCTTTTAGATTCAATTGAACTTTAACTTTGTTTATTTCATTCATCATTGAATTAGAAGATGGGTTTTAATGTTATTGCGCTCAATTTAAATATTATTCGTTTAATTTAATAATACATTCCCGACTAACAATGATTATCCAATGAAATCGATACAAAAACCAATAGTAATAGTTGGGGCTGGCTTTGCAGGTATGACTTTAGCCTTGAATTTAAAAAAATTATTACCTTCTTTGCCAATTCTTGTGATTGATGCAGAAACAAAGTTTATATTTAAACCCTTGATGTATGAAGTCTTAAGTAAAGAAGTTCAGATGTGGGAAGTTGCTCCAGATTTATCGAATATTTTTTCGGCTGCTGGAATAACTTTTTTGAGAAATTATTTAAAAAGAATTAACTTTAATGAAAAAATTCTTGAATTTAGTGAAGATCTCAAAATAAGTTATGAATATCTAGTTATTTGCACGGGATCTGTTTCAAACAGCTTTGCAATTAAAGGAGTTGAAGAGAATTGCTATTTTTTCAACAACATAAATGATCTCAAAAAATTAAACTCTATTTTAAAGATATTAAATAATAATTCATCAATACAAAAATTATTTGTTGTTGGAGGTGGACCCTCTGGAGTTGAATTAGCATGTAAATTAAAAGATATATTCCAAGATCAGTTTTCTATTAATCTAGTTGAGAAATCAAATGAAATATTAAGCAGGAATAAAATTTTTAATAGAGAAGAAGCCGAGAAAGCTTTACAAACAAGAAAAATAAATATTTTTTTAAATTCGACTGTTAAAGAAGTTTCGGAGAAGACTATCACTATTTCTAAAAATTGTGAAATAATAAATTTTGAAAAGGATATAGTTATTTGGACTGCTGGCATTAAACCTAATATTTCTTACATAAATCAAGAGGTATCTCTTTTGAAAGACAGAATTTTAGTTAATGATAAATTTCAGATTGATAATATAAATAATTGCTTTGCAATTGGAGATATCTCAATTATTAAAGGGATGGAAGGTTTACCTTTAACTGCTCAAGTTGCTATGCAAGAAGGAAATCATCTTGCTAAAAATATTAAACTTTTGATAGAAGGTAAAGATCTTTTGCCATTTGAATTCCAAGATAATGGGGAAATGATTAGTTTAGGAATTGGGGAAGCTTCAATTTCAGGAATTGGGTTAACTTTTTCAGGTAAATTAGCATTTGAAGCAAGACGATTAATTTATGCCTCAAAGCTACCTGATGTAAGCAAAAGTTTGAAATCTGCAGCATCTTGGTTATTCCAAAGGAAATCTGCATTTTAGGTTTATTAATTAAAAAAAATCTAATAGATCTTTTTAGAAATATTGTTTTTGGGTATATTAAGTTAAATAAGTTTGATATGAATTTAATTATTTTTGTTAGTAATAATTTTGATGCGTTAATAACTGTATTAGTTTTGTTTTTGTCAATAATCTTATTTATAAAAAACACGATTGCCCCCGAACTTACTGGCCTTCTGTGTGTAGGCATTTTTATTGCAACTGGTGTGCTATCTCCTGAAAAGGCTCTAGCAGGTTTTGGCAGCCCATCCTTAATAACCCTCATGGGTTTATTTGCTGTTTCATCTGCATTATTTAAAAGTGGTGCTTTAGATAGAGTAAGAGAATTAATCTCTTCTGAAAATGTAAAAACACCCAGAAAATTAATTTCATTAATTGCTTTTTTAATTGCTCCCATATCTGGTATCGTTCCCAATACCCCCGTAGTTGCATCACTTTTGCCTTTAGTCGAGGGGTGGTGTGAGAGAAGAAATATTTCACCATCAAAGGTTTTATTACCACTCTCTTTTGCAACTTTATTAGGAGGAACGCTCACACTTTTAGGTAGTTCTGTAAATCTTCTTGTAAGTGATATTAGTCAACAACTAGGTTATGGAGCTTTGGAGTTGTTCAGTTTAACGGCTATTGGTATTCCAGTATGGTTAATAGGTACAACATATATGATTTTGGTTTCTGATTTCCTTTTGCCCGACAGAGGGAGAGATAAAAATTTTATTAAAAATGGAGATATGAATATATATTTTACGGAAATCACCATACCTTGTGAGTCTGAATTGGTTGGTCAATCTGTAAGAAATAGTAGGTTACAAAGAAGATTCGATGTTGATGTACTTGAGTTGCAACGGAATGGAAAGGTTATTCTTCCTCCCTTAGCTGATAGAAAGATTGAACCTGAGGATAGATTAATAATACGTGTCACAAGATCAGATTTGTTGAGACTTCAGCAAGAACATACTATTTTATTGGGTGAGAATAAAAGATCCTTTGAAGGCATAAATCTTTTTTCAGATGATGAGGGTAGTAAAACATTTGAGGCATTGCTTCCATCAGGTTCTACTTTATCTGGAGCAAGTTTAAGAGAATTAAGATTCAGGCAACGCCATAATGCAACAGTTTTGGCATTGAGGAGGGGTCAGCAAACTGTTCAGGAAAGGCTTGGACAAGCTGTCTTGCGAGCTGGTGATGTTTTATTAATACAAGCACCTTTAGATTCAATTAGAGGTCTACAAGCTAGTAATGACTTATTAATTTTGGATCAGTTTGAAGAAGATATACCTGTTTTAATAAAAAAACCAATTGCAATCGCAATTGCAATTGGAATGGTTCTTTTACCATCAATTTCAAATATACCATTGGTGGGTTCAGTTCTTTTGGCTGTTATTGCCATGGTTGGTTTTGGATGCTTAAGGCCTGCAGAAATACAAAAATCAATAAGATTAGATGTAATTTTATTACTCGGTTCATTATCTTGTTTTAGTGTGGCGATGCAAGTAACTGGTTTAGCAGATCTAATAGCGGTCAATCTAGATTTTATTATTGATGGAATGCCTCTATATTTTGCCTTGGTAGTAATTTTTACTTCTACAGTTATTCTCACTCAATTTATTAGTAATGCAGCATCAGTAGCACTTATACTGCCTGTCGCTATTCAGTTTTCATCTATGCTAGAAATTTCCCCTAATGCTTTAATAATGCTTGTTTTATTTGGAGCAAGCCAATCTTTTTTGACACCAATGGGCTATCAAACAAATTTAATGGTTTATGGCCCGGGTAGATATAGATTTTTTGACATAGCTAAGTATGGAGCAGGGTTGACATTTATAATGTCGTTAACTGTTCCAGTATTAATAATTTTAAATTTTAAATAAACCAATCAAGTGAAATTAAAAGGCCGTATTTATAGCTTAAAGGAAGTTTATAGAAAATTAACCGTACCTCAATTTACCATTGTTACAGGATTAATAATTATTTTTTGTGGAACATTAATATTAAGTTCCCCCTTATGTTCTTCAGGAAAAGTAGGATTATGGGAGGCGTTCTTTACCTCAACATCTGCGATAACAGTTACCGGATTAACCATTATTGATGTTGGGGTTGATCTAAATATATTTGGTCAATTGTTCTTATCCCTAATGCTTTTATCAGGGGGCTTAGGATTGATGGCAATTACAACATTTTTACAAGGATTTGTTGTAAAAGGTACTCAATTGAGAACTAGGTTGGATAAGGGAAAGACTCTGGATGAATTTGGAGTTGGGGGGGTAGGAAGAACTTTTCAAAGCATTGCAATTACAGCTACTTGTATTATTTCTTTTGGTGCTATGATTTTATATTTTTTTGGATTCTTAGATATTCAAAATAATTGGCAAAGACTATGGGCCTCAATTTTTCATAGTATCTCTGCTTATAACAATGCAGGTTTCTCTTTATGGTCAAATAGTCTCCAGGATTATCGATCAAACTTGATTGTGAATATTGTATTCATTTTTCTCATTGTCATGGGGGGATTAGGTTGGCGAGTAATTGATGATATTTGGAGTAATAAGAAACATTTTTCATATAGAAAATTGAACCTGCACTCTAGATTAGTTATCAGAACAAGTCTTTCACTAATAATTTTTGGGTCACTAGGTTTTTTTGTGACGGAAACACTATTGAATAGTCAATTTTTTAATGATTTAAATTTCTTTCAAAAGTTATTATCATCAATTTTTGAAACTGTTAGCGCAAGAACTGCAGGATTTACAAATTTCCCAATATCTTTAAATTCAATTTCGGATACAGGCCTCTTGTTATTAATGACATTAATGTTCATTGGAGCAAGTACTGGTGGTACTGGTGGAGGTATTAAAACGACAACGTTTATTGCTTTAATGGCTGCAACAAGATCTACTTTAAGAGGGCAAAAAGATATCATTATTAGTAATAGATTAATTTCAGATAAAGTAATACTCAAAGCAGTAGGTATAACAGTAGGATCTTTACTTTTTGTACTTTTAATGGCAATGCTTCTAAGTACAACTAATGCATTTATTGAGAAAGAATCTTTTACATTTTTGGAAATTTTGTTTACTTGTATTTCTGCTTTCGCAACAGTTGGTTTTGATATTGGTCTAACAGCAAAGTTAAACCATTTTGGTCAATTTATTTTAATTATAGGTATGTTTGTGGGCAGGCTTGGCATCCTTTTACTCTTAAGTGCACTTTGGCAGGCACTTTATAAGAGTAGAATAGAAAGACAAAAAAGAATAGGCTATCCTAAGGCTGATCTTTATGTTTAAGAGTTACTGAGTTTTGTTATGGCTGATTGGTGGCAATGGTCTCCAAAGAAGGAAGAAGAAGCACTCACTTTTGCAGTAGTGGGCGTTGGAAGATTTGGCACGGCTGTTTGTAGAGAGCTTGTAAATAACGGAGCAGATGTACTTGCTGCAGACTATTCTGAGAAAGCTATTGATGACTTGCGTCAATTAGAACCCTCTATTGAAGCTCGAGTTATAGATTGTACTGATGAAGAATCTATGAAAGAATCTGGAATATTGGAGATGAATACTGTTGTTGTAGGTATTAGTGAGCCTATTGAAGCAAGCATTACTACTACTCTTATTGCAAAGGATAGTGAGGGCAGTAAAGTCAAAAGAGTAATCGCTAGAGCTACAAGTGATTTGCATGAAAAAATGTTAAAAAGAGTTGGAGCTGATAAAGTTGTGTTTCCTTCCAGAATGCAAGGAGAAAGACTTGGTTTGGAACTTGTAAGACCAAATTTAATTGAAAGATTAGAATTAGATAATCAAACAGGTATTGATGAAATAACAGTTCCAGAAGAATTTATAGGAAGATCATTGAGAGACTTAAATTTAAGGAAAAATTATTTAGTAAATGTTCTCGCCGCAGGTCCCGCTGAACAATTAACAGTAAATCCACCTGCAAAATATATTTTGGAGAGGGGTAATATTTTGGTAGTTATGGGAAAAACTGTAGATTTACAAAAGTTGCCACAAAATTAATTATTTCTTATCTATTATTTTTTGTATCTAATTCTGTGTGGGGCTCCTTTTAATCTTTTAACACTTTGTTTTTCTAAAGAGTCTCTAAATTTATCGGTATTTAAATCATATTCTGGAATCATTCCTTTGCCTTTTGATTCTGAGTATTTTTTTATTCCTTCTTGAATTAAAACTTTAGCCATATTACTTACTGTCCTTGATTCATTCAAGGCCAAGATAGTTAATTGATCACAAATTAATTCTGGAAGGACTACTTGAATCCTTGGGGATTTTGGCTTACCGTTTGTTGAATTTTGACGGGTCGCCATGAGTCAAAGGGAGTAAGTGTTACTTATTATTATACACAGTTAGTCAAGGATACTATCTTTGTGTATAATATTGAGTAAGGAAAATTATGCCTTAATCAGTTAATTGTTTGTTAATGTCATGAAAAATTCAAGAAAACTTGATTCTTCTAAAAAATTAATTATCGATAAAAAGAAAAAAAAATTAGTTAATTCTGATTATTACCATAATGAAAATAGTGATGTGTTGGTCTCAGCAGTAATTAGTCCATATTTATTAACTCATTTACATCATATTCTTCAACAGTCTGAGTACTATGCTCAAAAAGATGGTAGAAACTCTCATGCAGCTAATTTTGCAAAGTTAAGAAAAGTATTATGCTTGGATGCTAGAAGTATGGCTGATGCATCAGCCAAAGAAATTAAAGAAAGTGATAATGATTTATCTATTAATAAATATAATGAACAAAATGTTGCTTAGAGGAATAAGCTATAAAGTATGAATTTTGAAAAACATGACTAGTAATGCTGAAAAACTTTATAAATTAATTGCAAATGATTCTAGAAAAAAACAAAGTTTATTTTTGACTGCTTTAACTAATCCAAAATCTGCGTTAGAAAAGATATGTGCTATGGGAGAAGAACTTGATATTTCAGTTACAAAACAAGAAGTTATAGATTATTTAAGTACTATCGATGACGAAGCAACAAAAATGTGGTTAATTAAGGCTCGAGGAGGACTTTAGGAAATGCTTTAGAGGGATTATTATTTATTTTCATTGGCTGTGTTCTTTTTTCGTAACCACCACCACCAGCCAAAGTCCAAAAAAACCAATAACTTGGAATTGCAAGAGCAGCAGCTATGAAAATTACAATAATTTGTTCTATTCTTTTCATAAGTTAATTTTATTCCACAAGAAATATTTTTGTTATATTACTCTCCAGCTCAAAATTCTAACTTATTTTAAAGTGATTAGATTTGTTAATGTAAGCAAAATATACTCTACCGATGAAGTTTTAAAAAATATTAATTGGGAGATCAAGAAAGGAGAAAAAATAGGTTTGGTTGGTTCTAATGGTGCAGGGAAATCTACTCAATTTAAAATTTTAATTGGAGAAGAAGTTCAAACAAGTGGAGAGGTTTTAAAGGCAGGTAATCTCAAGATTGCGCATTTGAAACAAGAGTTAGAATCTGATCTTAATCGTACTGTAAGAGATGAATTAGCAAGTTCTTTTAATGATATCCAAGTTGTTTTAAGTAAGCTTTTAGAAATTGAAAATAAAATGAAATTGTTGGAAGTTGATAAAGACGCAGAAGAGCTTGAGTTTTTAGTTAATAAACTAGCAAAATATCAAGAAAAATTTGAAGATTTGGGTGGATATAAAATGCATGCAGAGATTGATAAAATTTTACCTAAACTAGGATTTACTCTTGAAGATGCTGATAAATTAGTAGGAAATTTCTCAGGAGGCTGGCAGATGAAAATCGCTCTGGGAAAAATTATTTTGCAAAAACCTGATTTACTTTTACTAGATGAACCGACAAATCATTTGGATGTGGAGACTATTTTCTGGCTGGAAGAATATTTATCATCTCTAAAAATAGCAATAATATTAATAAGCCATGATAGATATTTTTTAGACAAATTATGTAAAAAAATTATTTTTATAGAAAAGGGAGTGTCTTCCACTTATAACGGTAATTATTCTTCTTTTATTGAACAGAAATCTTTAAATGAAGAATCTCAGAATAAAGCATATCAGCATCAGCAAAAAGAGATTGAAATACAAAAGAGATATATAGATAGATTTAGAGCTAGTGCAACAAGAAGTACTCAAGCTAAAAGCCGAGAAAAACAGTTAAATAGAATTTCAAAAATTGATGCACCAATGGCTAAATCAGAAAGTCCTACTTTTCATTTTCCAGAATGTCCTCGGTCAGGAAAATCAGTTTTAAATATAAAAAATCTATCGCATAGTTTTGAGGATAGAATACTTTTATTGGATGTTAATTTAAAAGTATCTGCAGGAGAAAAAATAGCTATCTTAGGACCTAATGGATCTGGCAAATCAACATTACTTAAATTAATAATGAACAAAATAGATCCTGAGATTGGGATGATTGAATTAGGGAAACATAATATAATTACAAGTTACTACGAGCAAAATCAGTCAGAGGCACTTGCTCTTGATAAAAAGGTTATTGATTTAATTTTCGATAAAGCTCCTGATTGGCCTCAAAAAAAAGTAAGAACATTTTTAGGAGGATTTGGCTTTAAAAATGATGCGGTTTTTAAATATGTAAAACAACTTAGTGGTGGAGAAAAAGCAAAATTAGCGTTGGCGCTAATCATTATGACTCCAAGTAATTTTTTGCTGTTGGATGAACCAACTAATCACCTGGATATTCAATCTAAAGAAAATTTAGAATTAGCAATAAATAACTATCAAGGTACAGTTTTTATTATTTCTCATGATCGATACTTTATATCTAAAGTTGCAAATAAAGTTTTAGAAATTCAAGATTCTCAAATCTTATCTTATGATGGCGGTTATGAATATTTTTTAGAAAAGCAAAAATTAAAAAAAGTAAAAAAATAATAATTGGAAAAATATATACAACGTAATTATTTCTTTCCTTTTTAGAAAACTTTACATTTCTCTAGGCAAGATCACTTATTTACCTTTACACATTGTGTAAGATTTGTTTAATCTGTAAAAACACAAATAAATTAATAAAGGCTGCAAATGAAGAAAAGTGATTTTCAGGAAAATAATTTTCAACTCTTTGATCCTGTTGATAGTTATTTTGAATGTATTTCAAGTTGCGATATTACAGATGGAAAATGTGTATCTAAGTGTGTCGAAATACTTAAAGATATTGAAGATTAAAAATTTATCTTTCTGATAAATTTGTTATGTCAGTAGGTTTAACTTTTAATCTGATGAGTTTATTGCCTCTTTTTAAAGATAAACTTATTGCTTTTTGAATACCATTTTTGTTGATTGCATTTATAACATCAGAAGATTTGTTTATGTAATCTTTACCAACTTTAAGAATGACATCATTTACCTTAATTCCACTTTTATCAGCTGGACTATTAGGAATTACATAACCCACTTTGACGATATTTTTATCAGATTCAAATGCACTTCCGTCTATTAGGCTTATTCCAATCATAGGGTGTATAACTTTCCCATTATTTATTAATTGATTTGCAATTTCTTTTGCTTTGTTAATAGGAATTGCAAAACTTAAACCTGCACCAGGTCCAGATCTGATAAGAGTATTAATACCGATGACTTCTCCACTACTATTTAAAAGTGGACCGCCTGAATTTCCTGGGTTAATGGCTGCATCGGTTTGAATGAGATTTAGCTTCTTGTCATATATTCCTAATTGATTAACATTTCTATTTAGATTACTTATTATTCCTAGAGTAACTGTATTTTCAAGACCAAAAGGATTACCAACAGCAATTGCCCAATCACCGACTTTAATTTTTGAAGAATCCCCTAAGGTTGCTTTTGGCCATGGTCCTTTCCCTTCAAGTTTGAGAATAGCAAGATCGGTAAAGAAGTCTTGTCCAACAAGTTTGGCGGATAATTTTTTACCATTGGTTAAACCAACAATCATTTTGTCTGATCCATTAACAACGTGAGCATTGGTCATGACGAGACCGTCTGCAAATATAAAACCACTTCCTTGGCTTTGTTCTATTTTTGGTAGATTTTCGTATGGCAATTGTAAGCCAAGTAATCTCTCAAGATATGGGTCTAAAATAATATTTGGATTTCTTGAAAAGCCTCTTTTTTTTATGTATTTCTCAGTTTCAATTGTAACGACAGAATTACCTGTCTTTTCTACGGCGCTTGTGATGAATGATTTTTCTGAAAATAATAAGTTTTTAAAATAATTTGGATTATTTATAGGCTGAGATAAGATATTTGAACAACTTATAGTACCAAATGTTAAAATTGAAGCTATTAAGAAATTTTTTCCAAAATATTTATGTAATTTGGATTTTTTGGTAGCTCTCTTCAACATAAATTTAATATGTTCTCGTACTTTATAATAACTGTTGAAAAAAAAATTTTTGTTCAAAATTAACTAAGATTTTTTTTACTAAAAAGGTTAAATTTAATTTTTTCGGGCTATTATAGAATTCAATATCAAAAACATTTATAAATTTAATGACGCTTTTATTTCCAATTATTTATTCTGCAGCACTTACTTATTTAGTTTGGAAGGCTTTTAAAGTTATGTCAAATGGATGGAGCATCTCTGGTGATCAAAAAAAAATTCTTAATGATAGAAATTTTAAGCAAAAAAAATATACTATTCACCCAGAACTGCTTGATAAATCAGGAAACATAACAGATGAGGAACTACTTACGGTAAGATTTTCTAATGATAATGATTCAACTATTGAATGAAAGTCATGACAATAGATTAATTAAGAACACTTTATTAAAAGGGATTTAAATTGGAATTAAGAACTAAGATTGTAAATGCAGTAATAAGATCTCTGAAACTGCCTCCTAGATTTCGTCTAAAAATGGTTAAACAAGATCCTGTAAGGCTTGAGCTTAGTCTTACACCTTCTTATGGTAAAAATCCAATTCTTGTTGGTTTAGTTGAGTCTTTAGATTTAGTCGCAAGAAGAGATAGGGAGGGCAGAATTCCTAAAGACCTTCAGGGCACTTGGGATTGGACTGTACGACATGGAAAAGTTAGTACAGGTGGATGGAATCCTATGCTTAAAGAAGCTTTGCAAACTATGTTTGAGACAGGATTGCCAGGGATTATTTATGAAGAACTAACTGGTGAAGAATATAAACCTGTCGATGGTTTGAAACACATCAAATAATAAAGTGATTATTTGTCCTAAATATCGCCAGGAACAGTTAAAATAAATTAGAGTGAATAATAATCAAACATGAACTATGAAAATCAGCCGAGGTTTGGATTTGTAAACTTTGCAGAAACTTGGAATGGTCGCATGGCAATGATGGGAATATTAATAGGCTTGGGAACCGAATTAATCACTGGACAGAGTATTCTTAGGCAAATTGGAATTGGTTGAATTTTAAATAATCACATTGATTTACGAATTAATTCACTTCTTCAGCTTGTACGTCAATAGTGCTTTCGCCAGGATTATTAATTAAATTATTTCCATTGTTTTTTTGTGATTCGAATTCACTTCCGCAATTTATACAAGTATTATCAGCACTTATTGAAATCGATCCACATTTAGTGCAAGTTTTAATTTTAGATTTAAATGAATTAATACCAAAAAATAAAATTAGTATTATGAGTATTGGTATAAGGAATACTAGTAATAGAATATTCCCTAAAAAACTAATTAAAAATTTAAAACCAAATAAGGTTGAAATCATTAAAAAAATTAGAGAATAAGTTAGTAAATTTTTATTTGATAATAGAAAAGCATTCATAATGTTTTAAATTTTATTTCTTCTTCTATTTACTAAAGACATCCTAGCAATAACAACGCTCCAGCATTGTCCAAAATATAATATTACACCTAAAAGCCAAACCCATAAAGTTAAGACTAAAAAACCGCCTATGAAGCCATACGCTTGGAACCTTACACCTAAAGAAAGAATACTTTTACTTACTGCAAGGTTAAGAGTAGTAAGTCCAATACCAATAAGTATTGAGCCTGGTATTAATGGTTTCAAAGGGACTCTTCTGCTTGGCAAAAGTGCTTGAAGTAATAATGCCATCAATGTAAAGCCTAGAAATGGTATTGCAAATTGTCCAACTTGTAATAAGGGTAATTTAAGAAATAAATCAGAAATTAAATTATTTGAATTTGTTATATTTTCCAAAACTGTACTTGGAATCATTCTTAAGTTTGCACTTATTTGATCAAGTACCATTAAGAAACCTATAAAAAAAACTATTAAAAAAGCTTCAATTCTATTTCTAAGAAATTTAGATGCTTGTTCTTGCCAGGCTGGACTTACTTTCCTTGATGGTAGTTCATCTTCCCATAATCTATCAGAACCTCTTTGAAGAGATAAATAAGCATTGCCTGCTGTGAAAAGTAAAAACATAGCTCCTAAAATACCAGCCCCAAAACCTTGATCAATTAACTTGAACAAAGTAGTTTCAACTAAATCAACTACTGAGGGAGGTAATATTTGTGCTGCGACTGATATGATTTTTTCATCTAAGCCTTCTTGTTTTCCTAGTAACCAAGAAGCCACTGAGAGTGAGATTAATAGTATAGGAAAAAATGATTGCAAGGTATAGTAGGCGAAAGCAGCACTTAAATCAATACAATCTGATTTACTCCATCTTTCACAAGCATTCCATAAACTCTTCAATATCCATGTAGAACTACGTTGCAAATTAATTCTCTTCAAACATTTTACTTATAACTTTTTTATTGTATCTAATTGAGATTTTTTTCAAGTACATATCTTTTTTTGGAAGCAACTATTTTTCTAGTAATAAGTTACCCCATGGTCTTAATATTTTAATTTTTTCTGAAGTTCTTCCTGTTACTAGTGGAAAATTTACTTCACTAAGATCTTGACCTGAAACTAAATTTAATGGATTTGTTCCCAACCATTCAATAGGGCAATTAAGTTCTTCGAGTAAAAGCCAAGCTGCTGCTATATCCCATATCTTTGGTGTCGATTCTATTGCCCCAAAAGTTTGCCCCATTGCAACACTTATTAAATTTAAACTTGATACTCCAAGAAGTCTTATTTTTCCAGGAAATATTGAATTTGGTTTTTTTTGTAGGATCTTAATAGATCTACTACATAAAGAAACACATTCACTTTGTTGATTTTTTTTATTTAGGTTAATTTTTTTGTCATTTATCCAAACGCCTTTACCTTTAATAGATATAAATTTTTTATTTAATGTGGGGATTATTAAAAAAGATGATTGAGGCTTACCCTCTACGAATCTTGCAACTGATATCGACCAATATGGAATACCAGCTGCAAAATTTGTTGTCCCATCTAGGGGGTCTACTATCCAATAAGCTTTTGTTTGGGGAATAGATTTTCCACCTTCTTCACTAAGCACCCCCTCATTAGGGGCTATCGAGGATATACCTTCTACTATTGTTTTGTCGCTCCATAAATCACAACTTGTTATTAAAGATCCGTCTGCTTTATTACTAGCGCTTATATTACCAAAGTCCTTTAGTTGTCTTTGACTAACAGTTTCAAAAAGAGAATTCAAATCTTCTAGTTGTTTTTTAGTTAAATTTGTTTGAGTCATTTTGGAATATTACAAATTGCTTTTTTATCGATTTTACTAATTTCATTTTTTATACAACCATCGCTTATTTCAAGAAAAGTTAATCTTTCTAATTCTTCTAAATTTAAATTGTAATTATAAATAGCATTAACATATTTTGATTTTGCATTACTTAATTCTTTTTGTCTAACCAAGACGTCTTTTAGAGTTGAAATCCCAATATCGTACCTTAATCTAGAGAGCCTTAATGACTCTTTTGTTGATGATATTTCTTTAATAGAGGAAAGGATTTTTTCTTCATTTAATTTTAGATTTAAATAGGATGTACTAATATTTTTTTTTAAAAGATTTTTAAGATTTTTATAGGAGTAATCTTCAGATAATGCTTGTGCCATATTTGCTTTGTAGGAATTTTTGTTTTGACCACCGTCAAAAATATTCCATGAAAAATTCAAACTTATTGAGTTTGTATATGTCGATCCAAATTCTGTAGGATCTAAATTTGCGGCAATGGAATCACCTTTTGAAAATGTGCTTGAGAAAGTATTACTGATGTAAATAATTGGTTTATTTGCATTTAAAAAACTTTTTGCTTGATTTTCATTAATCGATTTTTGAAGTGAGATGTTTTTTAAAGAAAGATTTTTTGTTAAACCTTCATTGATATTTCTATATAAATCATGATTCCAGAAACCTATTATTTTTTGGTCTTGAGCTACTTCAATATCATCTTTAATATTTAGTATTTCTTTTAGTGCTATTTTGTTAATTTTATGTTCAATCTTTTTTTCGATAAGTGCTTGCTTATCTCTTGATAATTGAGCATCAGCTTCAATAACTTCAAATTTTGTCCCAATACCTGCTTGAAATTTTGATTGTGCATCATTTAAGCTCGTATTTGATAATTCAAGGGCAAATTTTTTATTTTCGATATCTTGATATGATTTTTTGAATTTGTGATATCTATTTTTAGCTTCCTGAATTAAATCTTTCCTTTTAATATCGTAGTTATTTTTCGCTATTCTGTAAGAATCTCGAGCTACTTTTATTTCTGATGCTCTTAATGGTTCAATTACATCCCATCTTATGAGGATGGAAGGGTTCGCTGAAAATTGAGAGGTCTCAGTAGTTGGAGTATTGCTATTGTGTGTTTTTCCAGCAACATACTTTGGTAATCCGTTTGCTTGCAAATCTATCGATGGATATCTTTTAGCGATTTTGCTAGAGAGATTAAAACTAGAAGAATTCACAACTTCATTTAGTGATTTAATTTCATGATTATTTAAAATCAGGTTGTTTATATCCTTGTAGCTAATTGCATATTTTTCTTTTTTTTCTTCTATCACTTCATTTATATAGTTTTCTGTTTGGCTTAATGTTGATTTTTGAGAAGTTATAAATAAACTTACTGGTAAAAATAAAATTAAATTTATTATTTTTCTAAACATAATCTAGAGCTTCTTTTACTATTAGATATTCCAATTAGATTATTAATAATATCATCTGCATCATCAAGAACGTGAATTTTGGTGTTTAGTTTTTCTGCAACTTCATTTATATTTTTATCGTCCAAGAATAAATTAGTATTATGTTTTAACATCATTGATGGTATGAAAATACCCTCTCCTAGATCCTTATTTCTTAATCCGTATATTAAATCTTCTCCTGTTAATAGGCCTGTTACGATCTGTTCTTGTCCCCAATAAATACTTGGTAATCCATATAAATTAATTGTAAGTCCTTTAATATTGTTTAATTTTTTTACCGTTGGAATAAGAGCTTCATAAACTAATTTACCTACAATCCAACTTACTTGTCTTTTCTTTTTAACTTGTTTGGGAAGCAATTTGGTTTTTTCAGTTAGTACTTTCAGGAAGCTTCTTATT
Source organism: Prochlorococcus sp. AG-418-K17 (assembly GCA_003214055.1). Classification (GTDB taxonomy): domain Bacteria; phylum Cyanobacteriota; class Cyanobacteriia; order PCC-6307; family Cyanobiaceae; genus Prochlorococcus_A. Next base: position 131,553 of record QCMD01000001.1, read on the forward strand.
GAGCCTACACCGTTTGATTCTTGGGGCATATTTTCGTATGTTTTATAATTAGGTAAGTTAATTCCAGCTATTAAGTACCATTCGTCAGAAAGCCAGCAAAATCGAGTCCCAATTTTTTTTTGAAAGTAAGATTGAATTTTTTCTACTTGTTTAATGGTTTTTAGTGCATAATTTTTATTTATTGGTTGCATATCATCATTTTCAGGTCTAAATTTTGTAAGACCTACTGGTACTATTGCGACAGATAAAACTGTTTTATATTCTTTTTTATGAAATTGAGCAAGTTCAAAAATTGATTGTTCTAGGATTTTCCCATCATTATTATTTGGGCATACAACAATTTGGGCATGAATTTGTATAGAGTTTTCCTTAAACCATGAAATTTGATTAAGAATTTCACCTGCTTTTTTATTTTTTAATAGTTTTTCTCTTGTTTTTGGATCGGTAGCATGAACTGAAATAAAAAGTGGAGATAATTTTTGTATAGATATTCTTTCCCAGTCTTCTTTTTTTAAATTTGTAAGGGTTAGATATGAGCCATATAAAAAACTTAATCTATAGTCATCATCTTTTATATAGAGGCTTTTTCTTTTGCCACTTGGTTGTTGATCTATAAAACAGAATGGACAACGGTTATTACATTGCATTATTGAATCAAATAAAGCATCTTTAAAATTAATACCTAAATTGGTATCTTCATCTTTTTCAATACTTATATTGTGAATTTTTTTGTTTTTATCTAAAACGGAAATATCTAAAGTTTCATTACTAATAAGTATCTGATAATCGATTAAATCTCTTGGCTTTTTTCCATTTATGCTTAATATGCAATCACCTGATTCAAAACCAATATCCTGAGCAATTGAATTATTATCGACACTTTCGATTTCTGCAGGATTAATTTTACAGCTCACATTTGGAACCAAAGTATCTTCTGCATTTTCTTTGAAATTAATTTCTTGCCACACAATTAAATTCTAATCCTCTTTTATTATTCATTCTAAACTTACATATCAATCAAAGTGTATTAAATACTTTAAAAAACTTGTTACCATTATTAAATTGAAATCACTTGATTTATTAGAATGTATTATCCACATTTTTTTTTAACGCGAATTAAATTAGTTAAAAACACATAAAGTTAAGTTTTTGAAAGAGTTAATTACAAAAAATTTAAACGTGAAAGATAATTTCAAGCATCAATCTCATAGTGAACTTAATCTTCACAAAAGTAAGTTCTTATCAAAACCAATTTCTTTAAGAATTTGGTCTTCGTTTTTTGTAATTTTGCCTATTTTTGTTCAAGCTCCTTGGGTAAGATTAGAACCTATTAGCGCGCTTTGTTTTACTTTTGTAATTCTTTTCATAGCTTTTAATTTATCTAGAGATGAATTAAATAAATGGTTTGTTGTGGGTTCATTACTTTTAGGGGTATCTGGAAGTTGGCTAGGAGGTTGTTTATTTTGGGGATGGTTAAGTCCATATCCTATACTTCATATTCCAGTTGAGGCAGTTGTTTTACCATTAGCTTTAATAGGTACAGGTACAAAATGGAAAATTGGCTCAAGTTTTTATATCTCTTCTCTTTTCGGAACGGCAGTTACTGACATTTCAATATTTTTGACTGGAATAATGGATCAATGGAAAGAAGTGATTACAGCAGATTCGGGAACTGCGCCTTTAATTTTGCAAAGAACTTCTGAAAATCTTATTCACGTCAAATCTTTATCAATTATTTTTATTATTGGATTGTTACTTTGGTTTTTTTCAAAAGAAATTTTTAATTTTGCCACTATAAACTCTATTAATGGGAAATCTCTTTTGGTCGCAACGTATGTAATACAAACAACATTAATTGTTGATGCTATATTTATTTTTCTGGCATTCATTCAACCTACTCTTAGTGGATTGGTTTAATGTTAAGGGAGCCATTTTCGCATGAATCTATATCGATAAACGAATGGGATGTAATTGTTATTGGTGCTGGTGCTGCAGGTTTAATGACTTGTCTAGAGTTACCCTCTAAACTCAAGGTACTACTTTTAAATAGAAATACCAGCAAGATATCTTCGAGTAGATGGGCACAGGGAGGTATAGCCTCAGTTGTAAGACCAGATGACTCATTTGATTTACATGCAGAAGATACCTTGAAAGCTGGAGATGGACTTTGTGATATAAAGGCTGTAGAAATGCTTGTTAAAGAAGCACCAGAATGTGTTGATAGATTACAAAATTTAGGTATGATTTTTGATCAGAATTTTGATCAATTAGCAACTACTTTAGAGGCAGCTCATTCAAGAAGAAGGGTACTCCATGTCAAAGATAGAACTGGAAGAGCTTTAGTTGAGGTTCTGGAAGATCATGTTGAGAATAAAAAAAACATTCTCCATTGCAGAGGTGTTCGCGTAACTGAATTACTTATTAGAAATAATGAATGTAAGGGAGTGCAGGTACTAGATGGATCTAATTTATATTGGATTACTTCTAAAGCGGTTGTTTTAGCAACTGGTGGTGGTGGTCACCTATTTACTAATACTACCAATCCCGCTCAATCTTCTGGAGAGGGAATTGCACTTGCATGGAGAGCAGGTACTGCTATTGAAGATCTAGAGTTTATACAATTTCATCCTACTGCATTAAAATTTTATGGAGCTCCTTGTTTTTTAATATCTGAGGCGCTCAGAGGTGAAGGAGCAGTTTTAGTTGATAAAAATGGTGAAAGTCCTGTTAAAAATTTACAAAATAGAGATTTAGCAACTAGAGATCAAGTTAGTAGAGCAATAATGTCAAATATGCGAATCAACAATATTGATCATGTGGGTTTAGATCTTAGATATATTGATCCAGAAAAAATCGTTAAAAGATTTCCAACAATTTTAAGTAGATGCCAGGATTATGGTGTTAATCCTCTAAACGAGGTAATTCCTGTTGCACCAGCAGCCCACTATTGGATGGGAGGAGTGAGTACTGACTTGAATGCATCATCCACTACAAAAGGATTATATGCTGTAGGGGAGGTTGCCTCTACTGGAGTTCATGGTGCCAATAGATTAGCAAGTAACTCACTTATGGAATGTCTAGTTTTTGCTAGAAAGATGAAATCTATTATTTTAAATAGTCCATTAAAAATTAGCAATTTAGAGAGATCTACTAAAGATTTGTATATTCAAGATCCTCAAGAAGATCAAATATCAAGCATAGTTGATAAAATTGATAATTTAAGAAAATTGTGCTGGACTAATTTAGGAGTATCCCGTACAAAAAAAAATATGAATGAATTTTTGAAAAATATTAAAACCGATATTCAAAAATTACAGAAAAATTCTTTGCTTAATAGTCTAAAAGAAATTCAAATTGAGCAAAAAATTAAACTTAATGAACCTAATAGAAGAAAACTCAATCTTTTGCTTGATTTACAAAATAGACAAATTACAACATCAATTTTGTTGAATGCTTGTTTATTCAGAGAAGAGAGCAGGGGGGGGGCATCATAGGGATGATTTTCCGAAAAAACATTTAAATTGGGAATGCCATACTAGGCAACAATTAGGCAAAGGGATTAATAAAAGATTTATTAAAAATTAAGATCTCCCTTATAGTCAGTTTTTGTTGCTAATTCATTCAAATCACGAGTACCACTAATTATTTCTCCATTTATTTCCCAAGAAGGAAATCCACTGATTCCTTTCGTTTGGCATAATTCATACTCATTATTTTTACCATCTTTAGCACATTCAACTACTTTTAATTCTTTAACTGCTTCTATACCAAATAATTGTTTCTGATCGTGGCAATGCGGGCACCAGTATGCGCTATACATAACAATATTGTTTTCACTTAAAAATTTTGCAAACTTTATTTTCTGGGGTGAGCTTGAAGTGGTAATTATTGGTGATACATTTTCAGTGGGGCTCGCAACATCAATAGCATTAGAGGGGTCAACGTTTGTTGACCAAATTAGGCCTCCCAAAAAGACACTAATGGCTACAATAAAACCTCTAAAAATCATTGGTTCTCTACTTTCGAACTTTGCTCCAATCATAGAAATTATAAAGATAGAAAACGATAAAATTGCTGAAAGTATACAAAAAAGGCAATATGCTTGAATCTTAAAAAACATTATATTTATCAATAAAAAGCTAAATGTTGATGACGCACAAGAAATAAGAAATACTAACCACCATAAAATCTTATTTAATTTTTCTTTTGGGGAAATTAAATTAAGCGAAAGTATTATTGTTATTACTAATATTGATAAATACGTTATAAATCCAGCTAATGAGAGAGGTATATTCACTTGATTATTTTCAAATAAAGTACCCCAAGGACTATTTAAAACTGTTTCACAACCATTTTGAATTCCTGGGCATGAAAGCGAAGTAAATAATCCCCAGTTTTTTAAAGTAATCGAACCTGTGTCAACTATACCTATAGTGGCAAGAATTGCGATTATGATTTTTGGCCATTTCAAATCCTTTTTATTTCTTCTATTTAAAGTCTTTAGGGCCATAAAAGATGAAAGTTTGTTATTTACATTATCTATCCTAATATTATCTTGGCATTAGAGTTATATACGAAATGCTGTTTTAATCTTAAAATTTTTATTTTTCAAGTTGTGAAACAAAATAGTCGTAATGTAAAAGAAAAAAAACTATCTAAGATTGCATTCAGTCATGTTGGCTGTGAGAAAAATCTTGTTGATACTGAACATATGCAAGGCTTATTAGATAAAGAGGGTTATGAAGTTGACAGTAATATAAATGATGCAAATGTAGTTGTTGTAAATACTTGCAGTTTTATTGAAACAGCTAGAGAAGAATCTATTAGAAAAATTTTAGAATATACAAATCAAGGAAAGGAAGTAATAGTTGCAGGCTGTATGGCACAGCATTTTAAAGATGAGCTTTTAAAAGAAATCCCTGAAATAAAAGGTTTGGTTGGAACAGGAGATTATCAAAAGATAGCCAAAGTTTTAGACAGAGTAGAAAAAGGGGAAATCGTTAATGAAGTATCAAAAATACCTGAATTTATTGCAGATGAGGAAATGCCTCGTTTTGTAAATAAAAATAAATTTGTTGCTTATCTTCGCATTGCAGAAGGCTGCAACTATAATTGCGCTTTTTGTATTATTCCTAAGTTGAGAGGTCCTCAAAGAAGTAGAACAATGGAATCTATAGTTTCAGAAGCCAAAAGTCTTGCAAAAAAGGGTATTCAAGAAATCATATTAATTAGTCAAATAACAACTAATTATGGTCAAGATATTTATGGAAAACCATCATTAGCCAAACTTTTGAATGAGCTTTCTAAAGTTCCAATTCCTTGGATAAGGATACATTATGCTTATCCAACAGGTTTAACTTATGAAGTTATTAGAGCTTTCAAAGATTCAAAAAATATAGTCCCTTACTTTGATTTGCCACTTCAGCATAGTCATCCAGATGTGTTGAAGAGTATGAATAGACCTTGGCAAGCTTCTTTGAATGAATCAATTTTGGAGAAAATTAGACAAGAAATTCCATCTGCTGTATTAAGAACTAGTCTAATTGTTGGTTTCCCAGGAGAAAAAAAAGAACATTTTGAACATCTTCTCGAATTTTTGGATAGGCATAAATTTGATCATGTGGGAGTGTTTATTTTTTCTCCTGAGGAAGGAACTGCAGCTTTTCATTTACCAAATAAAGTATCTCCAAAGGTTGCAGAGGCAAGAAAAGATAACGTTATTTCAGTTCAACAAAATATCTCTAAAGATAAAAATCAGACATATATTGGTTCAAAAATGGAGATTTTGGTAGAAAAAATATCAGACAATAACGAATTAATAGGTCGGTCCTATAATTTCGCTCCTGAAATTGACGGAACTGTAATTTTATCTGTTAAAGATAAAATTGATTTGAAAAATTATATAGGTAAATTTGTTGAAGCAGACATTTCTTTTGCTGATGAATATGATTTATATGGAGAGATTATTAAAATTTTGTAGTTTTTTTAAATTAATTTAACTGCTCTTAAGAGCTTATCTAATGCGAAAGCAGCTCCAAAACCAAAACCAATAAATGCAAAATAGAAAATAATGTTCATTAATTTTTTTACTTTTATTTAATTTAACATCAGATGAAAAGATTAGATTTTTTCGTTTAATTTCTTAATCTTGGATATATGGTAATTTTTTGTATAAACATTCTTCTGCTTTTTGCAGTTCCCTGCCTATATATAGTGCATGATCGAATCTGGTTATTAAGTCATTTCTTTCTTCAGTGATCATTATTCCAAGTTGTTTCGCACTAATACCTTTAAAAACTTCATTACTAACTCTTTTATTTTGAGAGTCGCATTTAATTGGTTCATTTGTTTCTGGGTCAAGCGCATATCCCTCATCATTAATATTATTAAGAAAGTGCTCTAAAATTATTTTATTTTCTTCTAAATCTACTTTGATAATAAAATAACCGTTTGGATCTAAATCTATATATCGGTTCGATAGGTTATTATCAATAATTGTTTTTTCATCGAAATTGTTCTTAGAATCCATTCTTAGAAGTTAATAAAAAACTACATTACTAATATAATCTTTGGTAAAGCCGAATAATTTTTTATTTAAAGGGTATAGATTTATTTTCAAAATCAATTTCCATCTCGGTTTGTTTATTTACTTCATTTAGCCAAGGATAAATTATATTTTCCATATTTTTGTCAAACCACTTATGCATGCTAACGGTGCTTTTTGCAAAAAAACCTCTCCGTCTTTTATGTTTACCACCCGCTCCAGGATCAAAAAAATGGATACTATTTTTTATTGCCCATTCAATTGGTTGGTAATAGCATAATTCAAAATGTAAATTAGATATTTCTTCTTGACTACCCCAATATCTACCCCATAAGTTGTTTTCATTTTTAACGCACATCGACATAGCAAAAATTTCATTTGAATCATGTTTTGATGCACTAAAAAGTAAAAGATTTTTTTTATTATCAACCAGTGTTTCGAAAAATGTAGATGTTAGATATTTACTTCCCCAAACTCCCCACCTCGAACAATGCTGTTCATAAAAATTATGCATTTTTTTGAGGATTTCTTGGTTAATATCACCTTCATTAAAAATTTCTACTTTAATTTCTTGTTTAGTAATTGATTTCCTCTCTTTTTTTATATTTTTTCTCTGATTAGAGTTAAATCTAGATAGAAATTCGTCAAATGTTTTTTCTCCATTACTCCTCCATTCACTGCTGGAGTTTATCCATTCATAGTATCCCAAAGATTTAAGATGGTTTCCCCAGCTTTCATCAATATATAAATAATTACAACTTAGGATTTTGTTTGTAATCGCAAAGCTTTCGATATGGTTTATAAGTAAATTTGTAATTTCTTTCTTGTCTTTATTTTTTTTATAAAGAAATTGATATCCATTTACAGGACTATAAGGACTCATTCCAATTAATTTAGGGTAATAATTTAAATTCAGCTCTTGAGCCAATCTTGCAAATGATTGGTCAAAAATGAATTCTCCATAGCTATGATTTTTTAAAAAAAGTGGGGCAATTCCTGTTATTTCTTCATTTTCATAAGCAACAAAATATAGAGGCTGCCAACCAGTTTCTCTTGAAACACTTTTTGATATCTCAAGGTTTTTAATCCAAGTCCATTCATAAAATGGATTATTAATTTCATTTGCTAATTCATTCCATATCTCCTTGGAGATTTCCTTAATTGACAATTTTACTTCAACTTTATGTATTTTTTGATTCATTTATTGATGAAACTATTTCAAATTTTTTTGTAATGAACATGGATTTCATTATTCATTAAATTTTTAATTGATTTTATTTCCCATAGCCTTTTGAGATTAAAAATCGTATTTGTTTGTTCTGGAGGGATCCATGTATATCTACCTCCAATAATTCGTGGAATTATTGTAATTTTTATATCTGTTATTAGATCCTCTTTTATAAATGAATTTATAAGTTTTGCACCTCCTAAAAGAGCTAAATCATTTATCCTTTGTTTTTTGAGTGAAATTAAAGTTTTTTCCCATGAATCTTCGAAAAAGAGTTCTTTCTCGAATTCATTATTCGACGAATTATCAACTTTACTTGAGCTTATTAGCCATCTTCTAATTGGTTGACGAAAGTATTTCCAATTACTATTAAATTTTTTGCTATTTGAAGCAACTATAGAAATTGGTTGGCTTTTTGATATATTTACTTCATTATTATCAGTGAGATTTTTAACTAGGTAAGTTGATTGATGAGCTAATAAAGTACCTAAACCAAAAATGGTGGCGTCAACCATTGATAAGTTTTGATTTAATATTTTTTTATCTTCATCGCTTCCAAGATGTGATTCTCCACCTCCAGGAAATGCAATTCTCCCATCAAGACTTGATGCTATAACAATTATTACTCTTGGGATATTCAAGTTTGCGTGACTAAACTATTTTCAAATTCCAACTTAAACGAATTGGTTAACTTTTGATCAACATAAATTTCTGCAGCATTATTTGGACTCTCCTGGAGTCTTATTTTGTGTAATGTTGCACCAAGGTTATGTATTGGTTTTTTAAGAATATCAGAAATATATAAAGCTATATTTTCAGCAGTTGGAACACAATTATGGAAAAATTCGATGTCTTTATTAAGAAAAGTATGATCTAGTTGTTCAACAACTAAATCGTTAATTATCTCTTGGAGGGCAGATAAGTCGCAAACCATTCCTGTTCTTTTATCAATTTCTCCTTTTACAGTTATATCGACAAGATAGTTATGACCATGTCCATTAACTCTGGCACATTTCCCATAGATTTTTTTATTTTCATCAAAGGATATCTCTTCTTTTGCAAGTCTATGAGCGGCTGCAAAATGAGTTTGTACTGTTAAAAATGCTTCCATGTTTTTTCCAAAATAATCTGCCCATAAATTTGGGTTTTCATAAAGTCTTAGACTTGTAAGAGGTAAATCATCCTTCAGACGACTCCAAATGACCTTTACTAATGCTTCAGTTGTTGGAAGTATACCCTCTTGATTATTAACATTAAATTCAGGCCAGACATCATTTAAAAAACGAAAATCTAATTGTCCAGTAACCTTATCTTTAATAGAGTGTTTTACATCAGAGAGATTAAGTACCATTCCATCAGAGTCTAGTTCTCCACCCATTGAAACAATAAGTTCATAATTATGACCATGACCTGGTGCAATACTGCACTTTCCAAAAAGAGATAAATTTTCTTCTGGACTTTTTTCAGGAAGCCAATAACGGTGACTAGAACTAAAGCAGGCACGTCGAGTTATGACGCATTCACGTCCTTTTCCATGAGATGGTTTGGATTGTGTAGAAGTCATACCTGTCTGCAATAATACTATCTTAAGGTTTTAAATACGCTTTTGTCTTTATGGAACAATCCATTATCGAAAAAACATTTCATGCTATTAGGGGCAGAAGCATATTTTTAATAGGAATGATGGGTTCTGGTAAGTCACAAACTGGTTTAAAGTTGGCTGAATTATTGAAGTATAAATTCATTGATTTAGATTCATTAATAGAGAAGTTGGCAAAAAAATCTATCAATCAAATTTTTAAGGATGAAGGAGAAGAGAATTTCCGCGAATTAGAAGCAAACTGCCTTAAAGAAACTATCAAAATTCCTTCATTAGTAATCTCAACTGGGGGAGGAATAGTTACCAAATCGGAAAACTGGGGAATCTTAAGACAGGGAATAATTGCTTGGATAGATATCGACAAAGATATAGCAATTGAAAGATTGAAAAATGAAATTGAAAATAGGCCACTTCTTCAGGGAAAGAATCTAAATGATTTATATATGAGCATTTTTCAATCTAGAGAAAATTTGTATTCTCAAGCAGATTTAAGAATTCAAGTAAAAAAAGAAAATATTGAAGAAGTTGCTATGAAAATAATTAATGCAATTCATAAAGAAATAATCAGTTAATCTGGTTCAATTCTTACTGCAAACCATTTGATAACGTATCCTAATTTTATTTCTAATTCATAAGTGCTTTCCAATAATTCTTCAAAAAATTCCTGATCAGTATCTTCTATATTTTGATATATTGTCTTTGTTTCTGTCTTACTGAGCCAATTCTTCAACCATAAAATTGCTTCTTGCTTTGATGCAATTTTTTCTTTTGAATCTGGCTCTAATAGTACATAATGATCTGATGCTCTTATTAGTGGATTTGACATAATGAAGATTCTTCTTGGATTAATTCTTTGCTTGATTTTTCAAGTAATTTTTTTAGAAAATTCTTTTGCTCTAGTAGATTCTAACGTACGAGAGTTTTTGGAAAATCGTGTAAATCAATGGCCAGAATTATATTTGCCAAATTTTAAATTATCAGATACTTCTAAGGATTTAATTTATCCTAAATGGTTCGAGGGGAATTGGCTTGTTACTTCTCAAGATATAGTTAATGATTCAGAAGAGCCAATTATTTATAAAGTAAATTTCTTTAAGAATGATTCAGATTTAATTGTTGGTAATCGTGCAAAAAATTCTGAATCTATTGGAAAAGCAATATTTGGTGAAACCTTAATCAAGGTTGTAAATGATCCTCAATCTATTAATAATCAAATTACTTATTTAAAAGATGATTTTTATATTGATTCAAGAATTACAGGGAGAAATCAGATCCAAGATAATGATATTTTTTTCGCAGATGAGCTAGTGATACAAACAGCACATAAGCCAGGTGCTTCACGGATTAATCAGGTAGAGACCATTAGTAAATTTCAAAAATGTTCCGAAGAAATATTGGAAGTTGATAATTCAATCAAACCATCAATTTGTGGAGTGCAATATGTGGCTTCTTATGGTTCAAAAGTTGGTGATCCTTCTATTCATGCTATAAAAACAAATAAATATAAATTGAAGTTTGAATTTATTGAAAGTTAGCACTAAAAAGATATTCTTCTAAGTTGTTCCTCCAAATGAAAAGATTTTCTAAATAAGGGTTGTTTATGTATTCTTGGCTCCCCTCTCCTGAAAGAATTGGTCCTGCAGACTTTGGAAATTTAATCAGGGATAATTGAGCAGCAATTGAAATATCTGCAATTGATAAACTATCTCCAACTAAATATTTCTTGTTAATCAAGGATTTTGATAAAGCTTCCAGTAATTTTTGGAGTTCTAAATTATCTTTAGAAGACAAAACTACATTAGAAATTTTACTAAGATTTTCAAAAGGTAATTTATCAACAATACTTTTAACTGAAGAAGGTATTTCATCTGGAAGTAATGCAGTTCTTAGCTTTGGATTTTCTATTGCAGATTTTATTAAAGCTTTTCTACAAGTTGTAGCCATTGTAGTATCTGCCCAATCTTCAATTACTTTGCACTGTGCAAATAATATTGGATCCTCCGGAAAAAGTGGATTGTTTTCATTTTTTTTATCTATATATTCGCAAATAGTTGAAGAGTCATTAATAACTTGATCATTACTATCGACTATTACAGGTACTTGTTTTTGACCTGATAATTTAAAGATTTCAAATTGACCTATTCCAGGTGTTACTTCTTCAACTCGATATTGTAGTTTTTTTGCATGAAGAGCCATTCTTGTTTTTAAACAAAAAGCACTATGCCTAAATTGATATAATGTAATCATGCTGTTTAATGTTTGTTAAAACTTAGCTAAAAAAGTAATCTATTTGTGGAGCTGATGGGCGAATTTTTCTCTAATGTTGCGAGATATCCAAAGTATTTGATATCTATCATTGTTGGGGGACTTGTAGCTTTGCTTGAACCTTTATTCAAGAATAGATCAAATCCACTAACAATAGTAGGTTTGATATCTTCTGTCTTAAGTGCTTTCATAACTGTTTATTTTGTCTTGCAAGCGATGACAAACCCAATAAATTTACAATCATAATGCCAAATAATTACCGTCTTGCAAAAGTTTCTTCTCTTTTGAAAAAAGAAATAACCCTAATTTTGCAGAATGATTTAGAAAATGATCTTTTTAGAGATCATTTCGTCAATATTTCTAAGATTGATTTATCAGGTGATTTGCAACACTGTAAAATTTATATAACTTCAACTGCTCAAGAGAAAGTGAGGAAAGAGATTGTTGAAAAATTGAATACTGCTAAAAGCTCAATAAGGCATAGTTTAGGAAAAAGAATTGAGATGAGAAGAGTTCCAGAGATAATTTTTAAAGATGATGTTGTTCTTGATAAAGGATTATCAGTCTTGAAACTTCTCGATGAATTAAAAAAACAAAATCAAAATCATGATGTTGAGGACAAGGATGTCAAAAGTTGATCTACCCCTTGATCAAAGAAATATAATTATTACTCGATCAAAAGAAGGAATATTGGATATAAAAAAGATATTCATAAGCAAGGGCGCTAATGTATTTGATTTACCTGCAATAAGTATTGCTGATCCTGATGATTTGAATCCTCTTGATGAAGCATTAAATCAAATAAATGATTTTCATTGGATTATTTTTTCCAGTAGTAATGGGATCAAATTTGTGGATAAAAGACTTAAATACTTTAATAGTTCATTAAAAGAATGTTCTAAAAAAACAAAAATCGCCGTAGTCGGAGAAAAAACCTCAAAAACTCTTGATGATTTAGGGATTAAGGCTGATTTCATACCTCCAGAATTTGTTGCTGAAAGTTTAATTGATAATTTCCCAGTATCTGGTTATGGACTTAGAGTTTTTGTACCTAGAGTTCAAACAGGTGGTAGGGATTTAATTGCAGATCAATTTAGAAAGGCTGGTTCTCGTGTATTTGAGGTTGCTGCATATGAAACTAGATGTCCTGAATCAATTCCGGAAGAAACAATTGATATTATTTCTAATCGAAAAGTTGATGCAATTATTTTCTCAAGCGGTAAAACCGTTGTAAATACTGCTTTTTTACTAGAAAAAAAACTTGGTAAACAATGGTTAGAATATTTTGATCAAATTAAGTTATTAACTATTGGACCTCAGACAACAAAAATATGTAACAAGATTTTTGGAAGAGTTGATAGTCAGGCACAAAAATATACTTTTGAAGGACTACTAGATGTAGCAATTAATATTTTTAATTAGAAAAATTTTTTGTATAGTTCTTTTCAACTAAATCTTTGAACCTATCAATATTGGTCTGTAATTCGTTTGTAACCATTTTGCCTAAAATATTTTCTTCCATAAACCGAGCAATCATTTTTGGTAGTTCATAAGTTATTGCTAAATTTACCGTTGTGATTTGATCAGTTTTACTTTCGAAAACTACTGATCCCTCAGTTGGTAAACCTCCTATTGATTTCCATTTAAGTTTGCTTTTTTCAACCCTTTCTGTAATTTGAGCTTTCCATTTAAACCTAAAGCCATTTGCAGCTAAAGTCCATTCTGTTAAATCTGGTAACGTATTAGTTTCTTCGTCAACTGTTTTTACAGATTCAATCCAGCTCATCCAAAGTGACATTGAGTCTAAATCGCTCCATGTGTCCCATACATTTTCAAGAGGCGCATTAACAACTGTTATTACGTCATGTTTTAGCCAAGTACCCATGAATTAACTTACTGCAAGATTTTTTGCTAATTCAGCTTTCTTCTCTAAAATTGCCGCTGCGGCTAAATGACCACTCATTGTAGCTCCCTCCATAGAGTCTATATAATCTTGTTTTGTATAACTACCAGCCATGAAGAAATTAGATATAGATGTTTTTTGATCGGGTCTGAAAGGTTCCATACCGGGAGCTTCTCTATAGAGTGATTGTGGAATTTGTACCACGTTACTCCAAAGCAATTTAAGGTTTTTTGAGGATGGGAATAGACGGCGCACCTCTTTATCAATTTCTTTTGTAATTCTTTCTGTGGATCTTCCCATCCATCTATCGCCAGGAGTTAAAACACATTGGAGAAGCGATCCCATATCTTTTTTTCTATAGTCTGCTGGACTTGCTAGTGCTAAATCAGCAAAACAACTGAAAGAGGCATCAGCAGAATAAAGTAGGTTATCTAGTCCAATTGGTTCGTTTCCAGTATTATCTTTTTGTAATTCAGTAACCCAACCGTCATATCTTAATTGAATTGTGGCAACAGCTACAGCTCTAAGTTTTTTTAAACCTTCAAATTCTTTAAATTGATACCATTCTTTTGGAATTATTTTTTTTATTCCAGGAACATCACAGGCAGCTAGAAATTTATCTGCAAACACTGCCTTAATTCCTTCAGGAGAAGATATTTTTAAATGATTTACTGAATAAGAGGAAGATTCCTTTTCATAAATTATTTCTTCTACCTTATGGTTAAGATGAATTTTTGCGCCTTTGTTTGTGATGTAGTTGACTATAGGTTGCGTTAACCACTTATGTGGGGAACCTTTTAAAAGATTAAGTTTTGAAGCTTCTGTTTTTGAAGCAAACATCATGAATATAGTTAGCATGCATCTTGCTGAAATATCTTTACAATTAATAAAACCTAATGCATATGCGATAGGATCCCACATTCTTTCTAAACTTTTTTCACTTCCACCATGGTTTAAAAACCATTCTTTAAAACTAATTCTATCTAGATCTCTAATTATTTTCATTGCGCCTTCATAGTCTATCAATCCTCTAACGATTGGACTTGTCCCTAAAGCTAAGGCATTTCTGAACTTATCTACCCAAGTAAGTTGTTCAGTGGTAAAAAAAGCTTTTAGTCCGTTAAATGGAGCACCTAAAGGGAATCTGAAGTCTAAAGATTTTAAATTACCACCATTATTGATAAATAGATGAGTATGATCTTTCGGGAGTAAATTGTCTAGAGCTCCCACTTTTTTCATTAATTTAAAAAGATTTGCATAATTGTAAAAAAATACATGTAAACCCATTTCTATGTGGTTGCCATCCTTATCTTCCCAACTTCCTACTTTACCTCCCCAAAATGACCTACTCTCGTAAATTTCTACTTCGTGGCCTTCATCAACTAAATTGACTGCTGCTGTAAGACCAGCTAATCCAGAACCAACTATTGCAATTTTCACTTTTTCTTAGAATTATAACAAATCAAGTTTGGATAACGTTTGTTCTATGCATCCAATCGATTAAGTTTTTATATTATAAATAGTAGAAATCACTTGTTTATGGAAAATGTAGAAATTAAACAGGAAATTAAAAATTCTGACGACGGCAAAGGTATCTTAATTACGAATGATGCTATAGAACAAATTTCAAATTTATTGAAGGGCCAAAGTGATAAAAAAGCACTAAGGGTAGGAGTAAGATCTGGCGGTTGTAGTGGGATGAGTTATACGATGGATTTTATAGGAACTGATGAAATAAATCCCGCTGATAAAGTTTATGATTATTCATTAAAAACTGATCAAAGCTTTCAAGTAGTTTGTGATCCTAAAAGTCTTTTATATATTTATGGAATGCAGTTAGATTTTAGTAAGGAATTAATTGGAGGTGGCTTTAATTTTGTAAATCCTAATGCCTCTCAAACTTGCGGTTGTGGAAGCTCTTTTGCAGTTTAATAAATAATGAATAATGAAATTAATCCCATCGAAGAGGATTTTAATACAGCTTTATCAAGATATAAAGCAGGGCAAGATTTAATTCCAATCGTTCAAGATTTTCAGAAAATTATACAGCAATTTCCAAATCATTTTGCTGCTTGGACTTGTTTATCATGGCTTCAATTACTTTTGAAAAATAATGAAGAAGCATTGTCAGCTGCCAGACAAGCTGTTCGATTAAATCAGCAAGATCCACAAGCAAGAATGAATTTGTCTTTAGCTCTATTGGCTACCAATAATAAAGGTGTTAGGGATCATATTGAGTTAATAAAAAAAATGTCTATGATGATGCCAGATTTGAAAAGTGAGTTGAAAGAATCTGTTGAAGATGGATTAAGTAGATATCCAGATTGGCCTGAGTTAACCAAAGTAAAAAAATGGTTGGAATTTTAAATTGTTTAAGATTTTAATTTTAAGTAATGGGCATGGAGAAGATCTATCTGGCAGTCTAATAGCCAAACAATTGGTAAAAAGTGGTTATTCTGTTCATGCTTTGCCAATTGTTGGTATGGGAAACCATTACGAAAAAGAAAAAATTAAGATTATCGGTAAAACTAAAGAATTTAGAACTGGAGGAATTGGCTATAATTCTTTTAAGGGAAGACTTACTGAGATATTAGGAGGAGAAATATTTTATCTTCTAAAAAGATTATATCTAACTATTAGGATAAGAAAAAAATATGATTATTTTTTTGTAGTTGGAGATATTGTGCCAGTTTTTTTTGCATGGGTTTGCAAGAAAGAATTTTTTACATATTTAGTTGCTTATTCCAGCCATTATGAAGGGAAGTTGAAATTACCATGGCCATCTAAATTTTTCTTGCTCTCACAAAAAGCAAAAAAAATATATACGAGAGATTCCCTTACAGCTAATGATTTAACATTGCAATTAAAAAAGAAAGTGTCTTTTTTAGGTAACCCATTTATGGATAAGTTTTTTCCTAGAAACAAAGAATTAAATAAAGATGAATTTAGTATTGGATTATTTCCAGGAAGTAGATTTCCTGAGATTTTACATAATTTTGTTTTGATTTTAGAGGTATTAGAGGTATTGTCAGATTTAAAATATTTTCAAAAAATTCAATTTAATTTTGCAATAGTTAATGCTCTATCTTCATCAAAAATAAAGAAGATATTTCAAAAAAGAGGATGGTTAAAAATTAAAAATATAAAAGATAATAATCTCTTGAAATTCCAATATAAATTTTTAGAAGTGAATATATATTGGAATAATTTTGATAAAATATTATTGAAAAGTAGATGCTGTATTAGCATGGCAGGAACAGCATCAGAGCAAGCGATTGGATTAGGAAAACCGGTTATTCAGATTGAAGGTAAAGGTCCACAATTTACAAAAACTTTTGCGGAAGCGCAAAGACGTTTGCTTGGAAAATATGTTTTTTGTGCCATTAATTATAAAGACAAAAATGATCAAATCAATCAGACAATTAAATTGATTATAAAAATAATATACCTCATACAACTAAATAAGAAGTTTATGATCTCATGTAATGAAAATGCTAAAAAAAGACTCGGTGAAAACAAAGCTTGTCTTAAAATGGTTGATGATATGAATATTGTTATAAAAAATGACTAAGGAGAATAATCAAAATAAGTTAAAACAAATTATTGATAATTTGTTATTAATCAATTTATTTACAGTCATTTTTTTTGCAATATTTTTTATTTTTGCAATCATCATGCAATTTAATGGGATATTTATTTTTATTAATTTTATTCAGATAGTTTGGAATCCTCTTGTAGTTCCATTGATAACAATTCTTATTATTGGTGCTTTAGTAAACGGTATTAATTCTTGGTGGAGGCGTAAATTGCTTTCTCAAGAAGAGGATATTTAAAATTATAATTTTTGATTTTACTGCTAATTACTTTTTGTCCCTCTAAAACAACTTTTGCTCCATCTCCTAACAATATTTTTAAAACCGCACCAGGCACTGGAAGTAAATTAGGTCTATTCAGACATTTACCTAAAGTCTGAGAAAATTCTCTCATTAATACTGGATTTGGTGCAACAGCATTAAATACTCCTGAATACTTTTTATCAACTAATGCTTGAATAATTAATGCACATAAATCAGTTCTATGAATCCAACTCATCCATTGCTTACCATCTCCAATTGGTCCACCTAATCCAACTTTAAATATAGGGAGCATTTTTCCTAATGCTCCTCCGTCTTTCTCTAGAACAATTCCAATTCTAAAAATAACTAACCTTGAGAAAAATGGTTTTTCAGTGGCGACCGCTTCCCATTTTTTGCAAAGATTAGATAAAAAGTCTTTTCCTCCAGGACTATTTTCAGTGAATTCACTAGACAAACTTGTACCGTAATAACCTATAGCTGATCCATTTATAATGACTTTTGGGTTTATTTTTAAATCTTTAAGGGTCTTCATCATAAATTTCGTGGTGTTAATACGACTATTTTCTATTTCCTTTTTTTGTTCAGAAGTCCATTTTTTTTCTGCTATAGGTTCTCCCATCAAGTTAATAATTCCATCTGTCTCTCTTAAAATATTTAGAAGATTTTCGTTATTCCAGTTTTTTTCTTTTGATAAATCTATTTGAAAAAATTTAAACTTATTGAAATCTAAATTAACCTTTAATTTACTAATGGGTTTTCTACTTACAATGTATATTTCGTGATTTTCATTGAGTAGTGTTGGTACTAATTCTTTACCAACAAATCCAGTGCAGCCAAGTAGTAAAAGACGCATATCTTAAAGATGTTTATCATTTAAGGCTATTAAATTTTTTAGACGTTTGTAATTATTATTCCGGTATAAATTTTTTTCAATAGTTTTCAAACAAGTTTTTGTATAATGGTTTCAAATAACTTCCTTGAATTTATTATGACAGATTCTATTCCAAAGAAACCTCTCAAGAAAGGAAGCTTAGTTTTTGTCGATAGAGAAAATTATATAAAAAGTATCGAAGCGCTAGCCAGTGATGATGATCTACCTAACTATATCTTTGAAGGCCCTGGCGAGATTCTTTCAGTCAAAGACGAGTATGCTCAGGTTCGATGGCGCAGACCTGTTCCAGATGTTTGGTTGAAATTAGATCAACTTAAAGAATATACTCAATAAAATTTTTATATCTAAAAGTTTTTATTTTTTTTCTCTATAGACATCTTTGATTGTATTCTTTTTGCTTCTTTGATCATTTCTTTGCCATCAAATAAGTAATTATCTACGTATCCTTGTGTATATCTATCAAATTCTGATAGCGCATCTTTAACTTGTGAAAAACAATGATAGAGATCGAGGCCTAAAGCTGATATAGATTTTGGAACAATTTTTTTGTTATAAATTTTTTCAACTTTCTCTATTTTCTTTTGTGAAAGAATTATGTAACTGCAAAAATTTTCCATAAGTTGGTCATCATATGGATCCGCAGATAGTTCTTTTATTTCGTTATTCAAAGGTTTAATTATTTGACTAATTAATCTATTTATCGGACTATAAATTTCTTTAATCCATGTTTCAACTTCTTTGTCCTTAATTGAAGAATTATATTTTTTTGAATTAAATTTTTCTTCCCAATTTTCATTTAATGAATCAAATGATGAGCTGGAAAAGGAAAAACTGCTATCGTATTGTTTCTTTTTGATAGGGTCATTTAGAGTTTCCCAGGCATTTTGTATTGCAAGAAATCGTTCTTTCTTACCGCCTGCATCTGGATGATGCTGCTTAACTAAAGAGCGATATGAAGATTTAATTTCACTTTTGGTTGCATTTTTTTTGAGACCTAATTCTTCATATAAATTTTTTTCCATTTTTATAAATTATGCATTAAAGATAACCATCTTTTCTAGCTTGAATTGAAGTATTAGATTCAAACATTGCTGTTGATAAGTAACGTTCACCAAAACTCGGAAGTATCACAATCAATCTTTTGTTTGAAAGTTCTTTTCTCTCTCCAATTTTAATTGTTGCGGCTACTGCTGCACCGCTGCTAATGCCTGATAAAAGGCCTTCTAACCTAGCTAATAGACGACCGAAACGAAAAGCTTCTTCATCATCTATTTTTATAATCTCATCTATTAAATTAGTGTTTAGAACTTTAGGTATAAAACCTGCTCCAATTCCTTGAATGGAATGAGGACCTGACTTTTCGCCTGATATAACTGCACTTTTTTTGGGTTCAACAGCATAAATTTTGCAAGCAGGATTTACCTTCTTTAGATAACGAGCGCATCCTGTTACTGTCCCTCCTGTTCCTACTCCAGTAACAAGACCATCTACTTTATTATTAGACTGAGTCCAGATTTCGTGCGCTGTTGTTTTTTCATGTATATCTGGATTAGCAAAATTTTCAAATTGATTAAATTGAAAGCTGTCCGAGATACTTGAAGATAATTCATTTGCTAAATCCAAAGCGCCTTTCATTCCCTCTGCCCCAGGAGTTAACTGCAATTCTGCACCATAAGCTCTTAACATTGATCGTCTCTCAATACTCATAGTGTCTGGCATTGTCAATATCAATCTGTATCCTTTCGCTGCAGCAACCATTGCTAATGCAATTCCTGTATTTCCACTTGTCGCTTCAATCAAGGTTGTTTTGCCTGGAGAAATTAAACCCTCTTTTTCTGCTGTATCTAACATCGAGAAAGCTATCCTATCTTTAACAGAGGCTGATGGATTGAAACTTTCAAGTTTAGCTATTATTTCAGGATAAGAATTAAAGTGTCTCCTTATGCGATCCAATTTAACTAGAGGCGTATTACCTACCAAAGAAGTAATATTATTTGCTATTTCCATGAAAAATGATTTATTAAAATTGCAAAGTTAAATCCTTTCAATTAATCATAAATGTATTTAAAGATCTTTAATGTGGATTAAAGAAAAATTTTAATTTAAAAATAACTTTCTTAGTGCTAATTGTTTATTTTTACTATAATTAAGGCTTTAAATATTAACCATGTACTCTCTAGAATTAAGTTTAAGGTATTCACCCTTCCCACTTTCAATTCAAAAGAAGGCTTACGAAGAAGTTATAAAAATTTATGATGAAATTAAGGATGCTATGAACAACAACGAAAATAATCAAAAATTAATTGAATTAAAGTGCGAGAAAGTTCAGGACAAACTCATCGCTGTTCGTGCCCAAGAAGTTATTTCTGTACAGATTTATGAAAAATCAGCAGTTGCTGGAGGAGCAAAAAGACCAGGTTTTTCTCTAGACATTTAAAGCAATGAAGTCATTAAGAGATGTTCCTCGTAAAAGCATACCTCTTGTAACTTTTAATAATGTTTCTTTTTCATGGCCTGGGGACAAACAAAATATAATATCAAAATGTAATTTCTCTATTAATGCGTCAGGTTTATGGATGATAATCGGAAAAAATGGAAGTGGAAAAAGTACCTTTTTAAAATTGATTAGTGGAGTCTTAAAGCCAAATAGTGGAATTGTAAATTGCTCAGTTTGTGTAGGCATGGTTTTTCAAAATCCTGATCATCAAATATTAATGCCAAATTGTAGAAGTGAACTTCTCATAAACACTAATCAAAAATTTAGTAATCAAGAAAGTAACAAAAGAATTAAGTTTGTACTTAATCAGGTTGGGTTGACCGGGTTTGAAAACAGACCAATCCATACTTTAAGTGGCGGACAAAAACAACGTTTAGCTATTGCTTGTGCATTAATAAGCGAAAAAAATTTAGTTCTCTTGGATGAACCTACGGCTCTTTTGGACGAAGCCAGCCAAATAAAAGTCTTAAAAATTATTAAACAACTTACAACAGATAAGATCAATCCTTTAACGGCTTTATGGATTACTCACCGACAAGAAGAATTGAATTATGCTGATGCAGTCGCAGAGTTTAATAACGGTCGTTTATCAGAGTGGCAAAAACCATCTAAATTTCAAAACAATTGATTTCTTACTTGTCATAAGGTACTTCAAAGAGCTAAATTCATGGATAATCCTCGGTAGCTCAGCGGTAGAGCGATCGACTGTTAATCGATTGGTCGCAGGTTCGAATCCCGCCCGGGGAGTTTTAATTCAATTTCAAGAACAATCAAGAGACTTTATGAGTCTCTTTTTTTGTGCCTGCAAAAAGGTTTTCAAGAAATAAGGAATTGCATAAGATCTTACAATTAATCATAACTGAGCCCCTCTTCGTGTGTCTTTTGTGTGTCTTTTAACCAGGACTGTGTGCCTCTGATTCGTGGCAATAGTGAGTGTAAATTTAAGATTGTAGTAAGCGTTTATTTGAACTTATTATCGTAGGCTTTTATTTCTTTTTTAGTTAGTTGTCTTTGACTGCATAAATAACCTTTATCAGACTTATTAATATCACTTGGGATTAATTCTGGATTTTTAAAATATTCATTTCCATGACCTTTTAGATTTAACTTTTGAACTTTTCCTCTTACGTCCATATGCCAAATTTGATGAACTGCTTTTCCGTCTTGGCATCTTTCTTCAATGTTAATTCTTCCATGATTGACTATATAAACAACTCTTGCCTGAGCAGATGGTATTAATCCAAATGAAAGAATTAAAAATAATAAGTGTTTCATTGGAAAATATAAAACTCGCAAAATTCTTTTAATAATTCATTGTCTGTGTAATCTTCTCTTTTATCGTCAAAAATTCCTATCTTATATTTTTTAAAAAAATCATTGTACGAAATAACCCCAGCAGATGCATCTGCACAATCAATTTTTCTTTGTTGGATAGTTTTATTTGGATTATTGCAACCAAATATAAATACTAATAAAAAAGGTGTAAGTAGAAAGCGTTTCATTTTAAATATCCTCCAGAATTACAAGTTTTATAAGCAGTAGCCTGTATATTATCAGGATAATTTTGCCCCCATTTTATTGTTGCAATAGCAGCGTTTATATCTTTATTCTTCCAGATTCCACCATCAGCATTTAATCCAATTTTGCAAAGGGCTGATAAAGCTTTATCTTCTGATTCAGTTAAGGTTTTCTTTGAAACAGATTCAGCATTAATTGGATTAAAAAATAATATTGACAATAAAATTAGATACTTCATTTTCCTTTCTTAAAAGCAATTAAAGCAGCAACTATAAACCACAAAACAAATCCACTAATAGCAATAGGAATAAAGTATGGAATTTTCATTAATAATTGAAGAATCTTTATGAATAAAAACAACCCACCAACTGCAAGAGGGGGCGTGTAGATTAAAGCAAATGCATCAAGTTTCTTTGTCTTTATATACTCTTTAATACAAAAATATAAAATTCCAATTAGAAAAACTATTATTCCAACTATAAAGAAACCTTTTTGAAAAGCTAAAATCACACTCCCTAAAAAATATAGAGGTGGAAGCCAAAAAATAATTTCTTTTTTTATTCCTTTTAAACCATCAGATTTGTAAATATCAATAAAGTAATTACCAAATTGTCCAACGATTGCAAATAACCATAAAAATATTAAACCAAAGCCAATCAAACCAACTACCCAAATAGGTAATGAAGTAATTAATAATCCAGGAAGCCAAAGTATTAATGCAAACATTCCAAGAAACAATATTCCAACTATTAAATTTTCATATTTCTTCTTCATTAAAAAAGAGGGTTTTATCCCTCTATGTTAGGTCGACTGTCAAATTATTAAAAATAGAAATTTTTATATTTATATTTGATATTATTTTCTAATTTTTCCCATTCCTTAACACCATAAAATTTATTTTTTACGGAGATATTTTCTTTGCCAACATATTGCCTTGTCTGAGATTCATAAATACATCTTCTACTAAATGAACTATCTGTATAAATTTTATCTGGAACATATGTAGCAATCCATTCATACGTATAAGAAAAACCTTTATCTTTCCAATCTTTACAAGCCCTATCAGCCTCATACTTAGAATTATATTTTTTACTAGAACATGAAGATAGTAAAAGAGTTATGAGAAATGGAAAGATTAGTAAGCGTTTCATTTAATCACCACATATAAGGAAATTTACATTTTTCCCCTTCAATTTTAAAGAAGCCTTCTGCAGCATTTATTAGCTTTAAATTATCAGGATCTGTTCTTTTTTCCCATTCTTTTGGGTTATACCAAATATTAGATCCAAGTTGTGGCATAAGCATTCTTTTCTGCCCTTTTTTACGATCTTTAACAGGAGTACCCTTAGCTACTTGATTACCAACAAAAAATACTGCCAATCCATGACCAGGATATTTTTGGTGCTTAAAATCTTCCCATGAAATATCGGGGTCTTTATCTTCACTAATGGTATATCTATGCCCACCGTAACCATTCATATGAAAGAAAGTTATACGATACATTGATTTATCTTTATAGGTAATGCGACCTTTCATACCTAAATACTCAGCATCCATTTTGATAACAACATCATTATCTAATTCGCTAGTTATTGTGCAAAGCTTTTCAGCATTAACAGCAGTAGGTAAAGCGAGAGCAGCTAGTAGTGGGAGTAGTAAGCGTTTCAATTTACCCGTTTAGAATATTCTTGATGTCTTTTTATAAGTTCTTCTTCATCACCTAAAAGGTTTTCTCTCTCAAATTTATCTTGTTTATTGCCTTCCCATAAAAGAAAGAAGAATAATCCAAAATATAGTCCGACAAATATATATTTACTTACACCAATTGCGTTTAAAAAAGCCAATCCAATACCTATTACAGGAGATAAAATCAAAAGAAAAAATCCAGAACTTAGCGCAATATTGAATTTACTATTGTGTCTCATAAAGAACTTTTTAAGTTCTGTAGCTTTTGAATATTTTTCTCTTCTTTCTTTAAATTTCTGAAGCCAAAAAGCATCCCTATCTTGCTTTATAACAATGTCAGTATATTTTTTTTGACTTTTTAAGATATCTCTTACTTCGTCTAAATCTTTTTTAGTCAGTTTGAAGTAATCACTTTGAGGTATTCTTTTTTTTGCAAATAATTTATAGAGTTTATTAGTTTGTTCGTAATAATTAATAACCCAATAATTCATAACTAAATCGTTTTGTTCTCCCACTCCTAAATCTTCAAATTTTTTACTAGTATCTCGACTTGCACCAAATGCATAAACCTTCGTTTCTTTATTACGAACTACACAAACGTAACCAGTATCTCCAAACATAAAAAAGAGGGGTTTATCCCTCCAATTTTAGATCGACTGTCAATCAATTAAATTTTAACGTTTCATCTTAGCAATTAAAAAATAGAAGTTTCTATTCCACTCTTTTCTTTGAGTTCAGTGAGGGAATGAACTTCCATTCTTGAGGTGCACCAGTTCTCGGTTGTTCCTTTTACAAGTCCTATTTCTTTCCTTAACCACCTTTTTAATGCTTTTTCTGTATCTGCAACTATTTGCCCTGAGTGAGGACCGGTCGCCTCAATTTTTTGCCATCCAAACGAAGCATGATATTTCATTCTTTGTGGTAAATCATTCGTGATTCCTAACTGTTGCTCACCTGGTCTTTTCATGAGATAAAACCAAGCAGGTTTAAGAGGGTTATACCCTGACTCGGCACATGTAGGACATCCACTTTTATTACCTGTTCGGCTGTTTGGACTAACAATCCACTTATGCCCTTTATCGCATTTCCAAGGCATTATTTTTTGTGTTCCAGGCATGAGAATCGATGGATCCCAACCATCTGCTTCCTTTGCAATTTCTGGAAACCTTGTTTTTAAGTCATTAAAACCAACCAACAGTTTCTTCCCTGCGCAATAGGGACATTTCGCTCCATTCCCAGCTCTGTTTTCAATAACCGCTTTCCATGTATGTCCTTTTGTACACTTCCAAGTCATGGATTTATGACTACCTGCAGTAATAGTTGATGGATCCCAACCATCTGCTTCTTTAGCAACATCTGGAAAGAGACTTTTTAGATCGTTGAACCCAACCCACACTTTCTTACCTGCACAATAAGGACAACCTCTGCTGCCTCTTTTCGCAGTCCTTTCAGTTAGTTTTGACTGATAATTATGCCCTTTCTTACAAACCCAAGACATTCTCTTCATTCCCCCTGCCAGAACAGTTGATGGATCCCAACCATCTGCTTCTTTTGCAATCTCTGGGAAGAGAGTTTTTAGATCATTGAACCCAACCCAAAGTTTTCTTCCAGCACAATAAGGGCAACCTGTTTTGTCTCTTCCAGTCCGTTCATTTACTGCTGATTTATAAGTGTGATTTTCTTTGCATCTCCATGGCATCTTCTTTTTAGTTCCTGCCAGAACGGTTGATGGGTCCCAACCATCTGCTTCTGCTGCAATCTCTGGGAAGAGAGTTTTTAGATCATTGAACCCAACCCAAAGTTTTTTGTTTCCGCAATAGGGGCAACCATTATCACAGTTAGTTCTGCTGTTTGGGCTAACAGTCCAGGTATGTTCCTTATTACATTTCCATGGCAACCTCTTCATGGTTCCAGGTAATACAGTTGTGGGATCCCAACCGTCTGCTTGTGCTGCAATCTTTGGATATCTGGTCTTTAAATCGTTAAATCCATTGAGTACTTTTTTGTTTGCACAGTAAGGACAACCTGTTTTGTCTCTTCCAGTTCTACTGTAAGGATCTGCTTTCCATGAATGCCCTAAGTTGCATGTCCAGGGCATCTTTTTATTACTACCTGGCAAAAGACTTGAAGGATCCCATCCATCTGCCTCTTCTGCCACTTCAGGATGAAGCGTTGCTAAATCATTTATGCCAACAAGCAGTTTTGCCATATCTCTATGTTACCCACTTTTTCTTACACACTTGAACTAATTTATGTGTGCCTTATGTGTGCCTTTTCTCTTTAATATCTTGCTTCTTCTTCGTCAAAACTCTTTATAACTGGTCTTTAAAGACTAGTTCGAATCCCGCCCGGGGAGTTTTATGTCTTAAAAAATTTTTCAAAGACCCTTAATGGGTCTTTTTTTTATCTTATTCATTTTGACTTTGATAACTTGGAATTTTATATAAGATAATATTTCATTAATCATTGATTCATTTATTTGTGATTTTTTATCAAAAATTTGTTAATTGCTCCAAATTAAAATTTCTTTCAATGGTAATAAACATTTACCCTCAGTTTTAAAATTAGATTATTTCAAAAAAAAAGGTCCCCTTAAGGGACCCTGGGTGTTATCTGATTTAGTGTTACCTTGTTTCCACTTAATCAGATAAATCACTCCTTCACACAGAATTAAACTAATAAACCTGTTGATGTTTTGTGGAATCTTAAATATTTTGTTAATTTTTTGTTATAAATCTTGTGCCAGAAATGGCAACTAGCAAAGGTAACTATTATGCTTTGATAAATGTTATTATTAGAACAGTTTTAAGAACATAAAATATAATTTTTGTATACTTTGATTAGTAAAGTTACGAAAAATCTAATGTTCTTTTAATTACAGTTTTAAGATCAATTACAGTTATAAATTTTCATTCTTATATTTTGAAACATCAAAACCTTTTAAAATTCTTTTATATATGAAAAATTTGTATATAAAATTTTAATAAGAATATCTAAAAGCAATATTTCATAATGTATTCAAATCTTAAGATTTCAAAACTTCTACAATTAATCGTCCCACATATCTTTTTTTTCTTTTTCATAGTTATTTCTATCAAGTAAATACTTTCTTTTTTCTTGATCATTCTTTTCATTGATTTTAGGTATCTCACCATCCTCATATTTTTGAACTATGTCAGTAATTATTGGTTCAAACTCTTCGCCAAAAAAATTAGACATTTCTCGCCAAGCTTCCATTTCTTCTTCTTTATCAATTGTATCTGTTATTTGATGGCTAATAACTTCTAATACGAAATCTCTGAGCTCTTTATTACTCATAGAGTCAATTTTTTTTTGAATATAAAATTCTTTAAGTATTTGTAGCTCTTTTTGAGATAAATCAGAATAGATGAAAGATTTTTTTCTCATAAAATGTCAAATTTTTTATTGAAAAAAGTTTTAGACCTAAAAAAATAATTAAGCTTAATTTTTAAAATTAACTATTTAATTTATTATGGTTTAAAAATTTGCATTTGAAACTTGATATCTTTTTCAAGTTCATTAAATTTGTTAATCTTAAGCCTATATTTGGCCTTTGCTCCTGGAATTTTTATTAAATTATTAAGCAATTATTAAAAAAAACAAAAGAATTTGTAAAATTTAATTTTTTTTTGTAGCCTTATTTTCCTTTAAATACGTTGTTATGACTGATTTTTATTGAAATTATCTTAAATAAAAATGTTTACAATAAATCTGCAATAGACAGAAATTCTTGAGAGAATCGTATTACAAAATTTAACTTTAATTTAATAATCAAAAATATGAAAATTTCTATCCTTTTAATTGAAGATGATCGTGATATGCGTGAATTGGTTGCAGGTCATTTAGAACATTCTGGTTTTGATGTCCAAAAAGCAGAAGATGGGATTAAAGGCCAAGCCCTTGCTCTGCAATATTCTCCAGACTTAATACTTTTAGATTTAATGTTGCCTAATGTTGATGGTTTAACTTTATGTCAAAGACTCAGAAGAGATGATAGAACTTCAAACATTCCAATATTAATGATTACTGCATTAGGTGGTCTTAAAGATAAAGTTACGGGATTCAATTCAGGCGCAGACGATTACATTACAAAGCCTTTTGACCTTGAAGAATTACATGTTCGAATAAAAGCATTATTACGAAGAACAAATAGAGCACAATTAAATTCTTCTAATCAACAGGAAATATTAAATTATGGACCTCTCACATTAGTGCCAGAAAGATTTGAAGCGATTTGGTTCGAATCACCAGTTAGATTAACTCATTTAGAATTTGAACTTTTACATTGTTTACTGCAAAGGCACGGTCAGACTGTATCACCTGCACTAATACTGAAAGAAGTTTGGGGTTATGAGCCAGATGATGATATAGAAACAATAAGAGTCCATGTCAGGCATCTACGAACAAAATTAGAGCCTGATCCTCGCAAACCAATGTATATAAAAACTGTATATGGTGCAGGATACTGTCTTGAATTACCTGTTGGATCAGATGTTCAAAGTGCTAAAGAAGAGTTTTTTAATGCTAGAAATCTAGATTTAATAAATTCGGCAATAGATTAAATTTCATTAGTCTTCCATAGCTATTTTTAATAAAGTAACCTCCCAGGCTAATCTTGGTTGAACATTATTATCAATGTGTTTTTTTAAACTCTCAAGTTTAGTGACGAGACTTCTATCCATTGTTTTTCTCCACCAAATTTGCTGTATAAAGTTAACTAAAAAAATTTGTTGAAAAATTTCTAGTTTTTCAGAAATTAACTTAGAAAATTTCAATATCTCTAAAGGTTCTTTTAATGGAGAATCTAATAAAATTTTAATTTCTTCTGGGAATTCATTCAAAATATTTATATTATCTAAAATTTTCCCTGGTGATCCATTGGCTGAATTAATTAAATCTTGAAGATTTATATTTCTATTAGATAGAAGCTTAGATGTATTTAAAGAATGTTTTAAAAAAGTTTCTATCTTTTTGCTTGAGAATGATTTAAATCTTACTAGTTGACATCTTGATTTGATAGTACTTAAAAGTAAATTTAATTTCGATGTTATTAAAATAAATATACCGTTACTAGGCTCCTCTAGGGTTTTTAAAAGGCAATTAGACGCTGCTTCATTAAGAAGGTGTGCATCAATAATTAAAACAACTTTTTTTTCTGATTCTATAGATTTCTGGCCAAGAAAAGTTTTGATATTGCGTATTTGGTCAACTTTTATAATTTCTTGATTTCTATTTTTTGGGATTTCAGAATTTGTATGATTTAAATTCTTTTTTTTAATTAAGTTACCAGGTTCTATAATAAGTAAATCTGGGTGGTTATTATTAATAATTCTTTCTTCAATGTTTTTAACAGATGAATATTCTTTAAAAATCCCTTTTATGAATTGAATAGCTTTTTGTTTTTTTCCTATACCTTCAGCACCAAAGAATATATAACCATTAGTAAATAATTTTGAATTTATTATTCTTTCCAAGTATTGATCAACTTCTTCATTTTTTAAAGAATCATTTGTTTTAAGATAAATCATTATATTTTTTGAGCGAATTTTTCTATCAAAATGTCTTTAATTTGATTAGAAATACTTTGAATATTTTGGGAGGCAGAAATCACTTTCCAATTTTTTTCTTTAGCAATTAAACGAAATCCGTTATTTACTTTTTCTAAAAATTTAATTCCTTCAGATTCCATTCTATCTGGTATTTCATTTTTTCTTCGTAGAATGCTCTCTTCTGGAGAAATTTCTAAAAAAATCG
Organism: Prochlorococcus sp. AG-418-K17; assembly: GCA_003214055.1. Classification (GTDB taxonomy): domain Bacteria; phylum Cyanobacteriota; class Cyanobacteriia; order PCC-6307; family Cyanobiaceae; genus Prochlorococcus_A. The sequence goes on from QCMD01000001.1 coordinate 161,318, forward strand.
TGAGGTCTGGAGTTTCTCCTTGACATACTATAGATTCAATATTTTTTATAGTCTCAAGATTAATATTTCTTCCATAACCTTGGTAAGCGAGTGTAGAGTCTGCAAATCTATCACTTAAAACCCAATCTTTGCTTTTTAAAGCAGGCGAAATAATTTTTGAAACATGCTCTGCCCTATCAGCTGAATAAAGTAATAATTCTGCAAGTGCTGATGGCTTGTTATTTTTATTGTTATCTAGGATTAAAGTTCTTAATTTTTTGCCTAATTGACTACCTCCAGGCTCTCTAGTCGTTATTAATTTAGAATTTTTATCCATTAGACCACTATCAGGGAGCCATCTCGATAATTCACGTATTTGGGTTGTCTTACCGCATCCATCTATTCCTTCAATAACAATGAATTTGCCTTTCATTAATCTAGCGATAAAGCATTAATCACAACTGTTATTGAGCTAGTTGCCATTAACAAAGCGGCAATTGAAGGTGTTAGAAGAATCCCATACTTAGGGAATAAAACACCTGCTGCTATAGGAATTGCTATCAAATTGTAACCGAAAGCCCAAAATAAATTTTGATAAATTTTTTGCATTGTCTTCTTTGCTAGACCTAAAGCATAAGGAAGTCCATTTAGTTGGTCACCCATTAAAACTACGTCTGCATTTGCCTTTGCTATTTGCGTGCCTGAACCAACTGCAATACCCAAATCCGAAGAAGCTAACGCAGGGGCATCATTTATGCCATCACCAATCATTGCCACTTTATTAGTTAATTTTAAATTTTCAATAATATTTAATTTCATTTCAGGGAGAAGTTCCGATTTTATTTCACTTTCGTTGCAACCAATTTTTTTTGCAAACTCAACTACCGTTTGTTTTCTGTCTCCGCTTAAAATATTAATTGTGAATTTGTTTTTTCTTAAGGTTTCTACTACTTCAATTGAATCTTCTCTTAATAAATCGCCAAACAAGATAAATCCAAGCAATTCATTTTTTATACTCACGCCAATAACGGTATTTGTATATATCTCTTCAGTTTCTATACTTTTTTGCGAATCTTCGTCAATATTTATTCCTTTGCTAATTAACCATTTAATACTTCCAACATTGATTAATCCATTAATTGATTCAAGTTCACCACTTATGCCTCTACCTGACTCAGTTTGAATATTCTTTATTGGTAAAAGATCTAAGTTTTGCTTTTTAGCTTCTTTAACTAGGGCATTTGCTATCGGGTGCCTACTTTCACTTTCGAGACTTGCAGAAATTTTTAACAAGAACAAATTGTCATCATTTTTTTTGTAATCAACAATAAAAGGCTCTCCTTTTGTGAGTGTTCCTGTTTTGTCAAAAATAATATGATTAATTTTTGAAGCTATCTCTATTTTATCCCCCCCTTTAAATAAAACTCCCTTTTTAGCTGCCTTACCTGATGCAACTGTAATCACAGTAGGGGTAGCCAAGCCTAAAGCACATGGGCATGATATTACTAAAACTGCAATTGAAAGTTGAATTGCCAAACTTAAGAAGTTTTCAGCATTGCTCCCAAGAGAGCTATGCAATGTGTGGCTGGAGTGGGTTACTAGTTCATTATTCTCATAAGTTAATAAATTAGGCCAAATTTGTTTTGCTCCTTTCCACCAAAAAAAGAAACTTGATGTCGATAAAATTAGAACAAAATATGTAAATTTTCCAGCAATTGTATCTGCAATTCTTTGAATAGGAGGTTTGTTTGCCTGAACTGATTCAATAAGATTTACTAATTTTGCTAAGGAAGTATCTCCTCCAACTTTTTGCACCTTTAATCTAAGGGTTGAATTAAGGTTTAAGGAACCATTAGATATTTCCCCCCCCCTCATTAACTTCTATAGGTTTTGATTCTCCAGTTATATGTGAGACATCTACATAAGAATTACCTTTCATAACAACACAGTCAGCCGGTACTCGGTCTCCTGCTAGAACTTTAATTTCTTGTCCAGGCTTCAATAAATTTACTCTTATTGATTTAACTTTATCTTGTTCTATAAAAATGCTCGCAGTTTCTGGTTGAAGATCAAGTAGTTCTCCAATAGATGAGCCAGTTTGATACCTTGCTCTTTCTTCTAGGAAACGTCCGATCATTATAAAGCCTAATAGCATTACAGGTTCATTGAAAAAACAGGGAAAACCAGTTGCAGGAAATATCAAAGATAATAGGCTTGTTGTGTAAGCACTTGTAACTCCAAGTGCTACTAAAGAGTCCATATCAGGACGATTTTTTATAAATGATTTAAAGCCATTGATAATTATTTCACGTCCAGGAAATATTAAAGCTGCAGTAGATAATGCAGCATGAAAAAGTAAATTTCCCAAAATTGGTAAGTTTACATAACCACCCTCTGCTAAATGTCCTAAAACTGAAAATAATAAGAGCAGCAGAGCAAAGTTTAGTTTTTTCCATTGATTATTCCATTTCTTTTTTTTTTCAAGCTCTGCTTTGTTTATTTTTTTTGATAAATCATTGCTATAAATCTTTGCCGGAAAACCTTTTTTTTCAAGGTTTTCAAGTACTTTTTCAAGTTTTACAAAATTATTATTAATTTCAAAATAAGCACTCTCCGTAAGTAAGTTAACTGATACATTTTCAACACCATCAGAACTATTTAAAATATTTTCTACGGTACTAACGCAACCGCCACATTTCATTCCGGTTATATTTAATTGAATACTCTCCATATTTTTGAAAAGAAAGCAAATTATCGCTTGGTTTCATTCCTAATTATAATAATAAATGTTATAGACTTTTTAAAAAGTTTATTTTTAATTTACTATCATAATTTATTAACTAGAAAAAGTGCCTAGTAACCAAAACAGAGACAATTTTATTGATAAGGCTTTTACAGTAATTGCCGAATCAATAGTCAAGATTATGCCAATTGCAGAGAAGGAAAAAAAAGCATACATTTATTATAGAGATGGTTTAGCTGCACAAAATAATGGCGATTATTCCGAGGCGCTAGAGTATTATCAAGAAAGTTTGAAGCTTGAAGAAAATAAGATTGATAGGGGAGAAACTCTCAAAAATATGGCAATTATTTACATGAGTAATGGTGAAGAAGATCTCTCTATAGAAACTTACGAAAAAGCCTTAATAGAAAATCCCAAGCAACCATCATGTCTTAAAAATATTGGTCTTATATATGAAAAAAGGGGAAGATATGCTGAACAAGATGGTGATCTAGATCAAAGAGATATATGGTTTGACAAAGCTGCAGAAGTTTGGTCTAAAGCTGTGCGACTTTATCCGGGTGGTTATTTAGATATTGAAAATTGGCTTAAAACTTCTGGGAGAAGTTCAATAGATATGTATCTTTAATTTTCTTTTATTGAATTAAAGCATAATCAACTGCTTCTTTAATATTTGAAATCTCTTTAATTTTTATAATATTTGCAAAATTGGTTTTTAAATTATCTTTTGTTTTCGGCACTAAAATATTTTTTATACCCAACCTGACAGCTTCTTCTATTTTTGGTCTAAGGTTATTTATTTGTCTTAGTTGTCCGCTCAAGCCTAACTCTCCAATAAATGAACAATTTTCTAAAGGAGGAATATTTTTAAAGCTGGACAAAATTGATATAGCTACTCCCAAGTCAGAGGAAGGATCATTTATTTCAAATCCTCCTCCTGTGGCTATATAGCAGTCATATTCTGACAATTTAATTCCTAAGTGTTTTTCAATTACTGCCAATATTTGATGGACTCTATTAATGCTTATCCCTGTAGTTGTTCTCCTTGGATTACTATAAAAAGTTTTATTTACTAATGCTTGAATATCTACTGCTAATGGTCTTGTCCCTTCGCTTGAGATTATTGTCGTAACGCCTGAAATATTTTCTTTGTTAGTAAAAATTGAACTTGGGTTTTTGATTTCACTCAACCCCTTTTCTAACATTTCAAAGATGCCAATTTCAAAAGTAGATCCAAATCTATTTTTTGTACTTCTAAGTAATCTGTAGGAGGATACTTTATCACCTTCAAAATTAATAACCACATCAACTAAATGTTCCAGAGTTTTGGGACCTGCTAGAGCTCCATCTTTAGTAACATGCCCTATTATCAAAAGTGAAATATTATTTTCTTTGGCAAAAGTCTGTAATTCAGCTGAACAAATTCTTACTTGAGAAACAGATCCTGGTGAACTTTCCATTTCTGCATTATGAATAGCTTGAATACTATCAATAATTGCGAAACTTGGATTTACGTTTTTTATCTCATCAAGAATAAAGGACAAGTTTGTTTCTGCATAAATTTTTAAATAGTTGCAGTTTTGATTTAGTCTTTCCCATCTGATTTTTACTTGTTCTAGAGACTCTTCAGAAGTTATGTATAAAACTTTCTTTTTTAGCGATATTTTCCCTGCGGCCTGGAGGATGATGGTACTTTTCCCAATACCTGGTTCGCCCCCAAGTAAAACAACTGAGCCAGGAACTATTCCACCTCCAAGTACCCTATCAAATTCTTGAAAGCCACTAGAAAATCTTGATATTTTTTCAGATGTAATTTCATCAAATAACTTTGCTTTTTTAGTTTGAGGTTTATTTTTTTTTGGTGTTTTAAATATTTGGGTTTTATTTTCCTCAACAATAGTATTCCACTCTTTGCAATTTAGACATCTCCCAAAATATTGAGATGTTTCAGATCCGCAGTTCTGACAAACAAAAGTAGAAAATTTATTTTTCATTAACTAATTGAGTCAATTAACGGAACGATATGTTTGGGATATTGCCCCTCTACAAGTTAGATTAGGTTAAGAATAAATTCTCTTACTGATTAGCTAATAGAAACAAATGGCTGTATCTAGTCAAACTAAAGAAACAATCCTTGTTGCTGATGACGAGGCAAGCATTAGAAGAATTCTTGAAACCAGACTCTCTATGATTGGTTACAAAGTTGTAACTGCATCTGATGGTAAAGAGGCATTAAAGTTGTTTAAGGATTATGAACCCGATTTAGTTGTACTTGACGTTATGATGCCTAAACTAGATGGGTATGGAGTCTGTCAAGAATTAAGAAAAGATTCTGATGTGCCAATTGTTATGTTAACTGCTTTAGGCGATGTTGCTGATAGGATAACTGGTTTAGAATTAGGCGCAGATGATTACGTTGTAAAACCTTTTAGCCCTAAAGAATTAGAAGCCAGAATTAGATGTGTTTTAAGAAGAATAGATAAAGAACAACTTCCTGGTATGCCAAATTCAGGTTTAATTTTGGTTACTGATATAAAGATCGATACAAATCGAAGGCAAGTTTTCAAAAGTGATGAAAGAATTAGATTAACTGGGATGGAATTTAGTCTTTTGGAACTTTTGGTCAGTAGGTCAGGGGAGCCATTTAGTCGCGGAGAAATATTAAAAGAGGTTTGGGGTTATACACCTGAAAGACATGTAGATACAAGAGTAGTTGATGTTCATATATCTAGATTAAGATCAAAGTTAGAAGCTGATCCAGCAAATCCTGAATTAATTCTTACGGCTAGGGGTACTGGATATCTATTTCAAAGAATTGTAGATATTTCTCCTTTTGATGGTAAATAAATGGGAAAAGATTCTTCTAATAGATTAAATAAGCCCAGAGCTATAAGGAGATTAGTGATTTGGTATAAAAGAAACGCCGCTGTGACTTCAATAGTTGATACAGCAGCAAATTCTGCAGTTACAGCAAGTAATGTCGCAGGAAATGTGGTTTCTGGAGCTGGTTCTGTTGTGAATACAGCAGGTAATGTTGCAAGTAATGTCGCAGGAAATGTGGTTTCTGGAGCTGGTTCTGTTGTGAATACAGCAGGTAATGTAGCAGGTAATGTCGCAGGAAACGTAGTTTCAAGCGCTGAATCTGTTGTAAATACTGCTACCAGCGTAGTGACTAATGCTAGTTCATTAGCAAAAAACACTTTGCAACCATTAGTCTTCGATCCTTTAAAGAGATTACAAAGTAGCGACAATTCCTTAAATAAGGAAGAGGACTCAAATCCTGAGAGAATTTGGATTGCTGTTGATGGTATGGGAGGAGATCATGCTCCCGCTCCAATTCTTCAAGGTTGCCTTGATGCAATAATTAGATTTCCTATAAATATAAAGTTTGTTGGAAAAATTGAAATTGTCAAAAAAGAAGCAGAAAATCTTGGTTTAAAAGAAGTACTAGATCGAGAAATTGATAACAAACGCTTTGAATTAATTGATAGTGGAGATCCAATAGGGATGAATGAAGAAGCTACTGCTGTTAGAAAAAGAAAAAATTCGAGTATAAATGTTGCTATGGACTTAGTAAAAAATAGACAAGCAAAAGCTGTATACTCTGCGGGAAACTCAGGCGCAATGATGGCTTCTGCTATTTTTAGAATTGGTAGACTAAAAGGAATTGAAAGGCCAGCTATAGGTGCATTATTTCCTACAAGAGATCAAACAAGGCCTGTATTAGTTTTAGATGTAGGAGCTAATACAGACTGCAAGCCATCTTATCTGCATCAGTTTGCTCTACTTGGTAATATTTACGCAAAAGATGTCTTGCAAGTAGAAAAACCAAGAATTGGCCTCTTAAATATTGGAGAAGAAGAATGCAAAGGTAATGATTTATCGCTTAAAACATTTGAATTACTTTCTAATGAAAAAAGCTTTGACTTTGGAGGTAATTGTGAAGGTCGAGATGTATTGTCAGGTAGCTTTGATGTAGTCGTTTGTGATGGTTTTACCGGGAATATATTATTAAAATTTCTTGAGTCTGTAGGAGGCGTTTTATTAGATATCTTAAGATCTGAGCTTCCAAGAGGAAGGCGAGGAAAAGTTGGCTCAGCTTTTTTAAAAAGCAACTTATTAAGGATAAAGAAAAGGTTGGATCATGCCGAACATGGTGGTGCCTTATTACTTGGGGTAAACGGTATTTGCGTTATCGGCCATGGCAGCAGTAAGTCTTTATCGGTAGTGAGTGCTCTTCGATTGGCTCATTCTGCAGTCAATCATAATGTTATGGAAAATTTAAATCAACTTCAAAAGCTTCAAGTTTTAAATTCCTAAAACATATTGCGTCAAATTTATGTTTGACTTATATAAGTAACTAAAAACTCTTTTGGAAGAAAAAAAGTTTAATCAGATTGGTGTCTCATTTAAAGGAAGTGGAAGTTATGTGCCTGATCAAATACTAACTAATCAAAAAATCAGTCAAAAGGTAGATACGAGTGATGAATGGATAAAATCTAGAACTGGCATTTCTGAGAGAAGAATTTCTAGTTTAGGAGATAATGTTACTGAGATGGGTTATAAGGCTGCGTTAAATGCGATTGAAAAGGCTAATTGGGATGTTAAGTCGATTGATTTGATCGTTTTAGCTACTTCTACCCCACATGATTTATTCGGTTCGGCACCCTCTATTCAAGCTAAATTGGGTGCCTCTAATGCTGTAGCTTTCGATTTGACTGCAGCATGTAGTGGTTTTTTATTCGCATTAATAACAGCCTCGCAATTTTTAAAAGGTGGAGGTTTTAAAAGGGCTATAGTTATAGGAGCAGATCAATTATCAAGCTATGTTGATTGGAATGATAGAAGAAGTTGTATTCTTTTTGGAGATGGTGCAGGCGCTTTGGCAATTGAAGCAACAAATGAAATTGATAATTTTATAGGTTTTGATATCAGAACTGACGGGGAAAGGGGTTCTTTTCTTAATCTTCCATCAAAAAATGCTATAAATTCAATAACTAATAACATTGATTTTTTGAGCGGAGGTTTTGCTCCAATTCAGATGAATGGGCAGGAAGTTTATAAATTTGCAGTTAGAGAAGTTCCAATAATTATTGAAAAGTTGTTTAAAAAAACGGATTATAGTTCTGATAAAGTTGATTGGCTTGTATTGCATCAAGCGAATCAAAGAATATTGGATTCTGTGGGAGATAGGTTAAAAATTCCTAGAGAAAAAATTTTAAGTAATTTAGAAAAATATGGTAATACTTCAGCAGCAACAATTCCGCTAGTTATGGATGAGGCTATTAGAAATAATAGAATTAAACAAAATGATATTATTGCCACAAGTGGTTTTGGTGCTGGATTAAGTTGGGGTGCAGCCCTCATTAAATGGGGTTAAAAACAAAATAGGTAAATTATGAAAGTTGCATGGGTATTCCCTGGACAGGGTTCACAAAAAATTGGAATGGCAAAACAAATTGAGAATTTGCCGAATACAAAGGAGAGGTTTACTTATGCTTCTGAGATTTTTGAACGAAATTTATTTGAAATTTGTGAGTTAAATGCCGAACTTACAAATCCACTTAGCGATTTGAATAATACAAGTAATACACAAATTTGTCTTTTTTTAGTTGAGTCAATTTTATTAGATGCACTAAAGGAAAATAATTTTAAACCAAATTATGTTGCTGGTCATAGTCTAGGAGAAATCACTGCACTATATTGTGCGGATGTTTTTTCATTCAAAGATTGTGTATCACTAATAAAAAAAAGATCTCAATTAATGGTTAATGCTGGCAAAGGATCTATGGCAGCAGTAATTGGTTTTGATAGAAATCAACTTGATTTATTAGTACAAAAAATTGATGATGTTGTAATTGCTAATGATAATAGCTCTTCCCAAGTTGTCTTATCAGGATCTAATGAAGCATTAGAAAATTTATCGAGAGAAATTTCTTGCAAAAGATTCCTGAAGTTAAATGTTTCAGGTGCATTTCATTCGCCATTTATGAATGAAGCTTCCGCAAAATTTTCTGATTATTTAAAAAATATTAAATTTAAAAATCCTTCTTTTCCAGTCATTAGTAATTATGAACCTTCATTTTGTAGTGATCCGAATGAGCTTAAAATTAGATTAGAAAAGCAAATGTGTAACGGAGTGAGGTGGAGAGAAACTATGGATTTAATGTCAAAAGATAGTGATCTTCATATTGTTGAAATTGGCCCTTCAAATGTACTGAGCGGTTTAGGAAAAAGACATCTCAAGGACGTAAAAATTTCTCAAGTTTCATCTTCAGATCAAGTATCTTATTAATTATCATGAAACATCATATTGTTCAAAAAATAATTTATCAATTAGTTAGCAAACTTTTTGTATTCCCTATTTATAAATTTGTATTTAAAGGTCATTTAATTGGTAGAGAGAATATCCCGCAAAAAGATTCTTTTATAATGGTTTCTAATCATGGCTCTTTACTTGATCCTCCCTTTTTAGGACATGCCTTGGGACGAAATATATCTTTTATGGCTAAAGCAGAGCTTTTTAAAATACCTTTGCTCGGTTTTGTTATCAAGGCTTGCGGAGCGTATCCTGTAAAAAGGGGTATAGCTGATAAAAATACCATTAAAACAGCCTGTAAAAAACTATCAAATGATAATTCTATTGGAATTTTTATTGATGGTACTCGTCAAAAAAATGGGCGAGTTAATAAGCCAAAACAAGGAGCTGCATTATTAGCCTTTAAAAATCAAAAAAAATTATTGCCTGTTGCAATAGTTAATTCACATAGACTAATAAGATTTAAATTCTTTTTCCCTTTCTTTTCAAAAATAATTATTAAAGTAGGAAAACCTGTTCAACCTCCTAAAACCTCATCAAGGGATGATCTACGTTTCGTAACCAAAAACCTTCAAGATAATATTAATAATTTAATTGGATAAATACTTAATTAATTGGAGAAATAGGGTAAAGTGGTAAAACTTTTTGCCAGGAATTTGCACTCGTATTTAAAAAATTTGTATTTGATAAATCTAATAGTTCTGTTAAATCTTCTTTATCCTTGTAATTAGCCTCAAAAAAAAGATCTTTTGATTCGAATTCTTTCAAAACTTTTGGTAAAACTGTCTCTCGTATAACTAAATCCGAATTTCTTTCTTCTTTATGGCAAATTTCATATTTGCCTGCAATAAAGCCATTTCGTTTTAATTTTTTGTAAATCCAGAATGATTGTTGGTCTGTATAAATATTATTTTTTGATGCAATTCTTTTTGCCATTATTTCAAATGAACTAAAACCTTCTAGAGGACAATTTATTTGCTGTGAGATAGTTCTCGCTAAAACTACAATAAGCCTTGAGGCATTGAAATTACCTGGCCCTATGCTGACTGATATCTTATTTATTTTTTGTAAATTTTCTTCTGAAATAAATTTGTGAAAGTCGGTTATCAAGTTGTTACATAAATCATTATCAAGTTTCTTAATAAATAATTTATCAGATCCAAAATCATTGTTATTTCTGTATCCAAAACCAAAAGAATTATCTGTACTAAATATGGCTAATGTAGGGTAGCTTAGTTTTTGTTGAAGATTTTGGGTCATATATTACCTTTACACAGGCAATTCCATACCTGGATTACATTTAGACCATTTACCAAATTCTTCGGCAAAACTTTCGCAAGATTGAACATCCCAATCAGTTTTGTAATCACCATTCATATCTTTAACTATATTGACATGAATGAATGGTTTATTTGCTTTAAAATCAGGTACATCACAAATATTATCAACACCATGATTATTCTCAACATCATGATATGTGATACATCTATCAACCCATTTACAGTTGATGCAAATGCACATAATTAAAAAATAAAATGAAAAATAACATTCTCACTGATCATACACTAATAATTAATGAATTAGAAAAAAGAATAAAATTTCATAATTGGAATTATATCTTACCTTTTTTACCTAAAGGATCATATTTAGTTGGTGGTTATATAAGAGACACTATTTTGGGAAGAGTGAATCAAGAGGTAGATGTTGATATTGTGGTGCCTTTTAATGCAGTTGAAATTGGGAAAAAGATTTCAGATAATATTGAATCAAAATTTATAATCTTAGATCAAAAAAGAGGAGTAGTTAGAATTATTCTTAATCATATTTCTATTGATATTGCTAATCAGGTTTCATCAACAATTGAAGGGGATTTGAGAACTAGGGATTTTTCGATTAATTCTATTGCTTTTTTATTTGATAAGAACAATTTGTTCGATCCATTCAATGGCCTTAAAGATTTAGAATTTTCATTAATTAGAACGAATTCAGAAATAAATTTACTTAATGATCCATTACGAATATTGAGATGTTTTCGATTTGTTTCAGAATTGAATTTTAAAATTGATCCAAAGTTAATTACTTTTATAAAAAAAAATAAAGGGAAATTATATCTTGTTGCTAAAGAGAGGATTAATTATGAAATACATAAAATAGTAAATGGGTCAAATGCTCTTGCTGCGGTGGTGTTGATAAAAAAAATTAACATATTTGGTTCTGATCATTTATATGAAGATTCTTTTTTTTTGGATTTAAAGAAAATTACATATACAGAACTTAATCAGGAAGAAAAAGAGAAATTTTTACCATTATTTTTTGTGGCCCAAATTTTTGATGCTGTATCTCTAGAGAAATTTAAATTTAGTAAATCTGAAATTGCAAAAACTAAGTTATTGCGAAAATGGCACTTTTATTTGAAGGACAAAAATATCGCTCAGTTAAATGAATTAGATAGATTTACATTACATCAAGAATTAGAGATGTTTCTTCCATCTTTTATTTTTTATTTACCTCAAAAACATCGTTTAGATTGGCTTAATAGATGGCGTGATAAGGATGATAAATTATTTCATCCCTCAAATTTACTAAATGGGGATGTAATCAAAAAAAAATTCGAAATAGAGGATGGGCCTATCTTGGGAGAGCTTTTAAAGTATCTTTCAAAGGAGCTTGCATATAAAAGATTAAATAATTTTGATGAAGCTATTTATAAAGCAAAGCAATGGATTGAACAAAATGCGCCAAAATGTGATTAAATACACATAGCTTAGTTTTGTTTAGAAGTTCAGACTTCAAAATCATCTTTAAAAATTTATGAGTATTCGCATTTACATTGGCAATTTACCACAAGGATTTAATCCAAAAGAATTTGATAGTATCTTAAAGTCAGTTTCTGATTCCATAAGATTTAAAGCAGTTTTAGATAAAGATACTAAAGAGTGTAGGGGATTTGGTTTCGCAACTACTAATAATGAGGAGAATGCTTGTTTAGTAATTGAAAAGTTAAATGGTTTTGAATTTAATGGTTCTAAATTAAGAGTAGAGCTTTCCGAAAAAAAAGATTCTTCTTCTAAAAGAAACGGTTCTAATTTAAATAAAAATAAGAAAAGAAAAGATTTTAAAAAAATTGTTCATAGTGATGCCCCTAATTTAGAGGCTCCCGATCCAAGATGGGCAGGAGAACTATCTAAGTTGAAAGATTTGTTAGCTAATCAGAAAACTCCGGCGTAATTTTTACTTAATTCTTGAAATCAAAAAAGAAATTGGTATTTCTAATGCTTTAACTGATTTTCTCACGAAAGCCCTATTGTTAAAAACATCGTAGTCTAATCTTTCAATAGAATCTAATATACCTCTATAAAGCCTTAATGATGTCCATACTGGCCATCTTGCATCCGCAGATAACCATTTAATTCCATCCTCCGATTTTTGGAACCAATCTCTTGCTCTGGTAAGTTGAAAATCCATAAGCTTTCTCCATTGGTTATTTATTTTTCCATTTAAAAGTTCATGTTCAGAATAATTAAATTTTTCAATATCATCTTGAGGTAAATAAATCCTTCCTCTTTGTCTATCTTCTCCTACGTCTCTCAATATATTTGTTAATTGATTCGCTATACCCAAGGCTATAGCCGCTTCTGATGGGTCAGGTTTGTTGCTCCAGGGTGCTGATGTATATGCACTGTCAATACCCATAACATTTTGAGTCATTAATCCTACAGTCCCAGCTACTCGGTAGCAGTAAAGTTTTAATTCTGAGAAATTTTTATATCTAAATTTATTTAGGTCCATTCTTTGACCTTCTATCATATCTAAATAAGGATCAATACTTTGTGGAAATTTTTCTAGGGTATTATGTAGAACAGCATCTAAATCTGATTTAATATTGCCTTTAAATATATTTTTAGTGTTTTCTTCCCATTCATTCAAATTATCTGAAAGCTCTTCTTTTGATTTAGTAGAGGCCTCTATACTATCCATAATTTCATCGGTTCTTCTACACCATACATAGATAGCCCAAATTGCTTTTCTTTTTTCAAGGGGCAAAAGGAGAGTACCTAAGTAAAAGGTTTTTGCCCATTTTTGAGTTTCCACTCGGCAAACTTCATATGCTTTTTCTAGGTGAGAAAATGAATTATCCAAAAAGTTATTTATCTAAAGTTTGAAGTGGTTTTCATGAGATATTCTGGGGAGTCTTAGAAAACTCTTTATGAATGGATTCTGCACATAATTTACCACTTAAAACCGCGCCTTCCATAGATGCAAGGTATTTCTGCATTGTATAGTCGCCGGCTAAGAAAAAGTTTTTTATTGGCGATCTTTGTTCTGGTCTGAACTCTTGGCATCCAGGTACAGCTTTGTATACAGATCTTGGTGTTTTTACAACTTTGTATTTCCTTAATTGCGTTTTATTATCACCAATAAAGTGAGTTGGGAATAATTTTTTCAGTTCTTCCATAGTGGCGTCAACTATATCCTGATCGCTTCTATTAATCCAATCTTTTGCAGGAGCAAAAACTAATTCGAGCATTGAACGATTTGGATCTTCATACTCTTTGCAGGTAATACTCATATCTGCATAAACACTTAGAAGTGGAGATCTGCTAAATAATAAATGGTCGATGTCTGTCAATTTTTTGTCAAACCATAAATGGATGTTTATTACTGGTACTCCATTTAAACCATCTAGCTTGGAGAAAGACTCTATACCCTTCCATTGGTCAGGAATGATTAACTTAAAAAGATCTACTGGCATTGCACTAACATATGCATCAGCCGTTATATCTTGTTTCTCGTTTTTGTCTAATGTGGCAATGGTAAAACTTTTTACGGTGCTATCTTTATTTAAGTTAATTTTTCTCAAAGGACTGTTTATATGAACCTCTCCTCCCCTAGACGTTACATAGTCAACCATTGGTTGGCATAGTCTTTCTGGTGGAGCTCCATCCAGAAATGCCATCTTCGATCCATTTTTTTCTTGTAAGAATCTATTGAGTGCTGTTAGTAAAACCGTAGATGATATTTCATCTGGACCAATGAAATTTAGAGCCTTGCTCATCGCAATAAAAACTTCATCATTAACTCTCTCAGGGATATTATGTTCTTTTAACCATTCAGTCCATGATTTTGAATCACATTTTTCGAGATAATTTTGTCCCCTTAACATCGCAGGCACTAAACCTAAACCGAAAAGTATTTTTTCATTCCATGAGAGCATATCGTTATTGCTGAGTATTGCTGAAACTCCATTAACTGGTGCTGGGATGTCTGGGAAATCAAATCTACTGTAAGTTCCTGGTTCAGAGGGTTGATTGAAAATCATAGAATGACTTTTCCACTGTAATCTTTCTTCGATATTTAATTCTTTAAAAAGTTGCAACATATTTGGATAGGCACCAAAAAAAATATGTAAACCAGTTTCGTACCAATCTCCATCTTCATCTTTCCAAGCAGCAACTTTTCCACCTAGTACATCCCTGGCTTCAAGGACTATTGGAATATGTCCATTATCTACAAGGTATTTAGCACAAGATAAGCCTGCTAAACCTGCTCCTGCAATTACAACTCGCATTATCAAAACAAAAAATAAATTAACACTTACTAATAAGCTACCCTAAAGTTAGAACATTATAATTTTTTTCGTTGATTATTTTTAGAATTATGGAAAAAATGCTTTTAAAATCTACTACCAGACATGTCAGAATATTTACAGCTGAGGTGGTTGATAATGATTTAAAGTTTCATCCAAACAAATTAACCCTTGATTTGGATCCTGACAATGAATTTATTTGGAATGATGAATCTATCATGAAAATAAAACAAAAGTTTAATCAGCTTGTAAATGAGAGAGAAGGAAAACCTTTAGATGATTACGAACTCCGCAAAATTGGCTCAGAAATTGAGTTTTTGATTAAATTTTTACTTCAAAATGGCCAACTAAGTTACAATCCAGATTGTAGAGTTATGAATTATTCAATGGGTCTGCCAAAGACTAATAAAGAACTGTGAATAGATCATCAAATAGGAGGCCAAGAAGAAGGTCTGGAAGAAATGATTATTCCGAATACCAAAAAAAAGATGATTTTTACAGTCAGAGAAGTAAAAGATTACCTTCTTCTGGGACTGAACAAAAAATTACTTTTAATACCGGTACAGTTGCTGTGCTTGCGGGAGTATTAATTTTAGGTGTTGGAATTGGCAGTGCTATAACTAGTACTACTGATGGTGGTCAAGGAAATATAGCTAGCCAACAGCAATTAGATATGGCTGTACCAGACCCTGAATTTTGTAGACAATGGGGAGCAAGTGCTTTCGTAATTGATGTAGAGATGTATACAACACTAAATCCCTCAACTAGTTTTGTGACACAACCAGCACTTCAACCTGGTTGCGTTATTAGAAGAGAGAATTGGACAGTTCTTCAAAAACAAGGAGCTATAAGTAATGAAGATGTCAGAGAATGTAAGCAAAGGATGAATACTTTTGCTTATATTGGATCAATAAGAGATAAACCTATTGTAAAATGTGTTTATCAGACCGATGTTAATGAGAATAAATTTATAATTAAGGGAGACGGTCAAGCAGAGGATGGTGGAGTGGGAATTAATAAAGAAGCTATACAGTTTTAACAAATATTTTTTATTACTTTTGTCTTAGAGGGCTTTCCAAACTAGCAAATTGAGGTAAGATATTCTGCTTGAATACTTCAGACGCTCTTGAAGTATATCTTGAGGGATTAGTTATTAATTTAAGTTCTCTTTTAACCTCTAAATCTGCAACAAAGGCCTTGTGAATCGTCCCAGCTGTCAATTCACGTTCAATAGAAACAACTGGCAAGAAAGAGGCACCAAGACCTGATTGCACAGCATTCTTTATTGCTTCAAGAGAATTAAGTTCCATTTCTATCTTTAATCTTTGAATATCAAGTCCTGAATCTTTCAGAAGTTTGTCCACCACTTTTCTAGTAGTAGATTGAGAATCTAATGTGACAAAATTTAGTTTGTATAAATCTTCTTTTAAAAGCTCATGTTTTTTAGCAAGGGGATGCTTACTAGGTAAAATTAGTGCTAACTCATCAGTTGCGTATGGAATAATCTGTAATAGATTTTCTAGATCTCCAGGTAACTGCCCCCCAATAATGGCTAGATCAATTTGGCCATTGGCAACGCTCCAGCCAGTCCTTCGAGTACTGTGGACTTGAAGTTGAACAGATACATCTGGATACATTTGGCGAAAAAGTCCAATCATCCTTGGCATTAAGTAAGTTCCTGTTGTTTGGCTTGCTCCAATAATTAGTGTTCCACCTTTAAGACTATTTAGATCTTCTATTGCCTTGCATGCTTCATCACATTGATTAAGAATTCGTTCGCAATATTCAAGCAATAATCTACCTGCTTCAGTGAGAAGGGCTTTTCTACCTCCTCTATCAAATATTGTAATTTCAAGTTGTTTTTCTAAATTTTGAATTTGCAAACTTACAGCTGGTTGGGTTACGTACAGTAAATCTGCAGCCTTTTTAAAACTTCCTTGAGCTGCAATAGCTTTTAATATTCTTAATTGATCTAGAGTAAATGGTAATTCGGGCATTTATTTATGCCTAAAATTATTTATAATTCTAATACGTAAGCGTATTCTTGTTAAGAATAAACTTTTTAAATTTACTATATGGAGATACATAACTCTTCTTTTGTGATTTTACTCCTAATTTTAGTTTTTGCTGTGATTCATAGCGGTGGAGCAGCTTTAAGATCTAAAGCTGAAACTTTAATTGGACCACGTTTGTGGAGATTATGTTTTGTTTTTTTAAGTTTACCGTCTGCAATAGTATTAATAAGTTATTTTTTGTCACATAGATATGATGGGATAAGATTATGGAACTTACAAGGTAATTACTTTATATTTCTTTTTGTTTGGTTTTTAACTGCTATAAGTTTCTTATTTTTATATCCTGCGACATATAATTTGTTAGAAATTCCTTCCGTTTTAAAGCCTCAAGTAAGAATTTATGGAACTGGAATTATGAGGGTTACAAGGCATCCCCAAGCTTTTGGCCAGATCATTTGGTGTATAGCTCATACATTATGGATTGGTACATCTTTTACGTTAATAACGTCAATAGGTTTAATTTTGCACCATTTATTCGCAATATGGCATGGTGATAGAAGATTAGAGGCAAAATTTGGTGAAGAATTTTATATTTATAAACAAAAAACATCAATCATTCCATTTTTGGCAATTATTGATGGTAGACAAGAATTTAAAGTTAAAGAATTTTTTAAATTATCTCAACTTGGAATAATAATTGCCATAGCAGTACTTTGGTGGTCTCACCAATATATAAATATTGCTGTTAAAACATTCAATTCATCATTTTTGTCTAAATTTTTAAGTTGACAGTTTAGTATTGTATTAAAAGTTTTATAAATGATGCCTCAAGCTTCAGAAATTGCATGGTTGATTCCCGTATTTCCTCTTATTGGAGCAGTTCTTTCTGGTTTAGGTTTAATAAGTATCAATAAAAAGATTAATAGTATTAGAGAAATTGTTTCAATAAGCTTGATTTCTTTTGTTGGTATTTCTGCAGTGATTAGTTATAAAGCATTGCTTGAGCAGATTAATGGTTATCAAACTATAGAAAAATTGTTTGTTTGGGCAAGTGCAGGTGATTTTAAAATTCCTATGGGATTTATTCTTGATCCACTTGGTAGTGTGATGCTTGCATTAGTTTCTACTATTACCTTGCTCGTAATGATTTATTCTCATGGATATATGGCTCATGACAAAGGTTATGTAAGGTTTTTCACTTACTTGGCTTTATTTAGTAGTTCAATGATGGGATTGATAATAAGCCCAAATTTATTGGAAATATATGTCTTCTGGGAATTAGTTGGAATGTGTTCTTATTTGTTGGTTGGGTTTTGGTATGACAGAGATGGTGCGGCTCATGCTGCTCAAAAGGCATTTGTGGTTAATAGGGTGGGAGATTTCGGATTATTACTAGGTATATTGGGATTGTTTTGGGCAACAAATAGCTTTGATTTTAATGAGATTGCTTCAGGGATATCAACATCGATTTCTGATAATTCATTGCCGATATGGGCTGGTCTTCTTCTCTGTTTTTTGGTTTTCTTAGGACCAATGGCAAAGTCCGCTCAATTTCCTTTACATGTATGGCTGCCTGATGCTATGGAAGGTCCTACGCCTATCTCTGCCCTTATACATGCCGCAACTATGGTAGCTGCAGGAATATTTTTAGTCGCTAGACTTCAACCTTTGTATTCAATATTCCCTTCGATTCAGTTGATTGTTGCTCTAGTTGGAACAATAACTTGTTTTTTAGGAGCATCAATTGCGTTAACACAAATGGATTTGAAAAAGGGTTTAGCATACAGTACAGTTTCTCAGCTTGGTTATATGATGCTTGCAATGGGCTGTGGTGCACCAGTAGCTGGCATTTTTCATCTAGTAACGCATGCCTGTTTCAAAGCAATGTTGTTTTTGGGATCAGGATCAGTAATACATGCTATGGAAGAAGTAGTAGGTCACCAGCCTGCGCTAGCTCAAGATATGAGATTAATGGGAGGCTTAAGAAAGAAAATGCCTTATACTTCAACAACTTTTTTAGTGGGTTGTATTGCTATTAGCGGGATTCCACCCTTAGCTGGTTTTTGGAGTAAAGACGAGATACTTGGAAATGCATTTATTTCTTTCCCGGCTTTTTGGTTTGTGGGATTTTTAACTGCTGGGATGACTGCTTTTTATATGTTTAGACTTTATTTTTTGACATTTGAAGGAGACTTTAGAGGTGATAATAAGCAATTACAAAAAGAACTATTACTTGCCTCTCAAATAAACCTAGATGATGAAGCAGATGCCGAACATGAAGAGCTAAATGGCACACTTCATGAATCTCCATGGTCAATGACTTTCCCTTTAGTTTTTTTAGCAGTTCCTTCTTTAATAATTGGTTTTATGGGTCTTCCTTGGGATAGTAAGTTTGCTTCCTTGCTTGATCCAGAAGAAGCAAAGATCGCAGCGGAATTTTTTGAATTAAATGAATTTTTACCTTTAGCAATTGCTTCAGTCGTTATTGCTTCAATCGGAATTACAATTGCATATCAAGCTTACTTTCTTAAGAAAATTAATTTATCTGTTTTATTTGCAGAAAAATTTCCAACCGTTAATAAATTTTTATGTAATAAATGGTATCTAGACGATATAAATGAAAAGCTTTTTGTGAAAGGTAGCCGAAAACTTGCAAAAGAGGTCTTAGAAGTTGACTCTAAAGTTGTTGATGGCGTGGTTAATTTAACGGGGCTTATAACTTTAGGAAGTGGAGAGGGTTTAAAGTATTTTGAAACAGGAAGAGCACAATTCTATGCCCTTATAGTATTTGGAGGTGTAATTTTGTTAGTTGCTATATTCGGTTTCCAGTCTCCACAGGTAACTTGATTACAAATGTGTGTCTTCACTGTTCATAGGGGTGAAAAAATACAGAAAATTTCTAGACTCTGTTTAAGATGATTTCTTTTTAAATTGAGCACTTACTTATTTACTAATTTTGCTAACCAAACGATTGGAACACTTGGTGCTAATTTGTCTTTTTTCCCTTGGCTCTCGGTCGCTGTACTTTTCCCAATTGTGAGTGCATTTGTAATTCCTTTTTTCCCAGATAAAGGAGAGGGTAAAGAAGTTAGATGGTATGCATTATCAATTGCCTTAATAACTTTTTTAATAACTGTAGGTTCATATATCAATGGTTTCGATATAAATAAGGAAAATGTTCAGCTTCAAGAAAGTGTTGATTGGCTGCCAAATTTAGGTCTTACTTGGGCTGTTGGTGCTGATGGCATTTCCATGCCATTAATTCTGCTGACAAGTTTCATTACTGCTTTAGCAGTATTAGCTGCATGGCCAGTAAAATTTAAACCGAAGTTATTTTTCTTTTTAATACTAATCATGGACGGAGGGCAAATAGCTGTATTTGCAGTCCAAGACATGCTTTTGTTCTTTCTAACTTGGGAACTTGAACTAATTCCAGTTTATTTGCTATTGGCTATTTGGGGCGGTAAAAATAGACAATATGCAGCTACAAAATTCATTATTTACACAGCAGGTAGTTCAATATTTATTCTTTTAGCAGCATTGGCAATGGGATTTTATGGTAGTGAAATTCCCAATTTTGGATTTTCACATCTAGCAGATCAAGATTTTGGCCAAAATTTCCAAATCCTATGCTATGTAGGTCTCTTGATTGCTTTTGGTGTCAAACTTCCAATTGTTCCGCTTCATACCTGGTTGCCAGATGCTCATGGAGAGGCCACCGCCCCTGTACATATGCTTCTGGCTGGCATTTTATTAAAGATGGGAGGCTATGCTCTTTTGAGATTTAATGCTCAATTATTACCTGTCGCTCATGCTCAGTTTGCACCATTATTGATTGTATTAGGAGTTGTAAATATAATTTATGCTGCATTAACATCTTTTGCACAAAGAAATCTTAAAAGGAAAATTGCCTATAGTTCAATAAGTCATATGGGATTTGTTTTGATTGGTATAGGTAGTTTTAGTAGTCTTGGTACAAGTGGAGCAATGCTTCAAATGGTCAGTCATGGATTGATTGGTGCAAGTTTGTTTTTTCTTGTAGGAGCTACTTACGATAGGACAAAGACTCTTAAACTCGATGAAATGAGTGGTGTAGGACAAAAAATGAGAATTATGTTTGCTTTGTGGACTGCATGCTCACTGGCTTCCCTTGCTTTGCCTGGTATGAGCGGGTTCGTTTCAGAGTTAATGGTATTCACAGGATTTGTCACTGATGAAATTTATACACTTCCTTTTAGAGTGATTATGGCTTCTTTGGCAGCGATTGGTGTGATTTTAACACCTATTTATTTGCTATCTATGTTACGAGAGATTTTCTTTGGTAAAGAAAATCCCAAATTAACTGCAGAAAGACAATTAATTGATGCCGAGCCTAGAGAGGTTTATATAATAGCTTGTCTACTTTTACCTATAATCGGAATAGGATTGTATCCTCGGCTGGTAACTGAGAGTTATTTGGCTTCAATTAATAATTTAGTGGATAGAGATTTAAATGCTGTAAAAAGTGCTTCAAAAACAAATATTTTTGCAGGTAATAAAAAAAACGAAATATTTAAAGCTCCAGCCATTTAATTTTATAAATTTGCCTAATATTTTTTGGCATAAATTTTATATAAAGATATCTTGTAAATAGCGTTAACTTATTTAAAGTAATCAATTTAAATCCTATTGATAGGCCCCAGTTAGGACCTAGATTGCTTATAAAGTTTCTACAAGATGCTGCTGGCAAAGGGGATTTAGATCCATGGGATATAGACGTAATAAGTGTTATTGATAGTTTTTTAGATCAATATAATAAACAAATTCCAAAATCTTCTAATATAAATTCTTATCAAAAAGATTTAGCAGAGACAAGTGAGGCATTTTTCGCAGCCTCTGTATTAGTAAATTTAAAGGCTCAAGTTTTAGAATCTGAAGTTTTCAAAGATGAGGTTTCAGATGAATTGGAAGAGGATTATGAGATAAATAATCAAGAATGGATTAATCAGGAATTTGATATCCCAAAATATCCTGAAAAATATTTGAGAAGAAGATCTGTAGCTCAACCAATTCTTAAACGAACCTCAACATTGGGAGAGCTAGTAAGTCAATTAGAATCTATTGCTGAAATTATAGAAACACAAGATCTTTTACTCTTAAAGAGAAAGAGACAAAAAAAATATTCGAATAAAGCTCTTATTTCGCAAGTACAATCACTGGCTCATCGCGAAAAATTACCCGAGACTACAAAAGAATTGGGTAAATTTATCGATAGCTGGGAAAAAGCTTTGCAGTGGACAGACTTTGAATATTTAGTAAATAAATGGCAGAAAGTTGTAAAAAAAGATTTAGATAAAGATAGGCTTGGGGTCTTTTGGGCTTTGTTATTTTTATATTCAGAAAATAAAATTGAAATAAAACAAATCAATTCTCTTTATGGACCAATACAGATTAAAAGAATTATCCCTGATGGAGGATTAGCTCAATTACCCATAGATAATCTTGAAATAGTTGACACTACTCAACCTGCTGCATAGAGGCTTAGTAGCAATAACGTATAATCTTAAAAAAAAGGTTTTTAATTCAATGAAGGCAATGATACTTGCAGCAGGAAAAGGTACACGTGTTCAGCCAATTACACATATTATTCCGAAACCTATGATTCCAATTTTGCAGAAACCTGTTATGGAATTTCTTATAGAATTACTTAAAGAACATGGATTTAAAGAAATAATGGTAAACGTTTCTCATCTTGCTGAAGAAATTGAAAATTATTTTCGTGATGGGCAAAGATTTGGTGTAGAAATTGCTTACAGCTTTGAAGGAAGAATTGAAGATGGAGAATTAATAGGAGATGCGTTGGGTTCAGCAGGGGGATTAAAGAAAATTCAAGATTTTCAAAATTTCTTCGATGAAACTTTTGTTGTTCTGTGTGGCGATGCTCTAGTAGATCTAGATTTGACTGAAGCAGTTAAGAAACATAAAGATAAAGGAGCTATTGCAAGTTTAATAACTAAAAAAGTAACAAAAGATCAAGTATCAAGTTACGGAGTAGTGGTTTCAGAGGGTGATGGTAGGATTAAAGCCTTTCAAGAAAAGCCAACTATTGATAGTGCTTTAAGTGATTCTATAAATACAGGTATTTATCTTTTTGAACCTGAGATTTTTAATTACATACCAACAGGTAAAAAATTTGATATTGGTGCTGACCTTTTTCCTAAACTTGTTGAAATGGATTTACCATTTTTTGCTTTACCAATGGATTTTGAATGGGTAGATATTGGAAAAGTTCCAGACTATTGGAGTGCCATTCGAAATGTTCTACTGGGCAAGGTAAGACAAGTAGAAATTCCTGGTAAAGAAGTTAAACCTGGAGTCTTTACTGGACTAAATGTGGCGGCTAATTGGGAAAAAGTCGATATCACTGGACCAGTCTACATAGGCGGGATGACAAGGATAGAAGATGGCGCAAAAATTATTGGCCCTTCAATGATTGGACCAAGTTGCTGTATATGTGAAGGAGCAACGATTGATAATTCAATTATTTTTGATTATTCCAAAATTGGTAAAGGCGTGAACCTAGTAGATAAACTTGTTTTTGGAAGATATTGCGTAGGAAAAAATGGAGATCATTTTGATTTGCAAGATGCATCTTTAGATTGGTTAATAACAGATTCAAGAAGATCTGATTTAACTGAGCCCTCCCCTCAACAGAAGGCGATGGCAGAGTTGCTGGGTACTGATTTAATTAATATTCCAGACTAAGATTAGCCATCTCAATAATTTGAGGTATTAGATGTTCTGCTTTAACGGCCATTATATGAACCCCTTCGGCAATATTCATAAAATCATTAGCTTGCTCTGCTGCTATTTTTAGTCCCTCTTCTAAAGGATCTTTGGCGTCTTTGAGACGATTTAAAATATTATCAGGTATGTTTGCCCCTGGGACGTACTTGTTTATGAAAAGAGCATTTTTGTATGATTTTAAAAGAAATACTCCTGCAATAACTGGTATTTCTAGTGGCTTGCTGATTTCTTTGCAAAATTCAATCAAGTATTCTCTTTTCATAACCATTTGAGTTTGTATGAAATTAGCCCCAGCCTCTTTCTTTTTTTTTGTTCTACTTCTTAAACTTCTTTGATTTCTGCAACTAGGATCAGCTGCTGCTCCCGCAAATATGTTCGTCTGTTTATCAAAAAGTTCTTCAAAAGTTGGATCAATCCCTTTATTGAAGTCCTGAATTTGCCTTAATAATCTAACTGATTCAAATTCATGTACAGCTTTGGCATCTTGCTGATCCCCAGCTTTTACAGAGTCACCAGTGATACATAAAATATTTTGAATTCCTAAAGCATTTGCTCCGAGAAGGTCTGATTGTAAAGCTATTTTATTACGATCTCTGCATGAGATTTGCATTATTGGCTCTATCTCATTCTCCAGTAGTAGTTTGGACATTGCCATGCTTGACATGCGCATTACGGCTCTGCTCCCGTCGGTAATGTTAACAGCATGTACCTTATCTTTCAAAAGTTGTGCTATCTTAAGAGATCTTACGGGGTCCCCTCCTCTTGGCGGCATCAACTCTGCCGTAATTACTTTGGATTTTCTTTCTAAAGTCTTCTGAAGTTTTGATTTCAATTGCTTTTGTTTCCAACTAGGTTAACAAGTGTAGTGAGATTGCTAAACTTAATTAATATAAAAAAGGAACTGTTTAAATGCAAATGGTTGATGAAGAAGTAAACAACCTTGATATGATGGGTCTCTCGTCAAGAGAGATGGAAATCATTGATTTAGTAGCTGATGGACTTACGAATCAAGAAATAGCTGTGAAACTTACTATTAGTAAGAGAACAGTTGATAATCATGTTAGTAATATGTTTACTAAAACGGGTTCTAAGAACAGAGTGGCATTATTAAACTGGGCAATGGACAATGGAAAAATTTGTAGGGACGGATTTAATTGTTGCTCCTTACCTGATTCAGATCAAAATTAGGTTCTTAAACTTTATCGATTTTTTCGCCTAAATCCATCAAACAATAACACGTCTCTCCTAAATCAAAAAGTTCTGCATAAGCAATACATGCATCTTTGTCTGTACCAGTGAATCTTAATATTCCATCTTTATCGTAAAGACCATACATATTTCAAGTTTATAATTTAAATATAAAGAAAATATAAAGGAAGGGTGTCCTTTTTGGCTATTCGATATTGAGATTTGTCAAATCATCATTGCTCCAATTTGAAAAGGGATGAGATAAAAGACTTAAATTAGAGAAATTTGTTAATCCAGTAATCTCCTGAGAAATAAATGTTGGGAGAATGAATTCTTCTTCTTCCGTAGCGAGTTCTATTTCGGCAATTACAAGTGGAAAATTTTTTTCTTTAAAACAATCTATAATCCAGTCTTTATTTTCATACTTTAAAAAATATCGTTCCTTTTTAATTGTATTTGCAAGGTTAGACATGATTTTTTCACCATCATTATTTGGAATTACATATTCAAACTCAAAGTTAGTAAAATTCTTGATGTGTTTTTTTAGTGCAATACTAAAGTTTTTGCCGTTATATCTTATTCTTATTATCCAATCTTCTAGTTTGTATGAAAGATATCCTTGTTCAATAAATGTCTGTTTAGTGATGAATTCTTTCCAACCATCATTTTTTATGAGAAAACGTCTTTCTATTTCAAAATTCATTTAGCGGTTTGGATCTTTTTTTAAAGATAAATCACCCTTCCACTCAAGTTTTTTTATTAGTTTACTGTAATAGGAAATACTTTTATTGAACCTAATCATTTTGCAAGATTTGTCACCTTTTCTAATCTCACAGTAGTTATTCTGATTTATTGTCATACACTTTGTTCCGTCTTTCCATAGCTTAATTGCCCTCCTACTATTCTTTACTGCTCTAACCTTAATATCACTAGTATGAGGTATTACAATCGGCCTGCTTGCCAAACTCATTGGGCATATTGGGTTTATTATTAATGCATCTACAGAAGGATGGACTATTGGCCCGCCAGCTGCCATAGAGTAAGCTGTTGAACCTGTTGAAGATGAAATAATTAACCCATCCCCTTTGTATTCATTAACTATTTCATTATCTATCTCAAGTTGTATTTGATTTGTTGGGGAAATATCTTCTTCAATAGACTTAAAATAAAAGTCATTCAATGCGTCATAGCTTCTTAAAATACTTTTTTCTTTATTTTTTTTAATTTCAAACACATTACATTTAAGTCGGTCTCTTAAATCAATATTAAATTCTTTTTTTTCTAAAATTTGAATAAAGGATTTATCAAACAAAAAGTCTTTTTCTTGTGTAAGGAACCCTAAATTACCTCCAATATTGAAACAAAGAAGAGGTATATCATGATTAACAAGTGCATTAGAACATTTGAGGACTGTTCCATCCCCACCGAGAATAATTACAAGATTTGGTAATAAGATCGGATTGAGGAAGAAATCATCTATTTCCTTATTGTTGAAATTACTTTCTATCCTATGAGATTTTATATTTTTTTCTTTTAGAACTTCTTCGCAAAATTTAGATGAATCTAAAGCTATGTCGCTATTGGAACGATAAATAATCAGCACAAATGAGAGTTTCACTCGATGCATTCACCACTTAAGTAAATTAAAACTTTCCATATCAACAGTGACTCTGTTTCTATAAAGTGATAATAAAATTGCTAAACCAACCGCGGCTTCTGCTGCAGCAACTGTAATTACAAAAATTGTAAAAACTTGACCTTGAATAAGATTATTATCTATATAGGAAGAAAATGCCATCAAATTAATATTTACAGCATTAAGCATTAACTCTATACTCATGAGAACTCTTACTGCGTTTCTACTATTTAATAAACCCCAAATACCGATACAAAATAATAATGAGGATACAATTAAAAATGCTTGTAATGGGATGGATTCTAAATTCATGAATGATAAATAAAATAAGGGATTACTTCTTTTTTACTAAAAGAGGTTCTCTAGCCTTTTCAATTAACTCTTGGTCTACTGGTAAACCTGTTGAAATATCTTGATTCATTACATCTCTTCTTGCTAAAACTATAGCTCCAATCATTGCCATTAATAATAAAATTGATGCAACCTCGAAAGGTAGTAAATAATCACTAAATAGATGTTCTCCGATTCTAATTGTAGAATCTTCTCCTATGGAGGTGCTTGGACTTGCTAGATTCCAGACATCTGTTGAATCAACTCGAACTAGGAGACTTAACAATGTCAGACATATTGATGTTGATATAATCCTTCGTGATTTGAGATTATCAATAGGTTTTAAATCTTCTTTTTTATTAACAAGCATTATTGCAAAAATGATAAGGACATTAACTGCTCCTACATAAACTAAAACTTGAGCTGCAGCAACAAAACTTGCATTTAAAAGAAGATACAATCCAGCAACACTCATGAAAACTCCTCCAAGTAAAAATGCTGAATAAACAATACTGTCCAGTAATATTACACCTAATGCACCAACTATTATCACTAAAGATAGTATTGAAAAGCAAATTAATTGAGTCGTGAGAGCTATTGACATGAACTATGTAAATTAATTGTTTGATTTACTAACAGCATCTTTTTGATCATTAGATATTGGTTTCATCCAATCATAAACTTCTTCGGGTAGTTTACCAACACGTGGATTTGAGGCTGGCACTTCGTGAGGGTCCATTACCCCTTTGGGTAAATAAGTAAGTTCTCGTAAAGGTTTCACTGATGGATCCGTTGTGACGTTCGTAGGCAATCTTCCAAGGGCAATATTGTCAAAATTTAAATTATGTCTATCAAATGTGGCTAATTCATACTCCTCAGTCATTGATAAGCAATTAGTTGGGCAATATTCGACGCAATTTCCACAAAAAATGCAAACCCCAAAGTCTATAGAATAATTTCTTAGTTCCTTCTTTTTTGTTTCTTTATTCATTACCCAGTCAACTACGGGTAAATTAATTGGACAAACCCTTACACAAACTTCACAGGCTATACATTTATCAAACTCATAATGTATCCTGCCTCTATATCTTTCTGAAGGAATCAGCTTTTCGTAAGGATATTGGACTGTTACCGGTCTCCTGCGAAGATGATCAAATGTTACAGAAAAACCATTGATTAAATATTTGCCAGCACTGAAAGCCTCTTTTATATAACTATTAACTTGTTGAAGAAAATCTTTCATGTTGAAGAATTAACCTTTTAGTTATATTTTAGTGGATTAATTTTAAATTTAAGTATATTTACTCAAATTTAACCTCCAAAAACTTGAGGAAAAGCAAGTTTTAGTGCTGCGGTTATTAAAAGATTAGCAAGAGATATTGGGAGAAGAAACTTCCATCCCAGATCAAGGAGTTGATCTATTCTGACTCTTGGTGTTGTCCAGCGTAATAATATAGCTACAAATACTAACAAATATGCTTTGAGTACAGTCATTACAATCCCTATAGATGCTGTAAAAATTTGTATTAAAGGAGCATTAATTGGGAGATTTAGAATTTTAGCTAAAACTTCTACAGGAACAGGAAAACCCCAGCCTCCTAGATAGAGTATTGAAACTAATAATGCAGATAAAATTAAATTTATGTAACTACCCAAATAAAATAATGCGAACTTCATACCAGCGTATTCAGTCTGATACCCTGCAACTAATTCTTCTTCCGCTTCAGGAAGGTCGAAAGGAAGTCTTTCGCATTCTGCAAGGGCACATATCCAGAAAATTATAAACCCAACTGGTTGTCTCCATATATTCCAACTCAATATACCGGCCCCGCTTTGCTGATTGACAATATCTACAGTACTTAAGGAGTTTGTCATTAAAACTACAGCTAGGACTGATAAAGCTAAAGGTATCTCGTAACTTATTGATTGCGCAGCTGCTCTCAATCCACCTAATAATGAGTATTTATTATTTGAAGCATATCCGCTCATTAGAAGACCAATTGGTTGAATACTACTTAGTGCAATCCATAAGAAAATTCCAATACCAACATTACTTATTAATAGATTTTGTCCGAAGGGAACAATTAGCCAGGAAAGTATTACTGGTACTAAAACCAAAATAGGACCTGCTGTAAAAAGAATAGAATCAGCTTTTGCTGGGATAATGTCTTCTTTTACGAGTAATTTAAGACCATCAGCAATTGGTTGAAGTACACCTAAGGCTCCAGCATATTCTGGACCTATTCTTTGTTGAGCAGCGGCAGAAATTTTTCTTTCAAGCCAAACCGTCACTAAAACCCCTAAAACTGCAGAAACAAGAACCAACAGCATTGGAAGTGGGAGCCAAATTATATGAGCGATTTCACTAGAAAGGCCTAAACCTTTTAGGATTTCATTAAAACTATGTTCGAGATCCAATCCGTATTCCAATATTTTTAGTGTTGTTTACATAATAGATTAACTCTTAACAAACTATATGTGTGTTTTTTATTAGAAAAGCTGCAAAAATTATCCTCGATTTTCTAAATTAATCCAATTTCTTGGAGAAGAACCAGTATAAATTTGCGATGGCCTAAATATTCTGTTCGCCCCTAGTTGTTCTCTCCAATGCGCTAGCCAACCTGCCACTCTAGAAATGGCAAAAATTGGAGTAAATAAGTCACGTGGGATGCCAAGTTTTCTATAAACAAGACCAGAATAGAAGTCAACATTTGGGAAGATTCCTTTTGGCCCAAGTCTTGGTATCGCTTCTTCCTCTAAACTTTTAGCCACGTTGTACATTGCATCTGTACCAAATCTTATGAAAAGCTCTTCTGCTAATTTTTGAAGGATAATTGCTCTAGGATCTTTTACCTTATATTCTCTGTGTCCAAAACCCATTATTTTGTTTTTGTTTTTTATTGCATTTTCTAAAAAAGAACCCGCTTTTTCTGGTTTTTTTATCTCTTCTAACATTGCAATTACATCTTCATTTGCTCCGCCATGTAGAGGTCCAGCTAAGGTTCCCACTGCCGATGCAATAACAGCATAGGGATCCGTAAGTGTGCTTGCAGTCACTCTTGCGCTAAACGTGCTGGCATTTAAGCTATGTTCTGCATGAAGAATTAAACATCTATCAAATACTTTCGCGGCGATTGGATCTTGTTCTTTTTCAGTCAACATGTAAAGAAAATTTGAAGAGTAAGATAAATCATCTCTCGGTTGAATAGGATCTTGTCCTTTTCGTATTAGTTGAAAGGCAGCAATCATAGTGGGAATTTTTGCTATTAGCCTTATAACTGCATTATAGATATAGTTTGGATCATCAATTGCTCTTCGTGAATAGAATAGTCCTAAGGAAGCTGCACTAGATTGAAGAGCATCCATGGGATGTCCGGTAGCGGGGAAACATTTCATCATATCTCTAACCCTAAAACTTAATCTTCTATGCATTTGTACTTCTTGTTCAAAGTCTCTTAGTTGAGTAGCTGTTGGTAACTCTCCCCAGATTAATAAGAATGCAGTTTCTAAAAAACTACTTTTTTGCGCTAATTCCTCTATTGAGTAGCCTCTGTATAGTAACTTCCCTTTTTTTCCATCGATATCACAAATAGATGAATTAGTAACTGGGACACCTTCTAATCCAGGTTTTAAAATTAAGTTTTTATTATCCAATTGCTTAATTCAATATGTTTTCTTATAAATACAAGATAGTCAATTAATTTTTAATTAACCATAAGTGATGGAACTTTAATTTATTATTAAAAATGTTCTAGATAGCTGAATATATAGGTTTTATTTAAGCATCTTTATAGTTTTTTCTGTGTAAATTAAAGGATCTTTTTCTGGAATTAATTGTAGAGAAATTTCTTCAAATTCTGAGGTTGAAAAATTAATTATTTGTTTCATAAAAAAATTTAAAGTATCGGAAGAAGAAATGTTTGCTGATGTTTGAGCACATGGACCTTTAATATGAATTTGTTTATTAATAAATTCACCCGTATTTCTCATTTTCTGAATATAAGAAAATTCTTGCGAGATTAAATCTATTTTTAAGTCATTAAGCAAATTATTACTTAAGATGTAGAGACTTTTTGTCTCAACTTTAAATATATCTTTAAATTTAAGTTGTTTTATGTTTGTTTCATTTTTTTCAAGGATATTTTTTGAATAAATTGAAAAAATTTTATCATCTTTTTCTAAACTGTATTTAGTAAATTCTTTAAGTTCTTCTAAATTTTCTAAGGTAGGAGAATTTTGTTTATTTTTTTCGATAGCAATAATCCATTCATTATCTGAATTTTTTAGCAAAATATTTTGATTTAATTTTCTACTTAGTTTTTCTAAAAATGTTTTCTCAAAATTATTTATTGATGGTGACAAACACTCAATATATTCTTTTAAATTACTGTAAATATTAAGTAGATAGTCATCTTTTTTTTTAATATTGTCTGTATTTAATTTATCGTAAGAAAAAATATCTTTTTTCCCCTTATTATTTACAAGATATGATCTTAAAACAAAAGAGTCGTCTTTGAAAAAGAACGTTGTTAAGATTGTATCATCCATATTTTCTGGATATATTTTATCATTAATGAAAATACTTTTTTCAGGTTTTTTAGTTAGTAATATATTTTTTTCGTTTTTAAAAGTTCTTAGAATTTCTTCATCATAATTTTTTTTTGTTTTTTCCCTATTATTTCTTGAATCTCTTGACTCTAGAAGAAGTTTTTTATTTGAAGAAGCAATAATGTAATTATCCTTAGTTAAATAAACATATTTAAGATAATTAAGTTTATCTTTTCTATATATTTTTATAATTTCCTCATTCTCATTTTCGAGGTTTGATAGATTCAAAATATCATCAATCTTTTTTTCTGGTTTTATTTTAAAAACTAATAAAAGGTCTTCTTGAGTTTTATCTTCATTATCATAAGTTGAAATTGTTAGTTCGTTATTGTAAATATCTTCTAAATCATTTTTGCCAAGGTCTAGTCCCAAATAGGCTAGTGCGCTAATTCTTATTAAATTTAATTTATCCCGATTTATTTTATTGAAATTCTTTTTTATACTCTTATCAATATTTGCACTGGACAAATTTGAGATAAATAAAAAATTACTATTATTCGGCAAATAATTAAGAATTTTTAATTCATTAATATTTGAATTCAAATTTTGTGTTTTATTACCAGAAAAATTTTTAAATCCAAAAAAAAAGCAAAGAGATAATAATAAAATTATCGCAAATACTTTTAAATTCATTAGTTTTTTTTATTTTTATTTTTAACAATAAACATTCTCTTGCAACTTTACTTATTAAATTGTTAATAACCAATAATTAATCTTTGAAATTTAAAAATTATCCAAAATCTATTAATTCTCAAAGTCTTAGTGATTGGTTTAAATCGGAAAAGGAAGATCCAATTATTATTGATGTAAGGGAACAATCAGAGTTGGAAATAGCTTTTTTCCCAAAAGAATTTTTACATATTCCAATTAGTAAAGTTTCTCTTGAATACGTTCAAGAAAAACTTTGTGGATTATTAGATCGAAAAATTGTAGTTATGTGTCATGCAGGAATCAGAAGTTATAACTTTTGTCAGTGGTCTTTAGATAATAATATTATTGGAGAAATATGGAATTTGGAGGAAGGTATTGATGGATGGAGTAGATATATTGACCCAACAATTCCTAGGTATTAATTAAATATCTAATGAAGATGCAACAGTATTAACATCTTTATCGCCTCTTCCTGAACAATTAATAACAATATGAGTGTCTTTTTCAAGAGTAGGGCATAATTTATCTAACCAAGCAAAGGCATGGGCTGTTTCAAGTGCAGGAATAATACCTTCAAGTTCACTAACAAGTCTCAAAGAGTCTAAAGCTTCTTGATCAGTAACCGATCCGTATTCTGCTCTACCAATATCTTTCAAATAGCTATGTTCAGGACCTACTCCAGGATAATCTAGACCTGCACTTATGGAGTGGGCTTCTTGTACTTGGCCATGATCATCTTGTAAAAGAAGACTCATTGAGCCGTGCAAAATACCTACTGAACCTTTAGTTATAGTTGCAGCATGTTTATCAGTATTCACTCCGCTTCCTGCAGCTTCAACTCCAATTAGTCTTACAGATTTTTCTTTAACGAAAGGATGGAAAAGACCCATTGCATTTGATCCTCCACCTACACAAGCAAGTAAAATATCAGGTAAAGAACCAAAGGATTCAAGACATTGTTTTTTAGCTTCTTCTCCTATAACTGAATGAAAATCTCGCACAATCTTTGGGAAAGGATGTGGACCAGCAACAGATCCTAAAATGTAGTGTGTGGTTTCGACATTAGAAACCCAATCTCTAATAGCTTCACTAGTGGCATCCTTAAGCGTTGCAGTTCCCGAATTAACAACTTTAACTTCAGCTCCTAGCAATTTCATTCTAAAGACATTGAGGGATTGCCTTTTTATGTCCTCAGCACCCATATAGATAATACATTCTAAGCCAAATCTCGCACAAACAGTAGCCGTAGCAACTCCATGCTGACCTGCTCCAGTTTCTGCAATTATTCTTTTTTTTCCCATCCTTAATGCTAATAAAGCTTGTCCAAGGGCATTATTAATTTTATGGGCACCAGTATGATTTAAGTCTTCTCTTTTAAGCCATATTGTTGTAGTGGCTTTTTTAGTCTTGTAATGTTCAGTAAGCCTTTTAGCTTCATAAAGTGGTGTTTCTCTGCCTACATAGGTCTTAAGTAGATGATTTAATTCCTTTACAAAAAGTTTATCTTTCCAAGCATTTGCAGCGGCAGTCTCAAGCTCAAAAAAGAGCAGGCATTAGTGTTTCAGGAACATATTGACCACCATATTTTCCAAATCTTCCCTCTTTGGAGGGTTGATTTAAATCGTCATTTTTATAATTTTGATCTTGGCGAGAAAATGTACTTACCACTTTTTTATAGAATAAGTATGAACTAACTATAGATTATATTAAAAATAATGGGAAAAAAGAATTGGATCGAATTTAATAATCAAGAAAAAAAATCTGAAGAAAACACTAAAGTAGATGCTTTTAATAAAAGATCAAAAATAAATATTTCAAAACAAAAAAAAGGTAAAAAGGGCAAGACGATCACTTTAATTAAAGGTTTAGGAACTGAGGATATTATCTTATTAAAAGAATTGCTAAAAAAAATGAAAGTTTTTTGTGGTACCGGAGGAACATTAATTGATAGTAATATTCAGTTACAGGGTGATATGGTATCGAAATCAATAGAGTTTCTTCGTAAAGAGGGATTTCATAATTTATGAAGCAAGGGTTAAGATAGTTTTTTAGTTTTGATGATACAAAAAATGAAAGAACAAGATCAAACAAATTCAACCAATATAAAGTGGCACAATTTAACTATTGATAGAGATAAGTTAGAGAAAATGAGAGGTCATAAAGGAATGGTTATTTGGTTTACAGGTTTATCAGGCTCAGGTAAAAGTACTTTGGCCAATGCTTTAAATGAGGTATTACATTTAGATGGTTTTTCCACTTACGTTTTGGATGGAGACAATATAAGACATGGTTTATGCAAAGATCTTGGGTTTTCGGATAAAGATAGAGAAGAAAATATACGAAGAATAGGAGAAGTTGCAAATTTATTTATGAATGCTGGGATAATAACTATTACTGCATTCGTTTCACCATTTATTAGCGATAGAGATAAGGTGAGAAAAATTATTGGATCTAAAGATTTTATTGAAGTTTATTGTGCTGCAGATATCAACGTTTGCGAAAACAGGGATACTAAAGGCCTTTATAAGAAAGCTCGTTTGGGTGAAATTAAGGATTTTACAGGAATTTCTAGTCCATATGAAGCTCCTCATAATCCAGAAATTGTTGTTGATACAGGCTCGTTAGATTTAAAGGATTCAGTTGAAAAAGTAATTAACTTTCTTAAAGAAGAAAACTTCCTTAAAAAGGGCTAATAGCAAAATATAAGTTTATTAATTTTGAAGATAATTTTCAGCTCCAATATTTGATAACTTACTATTTTTAGTTCTTACCTGCGTATGAAGATTTTCTCTGAATTCTTTTAAGTTTTTCTTAATGGATTCATCAAATAAACTTATAATTTCTATTGCTAATAAACCAGCATTTTGACCTCCATTTATTGCAACTGTTGCTACTGGGATACCAGCTGGCATTTGAACAATTGATAAAAGTGAGTCTATCCCTTTAAGTGTTTTACTCTCAACTGGTACTCCAATAACAGGAATGCAAGTTATGGATGCCAACATTCCTGGAAGATGGGCAGCACCACCAGCACCGGCAATTATTACTTTTATGTTTTCTGACTCTGCATTTTTTGCATATTCAATCATTTCAATTGGTGTTCGATGGGCAGAAAGTATACAAACCTCCGTTTTTATTCCAAATTCTTTTAAGATGTCAACAGCAGGTTTCAATGTTTTTAGATCTGAATCACTACCCATTACGACAGCGATTTTATAAATATCTTTAGAATTCAATTCTGACAAAATAACAAATCAATTCTTTCCTATAATGGCGTGCAATTAATTTAGCGCCAGTTAGTTAGTATTAAAAGAATAAATATCTTAGATTATTATGACGTCAAATAAGATTATCGAAAAAAGTGAAGTTAGAGAGTATTTTAATGGCACTGGCTTTGAAAGATGGAACAAAATTTATAGCAAATCTGATGAAATTAATACAGTTCAGAAAAATATTAGGAAAGGTCATCAAAAGACTGTAGATGATGTAGTTTCATACATCAAAAATTATCCTGAACTTACAAAAAAAAGTTTTTGTGATGCAGGATGTGGTGTTGGAAGTCTATCAATACCATTACTTAGAATGGGTATAAAAGAACTGCAGGTAAGCGATATTTCATCTGAAATGATTAAAGAAACAAAAAAACGCATAAAAGAATTAGGTTTAATACAAGGTAAAATCAAATATGAAGTCTGTGATCTAGAAAAATTAAAAGGACTATTTGATGTTGTAGTTTGTTTAGATGTATTTATTCATTATCCTCAACCGGTCGCAGAAGAAATGGTCCAACATCTATGCGATTTAAGTAAAGAAAAACTAATCGTTAGCTTCGCACCTTATACTCCAGTTCTTGCTGTTCTAAAAAATATTGGGAAATTATTTCCTGGGCCAAATAAAACTACAAGAGCCTATACATTGAAAGAAAAGGGAATTATTAATGCTGCTAAAGAAAGAGGATTTAAAGTGGTTAAAAAGAAATTAAATCAAGCTCCTTTTTATTTTTCAAAACTAATTGAATTCGAAAAAATTAAATAATTTATTTTACTAAATGATTTTCAAGTGCATAACGAACTAATTCAGTTCGGCTAGACGTTCCTGTCTTGATAAAAAGTCTACTAACATATTTTTCAACATTTCTTATTGATGTTTCAAGCTGTCTTGCAATTTCCTTGTTCATAAGCCCCTCTGCTACAAGTTGAAGAACACTTGCTTCTCTTGGAGTAAAACTAGGAAGATTTATTTTATTTTCTGAATTAGTCGGATTTTGGTCTGTAAGCATAGACTTTATTTCAGTAATTTGCTTTGCCATTTTGCTTACATCAATATCTGCGAATCGTGCTGCTTCTTTCAGCAAACGTTCTTGTCTGTTGATTACGTTTTTAACTCTCGCAGATAATTCATCAGGGTCGAAAGGTTTGGAAATATAATCATCAACTCCCGCAAGATAACCTTCTGTTCTGTCTAGTGTCATTCCTTTTGCAGTTAGAAAAATAACTGGAGTTCCACCTAATTTTTCATCCTCTCTAATTTTTTCTAATAAAGCATAACCATTAGCACGAGGCATCATAATATCGCTAATTATCAAATCAGGAAAAATTGTTTGAGCTTTTTCCCAACCATCCTCTCCATCAACTGCAATAAATATTTCAAAGCCTTCATCTTCTAGAAATGTTTTAACAGCCGTTCTTAAACCAGGCTCATCATCAACTAATAAAATTCTTGATTTTTTTACCGGTTCATTATTTATTTGATTAATTTCGTTCATTTTTAAAATTGTTGAATTTGATTTTCTAGTAATAATGAGAATTTTATATACTAAATACAATGCTATCAACTCCCATACTACTAGACTACCAATCATCAACTCCTTGCTCTAAAGATGTTGTTGATTCTATGAAACCTTTTTGGAGTGAGATATTTTCTAACCCTTCAAGCAAATCTAATTTGGAGGGTATAAATGCAAGCGCTATATTGGAGGCCTCAAGAGAGAGCATAGAACAAACTTTATTTCTTCATAATAAAAAGGTAATTTTTACGAGTGGGGCTACAGAATCTAATAACTTAGCATTAATAGGTTTTGCAAGAAATTTCTATAAAAAAACAGGAAATTATGGACATATTATTACCTTAAAAACTGAGCATAAAGCTGTATTAGATCCTCTAAATCAATTAAAAAAAGAGGGGTTTATGGTTACAGAAATTACTCCAGAACAAGATGGTTTGATTTCAGAAGAAAAGTTTAAAAAGAATATAAGAGAAGATACATTTATGGTGAGTGTCATGTTGGCAAATAACGAAATAGGAGTTATTCAGCCTATTGAGAATATTTCAAAGATATGTAAATCGAGAGGAATAACTTTTCACTCTGATTTTGCTCAATGTTTAGGTTATGTAGAGTTAAAAGATCATTTATCAGAAGTAAATATGATAACGATGAGTTCTCATAAAATTTATGGTCCCAAAGGGATAGGACTTCTTTTGATTGATGAAGAAATTAATCTGGAACCTTTAATTTTTGGAGGAGGGCAGGAATATGGTCTCAGATCTGGTACATTACCTCTTCCTTTAGTAGTTGGCTTTGCTAAAGCAATAGAAATAGCAGTTTTTAATCAAAAAATTAATGCTAAGAAATTACTTCTTTATAGAAACAACCTTTTAGAGGGTTTGTTAGAAAATAATTCTGGTTTATTAATTAATGGCTCCATAGAAAAAAGATTACCTCACAATTTGAATTTGACTGTATTGGATTTAAACGGAGCAAAGTTTCATAAACTTTTAAAATCTAAAATAATTTGTTCTAGTGGATCGGCATGTAGTAATGGTGAGCCATCTCATGTATTGCTCGCCCTGGGTAGAACTTTTAAAGAAGCAGAATCTTCTATAAGATTAAGTATTGGATTAAGCACTAGTTCCAATGATATAAAACAAGCAGTTCAAATACTGACTGATACAATCAAATCATTGCGTTAGTAATTATTGGCTCACTCATTTAATTGAGCAACTCTTAATTTTCCACTTCTAGCTCTTTTATTTGTTTCTAATTCTTGTTCGGAGGGAGTTATTGGCTTTTTTGTAAGATTTTTTAATCTTTGATCATTCTTAAAAGAACTTTTAACTAGCCTATCCTCCAGGGAATGAAAACTAATAATAGAAATAATTCCGCCTGGCAATAGCCAATCAGGGACAATTTTCAGAAATTTTTCTAATACTTCAATTTCTTTATTTACTGCAATTCTTAGTGCCTGGAATGTTCTAGTTGCTGGGTGTATCTTTTTATATCTTTGTTTTGGTGGGAAGCAGCCTGCAATAGAATAAGCTAATTCTTTTGTACCAGAATATTGCCCATTTAACTTTAAATCCATCTTTATTTTTCTAGCAATCTTTCTTGATAATCTCTCCTCCCCATATTTATAGATTAGGTTAGCTAAATCTTTTTCATTTAAAGTCTCAATTAATTTCTCTGCATCAACCTCAAGAAAAGGATTCATGCGCATATCAAGTGGGCCATCTTTTTGGAAACTAAATCCTCTTTTAGGGTCATCAATTTGGTTGCTATTTACTCCAAGATCTGCAATCACAAAAGAAACTTTTTCCCTCGGTTCGAAATTCGCAAAATTTGAGGCCTTTATATCAATCCTATTTTTAAATTTATCAAGTTTTTTTGCTGCTGATTTTCTTGCAAATGGATCTTGATCAAGGCCAATTATTTTTAAATCTGAATATTTTCTCAATAAGTTATAAGAGTGCCCCCCTCCCCCTAAAGTTGCGTCTATTCCTTTAAGTTGGTTGTTTTGTATTAATGGGTAATGCTCTAATGAGGCCATAATTTCATCTGTCATAACTGATTTATGATTGAAAAAAGATGAATCAGATAGTTCAGTTTGCATAACTTTCGACTAAGATTTGTTTAGAAGTAAATTTTTGAATGGCCCAGCTAGAGACTAGAACAGAACCAATGGTGGTCAATTTTGGCCCTCATCATCCATCAATGCATGGCGTTTTAAGGTTAGTTGTAACCCTTGATGGTGAGAATGTCATTGATTGTGAGCCCGTAATTGGATATTTGCATAGAGGAATGGAAAAGATAGCTGAAAATAGGACAAATGTTATGTACGTTCCTTATGTAAGCAGAATGGATTATGCAGCAGGAATGTTTTATGAAGCTATTGTAGTAAATGCTCCTGAAAGATTAGCTAATATTCCAGTTCCTAAAAGAGCTAGTTATATCAGAGTTCTTATGTTGGAACTTAATCGTATTGCTAATCATCTTTTATGGCTTGGCCCCTTTTTAGCAGACGTAGGAGCTCAAACTCCATTTTTCTATATTTTTAGAGAAAGAGAGATGATTTATGATCTTTGGGAAGCAGCTACTGGACAAAGGCTTATAAATAATAATTTCTTTAGAATAGGAGGTGTAGCTTGTGATCTTCCATATGGATGGTTAGAAAAATGTATAGACTTTTGTGATTGGTTTGGTCCAAAAATAGATGAATACGAAAAATTAATCACCAATAATCCAATTTTTAGAAAAAGAATTGAAGGTCTAGGAACAATACAAAGAGATCAAGCAATTAATTGGTCTCTGTCTGGACCAATGCTAAGAGCTTCAGGAGTTTCTTGGGATTTAAGGAAAGTCGATAGTTATGAATGTTATGACGATTTTGAATGGCAAATTGCTTCAGAAAAAGAAGGAGATTGTTATGCGAGATATCGAGTAAGAGTTGAAGAAA
Source organism: Prochlorococcus sp. AG-418-K17 (assembly GCA_003214055.1). Lineage (GTDB taxonomy): Bacteria > Cyanobacteriota > Cyanobacteriia > PCC-6307 > Cyanobiaceae > Prochlorococcus_A. The sequence continues at coordinate 200,890 of QCMD01000001.1, forward strand.
TGAGACAATCATTAAGTATAATACGCCAAGCCTGTGAGATGATTCCAGGTGGTCCAACAGAAAATTTAGAAGCTCAAAGAATGGCGACTGAAGACAAGAAGAGTGAAATATTTGGTATCGACTATCAATATGTAGCCAAGAAGGTTGCTCCAACTTTCAAAATTCCTAATGGAGAATTGTATACGAGATTAGAGTCTGGGAAAGGAGAAATAGGTGTATTTATTCAAGGAAATAATGACGTTACACCATGGAGATTTAAAATTAGAGCAGCTGATTTAAATAATCTTCAAATATTGCCGCATATACTGAAAGGTGCCAAAATTGCCGATATTATGGCAATCCTAGGTTCAATAGATGTAATTATGGGATCTGTTGATAGGTAAGTTCTATAAATGAAAACCTCTGATTGGTTAATATTACAGAAGAAAGTACGGTTTGGTGATTGTGACTCTGCAGGAGTTATTCATTTTCATAACTTATTAAAATGGTCACACGAAGCTTGGGAAGAGAGTATTGAAATTTTTGGAATTCCTTATCAAGATATTTTTCCAGATTTTTCTATACGTAAAAGTAAAATTATTTTCCCAATAGTGAATTGCGAAGCGAACTTTTTTGCGCCTATAAAAATTGGTGATTACCTAAAAGTAAAAATTGCCCCTCATAAAATTAATACTCATTTGTTTCAAGTAAATAGCTTTTTTATAAAAAATGAAAATAAAGTAGCAGAAGGGAAAATAATACATTGTTCTTTAGATGTTGATTCAAGAAATAAAATAGAACTTCCCGATCAGTTAGAAAGATGGATAGAGGCTTCAAATGTGAGTACAAATTTAAAAGAGTGCTAATTATTATTTTTTAAATTTATAGTTTATTTTTTCTGTACTGGTAGTTTTGTTTTTAATAACCCACTCTTCAGGTTTTTCATGTTTAGGCCAACTTTGAGAAAATTGTTTCAATAAATTTAATGAATTTTCAATATTTTTATGATTTGTAAGTTCTCTAAATTCAATAATTATTTTAATTTTATTTCCCCATAATTTGTCTGATACTCTTGAAATATTGAATTTATTAATTGGGATATTTTCTTTCAAAACAAAATCATTTAATCGAGATTCAATTACTTCTGGAAAAACGATTTCTCCTCCTGAATTAAAAGCATTATCACTTCTTCCAAGAAAGTTTAAATATAAAGAATTATCGATTTGATTAATTTCACCTAAATCACCGGATTGCCACCACCCATTTTTATTTTTGAAATTTTCAGTTTTTGAAGATTCTATTATTTCGATTCCAATTCTGGCTGATTTTATCTCGATTAATCCTTGTGCATTAATTCTTATTTGTGTATCAGGTAGTATTTCTCCAACATTTCCAAAACCCATTAAGAATTCTTTTGGTTTTAAACTCGTAACCATTGCTGCTGTCTCAGTTGAGCCGTAACAAGGTGCTAATTTTATTTTTTCTTGTATACATTGTTCTGCAGTTTTGCTTGAAATTGAAGCTCCACCTACCCAAATTAGATCAAAAATTTTTAGCCAACAAATACCATCTTTTTGAGCTAAAAGTCTTTGCAGTTGGGTAGGTACTAATGAGGTAATCAAATGTTTTTTATTTTTTTTCGATTTAATTGTAAAAAGTAAAAGTTCTCGAGTTTTTTTTATTAAATTCGGAGAAATATTGATACAATCACATCCCCAAGTTTGACTTCTAAAAATTGGCATTAATCCACTTATATGGTTAAGAGGTAAAGTATTTAAAATTAAGCAGTTTTGCAATTCAAATCCTTGCTCTATTAGCCATTGACCTGATGTAGCAGCAGATAATTTAAGATTATCTAAATGGTGAAAGCATTGTCTTGGTTTTCCTGAACTACCACTACTGTTTAAGATAATTGCTGGCCCATTTTCAGTAATTGAATCTAATACATATTCGTCTTTATAAAATTTATTTTTTATATAAATAATTTTATTCTCTCTTATTTTTTCAATAATTTTTTCTACAGATTGAGTTTCATTATTTTCAACTTCAATAGTATGAATTTTATTTTTCATAGTTGATCCCATATCTTTTTTGATTCATTTAAAAATAGAAACGAATTAGGGAATTTATTCATTGCTAAACCAGGAACTTTTGGAGTTGGTCCTTGTAATTGTAAAGATGATAAATGATAAAGCCACCTCTTTCCTATTCCAGTTTCAAATGATGTACTTATAGATATTAAAGCTTTTTTATTTTCTAATTCTCTTAAAAGCTTAACTGGATTATTTTCTTGAGAAGGCCTTCGAATTTGCCAACCCTTCCACTCATCAATCAAAGTTGGAAATTTTAAAAGTGATTCGTCCAAGGCTATTGGAATTTTTTTGTTGAGTTCTGTCATTCCATCAATATCATCAACACATAGAGGTTGTTCTAACCAATCTATATTTTTGTTATCTTTCAAAATATCAGCCCATCTATTAGCTATCTCTCTTCCCCAAGAGCCATTAGCATCTATTCTTAACTTAATATTATTACCTATTTGGTTTAATATTTCTTCTAAAATTTCTTCTTCATAATGATTATTTTTTAATGCTACTTTCCACTTTATGGTTACTGATTTTCCAATATTAGATTGTCTTTTTTTAATTTCATTTAGATCTGAAATTACATTTTCATGATTTAAAAGTATGGCTGTTTTATCAATTTCATGAAAGTCATAGTTTTCTTTAAAAATTATTTTTCCATTTATCTCAGCTAAAGCAGAATTAATTGCAGATTGAATGCATGGGTGAAAAATATTTATTTGTTCAGATAAATTAAATACTCCTAAAGACTCAGGAATCATATTTAGTTGTTTTGCACATTTTTTTAAGTCTTCTTCTAGAAGCGGCGAAACTTCTCCAAACCCAATTTTTTTATCATTACTTGTTAATTTAATTATCCAGCCTGATTTTGTAAGGTAAGTTGTTTTAGAATTTTCTACTTTTTTTGATAACTTAAAGCTATAAGATTTTTTTTTAAATATTAAGTTCATTTATTAACCAAATAACTAAATATTAATCCAATGATTAGGCCAACTCCATTAAGAGTTTGAAATTTTATTGCGACGAATTTGCAATTTTTTATTACTGAAGGTTTGTCATATGAAGAGTATAGTAAATTTATGAGTTTTATTGCTTGAGGAAAACTCATCAAATAAAGGATACAAAAAACTGGAATAAATCCTATGAATATAGTGAAAAGTTGAAAAATATATATTGTAAAAATTATCCAAGGCACAAATTGAGAACCTCTTTTTGCTCCTAAACGAACCAAAGGTGAATTTTTCCCATACTTTTTATCTTCAGAAATTTGATGAAAATGAGAACAAAATAATACAAGAGTTGTTGCCAAGGAAGGTCCTGAACCAAGCAATAAAGAAACTTTCCAGGGAATATCTTCGAAATAAATATTAGTTGGATTCAATGCAATTAAGACTGCAGAGTACGCAAAAGGTCCAAATGCAAGCCAGCATAACGGTTCTCCTAAACCTTGATAGCCAAATCTAAAAGGAGGCCCTTGATATAAATATCCTAAGAAGCAGCAAGCTGCCACCAAAATCAAAATGTTTATACTTGTTGAAACTGAGATAATTGAAATTATTAATAAACCAATAATTAAAGACGTATATGCAATAAATGAAATTATTTTTTTATTTTTTATAAGATTTACAATTGAATGAAATTTAAATTCATCGATTCCTGTTTCTGCGTCGAATAAATCATTAGTTAAATTTTCCCAAATTAATATTAAAATTGCAGCTAAAGTAAAGGCAATTAAATTATAAATTTTTATCTTTTCATATTGATTTATTAAATAAGCCCCTGTTATAAAAACGGGAAGGATGGCAACTGAATAAAGAGGCCATTTTATAGCTTGTTTCCATAATTTTTTTTTATTTTCGTCCATTTTTAATTAACATACAAAATTCAATCATTATTAAATTTAGTTTATAAATTGAGTTACATTTTTTACTTTATTGCATGATTTTTAGTTATTTTCAATAAGTAATGAAAAATGATTTAAACTTTACAGATTTTTTAAGAGATATATTTTTCACTTTCGATAAGAAAGTGGAAAATTCTGGATTAGTCAGTATTTGTGTTGAGATCCCTTTTATTGATTTATTTCAAGTATATGAATTGTTTATAAATAAATATTCGTTTTCTTCATTTTGGGAGGAATCTGATGGGATTTCTTATATTGCTTTAGATAAATGCAAATATGTTACTTTGGATGGTCCAAAAAGATTTGAGGTGGCAAATCAGTTTAATTCTGAGAATTTTAAAAATTTAATCAACTTAACTAATGAATCTGATAATTCTGCACTTTCAAAAATAATTTATTTATTTTCTTTTTCTGAAAATTTGAATAATAAGAACTTATCTTCAGATGTTCCTAGTTTGGAAGCTATTTTACCAAAAATATTAATTATTAAATGTGATAATAATTGTTGGTTAAGAATCAATGGGTATGTTGAAGGTAAATCATCATTAAGAAAATTAATTGAGGAAATATGGTCAATTAGAAACCAAATTATTAATCGTGGCTCAGAATTAATAAATTCATCTAGCTTAAAAACTAGTTTTGATTTTCCTATTATTGATGATTTCTTAACCTCTTTAGAAATTTCCAATACAAATTTGAAAAAAGTAATAAATAGAGGAATTCAATTAGTAGATAAAGGTATCCTCGAAAAGATAGTTTTAGCTAACAGAATTAAAATGAAAATTAAACATAAATTAGATTTAGTAGAAATTTTAAAAAGATTAAAAAATAATCAACCTAATGCATGCAGATACGTTTGGAAAAGGAATAGTAAGGATATTTTGTTTGGAGCATCTCCAGAAAAATTATTTTCTTTTACTAAACCTAACTTGACTTTGGAGGCTCTTGCTGGAACTATCTCAACTAATTCAAATTTTAAGAAACTACTAAAAAGTACTAAAGACTTAAAGGAACATAATTATGTAGTACAGTATTTAATTAATTGTTTAGAAGTTTCAAAAATAACAAACTTTAGAAAAAGTGATATCAAGGTAAATTCATTTGGAGATATTGCTCATTTACAAACACTGATTTTCTCTGAAGTGCAAAGCATATGTCCTTTTGAATTACTGAAAAACCTACATCCATCTCCGGCTGTTTGTGGGTACCCAAAAAATTTAGCATTGGATTGGATAGATACTCTTGAGTCTTTCCCCAGAGGAAATTATGCTTCTCCAATGGGTTGGGTTGATGCATCAGGAAATGCCTCATTTCTTTTAGCAATAAGAGGAGCAAGATATATTGAAGAAAATATTGAATTTACGGCAGGTTCAGGTATAGTTTCAGGTTCTGTTTTAGAGAAAGAAATAGATGAGATTAGATTAAAATTTGAATCTATAGTAAAACAAATATTTTTCGCTAAAAATCCTAAATAATTTCCACTAATTTTTTGATAACTTCCTCGGAGACATTCTTATTGGATAAATTTTCTATTTCTCTTAAACCTGTTGGACTGGTTACATTAATCTCGCTAAGCATTCCATTTATTACATCAATACCAACAAAGAATAAACCTTCATCTTTAAAGTGTTGAGATAACTCTGAGCAGATACTTTTTTCTTTTTCTGTTAAAAATGTTGGTTCAGCCTTGCCTCCCATCGCTAAATTACTCCTAAAATCGCCTCCTTGAGGAATCCTATTTATAGATCCAATTGCTTCACCATTTACAATAATTATTCTTTTATCACCCTCTGTAACTTCAGGAATAAATTTTTGCATCATAACCGGTAATTCTTCTTGAGAAGTGATTAATTCAATGATTGATTTAATTCCTGGAGAATTTTTACTTATCCTTATAACACCTTGTCCACCCTTTCCTCCGAGAGGTTTTATTACTACTTCCTTATTTATATTTGCAAAATTAATAAGATCTTTTACCTTACTCGCAACTATTGTAGGTGCCATTAAGTGGCTGTATCTCAAAGCACCTAGCTTTTCATTCCATGCTCTTAATGATGAAGGTTTGTTAATTACTTTTACTCCTTTTCTCTCGGCAACTTCTAAAAGATGTGTTGCATATAAATAAGCCTCATTTACGGGAGGATCTTTTCTCATCCAAATGCAATTAAATTCGGCGAGAGGTATGCAATCATTCTCTTTGAAAGAAATCCAGGGATTTACTTCAACTTTTACGGAAGATGCCCATACTTCATCACCTCTAGCTTCAAGGTCTTGAGGAGTACAACTCCAGATTTCAATATTTTTTTTGGATGATGCTTGCATTAAAGCAGCAGATGAATCTTTTAAGGGATTTATATTTTTTATAGGATCTATTACGAACAGAAATTTCATAAGATCTAGTTTAATAATGAGTCTAATTTATTTTCATTTTCTAATGTGTAGAGATCATCGCAGCCTCCTATCCCCGCATTATCTATAAATATTTGTGGTAATGTTCTTCTGCCATCTGCTCTTTCAGTCATCAAATCTCTGGCATCTTCATCGCCATCTATTTTATATTCAGTAAAATTTATATTTTTTTTCTTTAGTAGAGATTTTGCTCGAATACAGAATGGGCAATATTGCCAAGTATAAATTTCAACTTTGGACATTTTTTTAAAATAATACTTAGTTTATACTATTAAACAAAAGTGCTTGTTAGATTATAAATAACGAATAAATTCTATTTTGATAGATATTACAGATTTCAAAAAAGATCTTTCGGAACTAACAGATCGCCTGGGTAATGCTCAGGATTGTCTTTGACGTTCCAAGATTAAAAGCGAAAAGGAGAGAGTTAGAGCAAATTTCTGCTCAGCCTGAATTTTGGGAGAGTCAAGAAGAAGCAAAAAAACAAATGTTAATCCTTGATGATGTCAAAGCACAACTGGAATTGTTAGATAAATGGAAAACTTTTATTTCTGATGCTAATGCCTCTCTTGAACTTTATTCTTTAGAACCTGAAGAAGAAATGATTTTGGAATCCCAACAGGGATTAAAGAAATTAAGAGAGAATCTTGATAAATGGGAATTTGAAAGATTATTATGTGGTGAATATGATAAGGAGGGAGCTGTAGTTTCCATTAACGCAGGTGCGGGTGGAACAGATGCACAGGATTGGGTAGAGATATTATTGAGAATGTATTCAAGATGGGCAGATAATAATCAAATGAGCCTTATTATTAATGAATTATCTCAAGGAGAAGAAGCAGGGATTAAAAGTGTAACGTTTGAAATTGATGGAAAATATGCATACGGCTATCTGCAACATGAAAAAGGTACTCATAGATTAGTAAGAATTTCTCCTTTCAATGCTAATGGCAAAAGACAAACCAGCTTTGCTGGTGTAGAGGTTATGCCAAAATTAGATGATAATATTTCACTTGATATACCTGAAAAAGATTTAGAAATTACAACGAGTAGATCTGGTGGAGCTGGAGGACAAAATGTTAATAAAGTAGAAACAGCAGTAAGAATTGTTCATTTGCCAACAGGGATTTCAGTAAGATGTACCCAAGAAAGATCTCAATTACAAAATAAAGAAAAAGCTATGTTACTTCTTAAGTCTAAACTACTTGTAATTGCTAAAGAACAACAAGCTGCAGAATTCGCTGATATTAAAGGTGATATTGTGGAAGCTGCATGGGGCAATCAAATCAGGAATTATGTTTTCCATCCCTATCAAATGGTAAAAGATCTTAGGACTATGAAGGAGACTAACGACTTAGATAGCGTTTTAGATGGTGGACTTGAACCATTTATTCATGAACTATTACGCATGAATATTTCTTCTAACGAATCTATTGAATAACTAATGGAAAATAGAAAAGAAAATTTAGAAAAAAAAGTTGCTCCTCCAAGCTTTATTAAGCTTGCTATGAGGAATATGGTAAGAAAGGGTTCAAAAAGTATTTCTCATTTTTCAATAACCTTTCTAGTTTTGATTGGGATATTAATACTAGTTGCCACAATAGGTAAGCCAAATATTCCTGTCTAATAATTTATGAAAGAAAAAATTATTTCTGAAATAAGTTTAGATTTGGTTTTTCAATATAATGATTTTTCTCAATTTTCAAATAAGTTAAAAGATACTAAAACTAAACTTATTTTTGAATCTATTTTTTGGGAGAAAGTATTTGTATCTTGGATAAATATAATATTTAAAAAAGATGACTTTGAATTGCCAAATTTTATTTTAGAAAAAAAATCTTTTTCCTTAGGCTTACAGATAATATCTAATCAAGAAATTGCTTCTATGAATAAGAAGTGGATGCAAAAAAATGGCCCAACTGACGTCCTATCTTTCCCAATCGCCTCTGATGAATCTCTAAATAATTTAGATCAAATAGAGTTGGGAGATATATTTATATCATTAGAGATGGCACTTGAGCAATCTTATGAATATAAACATTCAATCTATAAAGAGATGCTCTGGTTGGCTAGTCATGGATTTTTACATCTTTTGGGATGGGAACATAATAATGATCTTGATTTAGAAAATATGTTAAATTTTCAGGAATATTTAATTACTCGATTAGATTAAAAATCTATGGAAAAAAAGATAAACTCTTTAGCAAATAGAAAAGAATCATACAAAACTTCTAAGAATGTACTATTAAGTTTTAAATATGCTTTCAGTGGAATTGGTTATGTATTAAAAACTTCAAGAAATTTTAAAATTCAATTAATTTTTGCAGTAACAAGTTTAATAATTGGTTTTTTATTGCAAATTAGTCTAAATAATTACGTGATTTTGATTGCCACAATAATGTCTGTTTTAATATTAGAAATATTAAACACATCTATTGAATCTATAGTCGATTTAGTAGTAAAAAAAGAATTTACTATTTTGGCTAAAATTTCAAAAGATACATCTGCAGGAGCAGTATTATTGGCTTCCATTAATTCTGTTATTATTGCTGTATATATCTTTGTTCCTAAAATAAAGTTGTTATTTTAAATTCATATAAATATGTTCCTTGTTATTGATAATTACGATAGTTTTACTTACAACCTTGTTCAATATTTAGGAGAACTTTCTGTTGAGCATGAAATAACTAAAGAATTAATAGTTAAAAGAAATGATGAAATTACTTTAGAAGAAATTATAAAACTAAATCCTAGTGGCATACTATTATCTCCAGGTCCTGGTGATCCAGATCAATCTGGAATTTGTCTGCCAATACTAAAAAAATTATCTAAGAATATTCCGACATTAGGAGTTTGTTTAGGTCATCAAGCTTTAGCGCAAGCTTTTGGAGGGAAGGTTGTAGTTGGTAAAAAACTTATGCATGGTAAGACATCCAAAATATTTCATAATCAAAAAGGTTTGTTTAAAGATATCGAGACACCATTTGTGGCGACTAGATATCATAGTCTTATAGTTGATTCAAGTTCATTACCACCTTGTTTTGAGATAACTGCGACTTTAGAAGACTCAACTATTATGGCTATTTCTCACAAAGAATATAAACATTTGCATGGGGTTCAGTTTCATCCTGAAAGTGTATTAACACAATTTGGTCATAAATTAATTAGTAATTTTCTAAAAATGGCTGAACAAAAGTAAAATACAAAAAAATTAATATTATGATTTCTCAAATTAAAAACATTTTCTTTTTTATTTTATTTAGCTCTTTTTTACCTGCTCCATTATTAGCAAGGAACTTAGTAATAAAAAGTCTAGGACATAGTAGTTTTTTAATTAATAGTGCAGAAAAATCGATTCTTATAAATCCCTTTAAAGCAATAGGTTGTGCGAGCAATTTAAAGGAGCCAAAAGAAGTCAAAGCAGATTTTATTTTGGCTAGTTCTAGGCTTCCGGACGAAGGATATAACCCTAATAATCAATTAATGTTTGTTGAACCAGGGATCTATCAATTTGAGGATATTTTATTAAATGGAATTTCTGTAGCACATGACAGAGTAGATGGAAGAAGATTTGGGATGGCAACTGTTTGGAGTTGGGAGCAGAATGATCTTAAAATTGTACATATGGGAGGTGCTGCTGGTGATATTGATATTAATAGTCAAATTATGTTGTCTCGCCCAGATATCTTATTTATTTCAATTGGAGGAGGAATAAAGTCTTATGATGGGCAAGAGGCTTCAAGAATCGTTAAGCTTCTGAAACCTAATTTAGTTATTCCTGTTCACTTTGCTCGTGGCAAAAAAATTAATAAAGAATGTGATTTCTCAAATGCTGATTTATTTATAGAAAATATGACAGACTTTAAGGTAAAGTATGTTGGAAAACATTTTCAAATAAAATCTAAAAGAATCGATCGAAATACAATTTATATTTTTGGTAATTAATTTAATAAATCTAGGACCTTGTAATTGTTCCAGAAACAAATCATTTGTTCTTTAGTTCCAATACTAACCCTTATTGACTTGCCAATATCTTTTTTGTTTTCCATACTTCTGATAAGAATACCTTTTTCTCTCATTTGTTGTATTAAAATTTTAGGATCTTTTTTTGGCCAAATTAAGAAATAATTACCACCACTAAAGTGAGTTTTGATCTTTGTTGATTTAAATTTTTTTAAAATCCATTCTCTTGCTTTTTTTACTTCTAAAACATAATTATCGATATATATTTTGTCTTTAAGTGCTGCTAATGCTGCCGTTATAGCAAAGCTATTTACATCATATGGTCCTGTAACTTTGTTAACGTACTGTATTAAATTTTTATTGCCAAAAGTAAAACCTATTCTTAAACCAGCTAAACCTGCTGTTTTTGAAAGAGATTGGATTATTAGTATATTATTATCCTTTTCAAAATCTATCGATTCAAGAAGACTATCTCCATTAAATTTTTCATATAGTTCATCAACAATTATCAATGAATCCTTTCTGATATTAGCTAAGTTAATTATCTCTTGAGCACTTAAAACTGTTCCTGTTGGATTATTTGGATTACAAATAAATATTAATTTAGGATTATACTTTATAATTTTTTCACTAAATTCTTTGATGGGGAATAGAAAATTTTCTCCAACGTAAGAACAAGTTATTTTCTTCATACCTCGCATTTCTGAACAAGGGGAATAGTAACCAAAAGTTGGATTTGTGGTTAAAAATATTTGATCTTTTTCTCCAAAGCAATTGAAAACTGCATTTATTGCTGCGTCTGCTCCATTGAAAATTCCTATTTCATCATTATTAAATTTTCTTGAATCAAGATATTTATCACATAAAAAATTTTTTAATAAATTATATTCTGGATAAATTGAAATTTCATCTAATTTTATCGATTTCAATGCCTCGTAAACCTTAGGACTTGGACCTAAAGTATTTTCATTAAAGTCTAAGCGGAGTAAATTTCTTCTATTTTCTAAAGGTGCAGAATAAGACTGCATATTTATTATTTCTTCTCTTGGTTTTGGGAAAAGATTATTTAATGGATTAAAATCATTCATCACATTCTTTCTAGAGTTTCAATTCCTAGAAGCTCTAAGCTTAATTTTAGTGTTTTTGCAGTTAGGTCACATAAATTAAGTCTAGAAATTTTTATATATTTTTCTTCTTTGAGTATTGGAACCTGATCATAGAATCTATTAAAAGTCTGACATAGATCAAACAGATAATTGCATAGTCTATTCGGCATTAAGTCTTTTTCAATAGAGATTATGACTTCATCGAACTTAAGTAATTTTCTGATAAGTTTCCACTCAGATTTATGAACATATTTTATATATTGAAAATCTTTAGAGTCATAAACAAAATCATTTTTTCTTTTAATTCCCAAAATTCTTACAAGTGTATATAACAAATAAGGAGCAGTATTACCGTTGAGGGAAAGCATTTTATCAAAACTAAATTGATAATTAGTAATTCTATTTTGACTTAAATCTGCATACTTAACAGCTCCCAATCCAATTATTCTTGATGTATTTGCGATAAAATCTTCTTTCTCATAACGATTTTCATCTTCTAATCTTTTTAATAAATCTTCTTTTGCTCTTCTAACTGCTTCTTTTAATAAATCTTTTAAACGTATTGTTTCACCTTCCCTTGTCTTGAGTTTTTTGCCATCAATTCCTTGAACTAATCCAAAAGGGACATGGTCTACTTGACACTTGTCTGGAATCCATTCTGCTTTTTTTGCAACTTGAAAAACTCCAGCAAAATGATTTGATTGTCCATGATCAGTTACATAAATAATTCTCGAAGCATCATCCCCATTAGGTGCTTTATTGAATCTGTATCTTATAGCAGCAAGATCTGTGGTGGCATAATTAAAACCACCATCTTTTTTTTGAATAATTAGCGGTAAAGGTTTGCCTTCTTTATTAGTCATCCCATCTAGAAATACACATTTTGCTCCTTGATCTTCTACTAATATATTTTTTAAATTCAAATCCTCAATAACTGATTTTAAGAAGGGATTATAAAAAGATTCACCTCTTTCTTTTATTTTTATTTTTAAATTTTTATAGATTTCATTAAATTCCTTTCTCGATTGATCACATAATAATTTCCAAGCTTTAATCGATTTCCTATCTCCACTTTGTAACTTAACTACTTCTTCTCTAGATCTTTTTTGGAATTCAGATTCATTATCAAATCTTTTTTTTGATGCTTTATAAAATTCAACTAAATCCCTTATTTTAATTTTTCCTATTTCTTCTAAATCATTTGAATATAAATCTTTGAGCTGAGTAATAAGCATTCCAAACTGTGTTCCCCAATCACCAACATGATTTAGTCTTAATACTTCATAACCTCTTAACTCGAAAATCCTGGATATAGAGTCCCCTATTATTGTTGATCTTAAATGTCCTACATGCATTTCTTTAGCAATATTAGGACTAGAAAAATCTACAATAACTTTATTTGATGAGCAACTATCTAAATCTTTTCTAATTTGAGGTACTCCAGCCCTTGGGCATTGAATATTTGATTTAATTGCATTTATGAGAACCTCTTCTTTTAATTTTATATTTATAAATCCAGGGCCAGCTATTTCTATACTCTTGCATAATCTTGTTATGCTTTTGTTTTTATTTAAAAGGTTAATAAAATCATTAGAAATATCCCTTGGATTCTTTTTATATATTTTAGATAAACTTAAACAAACATTACATTGATAATCACCAAATTCCTCTTTTGATGATTGTGTAATTAAATTTTTTCTAAGATTTTCGAACTCTATTTCTTTATCGTTTTTTTGAAGACTATCTAAAAGAGATTGTTCCAAGTTATTTGTTAATTCGTTAAAAATGACTAGCATTATTTATTCAATTATTTATCTATATGATTAATTAATATAACGCATACTTAAATCAATCCAATCACTTTTGGTAATTGAAGAACTTGTTGAAATCAAATCTATACCTTTTATTAAATATTTACTAATTTCTTTAGGGTTTATTCCAGACACTTCTATTATCAAATTTTTATTGACTTCTTTTTTTAAGCTATTCATTGATAAATCTCTTAATTCTTGAACGCTGGTTTTTATAGTTTCAGGGCTAAGTTCATCTAATAAGACACTATCTGCTCCTGCTAATACTGCTTCTTTTGCCTGTTCGATATTTTCAGCTTCAATTATGATATGAGTTGTAAAAGGCGAATTTAGGCGAATTTTTTGTACTGCATTCTTGAGATTATCTGTCCATGCAATATGATTTTCTTTTATCATAGCTGCATCGTATAATCCCATTCTATGATTTACTCCACCTCCGCATTTGAATGCATATTTTTCAAATATTCTTAAGCCTGGAGTCGTTTTTCTGGTATCTGCTAATTTTATATTTGTGCCTTCTAACTTATTAATAAGATTGTTTGTATATGTTGATATCCCAGATAAATGCATTGCTATATTTAAGCTGATTCTTTCACTGGCAAGTAAACTTTTTGAAGGTCCATATATTTCCAAGAGTTTTTGATCTTTATCAAATTTATCTCCATCAGAGATATTAAATTTTGAACTGATTTTTAAATCAATTTTTTTAAAAATTTCTTTTATAATCTCAACCCCACAAAATATACCCTCCTCTTTCGCAATCCAATATGCATTACCATTCTCTTCTGTAATAGAGGAACTTGTTAGATCTCCCCTTCCTATATCTTCATCGATCCAATTATCAATGATCTTACTTATTGTGGGAGTATTCAAATCCACTAAACTAAAAAATTAATAAAAATTCAACTGAAGTCAGAGTGTTAACTATAAATCACTATGTAACTTAACTCAAATTTATTTACCAATACAAAACTTTGAAAAAATATTATCTAGAAGTTCCTCTGTCAATTCTTGACCAGTTATTTTAGATAAGTTTTTAATACCATCTCTAAGCTCTATTGATAACAAATCAAATGGCAATCTATTTTGAACTATTTCATCAGTATCATCTAAATTAGATAGACAAGCAGACAAATTTTTTAGATGTCTTTCATTTATAAATATATTGATATTTTCTAATTGTTTTAATCCGCATTTTTTTATGATTGTGTCGATTAATAATCCTTCTCCATCATTATTCTTAATGCTCATAAAAATTGTATTTTTTAAATCATTTGAATTAATATTTTTAGAATTAATTAAATCTTTTTTATTGCCCACAATACTAATTAATTTTTCTTTGGGTATTTCTTTTATTATTTTTTTGTCTTCTTCATTAAATCCTTCTTCAAGACTATAAATATAAATTATAAAATCTGACTCTTTAATCTTCCCAAAACTTTTTTTAATTCCAATACTTTCAATTTGTTCATGAGTTTCTCTTATGCCAGCAGTATCAATTATTTTCATTGGAATGTCATTAATAGTTAAATTCACTTCAATAACATCTCTTGTTGTTCCAGGAATATTGGTTACGATTGCCTTCTCTTTTTTTGCAAGCAAATTTAGTAAAGAACTTTTACCAACATTTGTTTTGCCTATAAGTGCAATGGATATCCCATTATGAATATATGAATTCCTTTCTGAATTTTCTATTAGTAGCTTTATTTTTTCTTTTACTTTTTTAATGTTTTTTAGATATTTAATGTAATCAAAATCTGTAAAGTCCTCTTCAAAATCAACTCTCGCTTCTATCTCGCAAAGTACTTGTATGAGGTCATTTTTAATATCCTCAATTTTTTTCTTTATTTCTCCTTGAACCCCGCTAAAAGCTAACTCTGCTGATCTGATATTGCTTGCGTTAATTAATTGATTAATTGACTCGGCTTGAGTAAGATCTATTTTCCCATTGAGAAAAGCTCTTTGACTAAATTCTCCCGGATTAGCAAGTCTAACTCTAGAATTACTTAATAATATCTTGAGAACTTTATTTACTAAGATAATTCCTCCATGGCAATGGAGCTCAACAACATCCTCTCCTGTGAAGCTATTTGGTGATTTCATCACTAAAATTAAAACCTCATCTATAAATTTATTTTGTTTATTTTCCTGAATAAAACCGTGAAAAACTCTATGTGATTGCCATGCATATTTAGATTTAGTTTGAACAATCTTTTTGCAAGAATTTATTGAGTCTTTCCCCGATACTCTTATTATCGCAACTCCTCCTTTCCCTATATTTATAGCAGAAGCAATTGCAGCTATCGTATCTTCTGTAGTAACTATCGAATCCATCTCTCGCTTTGTTATAGATAATTAAGTAAGATTATCAAGAATTTAATTTTGATTTTTTCTTTCTTAATGAGATTTAAAAGAGATATTACCTATAAGAAAATTCTATCATTATTTAGGAAGCAGAATGGAAGTCCTTCCTTTAATGCTAAAGGTTTAGCAATAGGTGTATTTAGTGGCTGCTTTCCTTTTTTTGGGTTTCAGACTTTAATAGGGGTATTTTTTGCAAAATTAGCTAAGGGAAATATTGTTCTGGCCGCAATTGGTACCTGGATCAGCAACCCCTTTACTTATATTCCACTTTATTATTTTAACTATAAAGTTGGTTCCTTTTTTGTAAATACTTCTTCTAATAAAATTGTTGAAAAAACTTTGGTTATTGACGACTTATGGAAACAAGGTAGAATTTTTTCCCTAAAATTGCTCTTAGGTTCTTCTTGTGTGGGGCTATTATTAGCTTTGATTAGCGGTAGTATTATTTTCTTTATTTATAAGATAAAAATTAAAAGATAGATTGTTATGATTTTAAATTAACTTTGTCCAACTCTGGCTATATCTAAAACATCTGCCATTGATTTAATTTGGTCAATTGTTTTGTGAAGTTGATTATAACTTTCTAGACCTACGCAGAGATTGATAATAGCTGGTTTGCCATAAGCAGTTTTAACATTGGCATCGCTAACATTTATACCTTTATCAGATAACCTCATAAGAATATCTTTAAGGACTCCAACTCTATCAATTACTTCTATTCGGAGCTGAATTGGGAACTTATTATCGCCAGTTTTATTATCTTGATTCCAACCAACAGGTAATCTTCTCTCTATTGGAATTGGCATTACATTTTCGCAATCTGCCCTATGTATGGTTATGCCGTGGTTTCCTAGCGATACAGTTCCGATAATATCCTCACCTGGAAGTGGGCTGCAGCATTTACCTATTCTGTAATCAAGACCTTCTATCCCGGAAATTGGTGATTTAGTCGTTGTATAAGGTTTATTGGTAGATAAATTACTATTACTTTTAAGGGATTTTGCTATTTCAGAATCAGAATCATTTTTAATATCCTCTGTCTGTAATTTTATTTCTTCTCTTAGTCTGTTTAATACTTGATGTAAAGTTAAACCACCAAAACCAAGTGATGCAAGAAGGTCTTCAGTATTTTTTAAATTGCATCTATTCGCAACTTTTTTCATAGCATCACTAGAAAGTAATGTTTCAAAACCATTTCGCCCTACTTCTTTTTCAAGTAAATCTCTCCCTCTTTTAATCGTTTCATCCCTATGGCTTTTCTTATACCATTGTCGGATTCTATTTTTAGCAGTTGGCGTTACTACAAAGTTCAGCCAATCCAAGCTTGGAGTTGCATTATTATTTGTCAAAATTTCTATGAAGTCACCATTTTGAAGTGCTGTAGATAATGGAGAAAGCTTTTCATTAATTCTTATTCCATTACAGTGATTTCCAACTTCAGAATGAATTCTGTAGGCGAAATCTATTGCAGTAGAACCTTTTCTTAAACCAACAACATCTCCTTTAGGAGTAATTACAAATACTTCTTCATCGAATAAATCTTCTTTAATTGAAGCTAAATAATCATTATGATCTCCTTTATTACCTTCTTGTTGCCATTCGACCAGTTGTCTTAGCCAATTAAATCTTTCAGCATTGCTTTTAGCAGGAGAACCACCCTCTTTATATTGCCAATGAGCAGCAATTCCATATTCTGCAATTTGATGCATAGAAGTAGTTCTAATTTGAACTTCAATAGGTCGATGTCTTCCAATTACTGAAGTATGTAAGGACTGATATCCATTGGGTTTTGGTAAGCCTATATAGTCTTTAAATCTGCCTGGGATTGGTTTGAAAGTATCATGTACAACTGCTAAAGCTCTATAACAACTATCTGAATTATCAACGATAATTCTTAGAGCAGCAACATCATAAATTTCATGAAACTGTTTTTGCTGTCTTTTCATTTTGCTCCAGATGCCATAAAGATGTTTTGGTCTTCCAGTTATTTCAAAGTTTTTTAAACCCGTTGCGACTAAGTTTTCTTTCATAAGATTCAGGGTAACTTTTAATCTTTTTTCTCTATCACTCCTTTTAACAGCAATTTGATCTTTTAGATCTTGATATTCCTTAGGCTCCAGAAATTTAAACGCTAAATCTTCTAATTCCCATTTAAATCTATTTATTCCTAATCGATTAGCTAAAGGTGCATAAATCTCTCTTGTTTCTCTAGCTATTCTTTTTTTTCTCTCATCATTTAGCCATTCAATTGTTCTCATGTTATGAAGTCGATCTGCCAGTTTTACTAAAACAACTCTGATATCGCTAGCCATGGCCATAAACATTTTTCTAAGATTTTCAGCTTGTGCTTCAGTCCTGTTATTAAAGTGGATTCCTCCTAATTTTGTTACACCCTCCACAAG
The DNA here is from genome assembly GCA_003214055.1 of Prochlorococcus sp. AG-418-K17. Taxonomy (GTDB): domain Bacteria; phylum Cyanobacteriota; class Cyanobacteriia; order PCC-6307; family Cyanobiaceae; genus Prochlorococcus_A. The sequence goes on from QCMD01000001.1 coordinate 218,911, forward strand.
TATTTTGACTTCTAATCCAAAATTTGTTTCTATTTCGGATAAATCAACGCCAGTATCTTCAACAACATCATGTAAAAGTCCTGCAGCAATAACAGATGAACTAGCACCTATTTCTTTGAGGAGATTTGCTACAGCAACTGGGTGGATAATATATGGCTCACCACTCGCGCGGAATTGTCCATCATGAGCTTTATAAGCAAGTTTGAAGGCCTTTACTATAAGGTTTTGATTTTCATCATTTTGTCTGTTTGATTTTTCAAAATTATTAATATCTTTAAGAAGCCAATCGGGGATTTTTATTTGATAATTAAAAGATTCACTTTCATATTTTTTATTTTCAGGCAAAATAGTTTTGGAAACTTCAATTTCGTTTTTTTCTTTTGAATTTGCAGCTGCCTCAGACATTTTGTATCGCTTTAGATGTATTTTATTTAGGTCTAGAAAAATTTGCTATAAAATCATGGAAATAAATAAAGAAAAAATTCTTGTAGTAAAAAATCTTACTGTTAAATATGGTTTAAAACAGCAACCTATCATCAAAAATTTTAATCTTGAAATAGATAGAGGAGATCATTTGGCCATAATAGGACCCTCTGGATGTGGAAAGACTACTTTTGCAAAAACATTAGTAAATATATTGCCTGAAAAGGCCATATCTAAAGGGTATTTATCGATTTCTAGTGTAGATCCTAGGAAAATAAATCATAGAGAAGCGCAATTTTTCAGAAGAAAAAATTTTGGATTTATCTATCAAGATTCTATAAAAAAACTTAATCCACTTATGAGAGTTGGGGACCACTTATATGAATTGTTTAAAACTCATGATCAAACTAAATCATCTTTACATATTAAAAAATTAGTAAAAGAAGCTTTTCAAAAAGTAGGAATTGAAGAAGGCAGACTTGATTCTTTCCCGCATCAATTTAGCGGTGGAATGAGACAGAGAGTTTCTATAGCAATGGCTCTTGCTTTAAAACCTAAATTATTAATAGCTGATGAACCGACAACAAGCTTAGATACCAGAACAAGTTTTGAAATTATGCAAGAAATAATTCAGTTATGTAATGAATTCGATACTACTTTAATTTTAATTAGTCACGATATTAATCTTGCAGCAAAGTGGTGTAAAAAAGTGGCAATAATTGAAAAGGGATCGATTGTTGAAAAAGGAAATATATTAGATATTTTTCAATCACCAAAATCAGATATTGGGATAAAGTTAGTAAATGCCTCAAAAATAGTATTAGAACCAACTACTAAAAATAATGTTCGAGATGATGTTGTTTTAGAGGTAAATAACTTAAGACATTGGTATAAATTAAATTCTTCAATTTTTATAAGTAAATGGAATAAAGCTTTAAATGAGGTTAGTTTCAAATTGTATAAGAATGAGACTCTTGGAATAGTTGGTTCTTCGGGCAGTGGTAAAAGTACATTATGTAGGGCTTTAATTGGACTTTTAAAAGTAAGAGGTGGTGAAATAAAAATTTATGATAAAAATTATTCATCGAAAAAAAATAAATCTTTTAGAAAGCGCAATAATATGCAAATTATTTTTCAAGATCCTTTTTCAAGTTTGAATCCGAAAATGACAATTAAAAATATTTTGGAAGATATATTTTTTATTCAAAAAATTTCAGATAAAAGAAAAATTGAAAAGGAAATAAAATTAATGTTTAGAAATTTAAATCTTCCTTTAAAAAATGATTTTTTGAATTCTTATCCTAGTCAATTATCTGGTGGTCAATTGCAAAGAATTTCACTAGCAAGGGCACTATTGTTGAAACCAAAAATTTTGATTTGTGATGAAAGCGTAAATATGTTAGATGCTTCAGTAAAAATAGAGATTCTTGAATTACTTAGAGTCTTGCAAGAAAAAATGAATTTAACAATTATCTTTATCACTCATGATTTAGGAATTGCGAAAAGATTTTGTGATAGGTTGCTAGTTATGAATCAAGGAAAGATAGTTGATGAAGGAGAAAGTTCTACAATATTCACTAAAACTCAAAACACATATACAAAATCTCTTATTAATTCTTCCTTAAATCTTATTTAACTTTAAGAACGCTTAGTAATTTTTGAAAATCTAATGGTAATTCTGCTTCAAATATCATTTCTTTACCATTTATTGGATGTATAAGTCCAAGCTTCATAGCGTGTAAAGCTTGGCCCTCTAATTTACATGGTAGTTTTTTACATCTTCCATATAATGGATCACCAACGATTGGATGATTAATGTAAGCGCAATGAACTCTTATTTGATGTGTTCGCCCTGTATCTAGTTTGAAACTCATTAATGAGTAATTGCCAAATCTTTCTTCTAATTTCCAATAGGTACAAGCATACCTTCCTGAAGTTTCTTCAACTACTTTATATTTCAATCTATTTAATTTATCTCTGCCAATGTGACCCACTATTTTGCCTTCTTCAGAATTAGGTGCTCCATGAATTACTGCAATATATTCACGTGATGCGATTTTTTCTTTAATTTGTTTCTGGAGATTTACTAATGCCTCTTGGCTTTTTGCTACCACCATACATCCGGAGGTATCTTTATCTAATCTGTGAACAATTCCAGGTCTTAGCTTCCCATTAATACCAGGTAGATCATTACAGTGAAAAAGTAATCCATTAACTAAAGTTCCAGATTTGTGACCAGGGGCGGGATGAACAATTAGTCCTGATTGTTTATTAATTACTATGATGTGCTCGTCTTCAAAAAGGATCTTTAAATCCATTTTTTCAGGTTTTAAATATACAAGAGGTTCCGGAGGAGGCATCCAGATTTGAACATTATCGCCATTTTTTAGTGGCGTCTTTGCTTTTGCAGTTTTATAGTTTACTAATACCAAACCTGAATTGATAAAATGTTGAATTCTTGCTCTACTTTGTTCTGGTCGTTTACTTACTAACCATCTATCTAGTCTCATAGGAAGAGGAAGCTCATAAATAATTTCAATAAGTTCACCCTCTCCAATTCCGAAAGAATTTTTATTATTTAATTCCATCTTGGGACTTCTAAAGCAATTTTTCCGAGCATTTGATTTCTAAAATCTTCCAATAGTTTGTGAGACATTCTTCTTTTATCACCTGAGGTATGTTTTGCAGATACTTCATTTATCCAATCAGAGGGGCTCTCAAAGCCTTTTGATATATCAACTCCGTATCTATTTGATATTTTGTTTAGTGATATATTTGCATCCTTATTTTTGTTTAGATCCAATATAATTTTTACAAATTCAATTGCGACACTCTCAATTTCATAAGCAGCTTCCCCAATATCATCACAAAGTGCAAGATTAAGCGCTGATTTTTGATCTTCTAAATTAGGAGGTATAACACCAGGAGCATCTAGTAAATCTATACCACTATCTATTTTAATCCATCTTAAATTTCGAGTAACCCCAGCTTTCCTCGCACTATCGACAACTCTTTTTCTCGCAATTCTATTTATTAATGCTGACTTACCTACATTTGGGAAACCAAGAGTAAGTGCTCTTATTGGTCTAATTCGCATTCCTCTAGACAATCTTCTTTCGTCAATTGATGACCCGGATTCTTTAGCTGATTTATAAATTTCTTCTATACCTTTACCTCTTTTAGCATCACACCAATGCGGATATTGATCTTTAGCATTAAACCATTTATTCCAACTAATGATGGTATTGGGAGAGATCATGTCTGATCGATTTATAACAAGGATATGTTTTTTATTATTAATCCATTTATTTAAATGTGGATGACCTGTTGACAAAGGAATTCTTGCATCTCTGACTTCAATAACTAAATCTACTTTATTGATAACATCAGATAATTTTTTTTCTGCTTTCGCTATATGGCCTGGGTACCATTGGATTTTGGGTATGTCCACTTCAATAGATCATATAAGATTTATGTATTCCTTTTAATTTATATAAGTTTGAAAAGTATTCACTTCTAAATTTTAGTATAAAATTTACTAACAAAAAAATTTTACATTAGTTAATTCTTAAAATTTATTAAGTCATAGGTAACAGTTACTACTTTTTAACCCAATAAGCGCAAATTAACGTTAGGGTTTAAAGATTAAAAATAAGTTTGTTTAATGTCAAAATTATCTCTTTCCAGTCTTGAGAAGTCACATTTAGAAGGGAAAAAAGTTCTTGTTAGAGTAGATTTTAATGTTCCTCTAAATGAAGATGGGTACATAACTGACGATACGCGTATTAGAGCAGCGATTCCAACTATTGAATACCTTATCAATAATTCAGCAAAAGTTATCTTGACTGCCCATTTTGGGAGGCCAAAGGGTCAGGTAAATGAAAAGATGAGATTAACTCCAGTAGCAGAAAGATTAAGTGAATTGTTGGGAAAAAATGTTAGTCTCACAAATAGTTGTATAGGTGAAGAATCTGTTGCTGAATCAAATAGATTAAATAATGGAGATGTTCTTTTACTAGAGAATGTTCGTTTTTTTTGTGAGGAGGAAAAGAATGATTTGGATTTTGCTAAAAATTTAGCATCGCACGCAGATATGTTTGTAAATGATGCTTTTGGTGCTGCTCATAGAGCTCATGCTTCAACTCAGGGAGTGACTAATTATTTAAGTCCATCAGTAGCTGGATTCCTTTTAGAAAAAGAATTGAAATACTTACAAGGAGCAATAGATGCTCCGAAGCGTCCATTGGCAGCAATAGTTGGAGGATCCAAGGTAAGCAGCAAAATAGGAGTACTTGATTCTTTACTAGATAAGTGCGACAAAATCATGATTGGAGGAGGTATGATTTTTACTTTTTATAAAGCTAGAGGTTTAGATGTTGGAAACAGTCTTGTAGAAGAGGATAAACTTGAGCTTGCAAAAGATTTAGAAGCAAAAGCAAAAGCAAAAGGTGTGGAATTATTATTGCCCACAGATGTAGTGCTAGCTAATGAATTTTCTCCTGATGCTGAAAGTAAAATATCTCAAATTGATTCAATTAGTGGAAATTGGATGGGTCTAGATATTGGACCAGATTCAATTAAAGTTTTTCAGAATGCTCTTGCAGAATGTAAGACAATAATTTGGAATGGTCCAATGGGAGTTTTCGAATTTGATAAATTTGCAGAAGGTACAAATGCAATAGCTACGACCCTCGCAGATTTAAGTGCCTTTTCAGAAGTCTGTACAATAATAGGTGGTGGAGATTCAGTAGCGGCTGTAGAGAAAGCAGGATTAGCTGAAAAAATGTCTCATATATCTACTGGAGGGGGGGCTAGTTTGGAACTTTTAGAAGGTAAAACTTTACCTGGTGTAGCTGCTTTAAACGAAGCTTAGGCTATATCTTATCAACAATATCAACACTCTTTGTGAAAGTAATAATTCCCTCAGGATGAGCTATTATCCCTGACCATATTTGTATGCCTGGTTTTGAAGGTGCTCTAGTAACTTTAAAGATTCCTCCTGAAACTAGTGGTTCTAAAGATATATCTTGTTCTAAAAATGATTCAACTTGATGAATTTCAATTCCTCCTGCCACCATTATTTCTTGAAGAGGTTTATTTAAAATTACATCTATATCGTATTTTTTACCTGTAAGAACTTTATCGGGAATATTAAAAGAAATATCAATTTTATTTTCATCATTTCTTATTAATGTGAATAGTTTTTTAATAGTTCCATTTGTTATTTTCCCGTTTTTAAATGAAAATAGAAAATTAAAATTAGACTCAAGGATATAAGATTCTCCATTTACATTTTTTTTTCCAAAAACTTTTAGTTGATAAATTTCCTGATTTATATTTACTGAATTTAATTTTTTTATTTTCCATTTGCTGTCAGGAAATTCTTGTATAATTTTTGAAAATTTCTCTGAAATTTTTAAGTTTTTTTCATCTTTAATTGTTTTTTTAATATATTCTAAATTTCTTGAATTCAAAGCAATTTCTAAATTTCGTCTCAAATCAAATTTTTCAGTTTGGCTTGTTGCTGAATATGGAAATATAAGATAAACAAATAAGTAGAGTCTAACCCCAATTTTAGTAAATGAGTTTAATTTAAACATATTTAATTCTTTTCTTTATCTTACTTATTAATCCTTATAAATGTCTAAAAAAAATAATTTATTAGTTGCAGCAAGTGGAACTGGAGGACATATTTTCCCTGCTTTGGCAGTTTCCAAAAGTATTGAATTAGATTGGAATATTTATTGGTTAGGAATCAAAGAAAGACTTGATGCGAATTTTGTTCCAAAGAAATTTAATCTTATAACTTTAAGTATTAAGACACCCAAAAAAAATATCTTAATAGTTTATCAATATTTAATAATTTTAATGTCAACTTTTAGAGTTCTAAGGATTTTAAAAGAAAAGAAAATCGACCTTGTTTTTACAACTGGAGGGTATATATCAGCGCCAGCAATTATTGCTGCAAAAATACTTAGGATTCCTATTATTCTTCATGAATCAAATTTAATCCCAGGTATGGTTACAAAGTATTTTGGATTTTTATGCAATCATGTATTTATAGGATTTAAAGAAACAAATTCGTATTTAAAAAATTGCAAAACTATTTATACTGGGACACCTTTAAGGGAAGAATTTCATAAATGTAATCCTCTTCCTGAATGGGTTCCAAGAGGAGAATCCCCACTTTTGTTAGTTATCGGTGGGAGTCAAGGGGCATCAGCTATTAATAAAATTATTTATGAATCACTAGAATTTTTAATAAAAAAAAGGTTCCGAATAGTTCATATTGTTGGAGAACATAATCTAAAAGAACTTTATAACAAATACTCTAAGAATTACGTGCAAAAAAAATTTACACATCAAATAGCTGCTTTGATTCAAAATTGTGATCTTGTAATATCTAGATCTGGAGCAGGAACTATAAATGAGTTGTTAATAACTAAAAAACCTTCAATCTTGATTCCATATCCTTATTCTAAAGGCAACCATCAAGAGCTAAATGCAATGATTCTTGCAAAAATTGGTGGTTCAATATTGATTAAAGAAGATAATATTTCTAATAAAGTTTTTGAAGAAACTATTAAAAGAATTTTCACATTAAAAAATAAAAATGGAAAATATACTTATCAAATATTGGATTTAATGAAAAAAAATATGGAAATTAATTATAAAAATAAATCTAGGAATGAGATAAAAAAAGTAATTAATTATTTTTTAAAAGAACTTTGAATTTCTTTACATATTAATTTATTATTTTTGCTACTTTGAAGACTTATTCTTGCCCATTTTTCGTTAAGAAATCTAAAAGAGGTACATTCTCTAATTAATATCCCTTTTTTTTCTAAATATTTAATATTGGGAGATAAAGATGATTGACTTTCTATTAAAAAAAAGTTAGTTGAGGAGCTATAAATTTTTAGATTATCTATTTTGCTTAATTCGTTGAAAACCCATTTGTTTTCAATTTCTATCCAATCATGAATCTTCTTCGTCCATTTCGTATAAAAAGTCTTGTTGTTCAAGAGCTCAATACCTGCTTTTATTGCAAAAGAATTTAATGGCCATGGATCTCTTTTTATAGACCATTCTCTAAGTTTTTTCGAGGGTCCAATTACGTAACCTAATCTAAGCCCAGGAATATTAAAAAGTTTAGTCAAACTTCGTAAGACTAATAAATTATCGTAATTTTTGGTTAATGGTATTAATGATTCTTTTTCTCCATTAGGTGTAATTGATAAAAAAGCCTCATCACAAATTACCAACTTATATTTTTTTAATATTAATTCTAATGATTTTTTTTTCCATAATTGACCAGTTGGGTTATGTGGGTTTGTTATCCAAATAACGTCGCCTTGAGTATGCAGTGGGAAAGATTGAGGAAAAATATTATTCCAATGTTTTGGTAATTCTGCATAAAAGAAATTACTATTCCAACAACTTAAAGCTCTTTCGTAATCAACAAATCCTGGAGAAGGAAGACAACTTATTCCAAATTTTGATGCTTCATAACCCGACCATGTAATTAGCTCAGATGCGCCATTTCCAGGCAGAATATTATTGGGATTGATTTTATGAAATTCGCCAATTATTTCTTTTAGTGTATTTAGTTCTCTGTCAGGATAAAATCTAAAACCAAAATTATTTATTTCTTTATTAAGAGAATCTAATAGGATTTGTGGTGGCTTAAAAGGTACCAAAGAGGCACTGGAATCAATAATTTCTGATGGTTTTAGATTTAATTTTTTTGCCTTATGATAAACATTTCCTCCATGATTGAAATCTGATGTATTCATAACTTTTCTTGCTTAATTATTACTTTAAACATATTCATTGATTATTTTTTTTTATTCGACCCATTTTAAATCTGAACCTATAGCTTCTTTTATATTTGACATTTGATGAATATCGAGTTGCTTTATAATACCCCTTAAAATGTCTGGGACTAATTGCGGCCCTTTGTATATCCATCCTGTATAAATTTGAACTAAGGATGCTCCAGAACAAATTCGTTCCCAAGCAGATTCAGGACTATCAATTCCTCCAACACCTATTAAAACGATATTTTTATTGATACTGTAAATATGTTTTATTATTTTATTTGCTTTGTTTTGCAAAGGTTTGCCACTTAATCCTCCATTTTCTTCAGAAAGTAATAATCCTGTTTGTTTTAATTTTCTTTTTTCAAGACCCAATCTATCAAGACTTGTATTAGTGGCAATTATTCCATCAATCTTTTCATCAATTATTAATTGGCAAATATTTTCAATATCTTTAAAGCTCAAATCTGGTGCAATTTTCACAAAGAGAGGCGGGCAATTTGGTAAAGTTTTAATTTCCCTAAGAAGTTCTCGAAGACGAACTGGATCTTGTAATTTTCTAAGCCCTGTAGTGTTAGGCGAACTTACATTGATTGCAGCATAATCACAATATGGTATTAAGAATTTTAGAGAAGTCAAATAGTCTTCTTTAGCCTCTGTTAAACCAGTAATCTTAGATTTGCCAAAATTTATTCCAAGACAAGTATTTCTTCTATTCTTTTTTAATTCAATACCTTGATTAACAAAGTTCTTAACTAAATTCTCAGCACCATTATTATTAAAACCCATCCTATTTAAAGCTGCCTCCTCTTCTGCTAGCCTAAATAATCTTGGTTTAGGATTTCCATCTTGAGCAAATTTAGTAACTGTTCCAACTTCAGCGAATCCAAAACCAAAATCTTTCCAAATATTTGCAGCATCACCATTTTTATCAAATCCTGCTGCTAAACCAATTGGATTAGCAAAATTTATTCCACATATATTTTGTCGCAACTTTTCATCAACTATACAAAATTCTTCATTAAGACTTTTCAGGATCGATGAAATTACTGGCCATTTATGTTTGCTTGAACTAAATGATAAAATTCTCAATGAAAAATTAGTTAATTTTTCTGCATCTATTCCAGTATCTTTTTTTAGAACTGGATTTATTAGATTCTTGTACAGATTATTAAATATCCCCCTGTTTGGATTCATAAAAATTAGGATTCTTTATTTTCTATTATCCAATATTTCTTATCTTTAGGAATCATCTTCCAATTACGCCATTCAAACAATTTTAATTTTTCTATCTGTAAAAAATTTTGTTCACCAATTAGCTTATTAAGTTCACTTGCGCTTAATAAATATTTTTTTTCTACAAATTTTTCGATCAATTGGTTTCTAGAATACAATTCTTGTAATTCCATAGGAGCTTTTTTTTCTAAAAGATCCTCTTGAGAATTTGATTCTTTTGGATTTTGAACGATGGAAATACCTTTAGAGTAACTCGTCGCAATCAAATCAACCCTATCATTTTGTTTATCCCCACTATGACCTTTGACATACTCCATTTGTAATCCCTTTATTCTTAACTTATCAATTTTTTGCCATAAATCTGCATTTTGAACCGATTTACCTGCGCTTGTTTTCCATCCATTTGTCTTCCAATTGATAATCCATTTTGTATAACCATCGATTACATATTTACTATCAGTCCTTAATTTAAAGTTTTCTTTTAATTGAAAACTTTTTAATTTCTCAAGAGTTTTTATTGCTGCAGTAAGTTCCATCCTATTGTTCGTCGTATTTTTTTCTGAACCACCTATCTCTAATTCACTGTTATCATCAAAAATTATTAACCCACCCCAACCTCCAGGACCAGGATTACCACTACAGGCACCGTCTGTTGCAGCTTCAATTGCAATACTTTCGCTATTCATAATTTTTAAAGCCGATAAATAAAATATCGGCTAGAAAAAATGTAATTTTATTTTAGTGTAACTTTCCCGCCAGCTTCTTCAATCTCTTTCTTTAAAGATTCGGCATCTGCTTTAGCAATCCCCTCCTTTACAGTTTTTGGTGCGGATTCAACAAGTGCTTTAGCATCACCAAGACCAAGACCAGTTGCGTTTCTAACAACCTTTAATACTTTGATTTTTGCGGATGCATCAAAACTTTCTAAAACCACGTCAAATTCAGTTTTTTCTTCAGCAGCTCCGCCATCTCCATCGCCACCAGCTGCTCCTGGAGCTGCCATTACTACACCAGCAGAAGCAGCAGCAGATACACCAAATGCTTCTTCAATTTGTTTTACAAGCTCAGATGCTTCTAAAAGTGAAAGAGACTTCAAAGTTTCGAGAATTTCTTCAGTTTTTGCAGACATTTTCTTAATAGATAAATAGTTGTGAAATTTAAGCTTCTGATTTTTCAGAATGCTGTTTAAGTGATCTAGCAAGTCCAGAAGGTACTTCGTTAATAGAGATAGCAATTTTTGTGGCAACACCATTTAGTGCGCCAGCAATTTTTGCAATCAATACTTCTTTAGAAGGAAGATTTGCGATTTCTTTTATTTCAGAATCGCTGAGTAGTCTACCTTCAAATAAAGCCCCTTTGGTTTCGGATTTATTTGTGTCTTTTTGAAATGATTGGATTGCTTTGACTGCACCCCCAACATCATCTTTGATTAAGACAAAAGCATTAGTTCCGGTCAATAAAGATTCAAGATGAGCCCAATTACTATCTCCATCAATTGCTTTACGCATTAATGAATTTTTCGTAACTTTGCAAATGCCATTATTTGTTTGCAATCTAGATCGCAAATCTGACATGTCTTTAATACTTAAACCTTTATAGTCAAGAACCACAGCCATTTCCGAATCGTTTAACAGAGATTTAATCTCACTTACGATTGCTTGCTTATTCTCTAGTGTTCGGCCCATTGTTTTTTTGGATCGTAATTTAGGAAGAGCAGGAAATGCGGCAAAGTTCTTTTATAAAGAGACCGCTTTTATTAGATCCAATAAAGAAATAATTAAGACGAGTCCTCGGTAGGAATTAATTATCTAGATCAGCTAAATAAACCTACTTTCTTTGGCCGTATTATTGCAATTAAAATTATACTACAGTGAGTTAACTTTCTGGTTGATAATCTTGCACCGCGTTTATGTCCACTTGAACTGAGGGCCCCATAGTTGAAGTTACATAAAAACTTTTCCAGTATTTACCTTTAGCTCCACTTGGTTTATTTTTATCTATTGACTCTTGTAATATTTTCAAATTTTCGAATAGTTCTTCTTTAGTAAAACTGGCTTTACCGAAGCGGACATGTACTATTCCTGCTTTATCTGCTCTAAATTCTAGCTTTCCAGCCTTGAATTCTTTTATAGCATTTGAGATGTCATTAGTAACTGTTCCTGCTTTAGGGTTAGGCATTAAACCCCTAGGTCCTAAAACTCTTCCTAATTTTGCAACCTTAGGCATCATATCTGGTGTTGCAATAAGCAAATCAAATTCCATGTTGCCTTTGTTGATGCTTTCTACAAGATCTTCTTCTCCAAATAAATCTGCTCCAGCAGCTTTGGCTTTAGAAACATTTTCACCACTTGTAATGACGGCAATCTTGATACTTTGGCCAGTGCCATTTGGTAAAGCAACGGTTGTTCTTAATTGTTGATCTGTATATTTTGGATCAATACCTAAACGTATGTGAGCTTCGATCGTTTCGTCAAATTTAGCATTTGCATTTTCTTTAATAATGCTTAAAGCATCAAGTGGAGAATATATGCGATCTTCTATCTTATTTGATAAAGCCGCCATTCTTTTGGATAATTTTTTCATAGTGAGTTTGGGTTCAGACGGTTAGCAATTAACCTCCCCTTAAAAAAGTGAGCAGTTTTGTGTTGAACTCAATCAGAAATAGAAACGCCCATATTTCGAGCTGTCCCTTCAATGACTTTCATTGCTGATTCAATACTAGAACAGTTTAAATCAGGAAGCTTAGTTTTGGCTATTTCTTCTAATTGAGCTTTACTTATATTCCCAACAGAACCTTTAGACGATTCACCCGCTCCTTTTTCAATACCAGCTGCTTTTGTAATTAGAACAGATGCAGGAGGAGTTTTTGTTATGAAGGTGAAGCTTCTATCTTCAAAAACAGAAATCTCAACTGGAATTACAAAACCTGCTTTATCTTGTGTCCTTGCATTGTATTCTTTGCAAAATGCCATGATATTTACGCCATGTTGTCCTAAGGCTGGACCTACAGGAGGTGCAGGATTTGCTTTGCCAGCTTGAAGAGCAAGTTTGATAACCGCAACAATTTTCTTTGCCATTAGATTAAGGAGTTTAAACTGAGGTTTAAAATGATTATTTTACTCGATAAACAACAATAATTCAGAATTAATTTTGTTTATTGATTTGGGAGAATTCTAATTCTACAGGAGTTTCGCGCCCAAAAATTGAAAGTAGTGCTTTTAATTTATTTCTCTCGCCTGAAACTTCTATAACTTCTCCTTGGAAATCCTTGAATGGCCCACTTGTTACGATAATTCTATCTTTTTCTTCAATATCTAATTTAATAACAGCTTTTTTCTCTGAGGCGCGTTTGAAGATTCTATTAACCTCTTGTCTGGATAATGGTCTAGGTTTGATATGCCCTCTTGATCTACCGCTTCCTCTACCATCTTCTGCACCAACGAAGTTGATTACATTAGGTGTACTTTTGACGGCCATCATTGTATCTTCATCAAGAATCATTCTGACAAGAACATAGCCAGGAAAAACTTTTTCTTCTGTAGTTTGTCTGGTTCCATCTTTTTTTAGCTTAATTCCAGGAGTTTGAGGGATCTCTATTTCAATTATTCTATTATTAACTCCTAAAGTTACTGATCGCTGTTCAAGAGTTGCTTTTACTTTCTTCTCACAGCTTGATGCAACTTGAACCGCATACCATCTTGCGATGCTAGTGTTTGCCTTTGAAGAACCAATACTGGTACTTAATTCATTACTCATTTTTTCTAAACTAGATAAGGTACTGTGAAGAACTTAGATTTCACGAGATTTAACGGAAAATTTGCGATGCTGCCCATCCGTAAAACCTACTCACTGAAGCTATGGCCGCAGCTGAGAAGGACACCATAATTATAACCGCTAGTGATTCGCTAAATAGCTGTTGTTTGTTAGGCCATACAACTAGTTTAAGTTCGTCGTAAGTGGAGCTTAAGAAATTTTTCTTTTTCTTAGGCTCAACTATTTCTGCAGGCTCTTTTTTTTGAGGTTCTTGATTAGTAGTAGGAGTCGTCACAAATTTTAGGTTGAATTTAGTCTTTAACTCTTTATGTTATTTTAGCTTATCAATTTCCAACTCAGCTAGTTCTAAATAAAATTCCATTTTTTTGAGAGTAACTTATTTTGATGGTTGTTTCTTTTCTATTTTTGAAGTTATCCTCCAATAACTTTGCTGCTAGTGGGTTTTCAATTTGCCTTCTGAGTTCTCTTCCAAGTGGTCTTGCGCCATATTTGGGTTCATAAGAATCATTTGCTATTTTTTGCATCACTTTAGTGTCAACGATGATTTTTATTCCTTGTTCAAGGAGTAAGTTCTTTAAATCCTCAATTTGAAGAAAAACTATTTTTTGAAGTTGATCAATAGATAATGGATCAAACTTTACTAATTCATCTATTCTATTTAAAAATTCAGGTCTAAAAATTGAAGCTAATGACTTGTTTATAGAATCATCTAGAGTTTGTTTATCAATTTTTAAATTAGGATTGTTTTCTCTAATATTTTTTGAATATTCCAAGATTATCTTACCTGCTAAATTACTTGTCATAATTATGATTGTATTTTTAAAATCAACAGTACGACCTTGAGAATCTGTTAATCTACCTTCATCTAATACTTGTAAGAGAATATTAAAAACTTCTGAATGTGCTTTTTCGATTTCGTCGAGAAGTATTACTGAATAGGGCTTTCGTCTTACCGCTTCAGTTAATTGACCTCCTTCTTCGTAGCCAACATAACCTGGGGGAGCTCCTAGCAATCTTGCTACAGCATTTTTCTCCATATATTCACTCATGTCTAATCTTAACAAAGCTTCTTCTTCATCAAATAGTGCTGAAGCCAGAGATTTCGCTAATTCTGTTTTACCAACTCCTGTAGGGCCCATAAAGAGAAATGATCCCACTGGCCTTTTTGGACTCTTCATGCCAACTCGAGCTCTTCTTATTGCAGCAGAAACAGTTTGTATAGCTTTTTCTTGTCCAATAACTTTTTCAATTAATTCTTTTTCTAAATTAACAAGTTTTTTGCGTTCATTAGAAACTACTTTAGAAATAGGAATCCCAGTAATTTTCGAAACTACATCAGCAATGTCATCAGGCTCAACTTGATATTTAAATTGGAAATTTATACTTTTTTTTGATTTTTTAAGATTATCTTCAATTGTCAGAATCTCATCATCAATTTGGCTTAACTTTTCTTCAAGTTTATCGATAAAACTAAAATCATTTGTGTTCTCAATATCTGAATTATAATTTTTGAGTTTTTTTATTATTTCATCTTGCTCTGTTAATAAGATAGAAAACTGTTCCATTTCTTGGCGCAAACTGTACCAATTATCTAAGAATTTATTCAGCGACTCCTCCGATATTTTTTTCTTAGCCAACAACTTCTTTTTTTCTTCGATATTTTCAATAAGTAAATTATCTAATTTTTCTTCAATTAAACTAATTGTTTGCTCTTGTTCAATAATGATCTCAGGCTTAAGATTTGATTCAATCTTAATTTGTGCGGCTGCCTCATCAATTAAATCTATCGCTTTATCAGGTAGACATTTATCACTGATGTATCTATCAGCAAGTTTCGCAGAGTAATTAATTGCTTCATCTGTAATTCGGATGCCATGGTGCAATTCATATTTCTTTTTAATGCCTAGTAATATTTTTGAGCTTAAGTCAACCGAAGGTTCATTAACTATTATTTTTTGAAAACAATTATTTAATGTTTGATCTTTTTCAATAGTTTCTCGAAATTTTTCTGGCGTGGTAGTACCGATACATCTCAGCTCACCATCAGCTAATAGAGGTTTTAGAATATTACTTATGTCAGTAGTTGATCTATCAGAACTTATTATAGTGTGTATTTCATCGATAAATAAAATTTTTCCATGACTAGGATCTTTTAGTTCTTCAAGTATTGAACTTAGCCGCTCTTCTAATTGACCTCTAAATTTTGTCCCTGAAACCAATGCTCCTAAGTCAAGTGCAATAATTTTAGAATTTATTAGAGATTCAGGAACTTTTTTGTAAATGATTAATTGAGCTAAAAGATTTGCTATTGAGGTTTTACCTACTCCAGGATTGCCAATGAGAATTGGATTATTTTTGTTTCTTCTGCAAAGCACTCTCATTAAATTATTTATTTCATTTTCTCTTCCAATAACGGGATCAAGTTGACCCTTTTGAGCTGATGCAGTTAAATCTTTTCCATACAATGTAAGAGCATTTTCAGCTTCTTCACTCTTTAGTTTCGTTTGGACTTTTAATTTACTTTTTGGTTCTTGTAAAAGGGATTCTTTTCTTTTCAATAAATTTTCCTCAGGAGCATTTAATTTAGGTTGATTATTTATTGAGACTGCGTTTTTATATACATTTAAATTTTTCGATTGCGTAATATTAGGGGAAAACTTTAATTCTTCTTCTAGTTTTTCTATCGAAAGATTACTCTCTTCAAAAACATAATTACCTATTCTTAAATCTCTACCAAGAGCAATTAATAGATGAGGTATTTCTATAAACTTAGATCCCCATTGAACCTTTATTTGATTCGCATTATCTAATAAAATTTCTAAATCTTCTCCAATAGTAAAAATATCCGATGAGTTTGTAGGCGTTTCTTCTAAAAAATCTTCCGTTATATCTAAAACAGTATCTTGATCCACTGATAACTTTTCGATGAATGCAAAAAATTCACTTGACGTAAACAAAGTGTGAATTATATGTTCGATATTAAATTCGCTATGGTCCCATTTTTTTGCTGTTTCTTCTCCAAGAAGCAGAAGATTCCAACTTATGTCACTAAAAAGTTCAGGATTTGATGTAAGAGTTTCTCTCATAAACTACAAAAATTAATACCTCCTGATAATTAATTCTTATATTAATTAAGATTATCCTTAATAATCATCCCAAAATTCTTATATTGTAAAATCTAATTAAAAAAATAGCTTTTAAATTGATTTAAGCATATTTGTTTAACATATATATTTCAGATATTAGCCAAATAGTTCAGCTATTTATAGGATTTAAATAGTAATTAATAAATTGTGAAAGAAATTATTGATTTTCTTATTGACACCGTTGAAGCGAGACAAGTTCTTGATTCAAGAGGTAACCCAACTGTAGAAGCAGAAGTTTTTTTGGAATGCGGGGCAATTGGTAAAGCAATTGTTCCTAGTGGTGCAAGTACTGGTGCTCATGAAGCTCATGAATTAAGAGACGGTGGTGAAATCTATATGGGTAAGGGAGTTTTGAATGCTGTTAGTAAAATTCATGAAACTATATCGCCGGCTTTATGTGGT
Source organism: Prochlorococcus sp. AG-418-K17 (assembly GCA_003214055.1). GTDB lineage: Bacteria > Cyanobacteriota > Cyanobacteriia > PCC-6307 > Cyanobiaceae > Prochlorococcus_A. The sequence goes on from QCMD01000001.1 coordinate 235,712, forward strand.
TTGTCAGCTTTAGACCAAACAGTGGTTGATAACTTAATGATTGAAATTGATGGAACTCCAAATAAGTCCAACCTTGGGGCTAATTCAATCCTTGCAGTCAGCCTTGCTACCGCAAGAGCAGCCGCTAATGCCCTGAATATTCCACTATATAGATACCTAGGAGATCCATTATCTAATCTTCTCCCAGTCCCTTTAATGAATGTAATCAATGGAGGTGCTCATGCACCTAATAGTCTTGATTTTCAAGAATTTATGTTGGTACCCCATGGGGTACAAAATTTTAGTGAATCACTAAGAGTTGGGACTGAAATATTTCACTCACTAAAATCATTACTGGACAAAAGAGGTTTATCTACTGCTGTTGGCGATGAGGGTGGTTTTGCTCCTGATTTGTCATCCAGTCAAGAAGCAGGAGATTTACTTTTAGAGGCTATTCAAAAAGCTGGATTTGTTCCTGGCGAGCAAGTTTCATTAGCTTTGGATGCCGCAAGTACTGAGTTTTACAATGATGGTATCTATAAATATGAAGGTAAAAGTCTGAATAGTTCTGAAATGATTTCATATCTCTCAAAGTTGGTTTCAAATTATCCCATAGTTTCAATAGAGGATGGGTTAGCTGAAGATGATTGGGAGGGTTGGTCAGAATTAAACAAAGTACTAGGCGATAAAGTGCAGCTAGTAGGAGATGATTTATTCGTTACCAATACCGAAAGACTGAGGAAAGGGATTTTGGAAAATTCAGCTAATTCAATCTTAATAAAGGTAAATCAAATAGGAACATTAACTGAAACTTTAGAGGCCATTGAATTAGCTAAATCTTCAGGCTTCACAAGTGTTATTAGTCATAGAAGTGGCGAAACTGAAGACACAACGATTGCTGATTTGTCTGTAGCTACAAGATCCGGTCAAATCAAAACTGGATCTTTGAGTAGAAGTGAGAGAATAGCTAAGTACAATAGGCTTTTGAGAATCGAAGAGGAATTAGGAAATCAAGCTCGATTTGCAGGCGCTTTAGGCTTAGGTCCCAAAAATATTTAGTATTTCTAACGCTTTAGTTTTTCTAAACGCGAACCTTTTCTCATGCTTAATTGGCATTTTATCCAATCTACAGTAATTGGCATTGCAAAAAATAGAGGTAATAGGGCAA
>QCMD01000002.1 GCA_003214055.1 Prochlorococcus sp. AG-418-K17
TTTTTTGCATTTCTTGGTCTATTGGTTTGGTTGTTCCAACTGCTCCGAGTGGAGTTGGTGTATTTGAGGCTTCCTTTGTATTCCTCTCTGCAAATACATTACCCCAATCTTTAATTTTTGTTAGTTTAATTTACTTTAGGTTAATAACTACTTCCGCAGATCTTTTATTAAGTTTTCCTTTCTTATTAAAAAAACTTTTCAAAAGAATTTAGTTTTTTTTATCTAAGTTTGGTATTAATGTGGCTGAGGCAATAAGGCCTAAGATTACAATAAAAATAGCAGGCAATATAGCCTCAACCATTCGTTCATCACCTGCATATTGAAATATTCTTACTGACAAGGTGTCGAAATCAAATGGTCTAAGAATAAAGGTTATTGGTAATTCCTTTATTGTGTCAACAAATACTAAAAGTGAGCCAACAAATATTGGACCTTTAAGCAAAGGTAGGTGTATTCTTTTTATGATACTTAGCCAGTTTGAACCTAATCCATTGGCAGCTTCGTCGAGACTTGGAGGTATCCTTTCAAGGCTTGAGTCAATGGCCCCTTTTGAGATAGTTAGAAAACGAACCAGATATCCCCAAATAAGAAAGAAAACGGCAATAAAATGAAATTTAGAGTTTGAAATAGTTATCAATGATAAAGCCAATACAGTCCCTGGGATTGCATACCCTATAGATGCAGGATATGTTATGAATTTCAAAAAAAAGTTTTTACTTTGGCGGTTTGCTAATGAGATGACTAGCGAAAAAATAATTGTTATTAATGCAGCAGTTATGCCAAGCCCAATAGTTCTTAATAAGAGAGTTAATAATTCCATGTTAAAACCTTTTGGTACTTGATCAATATTCAAAAGAATCCAAACAGTTGGTATCCCTATAGAAAAGAGTGGTGGAAATGAGGAGGAGAATATTGCAAATATGGCTCTATATTTTCTTAACTCCCATCCTTGTGATGTCTGAGATGCAGGATTTTCACTCCAACGTTTTGTTTTTCTTCTAGAAAACTTTTCGAAAATAATTAATGCAAAAACAATCAATAAAGCAACTAGAGATAAACCAATAGCACTTTCTGGACTTCCCTCAATTATCCAATTTTCAGTAATTCCTGTGGAAATACTTGGAATGTTTAATAATTCAAAGGTACCTAACTCATTCATTACTTCCATGCACATCAGGCTAATACCTGTTATTACTGCTGGTAAGGCCATAGGAAAAGCAATTTTAAAAAAGCTACCCCAAGGACCAACTCCTAAACCTCTACTAGCATTAATTTGATTTACACCAAATTTATTGAAGCTTTCGTTAGCAAGAATGAAAACATAAGGGTAAGTAGAAACTGAAAGTATTATCACCCCCCACCACAAACCAGTTATTTGATAACCAAAAATACTCCCCAAGTCTTGTAAGGTAGCAGTCACTAAATAGGAAGGGGCTGCAAGTGGAATGAGTTGACAAATTCTGAGAAATTTCCTGAATCTGAAATTGCAATTTGATAATAACCACCCATTTAAGGTGCCTAAACCCCCACCAATTAAACTCGTTAGTAACAATAAATTCAAAGTGCCTAATATTTCTTCTTTTCCAGCAATTCCAAGTGAAAAATTTCCATTTAAGATATATCCAAAACCTTCAAAAAGAAAATTTGAAAGAGGAATTATTATTAAAATTGCAACAATAAACGATAGTAAATCTAAAGGACTTAAATCGTTCAGTATTTTCTTAATTTCTTCGATAAGAATTTTCAAAAATTTATTAATCCCTAATTAAGTGTTCTAAGGTGAATTAAACCTGCAAGATTCAAGTTGCTTTTTAATAGTTCCATGATCTAAATTTTTACCAATAAAAACAATTTTGTTTGATCTTTCTTTTTCCCATTCATCATCGTCAAGAGAAAAACGCTTTCCAGATAAATGAAAAATATGTTTTCTGTCACTCTCAACAAACCATAAAATTCCTTTGGCCCTAAATACATTTTGTGTTAATTGATTATCCAAGAAATATTGAAATTTTCTTAAAGAAAAAGGGTCCGATGTTTCAAAAGCTATAGAAGTAAAACCTTCAATATTATTGATTAGATCATGAGAGTGTGAAGAGTGGTCATGAGAGTGTGAAGAGTGGTCATGAGAGTGTGAAGAGTGATCGTTTAATTTTTCTTTTACATTAATATTGCTTTCTTTAAATTTAAAAACATCTGTTTCAAATAGACCTACACTCATTATTGTTTGTAGTCCAACTTCACTATTAATAGATCTTAAAATCCTAGGTTCTTTTTTTATTTCATTAATACGCTTTTCTACTTGCTCTAATTGTTTCTCAGTAACTAAATCACATTTATTTAATAGCAAAATATCTCCATATAAAATCTGCGAGTAGGCCACGCTAGATTTTTTTATATCGAAGTCAAAATTTTCTGAATCAATAAGAGTGACTATTGAATCTAATCTTACTTTTTCCCTTAGATCTCCTGCTGCAAATGTCATAGCTACAGGCAATGGATCTGCAAGACCTGTTGTTTCAACAATTAAATAATCTATTTTTTCAGGTCTTTCTAAAACTTTTGAAACCGTATTTAATAATTCTCCATTAATTGTGCAACAAATGCAGCCATTATTTAATTCGATCATATCTTCTGCACCTTTTATTATTAAGTCATTATCAATTCCAATTTCTCCAAATTCATTAACCAAAACCGCTGTTTTGATACCAACTTGATTTTTTAATATATGGTTTAAAAGTGTAGTTTTGCCTGCGCCTAAAAATCCGCTTATTATGGTTACTGGTATTAATTTATGAGAAATCATAATAATTTTTAGTTATGTTTTTGCATAAGTGAATTATTAATCGAAAATCAAATTAATTTCCGAGGCGACTGCTTGATCAAGATTTGTGATACCACCCATATCATGTGTACTAAGATGTATTGTTACTTTTGAATAAACATTTTCCCAGTAAGGATGATGATTAAATTTTTCACAAATTAAGGCAATCTTGGTCATAAATGAAAAGGCTTCAATAAAATTTGCAAAATTAAATTCTCTTTTAATATAGTCAGTTTTAATCTCCCAGTTGGGTATTTTTGCAATTAACTCTCTCAATTCTTCATCCTTTAGAAGATAAGGTTTCATTAGTTATTTAAGATTTCTATTTCTCATTATAAATATTGGAGGTTTTTTCACCAATTATATGTACGTTTATAATTCTTTCCTTTTGATCAAATCTATGTTCCCATAAATAAACTGCCTGCCATGTGCCAAGCATAATCTTACCTTCTTGAAAACTTAAAGATAAACAAGTGTTTGTTAATGATGTTTTAATATGTGCTGGCATGTCGTCAGCTCCCTCTTGATAATGTTTATAGGATATTTCTTCTCTATTTTTTGATAAGGTTAAATATGAATCATAAGGGACTATAGATTGCATATATTTTTTTAGGTCTTTTAGTACATTTGGATCTGCATTTTCATTAATAGTTAAGCTGCAACTGGTATGAAGTGAAGTTAAATTGAAAATACCGGAGTGAAAATTATTTTTTTTAATAAATAAATTTAAATCACTTGTGATATCAATAAAACCTTCGCCATGGGTTAAAAATTGTAATTTTGAAAATTTTTGTTCCATATAAGTTAAAACTTAATTAATCAATATCCTAGTATGGATAAAAGATGTACGTTTTTATGCATAGATTAAAACTTTTATCTTAGAATAAATTTAATTTAAACTAAATTTTTGGCTGAAACTCAATGGAATAAGCTGGGGGCTTATCTTAAAGAAACTCAAATATTAGGTTCAATCCAAAACACACTTTATTGGGATCAGAATACTGGGATGCCAAAGAAAGGGTCTTCTTGGAGGTCTGAACAACTTACATACATTGCAAAAGTATTGCATAAAAGAAATTCTTCAGAAGAATTTTTAAATTTAATAGAATATGCTAAAAATGAATTGTCAGATAATGAACAGAATTCCGCTAATCAAGTTTTCCTTAAAGATAAAGAAAGAAATATTAATCTTTTATTGAAGGAACTTAATAGAGAAAGAAATTTAGATCCTAAATTAGTTGAGTCTTTAGCAAAGGCAAAATCTAAAGGATATGAAAGCTGGCAAGAGGCTAAGAAAAAATCAGATTTTAAAATTTTTCTTCCATTTTTTGAAGAATTAGTCAAATTGAGGATTGAGGAGGCAAAACAAATATCTGATCAATATTCACCATGGGAGACACTAGCCCAACCCTTTGAGCCTGAATTAACTTTGAAATGGTTAAATAAAATGTTTCAACCATTGAAACAAACTATCCCAGCATTGATTAGAGGAATTAACCGGTCAAAAAAAAATCATTGGGATTTAAGTCCAGAATCTCAACAGAATTTATGTTCTAAATTACTTGATGAGTTTGGAAGAGATGAAGATCTCGTTGTTATTGGTAAATCTCCCCATCCTTTTTCGATTACATTAGGGCCCAATGACTATAGGATTACGACAAGAATCGTTGAAGGTGAACCATTATCAAGTTTTTTAGCAACTGCGCATGAGTGGGGGCATTCAATTTATGAGCAGGGCCTGCCATCTCAAAGTCATCAATGGTTTGCTTGGCCTTTAGGCCAAGCAACTTCTATGGGGATTCATGAAAGTCAATCTTTATTTTGGGAAAATAGAATAGTTAAATCCAAATCTTTTTCTAAAAGATTTTTTAAAAAATTTGTTTCTGCTGGATGTTCTCTAAATAATCATTTAGAACTCTGGAAATCTATTAATCATTTGGAAGCAGGATTAAATAGGGTTGAAGCAGACGAATTGACTTATGGATTACACATATTAATAAGAACCGAACTTGAAATCGATTTAATTGAAGGAGGGTTGCCTCCTGAAGATATTCCAACAGAATGGAATAAAAGATATGATGAATTACTAGGTATTAAACCGTCTAACGATTCAGAGGGATGTCTCCAAGATGTTCATTGGAGCGAAGGGGCTTTTGGATATTTCCCTTCATATCTATTAGGACATCTTATAAGTGCACAAATATCAAATCAAATGGAAAGAGAAATTGGTTTGATTGACAATTTAATTGAGAACGGTGAATATCAAAAGATAATCTTGTGGTTAAAAAACAATATACATAAATACGGCAGATCTGTTAATTCTATGGAGTTGGTAAGAGCTGTCACTAATGAAGAACTATCTCCAAACTATTTTATGAATCACTTGAGGTCTAAAATAGATGATTTTTGCTGAAACATTACTTTTAAAGAATTTCGTTGCGTATGAGGATGTAATATAAACAAAAATAATTTCTTGATGGCAAATCTTAATCAACCCCCAAGTAGGGTTACACCAAATCTATTACATATATTAAATGCTTTCACTGATAGTTCAAATTCAATAGTTAACACAATTGTTGAATTAAATTCAAATACAATAAATAAATATGAATTAATTACAGAAACGGGCCATCTTAAACTGGATAGGGTAGGTTATTCTTCACTTGCTTATCCCTTTGCTTATGGATGTATACCCAGGACTTGGGATGAAGATGGAGATCCACTTGATATAGAAATTGTTGGAGTAACTGAGCCATTGATACCTGGATCTATTGTCGAGGCTAGGATTATTGGGGTGATGAAATTTGATGATGGTGGAGAAGTTGATGATAAGGTAATAGCTGTTCTGGCAGACGACAAAAGAATGGATCATATCTCAAGTTTTGAAGATCTTGGAGAGCATTGGCTAAAAGAAACAAAGTATTATTGGGAACACTACAAAGATCTAAAAAAACCAGGAACTTGTACTGTAAATGGTTTTTTTGGGGTAGAAGAAGCTGTTGCGGTAATTAAAGATTGTGAAGATAGATATAAAAAAGAAATTGATCCTAAATTAGTAGATTAATTAATTTTAATTTTCTCTAAATTGTTCAAATATTTCGCTTAATATTTTGTCGGCACCTTGGAGCTTAAGTTTTTTTGCTAGTTCTTTGCCTACTTCTTCGGGATCATTAATATTTCCAATATATTGATCTTTAATGAGCCTTTCTCCATCCAGAGAGGCAACCATACCAGTAAGGCAAAGGTGTTCATTTTGAATTTTACTATTCACACCTATGGGGACTTGGCAACCACCTTCAAGCTCCCTTAAAAAAGACCTCTCTGCTAAACATCTTTGGCTGGTGGATTTATCTTCTAATACATTTAAAATTTTCAAAACTTCTTTATCATCAGTTTTGCACTCTATCCCAAGAGCACCTTGACCTACAGCATGAAGCGAAATTTCATTAGGAATAATTTGATGAATTCTAGATTTAAATCCTAATCTCTTTAAACCTGCTGCAGCAAGAATAATACAATCAAATTCACCTGAATCTAATTTTTCAATTCGTGTTATGACATTTCCTCTGATATCTTTAAAATTAAGATGGGGAAATTTATTCCTTAACTGTGCGAGCCTCCTAAGTGAACTTGTGCCTACGATAGAGCCTGCAGGTAAACTTTCTAGTTTGTAACAATCATTTTTTTTACTGACTACTAGAGCGTCTGATGGATCTTCTCTTTTTGTAATGCAGCCTAATTTAAGACCAGGTGGTAAATTAGTGGGTAAATCTTTTAAGGAATGAACTGCAATATCAGCATGACCTATAAGCATTTGAGCTTCAAGCTCTTTGGTAAATAAGCCTTTATCTCCTATTTTCGCTAAAGCAACATCTAGTATTTTGTCTCCTTGGGTAGCCATTGCTTCTATTGAAACGTCTATATTAGGAATATTCTTTTCTAATTGTTCTTTAACCCATAAAGTTTGAACCATGGCTAGTTTACTTCTTCTACTAGCTATTGTTAGTTTAAAGTTGGCCATTAAATATTGCCTTGATTTTAATTAAATATAAGCAAGATTTATTTTAAGATATTATTTTGCAACTTTTCAAAGCTGAAATTTATATTTAACTTTTTTTATTTTATATACTCTTTTAGAACGCCATTTCTGTTTGGGTGTCTAAGTTTTCTGAGCGCTTTTGCCTCTATTTGTCTAATCCTTTCTCTTGTGACATCAAAAATCTGCCCAATTTCTTCAAGAGTCTTCATCCTGCCGTCATCTATTCCATATCTTAATCTAAGAACATCTCTTTCTCTAGGACTTAAGGTAGCCAATACTCCCTCTAGGTCTTCTCTTAATAAAGTTTTAGAAACATCTTGTTCGGGATTCTCTATGTCAGCCTCTATAAAGTCTCCAAGCCTTGAATCTTCTTCTTTTCCTATGGGAGTTTCAAGGGAGATTGGAAGTTGAGCACTTTTTGCTATGAATCTTAACTTCTCAATTGTCATTTCCATACTCTCGGCTATCTCTTCTTCACTGGGTTTTCTTCCAAATTCTTGGCTAAGAACTTTTGTTGTTTTCTTGATTCTGGAAATTGTCTCATATAAATGAACTGGCAATCTGATTGTTCTACTTTGATCAGCTATCGCTCTTGTTATGGCCTGTCTTATCCACCAAGTGGCGTATGTAGAAAACTTGTATCCTTTCTCATGATCAAATTTTTCTGCTGCTCTTATTAAACCCAAGCTTCCTTCTTGTATTAAATCTTGGAAAGATAAGCCTCTATTCATATATTTTTTTGCAATGGAAACAACTAATCTTAAGTTTGATTGGACCATTTTTTCTTTAGCTCTTCTTCCTAAAAGAAGCCTTCTTCTGAATTTAGAAAGAGGCATATCTATTAATTCCGCCCACTCTCTTACTGATGGGAAATGCCCTTTTTCTGATTCATATTGAGTTGCTAATTCTTCAAGTTGGAGTAAATCAGCAATTTTTCTTGCAAGTTCAATTTCTTCATCAGGTCTTAATAGTCTAATTCTCCCTATCTCCTGGAGATAAACTCTTATCGAATCTTCTGTATAAATACCCTTAGGTCCAAGTTTTATATTAGTAAGCCCTTTTTCTTCTTCGTCAGAATCAGTGTATTCATCATTGTTTTCTAAAGTGTTTGGGTTTACATCAGAAGAATCTTCAATAGATTGATTATGAAAATTATTATCTTCTTCAACAATTGTTTCTAAATTAGAATTAATTTTTTTATTAATCTTTTTTTTAGAGCTAGGCTTAGAATTCTTCGATTCTGCTGCAACTGGACACATAATGTACTCCTTTCTAAGGTTGAATTTAACTAGATAAAAATTTATTTAGGGCTAATTTGTACATTTAGTAGTAAAAATTTGCCTAGAGGTTAAAAGAACTAAATCACCCAAATCTGAATAAATAAAGTTTTTTAAAATTGTTGAAAAATTTAAATAGTGCTATAGATTACCTAAAGTAAAAAGTCTTGGGATTTCTCAGACAGGCAGATCAATTTTTTGAATTTTCACTCAATGATCTAAGCTCCATGTCTCCCTTAAGAACAGGATACTTACAATGTACAAAAACACTGTGTGGAATGTTCAACAATCCAATATTAAGAAAAAGTTTTGAAGCCGGCAAGTAATCAGTTATTAATGATCCCTCCTAAATTTGAGGTAATGTTGGATATTGGTAGTTATAGTAATAGCTTTTCTTATATAGATGGCAAAAATCTTGGTGTTGAGATTGGGGATATTGTATCAGTTCCGCTGAAAGGAAGATTATTGAATGGGTTAGTGATAGCTAAGGATGATTTTTCAAGATCAGGAGTAGCTAAAAGAGACTTTTTTGGCGAACAGAATTTTAAATATTTATCGATTGAAATGGTTGTACAAAAAAAAATTATTCAAGAATGGTGGAAAGAATGGATAGAGGCTTTGGCTTTGTTTTATAAAGTTAGTGAATTAAAGATGTATAAAACGGCATTCCCTCCTGGTTGGATTGGTAAACATAAAAAAAATTCTGTTGGTTTAAAAAATCAAATATGGATAGAACCTAATACAAACATTGAATTGAATAAAGATCAATTTACCATCAAAGAATTTTCGTTAATAAATTCTTTGAATCATAAAGGGAATTGGCAAAGCGAATTAATTAAATCTGGATTTAATTTCACACTTATTAGTTCAATGGTTCAGAAAAATTTGATAGTAAAAACTAAAAGAAAAAAACTAATCTCTCCTAAATTAAGCTCTTTGAAAAATGATTTTGCTCATATAAAAAAACCTCAGCTTACCTACGAGCAAAAAAGCGCTTATAAAGAAATAAAAAATATGATGCCTGGAAATATTTTATTACTGTGGGGTCAAACTGGTTCAGGTAAAACTGAAGTTTATATGAGAAGTTCAGAAGATCAATTGTTAAATAAAAAAAGCTGTTTAATTCTTGCTCCAGAAATTGGTTTAATTCCTCAACTTATTGATAGATTTAGTGGCCGATTTAAAAATGTTGTACTTGAATATCATAGTAATTGTTCTTCAAGTCATAGAGCTTCAGTTTGGAAGCGAATTATTGATGATGAAGAGCCCCTTATCGTAATTGGGACACGGTCAGCAATATTCCTTCCGATTAAGAATCTCGGCTTAATAATAATTGATGAAGAACATGATATCTCGTATAAACAAGATAATCCAATGCCTTGTTATGACGCGAGAGATGTTGCTATCGAAAGAGTAAAAAGGGATCCTATAAAATTAATATTTGGGAGCGCTACTCCTTCTATGAAGACCTGGAAAAAAAGCTTTTTTGAAAAAAAGTTCAAATTAGTAAGAATGGAAAAAAGAATAGCTACCACTGAGATGCCAGAAATAAAAATTGTTGATATGAGAGATGAATTTAAAAACGGTAACTCAAAAATTTTTTGTAATGAGTTATTAGAATTAATTTCTCAACTACGATTAAAGAATGAACAAGCAATAATTTTGATTCCCAGAAGAGGGCATAGTGGTTTCCTAAGTTGTAGGAATTGCGGATTTATAATTAATTGTCCTAACTGTGATGTTCCTTTATCAGTACACCTTGGCTCACAAGGGAAAAAATGGCTTAATTGTCATTGGTGTAATCATAAATCCAGAGTAATTAATACTTGCCCAGATTGTAATTCAAATGCATTTAAGCCTTTCGGGATAGGTACGCAAAGGGTTATAGAATTTTTAAATCAAGAATTTCCAGATTTAAGAATACTTCGTTTTGATAGAGATACGACCTCAGGTAAAGATGCTCATAGAAATATTCTTTCAAAATTTTCTAAGGGTCATGCCGACGTTCTTGTGGGGACTCAAATGTTGGCAAAAGGTATTGACATACCCAATATTACTCTTTCAGTGGTTATTGCGGCAGATGGACTACTTCATCGTCCGGACATCTCCGCAGAAGAAAAATCATTACAATTATTTTTACAATTGGCAGGCAGAGCGGGAAGGGCTCATAAGTTAGGAAAGGTTATTTTTCAAACGTATAAACCAAGTCATCCGGTAATTTCTTTTCTTAAAAATAGAGATTATGAGGGATTTTTAATCGAGAGTTCCAAAGCTAGAAAAGATGCAAATTTATATCCTTTCTGTAAGGTGTGTCTATTGAAGTTGTCAGGAGAAAATTATTTAAAAACAGAATCTGCGGCAACTAAAATGGCAAATTATTTAGTCACTTTATGTGAAGAACATCATTGGAAAGTTATTGGTCCAGCTCCAAGTTTAGTTTCAAAAGTTGGGAATAAATTTAGGTGGCAAATATTAATACATGGCCCTGAAAATTCCAAGATTCCCTTACCAGACAGGTTTGTATTATGGAAATTTATTCCAAAAGAAGTTTTTTTATCAATTGATGTTAATCCTGTAGAGATATAGCTATTCTGAAGGAAGTTGAGGTAATTCTGTGCCCAATTTATATCTATAGAATCTTACAAAATAAGTTAAAAATAAAAGAAAAGAGATTAGCATTGTACCAATCACTAGTTTATTCCAGCTCCAGAATGAGAATTCCAAAGTGTTAATTTCCCCTGGTATTAAATTCCAAACTATAAGATTTTTAGAAATTTCTAGATGATTTTCATCTACTCCGCTATAGGTAGCTATATTTGGATGAATGATTTCAAAATCTATTTCTAAATTTTTAATATCAGAAACAGTTTGGAGATCTAGGTTGATTTTATAGAAATTTTTCTTTAAAACAAAAAAGTTTTTTTCAGTAGACTTTATTTCTAAATCAGTTGATAAATCAGAAAAATTCCCAGCAGTTTCTAATATTTTTTTGAGTGTATTTTCAGCACTTTCAATGTTTAAACTTTTACTTTTTAGAGAAAAATTCGTATCTTCTATTGAAATTTCTGCATCAGGTAAAGTATTTTTAATTTCCTCTTCAAATTTTATTTGCCAAGGAAATTTATTAATATATTTACTTTCCACTTTTAGATAATTATTTATTGAATCAATTTCACTTAGGTCTATTGTATTTTGGATCTTTACGCAGCCGCTTAATAATGGAATTAATATCAATAATATTAATATTATGATAAAGGTAAATCCTTTTTGAAATGGTTTCGTTGCTCCTGTAGGAGCATCATCCAAATTTAAAAACTTTTTTTCTTTTGAACTATCTTTCTTGGAAGATAATGGATTCTGAGATCCACTTTTCAAGGTATCATTTTTTTCAAAAGAAATGTTCCAATTTTCAGGTTTTTTAATTTCAGGAGAGTCTATAATTTCCATCAAATATTTTGCATTTTCTCGAGTCTTGTAATCGTAGGATTTCAAAAGATCTTTGCAGAAGTTTTTTGCATCTTCCTTTTCATTAATTCCGCAAAGAGCAGTAATTAGTATTGTTCTTAAATTAGCTCCCTCTTTACTTGATAAAGGAAATGATTCGATTATTGGAGAAAGAAATTTAATACAAAAATGATACTCACCTTTAGCAAGAGCAAGCTCTACTATCTCTAAAACTTGCTCATAACTTTGCATGATTTAGGCAATAATCATTGTACCTTTCCCTGCATTGGTGAAAATTTCAAGAAGTAATGAATGTTCTATTCTTCCATCAATTATGTGGGCAGCCTTTACTCCTTGGGCTAGAGCTCTTATGCAACATTCAGTTTTTGGTAACATGCCTTCATTGACGATATTTTTGTCAATAAATTCTCTCGCCTCTTTAAGATTAATTTGCTTTATTAGACTATTTTTATTGTTCCGTTCTGCCAATATACCTGGAGTATCAGTTAAAAGGATAAGTTTTTCTGCATTTATGGCAGCAGCTATTTCTCCTGCGACAAAATCAGCATTGATATTATGTGAAATACCATCTTGAGTAGATCCAATACTTGAAATAACAGGAATATAGCCCTTAGTAATGAGGGGATCTAGCAATTCAGGATTAATTTTAGTTACCTCACCAACTAATCCATGACTTCCGTCTCCTAGCTCCCTTGATTGGATTAAGTTGCCATCAAGACCTGATATTCCAACTGCTAATGATCCAGTACTATTAATGCCACTCACGATTTGTTTATTTACCCTACCCATAAGAACCATTTCAACAATATCCATTGTTTTCTGATCAGTAATTCTTAATCCATTTTCAAATTTTGGAGAAATTTTTAATTTTGTTAACCAATTATTAATTTCAGGTCCACCTCCATGAATTACTACTGGACAAACTCCTACAGTGGATAAAAGGGCGACATCTCTAAAGAAAGCTTCTTTTAAGTTCTCTTTTTCCATTACAGATCCACCATATTTAATAACGATTTTCCTTCCTGAAAAACTTTGTATATACGGAAGTGCTTCGCTTAATATTGATACTCTTTGAGAATCATTCATTATTAGAAAGTTTTTAAAACTTGTTAGGATTTGGAATTTGAATATTTATAAATATTCTGAAGATATTTAATAAAAGAGAATCAAATCAAATTCTTCTTTATTATTGTCGATATTAAATTCGGATTCAAGACCTTTTACGAAAAACCTATTTAATCTCTCTTGCTTATCAATCCATTTTTCTATGGGTACGGCATTTATCTCAAAATGCATTCTTAGGCCATTTTTACCTTCTTTGGTGATTTCTTCTATTTCTTTGAGTTGAGGAGGATTATCTTCATCCCATAAAGTTAAAGCCTCCAAAGAAGATTCAAGATGGGCTTTAATTCCGTATCTCCACCTTGTAACATCTTTAACTAAAGCTGTTAACTCTTTTGGTCTGTTAAATCTATTATTATAAAAATTAGCCTTATCGAATAATTCTACAGGGGGAATTTCAGAAGTTTTTAATCCTAATCCAATAAGGAAAATTGGCACTCCATAAAAAAAAGTAGGAACGCTAAGATTTACTGCATCAGTGAAGTAGGCAGTCATTCCTATGAAAGCCAAAATACCTCCTGTAGTTACTATTAAATTTCCAGGAGATAAGTATTTCTTCATTTTGTTCTATTAGAATTAGGTAAAAATTAGGTTATTCAATATTATGCAAGACCGTCTTACTTCAAATCAAGAAGATTTAATTTTAAGGCTCGATCAAGATAGAGAATGGTTACTGAAAAATCTTGATAAAGGTAAATGGCCTGAAATAAGAAGTGAACTTGCAGAACTTGAGAGGAAAATAAGCAAGATTATTATAAGTCTACAAGAAAAAAAAGCTGATATTTGATTAAAATGGGATCTCGTCTACTTCGGGTACCAATGGAGAGCTATCCCAACTAGTGTTTTTTGGAGCTTCTTTTTTATCCTCTGGAGGTATAGAGTCTCTATTATCAGGTTTAAGTTTATCCATTTGAGTTATATTATGTATCTTTGAGGCAGTAAGCTCAGGCTGCTTTTCTTTAGTTCCATCTTTTCTATTTACTGTATTCATCCTAAGACGTCCTTCAATAACAATGTTTTGCCCTTCTTTTAATTCATCTATCATTTCCTGGGCAATATTACCCCATCCCATTACCTTAAGCTCTCTAAGAGGATCTTCTTTTCGCAACCCCTTGAAATTTACAGTCATTTCGGCAATTGGAGTTTGGTTTTCTTTTGTATATCTCATTTGTGGTGTGCTATTGATTACAGCCTGAATTAAACAATGATTCATTTCCTTCTTTTTAATTTAAAGACATACTGATGCAAAATTCAGAAAATTGCCACGAAAATGTTTGGATCCTATCAGGAACTTCTGATGGCCCTTTTTTAGCTAAAAGGCTTCTTGACCTTAACTATTCTGTCTTTGCAAGTGTTGTAACGTTTAGAGCAAGTAAATCTTATTCAAATCATCCAAAGTTACATATCATTACAGGCAAACTAATTAAACGGGAGGAAATAGTGGAATTTATAAGAAAAAACAAAATTAAATTAGTTATTGATGCCACTCATCCATTTGCGCTAATTATTTCTGAAAAACTAAAATCGGTTTGTAATGAAATTAATACCCCCCTTCTAGTCTTTGAGAGGGAATCTTTGAATAATAAATCCTCTAATTTTAATTATATTTCTAATCTGAAAGATATTGATAAAAGTGATCTAAAAAATAAGAATATTTTATTGGCGATAGGATCTCGATCACTCAATGATACTGCAAGCTATTATATGAACTGCGGAGCAAATGTATTTGCACGCATATTCCCAATTCAAGAAAGTGTATCAAAAGCTTTTGGATCATGTATAAAAAATTCAAATATAGCGATTCTTGAACCAAGTAAAAAAAAATTATGTATTCTAGAAAAACAACTTTGTAAGTTTTGGCATATAGATTATGTTCTTTGTAGGGAATCTGGAAGTTATTCCCAAAAAAATTGGGAGGAAATAATAATGGGAACTCAAATGAAACTATTTTTAGTTAGAAGGCCAGAATCAAAAAATAATAAATCTAATATTTTCTCTGAATATCAAAGATTGATAGATCATATTAGAAGGAAATATTAACGTTTGCATTATGAAGGAAGTTCTACTTTTGATTACAACTGAGTCAGATGAAATCAGATCTAAAAACATAGCTAAGTTACTCGTACAAAATAAGTTAGCTGCTTGCGTTTCGATAAAACCAATTTTTTCAATTTACGAATGGGAAGATAAGATTGAAGATGCTAAAGAATTTGAGATAACAATAAAAAGCAAACCTGAATTAAAAGAAAATTTGATTTTATTTTTACAAAAAGTGACTAGTTATGATGTCCCACAAATAATCTATAAGAATTTTCAAGCAGAATCAAAATATTATGATTGGTTGGGTAAAACAATTTAATCGAAGTTATTTATTATTAAATTTTGAAGATTAACATTAGATCTAGAACCAAGTTGAGTGATTATTTGCCCAGCACATATAGAACCTATTTCCCCACACTTTTTAAGTGAAAAATTCTTAATTAAACCATGAATAAATCCTCCTGCAAAAATATCTCCTGCTCCTGTGGTATCAATTACTTTCCCTTTTGGGAATGCTTTAATTATTTCATTATGAGAATTGTTAATTACTAAACAACCTTCACAACCAAGTGTAACTACTACTAGTTGACATAAAGAAGAGAGCTCGTCTTGACAATCTTTAAGCTCATTTTTTTTAAAAAGACTATGAGCCTCAGATTCATTACAAAAAACTATATCTACATAATTTTCAATTAATTCTAAGAAACTTTCTCGATGTCTTTCCACGCAAAATGAATCAGATAAAGAGAGAATTATTTTTGTGTTTGATAACTTTGCTATTTTAGCTGCTTCAAGGAAAGCATTTTTAGCTAGTTGACTGTCCCATAAATACCCCTCTAAATAAAGATACTTAGAATTTTTGATTGAATTTAAATCAAGGTCTTTTGGTTCGAAATCTACAGAGGCACCAAGATAGGTACACATTGTTCTTTGAGCATCTGGAGTAATTAAGATAATGGAATGCGCTGTTGATTTACCTTCTTTAGTAGGATTGGTATTAAAGATGGTTTTACTTTTTTTTATATCAGAAGAAAAGAATTTACCCAATGGATCATTTTTTACTCGCCCAATAAATTGAACATTATTTCCTAATTCAGCTAAACATACAACAGTATTCGCTGATGAACCTCCTGAAAGTTGTTTAATTACATTGCAATTTGTTAGTAGTAATTCAGATTCCTTTGAATTAACAAGATTCATAGATCCTTTTTTAAGATTATTCTTCTCTAAAAATTGATCATCAACTTTAACAATGATATCAACTATTGCGTTTCCTAATCCGATTAGGTCAATATCTTTATTTTGATCAGAGTGTCTGAATGATTCTCTCATTAAGCTGAAATATTTATCTTAAGAGTGCTCTCTTAGGTCCATGTATTGGATCCTCAATTACTATAGTCTGATCTCGATTCGCGCCTAAAGAAACTATAGCAATCGGCACTTCCATTAATTCAGCAAGAAATCTAAGATAATTCATGGCATTTTGAGGAAGATCTGATAACTTTCTACAATCAGCAGTAGAACATTGCCAACCCTTTAACTTTTTGTAGATGGGTTTACATTTTTTTAAGTCATCTGAGTTAGTAGGAAAATATTCTATTTTTTCACCATCTAGTTCGTAGGCAATGCAAACTTGAATTTCTTCTAATTCATCAAGAACATCTAATTTTGTTACGGCTAAACAGTCAAGACCATTTACGGAGACAGCATATTTGCCGATAACCCCATCAAACCATCCACATCTCCTCCTTCTCCCAGTAGTAGTTCCAAATTCACTACCTCTATCACAAAGTTGATCATTAATACTTCCTTGTAATTCAGTTGGGAATGGGCCTTCACCTACTCTGGTTGTGTAGGCTTTAGCTACTCCTATAACCCTATCTATCAAAGTTGGCCCAACTCCAGAACCAATACATGCTCCTCCAGATATCGGATTGGAAGAAGTTACATAAGGATATGTTCCATGATCCAAGTCAAGTAATGTCCCTTGAGCACCTTCAAAAAGAATGTTTTTTTTATTTCTTGAGGCTTCATGTATTGATCTTGTGCAATCCACTACATGCTTTGATAACTTTTCCCCATAGTTGAGATATTCTTCAATAATGTCTTCTTGTTTAAGAGGCTGTATACCGTAAATTTTTTCTAAGAGACCGTTTTTTTCTTTTAATGGTATTTCTATTACATCTTTTAATCTATCAAAATTAAGTAAATCTCTTACTCTAATACCGTTTCTTTGTGACTTGTCAGCATAAGTTGGACCTATACCTCTTCCTGTTGTACCTATTTTATTTGAACCTCTATCTGCTTCCATTGCTTCATCTAATATACGGTGATAGGGCATTGTTACATGAGAGGTTGATGAAATCTTTAATCCTGAAATATCAATCCCATTTTCAACTAACATGTCTATCTCTTTTAGCAATATTTTTGGATCTACAACTGTGCCAGACCCAATTAGACAAGTGGTATTTTTATAAAGTATCCCAGATGGGATTAAGTGTAACTTTAAAACTTTATCATCTACAACAATTGTATGTCCTGCATTGACACCTCCCTGATATCGAACTACTACATCGGCAGAACGACTAAGTAAATCTGTTATTTTTCCTTTTCCTTCGTCACCCCATTGGGCTCCGATTACAACAACATTAGCCAATTTTAGAAGAACATTATTTTTGGGAGAATATATAATATACTCATGGATTTTGGTTAAATTTAAAAAAGTAAATTAATTGTATCAACTTTCTCTAAGAACCATTTTTTCAGCGAGAGAAAATTCTTTAGTTAAACGCTCTTTTAGTTTATCTGGTAAAGGTCTACTTGCAAAGTTTTTGTAATGGCCTGCCATTGCATTTAAAGCTGTTTGCATTGTAGTGAATGATTGAGTTTTATTAACCATACCTCGGTTTCTATATCGAGAAATATAGTCGGTTATTAAAGTAAGAGCCTCATCTCTTACTTCGTCTCTATTTGGAGCATCTTTAGGGTTGTCAACAGCTGTTCGTAATGTTTTAACAACAGAAATTGTATCCTTTGTGTAATCTCCTGACATTGAAGTCTTTGCGGCGTATGAAGGTTGGCTAAATAAAGTAAAAACAATTATTAAAGAAAGCGCAAATGATATAGCTTTAGAAAGGCTATTTACAAATAATTCAGATGTTTTTTTTAATAACATAACCCAGTTCCTAATAAATTTAACTATGAGATTTATTATTCTACATTAGTACATTGCTTTTGTTTCAGAAATAAATGTTTCCAACAATTTGTTGGAGGCAATTTTAATTTTACTTTTATTTGATCTAGATATAAATTCTATTTCTTTATTAATCGAGTCTCTCCCAATAATTATTTGAAAGGGAATACCAATTAATTCTGCGTCCTTAAATTTTACTCCGGCTCTTTCATCTCGGTCATCAAGAAGAATATCAATATTATTGTCTTTAAAATTATTATAAATTTCGTTAGAAAGTTCCATCTGTAAAGGGTCTTTAAAGTTTGTTGGGATAATAATAACTTCGAAAGGCGCAATCTGAATTGGCCAACAAATACCTTTATCATCGTAATTCTGTTCAATAGCAGCCTGAGCTATTCTTGTAACACCAATTCCATAACAACCCATCCACAAATTCTTTAATTTCCCATCTTTATCGGAAAATTTTGCATTTAATTTAGCACTATATTTTTGTCCTAATTGGAAAATATGACCAATTTCAATACCTCTTTTTTCCTTTAAAACTTCATTACTTTCTGCATTAATTTTATCGCCTTGTTTCGCATTTCTGATATCTGCAGTCAAGAATTCTTCCTCTTCGAATGAATATTTCTTAAATACTTTGTGGAAATTAATTTTGTTTCCACCACTTATGAATGTTGAGAGGTTCTTTGCAGAATTATCTACAATTCTGAACCATTTTTTATTCCAATTTGAATTTACTTTAATATTTTTATTATCAATATCCGGACCAATAAAACCTAAAGGAAAATCAACTAAATTTTTTTCAACAATTGATTTGTTTTCAATAATATCCAGGTTAATAAGACTCGAACTATGTTTTAGATTTATTAAGTTAAATAGCTTTACCTCATTGATCTGCTGATCTCCTCTTATACACGCAAGTATAGGTAAATTAGTTTTATCTTCGAATTTCGCTAAAAAAATAACAACTTTTATGATTTGACTTGGATCTAAATTATTTTTTTTACAAATATCAAAAACTGTTTTTTGATTAGGGGTCTCTAAGAGCTCAGATCGATAGGTTTCAAGTTCAACTGGTTCAGAAGGAATAGAAACAGCTTTCTCAATATTGGCAGCATAAGATCCACTTTCGGTAAACAAAATCGAGTCTTCACCAGCATCTGCCGTTACCATGAATTCTTTGGATGATGCTCCTCCAATTGCTCCACTATCAGCTTCAACTCCTACCGCCTGAAGTCCACAATTTTTAAAAATTTTCTCATAAGCTTTTCCCATTTTTTCATAAAACAATGCTAGATCCTCTTTGGAGGAATGGAAAGAATAACCATCTTTCATAATAAATTCTCTACTTCTCATTAATCCAAACCTGGGCCTAATTTCATCCCTAAATTTTGTTTGAATTTGGTAGAAACATTGCGGTAATTGCTTATATGAATTAATTATTTCTGATGCAATGATTGTTATGACTTCTTCGTGAGTTGGGCCTAAACCAAATTCTTTTCCTTGTCTATCTTTTAAATTAAACATTATACCCTCTCCAGCAGTGTAAGCTTCCCATCTTTCACTCCTTTTCCATAGATCTGCAGGATGAAGTTGAGGTAAGAGAAGTTTTGTACAACCGTTATTATTTAATTCATCTTCGATTATTTTAGATATTTTTTCAATAACTCTTAGCATTATTGGCATGTATGCATAAATGCCACTATTAATTCTGCGGATGTAACCACCTCTGAGAAGTAATTTATGAGAAATAATATCTGCTTCAGAAGGTGTGTCACGGAGTGTCCCCAAAGGAAATGAGGTGGTGACGCGCATATAAAAAAATATTTAGAGATGCACACTAATCCTATCAATTAAGGTGCAAAAAAAATTTGAAGTGTCTTGAGTCCCTCAACGCAGCTAGTCTATGTAAATGCTTTCTGCTAGCTTCAGCAGTAATAAAGTTAAAATCTTTTATTAAATCCGTTTTTCTTAAAGCATTTTCTTAAAGTTATGGACAATATAGATTCTAATATTTCTAGCTCAGAAGAATTAGTAGGTATTGATGAAGTTCAAAAATTTTTAAATAGATCAAGAGCTTCAGTTTATAGGTACACAAATACTGATTTAAGAAATCTTAATCCAAGTTTTAATCCAAGAAAATTAAACCCAGAATTCAGAACTGATCAAAAAGATCCTTTAAGATTTCATCCTAATGAAGTAGCAAGATTTGCCAAAGATATATTAAGAATTAAAGAAGTTACAGTAGAGGTCTTTAACTCACCATCTTCTGCTGTTCAAAATACACTTTTACAAATTCTTGAAGAATTAAAATCCATAAGGTCTTTAATGGAAAAGGGTTAATTAAATAGGTTGTTTAAGAATGTTTTGATTTATCTATAAATTAATTGTAAAATGAGAATGTTATGTTTAAGCTAAACATTTAACAATTAAAAGCTCTTATATTATAAAGAATCAAAGCAATTTGAGAAAATTGAATTAAGTGAAAAACATTCTCTTAATTTTGATTCAAAAGATTTAGAAAGAGCTGATAATGACACCTTAAGTTTAGGTTATTTATCATTTTTAATTCTTGGTATTATTATTGCCTATCTGACAATTTTATTACTCTCGGTTTGTTTTTGCTTGGGGGAGCATTCTCTCAAAGTAAATAAATTACTTTAAATTATTCAATTAAAAGAAAGATGGACCTTAGTTTGATACCTCCATCTCCAATGAAGGGCATAGTTAATTTAGTTGTAGAAATACCTGCTGGGAGTAGGAACAAATATGAATATTGTTCAGAGGCAGGAATTATGGCATTAGATAGAGTTCTCCACTCATCTGTTAGATATCCTTTTGATTATGGTTTTGTGCCCAATACATTAGCTGAAGATGGCGCTCCACTTGATGCTATGGTGATAATGGATGAGCCAACATTCGCTGGTTGTCTTATAAAAGCTAGGCCTATTGGAGTTTTAGATATGCATGATTGTGGAGCATATGATGGGAAGCTCTTATGCGTACCAATGGCTAATCCAAGGCAAGCAAATATAATAAGTATTAATCAAATTGCTCCAAATCAATTAGAAGATGTAGCAGAATTTTTTAGGACGAGTAAGGGTCTTGATGGTAGGACAGTTCAAATTGATGGTTGGAGAGATTATGACGTTGTCGATAACATTTTAGAGGATTGCATGACTAAGAAAAAGAAAGCTTTTAAAGTTCTTAAAAAATCATCAGTAGTAAAATAAATTGAGCAAAATTATTCTTTATAGTTATTTAAGATGCTCAACTTGTAGAAAAGCATCCATTTGGCTTGATAAAAAAAATTTTAATTATAGTTTAATAGATATTGTTAAAGAACCTCCTTCACGGCAATTCTTAGCTCTAGCTTTAAAACAATTTTCAAATGAAAAAAGAAAAATTTTTAATACAAGAGGCAAAAATTTTAAACTAATTGATTTTGATATTCTGAATGCATCAAATGATGAAATTATTCAACTCCTCCAAGCTGACGGCAAATTAATAAAAAGACCCTTTTTAGTATTTGGAGAAAGAAAAATAATACTAGGATTTAATGAGAATGAATACTCAAATATATTTTTGTAGTTTCAAATTAACAACTTATAAAAATCTCTATGAAATTATCAATTAAAAATATTTTGCAAGAATGGGGTCCATTGCTTTTTTTGGTTTTTATTATTTCTTCTTGCAGATCATTGTTTGTAGAACCTCGTTATATTCCGTCTGGCTCTATGCGTCCAGAGTTAAAAATAAAAGATAGATTATTTATTGAAAAATTTTCCTTAAAGAGTTCTTCACCGAAAAGAGGTGATGTTGTCGTTTTTAGATCACCTTTCTCATTTGATAAAAAACTTATATTGTCAAGATCTAAGCCATTGCCAAGTAGAACATATTGTTTTTTTATGAGCTTCCCGCCAATTACATTCATACCTGGTTTGAGGGATCAAGCTTGTGATGCTTATATCAAACGAGTTGTGGCACTTCCTGGAGAGATGGTTGGTGTTAATAATAAGGGTGAGGTATTAATTAATAACAAAATTATTGATGAACCTTATGTAAAGTATAAGTGCTCAATAATAAACAGTAGATGCGGAGAATTTGATAACCAAAAAGTGCCAGAAAACCATGTTCTGGTTTTAGGAGATAATAGAGCGAATAGCTGGGACGGAAGATATTGGCCAGGAGGTAGATTTCTCCCCATAGAGGAGATTATTGGGAAGGCCTATTTGAGATTTTGGCCCTTGGATAAAATTGAGTTTTTTTAGAAGCTTGAGACCTTAAAATTTTCTTCATAATAATTTGAAATATATCTTTGCCTAGATAAATACTTTAAAAATTTTTTTTTATTAGAGTGCACCTGAAGCAGTTGAATCCAATATGCCTCCAAGATGTGTTGTAATATTCATTGCACTAATAACGTTTTCTTTAATAGGATCTTTAAATATATCAATGATCGTAATACCCCCATTCCCTTGCTTAATCATCCAAATATTTGAACAATCAATACCTAAAAAATCACATAGCAGAGTTTTATTTACTGCATCATGAGCAACTAGCAGGGTTAAATCATTATCTTCTTGAAATGCACAAATCTCTGTAAATGCCTTCACTGATCTTTTAGATACATCTTTAATAGACTCGCCTTGGGGCATGACCACCTCATCAGGTTTTTCGTGCCATTTTTTTAGTAAACTAGGCCAACCATCTTTAATTTCTGCTTCTAGCTTCCCCTCCCATAATCCGTGGCTAATTTCCATGAGAGAATCGATTTTTTTAATTTCTAAATCTGGATTTTTCTGGAGAATTATTTGTGCTGTCTCATATGGTCTTTTCATTGAGCTTGAAAAGGCTTTATTGAAATTAATTTCTTTAAGAAATTCGAATGCCTTTTTGGCTTGATTCTTACCGTTTGAGTTTAGTGGTATATCAATTTGACCCTGGAATCTTCCTTCTTTATTCCAGTTAGTTTCACCATGTCTTATAAGGAAAATTCTAGAGTCACCAATCTTGTGAGGGATATTTTTATTGAGATGAGAAGTTTGATTTAAACATTCAACTTGTGTTTTGAAAGAATTTTCATTTTTTGAAATATTTAAAATCGAGATAGAAGCGTTTTCCAACCTTATTCTTCTGAATCCTTTCTTTGGTTTTCCAATTAAAGAAAGGATTAAACATCTTAATATTGCATTGTGGCCGATTACTAATAAATTTGCATCTCCTTTGTGAAGAAAGTTATTTAAAACTTCATTTAAAAAATTATCTGCTTGTTCAAATAATTCTTGAATTGGTTTATAACTTTGATTATTACTTTTTTTTAAAATTAGGTTTTCTGGATCATTTTTCCATGTTTTATAAATTGTTGGATACTTAGTTTTTATTTCATCAATAGTTAAACCAGACCATAAACCTAAATCTACCTCTAATAAATTCTTATCAAAATTAATTTTGTGTTCTTCAGAAAAACTTTTATTTATAGTTTTTGCTGTTTCTGCAGCTCGAACAAGAGGAGAAGAATAAATCTCGTTGAAATTTATTTTAGATAAAGCCTTACCAGCTTTAAATGCTTGCTCATAGCCTTTATCGGCTAAGAATGAATCATCAGTTCTTCCTTGAATTAAACCTTTTTCATTAAAACTGCTTAATCCATGTCTTACTAAAACTAATCTGATACTCATTATATAAATTTGGACATGTTGGTTTAATAATCATCATCTCATGGCGTGAAAGAAAAAGATATATGATTATTAGAAATTATATTTATAACTATTCTTAGTTTTCACACTTTTATTAAAGATACATGGATAAAAAATTTCCTAGGTTAAAAATATTACTTGCATTAATTTCATTAGTTATTACTTTCCTCGTATGGCAACAAGGTTTTAGAGATAGTTTGAATAGGCCTTCCGTGTCTTTTGATATTAGCCAAAAAGAGAGGGAAATTGAAGAATTAGCTCTTAATTCAGTACCAATAAATATTCAAAATTTTTTCATACCAAACAATCCAATTGAAGAAATAAATAATTCTCTTTCTAATGTTACTTTTAATCAATTATCCGATAGAAACAAATTAATTTTGATTCTCTCTTCTGACTTGAGAGAATTCAATACCAAAAATAAATTATCCAATGAATTTAAAAATAAGGAATTTAAATTGTTATTTTCAGATCTAGAAAAAATGTCTAATGATAATTCATATAAACCTAGTTTGGAACGATTTGATTTATACAAAAGTGATAAGTTTTTATATCACTTATTAAGTAAAAAATTTGATTTTGATGATAGTTCATTGATTACAGAAAAACTATCACAAAGAATGTTTTTCAAAATATTAGCTATTAGGTTAATACCTTTATCAACAATATTGCTTGGCTCAATACTTATCTTAAAAATAATATGGAAACTTATATCTTCGAGAGAAATTAAATGGAAAGAATTTAAACCTTTAGATTTAAATCTTTTAGATATGGTTTTGTTAATAGCTGGGGGTTTTGTTGTATTAGGGGAAGTTATTTCTCCATTATTTTCAATAAGTTTAGTAAATTTATTTTCTAGTAATATCTCAATAGAGATATCTCAATCTTTAAAAATATTTTTTGGTTATCTTTTTATGTCGATCCCTCCATTATTCATCATTTACTATCAAATCAAAAATTTGAATGGGGAATTCATTTTAAAAAAAGATTACTTTCAATTTAATTTATATCCATTAAAAAATTCAATAATTATGGGTTTAAAAGGTTGGTTAACCATCATCCCTTTTGTTTTATTGGTTTCATTGATTATGAATCTTTTAATTAATGACCAAAATGGAAGTAATCCACTATTAGAAATTGTCTTAAACAATACGAATTACTTCTCTTTCATAATTTTATTTTTAACAACATCACTTTTAGCTCCATTATTTGAAGAAATTATTTTTCGTGGGATTTTACTCCCAATTTTATCAAGAGATTTTGGTACGATATCAGGTATTTTAATTTCTTCTTTTATTTTTGCCTTAGCTCATTTAAGTTTAAGTGAAATGCCACCATTATTGGTTTTAGGAATTGGACTAGGTATTACAAGAGCAGTTTCTGGGAGTTTATTTTCTTCAGTGATAATGCACTCACTTTGGAATAGTTTAACTTTTTTAAATTTGTTCCTATTAAGAACATAAATAATTGAATTTTTAACTTGCATAATGCTCTAAAAAATGTTTATTTGATGCATAACACTTTTTTATATCAAAATATAAATAACAAATGAAGCTTAATAAGAATGAATATTCTTTTAAAGAACAAGTTTCATATTTCAGTAATGAAAATATAAAAAAAACAAGGTCACTTAATTTAAAATTAGTTCATAAAGTATTCGATACTATAAATATATCTTTGGTAGTTTTAATAGTTATCTTATCTTTTCTATCTTTTAATAGCCAAAGAGAATGGTCTGAATTTTATAGAATTTTATCTCAAACAAAAATTCATAATAATAATCTAATTGACTACATATCTAAAACGGAAGAATTTTATATTAATAAACTTGAATCTTCAAATACTTTTAAAAAAACATCTCCTGAGGACTTATTTTATATCGATAAAATTGAACAAAAAAAAGAAAATTTTTTTTATGAAAAAATATTAGACATTATGGATGGTTTAAAAAATAGTAAATATCAGATAGGTTATTAATGAAAAAACAAAAAAAAAATGTCAATCTTATTTCCCTTGATGATACAAGATTTAAAATAACATATATCTTTTTTCTTCTAGTAATTTTGAGTTTATTTGGGAGGCTTGTTAATTTACAAGTTTTTAGTGCTTCTGATTTGCAACAAAAAGCGAAATTAATACAATCTTCTAAAACTAGACCTTTGAAAACAAGAAGATCGATAGTGGATAGGAATAACCGATTAATTGCTTATGATAAGCCACTCTTTAAATTATGGGCTCATCCAAAGTATTTTAAATTTCCTGGGGACACATCAAATAAAATTAGAGGAATTGAAGAAATTGTTGAGAAATTATCTCCCATTTTAGGGTTCAAAGATGAGTTTCTTTTGAAAAAATTTAATGATGAAATCAGTGGAGTTAAGCTAGCAGACCAAATTAGTGAAGATAAAGCTAGAAAAATTAAAAGTCTTGGAATTAGCGGGCTCGATTTAATTAAATATTCGCAAAGATATTATCCTCAAGGAGAGCTTTATTCAAATCTTGTTGGTTTTGTGAATGATGAGAATAAAGGTTCGGCTGGTTTAGAGCTTCATTTGGATGATCTTATTAAAAAATTAAATAAGGCTAATTCGATAAAAAAAGGAGGAGATGGTACCCCTCTGCCCGATAATTCAGGCCCGAGAGATTTTATTAACGATTACAAAAGTCTTACCCTAACTATAGATTCAAAATTGCAGAAGGCTTCTTTTAAAGCCTTATCCAAGCAGGTCACAGATTGGAAAGCGAAGAGAGGCTTTGCAGTAGTAATGGATGTAAATAATGGGGAGATTCTTTCTTTAGCATCTATCCCATCATATGATCCACATAAATTCTGGGAATATGACCCTGAACTCTTTAAGGGTTGGTATTCTCAAGATTTATTTGAGCCTGGTTCGACTTTTAAACCGATAAATTTAGCTCTTGCATTAGAAGAAAAAGTTATTCATAAAGATGGATTTATAGATGATAAAGGTAATGTTAATGTTGGAGGATGGACACTTTGGAATTGGAATAAAAAAGGCAATGGATATATTGATTATCCAAAAGTTTTGCAAGTCTCAAGTAATGTGGGAATGGTAAAGATAATGCAAAATCTAGAGCCTTCGATCTATTGGGATCGGCTTAGAAATTTAGGTATAAACAAAAACTTAGAAACTGATTTATTTGAATCGACTCCAGGAGAATTGAAAAGAAAGGAGGTTTTTGTTAATCAATTAATTGAGCCAGCTGTTGCATCTTTTGGAAAAGGGTTCTCAATTTCGCCATTAAAGTTAGTTCAACTTCATGCAGCTTTAGCTAATGGAGGCTTTGAAGTAATACCTCATGTAACTTTATCTTCTAAAGATCTTATAAAAAAAAATACACGGACTCAATTGTTTTCTAGTAATGTATCAAGGATTGTAACTGAATGGATGGAGAGTGTTGTTGAAAATGGTAGTGGAGCTGGAACAAGAATTGAGGGTTATAGAATTGCTGGGAAAACAGGTACTTCTCAAAAGGCTAAAAATGGAATTTACACAAGCAAGAAGGTCTGCAGTTTTGTAGCAACCTTGCCAGTTGAGAATCCAAAGTATGTGGTTCTTGTATTGATTGATGAACCATCTAAAGCATATGCTTATGGCTCAACAGTAGCAGTGCCTGTAGCTAAAGAAATCATTGAAAGTTTAATAGTTATCGAAAAAATACCTCCACAATTTAAAGATAATAAAATTGTTAAAAAACCCTAAAATTTTTTAAATTATAAAGAAATTAGCTCATTTTTTGATGATTTCATCAGAAATAAAGGCTAATTTATAGATATACATGATTACTCAAATATGACATCAATTTTAGATCAATTATCAACCATGACTGTTGTAGTGGCTGATACTGGTAATTTAGATTCAATAAAAAAATTTCAACCCAGAGATGCCACCACTAACCCATCTCTTATACTAGCTGCTGCAAAAAATCCTGATTATCTTAGATTAATTGACGAGGCCTTAGAAAGTTCTAAAAAATCATTATTAGATGGTTTTTCTGAAACTGAACTTATTAAAGAATCAATAGATCAGGTTTCTGTGTTTTTTGGAAAGGAAATTTTGAATATTATTACAGGAAGAGTATCTACTGAGGTTGATGCAAGACTTAGTTTTGATACTGAAGCTACAGTAAGTAAGGCTAGGAAACTAATAAAACTTTATAAGGATTTTGGAATTAATAAGGAGAGAATTTTAATTAAAATTGCTGCAACTTGGGAAGGAATTAAAGCAGCTGAAATTCTTGAGAAAGAGGGTATAAGTTGTAATTTAACTTTATTGTTTAACTTCTGCCAAGCCGTAACATGTGCTAATGCTAATGTAACCTTAATCTCACCTTTCGTTGGACGCATTTTAGATTGGTATAAAGCAAAAACTGGTAAAACTAATTTTTCAGGACATGAAGATCCAGGTGTTGTATCGGTTACCAAAATTTATAATTATTTTAAAGAAAAGGGATTTAAGACCGAAGTGATGGGTGCGAGTTTTAGAAATGTTGATGAAATAAAAGAATTAGCGGGATGCGATCTTTTGACCATTGCACCAAAGTTTCTTGATGAACTGAATAAAGAACAAGGTAAATTAATCAAGAAATTAGATGAAAATATAGCGCTAGATAATTCAATTGATTATAAATTTAATGAAAAAGATTTCAGATTGAATATGCTAGAAGATCATATGGCAAGTGAAAAACTTAGTGAGGGGATTACAGGATTTAGTAATGCGATTGAAGAACTAGAGGAGTTACTTTCAAAACGATACAAAGAAATAAATAATCATAAATTAATTTCTGCAATTAAATCATAGCTTTAAGTAATTAAGTATTGTTTTTTATCAAAAGTCTTTTAATAACCCTTTTAGCGATATCCTCATAAGTCATTTCTCCAGATAATATTTGCGCAATACGTTTTGGAGCTGTTTTTCTTTTAACTCCTAGTTCATAACCAGTTTTTGGGAATCTGTAGAAAACTTGAGCTATTCTCGCCCCCCAAACCATTGATTGACTCCATTTTTTGTTTAAATTTGTTGTGTATTCATTTAAATTATCAGCCTTACCTGATAAGCATTGATCAATGCTTTCTGCTGCATAAAAACTACTAAGTAAAGATGGTCTAATTCCTTCAGCTAAAAATGGATCGCAAAGAGAAGCTGCATCTCCAACTACTAGAACTTTATCACCGTTAAGTTTGTGAAAGCCGTTCCATATTCTTAGTTTTCTTTTTGTGGCTTTATAAGATAAATCATTAAAGCCAAAGCTTTTTAAAATTCTATGATTTGTTTTTTCATCTCCCAAACGGCGATTGTTTATAAAAGTCCCTATTCCAATATTTACGCTTTCTTTTAGAGGGAATGCCCAAGCAAATCCATTTTTTACAAATCCAAATTCGAATCTAACTGTATCCTTAGGAATAAACCCTGAGCCTTTTATTCTCAAGGCAATTGTATTAGCAAATTTTGGCTTTCTGGGACCTAAATTAAAATGCCCAGCCCATTTTGATTGCGATCCATCAGCAATTACAAGGAGTTCAGATTTATATTGATGGTTATTATTGCAGTTTATTATCCATTTATCATTTTCTTTAATTATTTTTTCTACTTTTGCTGGACTGACTAATTCAATTCCATTTTTTAGAGCTTCCTCAAGTAATAATTGATCTAATTTTTCTCTTTTAACTATCCAAAAAGGTGACTCTCCTGAAAGATCGGCTTTTACATTATCTGATGCTTCCCACCTGAATTCAACATTTCTTATTTTAGACTCAATGGCTTTTTCAATGTCTAGAGGAAGATATTTAGTCATTGAAGAGGCCATTCCTCCAGCACAAGGTTTAATATTTTCAGTTATTTCTTTTTCAATAACTAGAACTGAATAACCTTTTTTTGATAGGTTTAGAGCGGTGGAGGTTCCAGATAATCCACCACCAATGATTATAATTTCAGCTTCCTTCAAACTTTTAGAATTTCTTTTTCTTTGAAAGATAAATTCTTTTCTATTAAAGCAATAAATTCGTCAGTAATTTTTTGTATTTGTGCTTGATTATCTCTTGATTCATCTATGGAAATAAGACCATCCTTTTCAGATTTTTTTTCTTTATCTACAGCCTCCCTTCTAATATTTCTCAAGGCTATTTTCCCTTCTTCTGCGTACTTGGAAGCTAACTTGCAAAATTCCTTTCTTCTTTCCTCTGTTAATGGTGGTACATTTATTCTTATGATTTTTCCATCATTATTTGGAGTAATACCTAAATCACTCATTGATATTGCTTTTTCTATAGCTTGCAAACATGATATATCAAAAGGCTGTATTGAAATTGTTTGTGAATCAACAGTAGCAATTGTCGCAAGTGATTTTATTGGAGTTTCTGCTCCGTAGTATTCAACATTTACTCTGTCAAGTAGTGATGCATTAGCCCTCCCAGTTCTAATAGTGTTAAAGTTTCTTTGAGTAGCCTCAACACTTTTATTCATACTGTCTTTAATTTCTTGTTCTTTCATAATTTAAAAAATTTAAGTAAGCACTAACTTATCAAAGAGCCTATAGATTCGCCAGCTACTGCTCTAGAAATATTCCCTTTTTTGAAAATATCAAAAACCATAATAGGTATATTATTATCTTTGCACAATGCAATAGCAGTACTATCCATAACTGCGATCTCATCGCTTAAAACTTGTTGGTAACTAAGAGTAGAAAATTTCTTTGCTTCTTGAAATTTATTTGGATCACAATCATAAACTCCATCAACCTTGGTTGCTTTCATAACAACCTCAGCATTTATTTCTGCTGCTCTCAAAGCTGCAGTGGTGTCAGTTGTAAAAAATGGGTTTCCGCATCCACCTCCAAAAACCACAACTCTGCCCTTTTCTAAATGCCTCATGGCTCTCCTTCTAATGTAAGGTTCTGCAATTTCTTGCATTTCTATAGCTGTTTGGACTCTGGTTGCCACACCAACCCTTTCAAGTCCATCTTGAAGAGAAATAGCATTCATTACTGTTGCTAACATCCCAACGTAATCTGCTGTAGCTCTATCCATGCCATCGGCAGAGCCTTTAAGTCCCCTAAAAATGTTGCCTCCTCCAACAACTATTGCGAGCTGAACATTATTAGCTACTACCGTAGATACATCTTCAGCTATTGATTGAACTATAGCCGGATCGATACCATAAGGTTTTTCACCCATTAGTGCTTCACCACTAAGCTTTAAAAGAACTCTTTTGTAAGTCATCTAATAATCATACTTTTAAGACCTTAGCAAGTAAACATTAACTATTTATTTTTTGTCGAAAATTGCTTGCGTCTTTAAACATTTCTCTGATCATTATTGAGGATAAAAAATATTTTTTGACTAATACTCCACGCATTTTTGCGCTTTTATACCTTGTTCTTTAAAAGGATGTTTAATAAGCTTCATTTCTGTTACTAAATCTGCCATTTCAATAATTAAATTCGAGGCCCCTCTACCAGTCATAACTATATGATTTTTTCTTTGATTTAGACTTTTTATAAATATAGATATTTCCTCAGGAGTAAGATATCCAAGCTTTGTAGCTACATTAATTTCATCAAGTATTACGAGTTTATATGAATTATTCGTAATATATCTTTTTGCAAGTTGCCATGCTTCTTTAACTAATTTTTCATCTCTAATTCTGTCTTGAGTTTCCCAAGTAAATCCCTCTCCCAATGTATGCCAAGATATATTTGAGGATAAATTTTTAAGAGCTTTTTCTTCTCCGGTAGTCCAACCCCCTTTAATGAACTGAATTATAGCTACTTTATGACCGTGTCCTAGGGTCCTTAAAGCCATTCCTAAAGAGGCCGTTGTTTTACCTTTCCCATCACCGTTAAATACAATTAATAACCCTTTTTTAGTTTTTCTTATTTTAAGCCTTTTTGATTGAATATCCTTTCTCTGCTGCATTCTTTTTTTATATAAGCTCTCATCATTCTCGGGAGAATATTTACCCCCCACCCCAAGTTCCTTAGCTTGAGCATCAAGCTTGGATGTGTTTTCTGAAGATAATTGTTCTTCTAGCATTTAGTCCTGTTCTTTTAGAGAATTATAATTGTTTATGGAAGGAAATTTTTTTGTTTTAAAAGAGCATTATTAACTGCCTCTTGTTGATCTCTTTTGGTTATCCAATGGTGATATGTTTGAGTATGTAAACTTACAGAATGACCCATCATTCTAGCTGCAACAGTATCAGGTAAATCATAAAATATTGTCCTTACTGCCCATGCATGGCGTAAATCATAGGGTTTTATTCCTAAAGAATAACGTTTAAATTGATCAGTAATTTTTTTTCCAATATTCTGTAAAGTTGTAGTCTTAAGGTTTGTATCAATATTTGGTAAAAGTTCTGGATTGTTTCCTAACGAAGCTAACTCAAATTTTTCTACCCATTCCGGATGAAAGGGCCAAACTTGATGTTCACCTGTTTTGGTAGTAGGTAAAACTCTAATAATTTTGTCACCAAAATTTGTTAAGGAGCTTAAATCACAAAAAAATACCTCATGATTTCTTAATCCATATGTGGCCATAAGACCAAAAACAAATTTCCATGATTTATTGGGTATCCTAGCCCAAAGTTCTTCTATTATTTCATCATTTGGAAGATCTCTAAAGCTGGCTTTCTTTAAACCGTATCCTCTGGAATTTAATTTCCAATCTTCAGGAAGCTTTATATTCAAAAATTTTGCTAAAACGCTTAGCGAAGTGCCACATTGCTTCCTACTTCTACTTCCTTCTTTATAGGTTTTAAGTGTCTTTAAAAAAACACTTCCTAAATCTTCGTTTCCAGAATAATTATAAACGTCAATAACTCTTTTTAAATATGGTTTATAAGAACTTCTCCAAGTGGTTTTTCTTGTGCTTGTTAAGTACTCATTTTTTATTTCCTTGAAGAAATTTTCCTCAAATTCTTTAACTTTGGTTGAAAATTCAAAACTTTCTTTTTTATCTTTATTGGAATTTACTTCCCAATTAATCCACTCAAATTGATTTAATTCAAGTTGTAAGTTAATGAGTTGTAATTTTTTTTTAGCTTGCTCTAATCCAGAAATATTTGCATTAATACCTAGAGATATTCTTTGTACTTTAAAATTTTTTTTATCTTTTTTAGAGGGTAAAGAACCTCTTATGCTTAATTTCTCTCCCCTTTTTTCAATTTTAAGTTTGCTTCCTTGAGTAGCAAATTTATCATTGACATTATTAATTTCCTGAATTACGTTCATTTACTTATATAATTGTCCTTATAATGACGTTTTTAATGTTTGTTTTCAATCTCCACATTTTTTAAATGGAAAAGATTGGAGTCCTATTGATGAATTTAGGTGGGCCTGAACGCATTAATGATGTTGGCCCATTTCTTTATAATCTTTTTTCTGATCCTGAAATAATAAGGACCCCTTTCCCTGTGTTTCAAAGACCCCTTGCATGGTTGATAAGCACCTTAAGAAGTACTACTTCACAGCAGGCATATCTTTCCATAGGAGGAGGTTCTCCAATAAGAAGGATAACTGAACAACAAGCAAGAGAATTACAATCTAAATTAAGGGACAAGGGATTTAATGCTACTACCTACATCGCAATGAGGTATTGGCATCCTTTTACCGAATCAGCAATTGCTGATATGAAAGCAGATGGCATAGATCAAGTAGTTGTAATACCCTTGTATCCACATTTTTCGATAAGTACTAGTGGTTCGAGCTTTAGGGAATTAAAAAAATTGCGAGATTCTGATGATGAATTTAAGAAGGTCCCAATGAGATGTGTAAGGAGTTGGTTCAGTCAATCAGGTTACTTAAAGTCCATGGTTGAATTAATTTCTGAACAAATTTCACTTTGTGAATCACCTTCAAAAGCTCATATATTTTTCACTGCTCATGGAGTTCCTAAGAGTTACGTAGAGGAAGCTGGAGACCCTTACAAACAACAAATTGAAGATTGTTCCTTATTAATTATTAATGAGCTGGAAAAATGTTTAGGGCATAGTAACCCTCATACACTTTCTTATCAAAGTAGAGTAGGCCCTGTTGAATGGTTGAAGCCTTATACAGAAGAAGTATTAGCTGATCTTGGAAGGTCAAATGTTAATGATCTGATTGTGGTCCCCATAAGTTTCGTTGGAGAGCATATCGAAACATTGCAAGAAATTGATATTGAATATAAAGAAATTGCTGAAAAGGCTGGAATTAAAAACTTTCGGAGAGTTAAGGCTTTAAATACTCATCCGACTTTTATTGAAGGCCTTAGTGATCTAGTTATTTCCTGCTTGGAAGGACCCCTTGTTAATTTAGAAGAGGCTTCAAAGTTGCCTGAAAAAGTTAAACTTTATCCCCAAGAGAAGTGGCAATGGGGTTGGAATAATAGTTCAGAAGTGTGGAATGGAAGGGTTGCAATGATTATTTTTCTTGTGCTTTTTATTGAACTTATTTCAGGCTCTGGACCTTTACATAAATTAGGAATTTTATAAAGAACAATTGAAATTCATTAGATAATTTTTAATTTATATAGAGATTATTTTGAATACATTTCTGACATTACATTTCTAAATGAGGCAAAAGTATTTAATTAAGTTTAATATTTATAGTAAATATTGAATTTCTTTAGTGACTCTTACTTCGAGATCCTTTTCAAAGGGTAGTTCAAAACGTGAAAATCCAGTTTGGATAACTGGTGCAGATGCACTAATGGATTCTTTAAAAATTCATGGAGTAAAAGTTATATTTGGATATCCCGGAGGAGCCATACTACCAATATATGATGCTGTTCACAAAGCAGAACAAGAAGGTTGGTTAAAGCATTATATGGTTAGGCATGAACAAGGTGGTTCACATGCAGCTGATGGATATGCAAGATCTACTGGTGAAGTAGGAGTATGTTTTGGGACATCAGGCCCAGGTGCAACAAATTTGGTAACTGGAATTGCCACTGCGCAAATGGATTCAGTCCCCCTAGTTGTAGTTACAGGTCAAGTCCCAAGACCTGCTATAGGGACAGACGCTTTTCAAGAAACTGATATTTTTGGCATAACTCTTCCAATAGTGAAACATTCATGGGTAATAAGAAATCCTTCAGATATCGGGAAAGTAGTTTCTGAAGCTTTTTTTATAGCCTCATCTGGAAGGCCTGGCCCTGTTTTAATTGATATACCAAAAGATGTTGGTCAGGAGTTCTTTAATTACCAAAGAGTTTTTCCTGGTGAGATTATTCCTAAAGGATTTAAAAGGAATGGAGAAATTAATGATTCCGATATTAATAAAGCAATTAAATTAATAGAAGCTTCTGAAAGACCTCTTCTGTACGTAGGTGGTGGGGCAATATCTTCAGGGGCCCATGATGAAATAAAAACTTTGGCAAAGAATTATCAAATACCAGTTACCACAACCTTAATGGGGAAGGGCGCTTTTGATGAAAAAGATAATTTATCAGTAGGGATGTTAGGAATGCATGGCACTGCTTATGCAAATTTCGCTGTTACAGAATGCGATCTTTTAATTGCTATTGGAGCTAGATTCGATGATAGGGTGACAGGAAAATTAGATACTTTTGCATCTAATGCAAAGGTAATTCATATAGATATCGACCCGGCAGAAGTTAATAAAAATAGACGTGTAGATGTTGCAATTGTTTCTGATGTTTCAAAAGCTGTTCTCAAAATTAATGAACAATCTCTAAAAAACAAACTCACTTGTCGGACAAAAAACTGGTTAGAAAAAATTGATTTTTGGAAAAATAAACATCCTTTATATGATCCGCCTAAAGAAGGAGAAATTTATCCTCAAGAGGTTCTTTTAAAAGTGAGAGAATTTTCACCAGAAGCATATGTAACGACAGATGTAGGACAACATCAAATGTGGGCTGCTCAATATCTTAGGAATTCTCCAAGAAAATGGATTAGTAGTGCAGGCTTAGGAACTATGGGTTTTGGATTGCCAGCGGCAATTGGAGTAAAAGCAGCCTTACCTGATTCAGATGTAATTTGTATCGCAGGAGATGCAAGTGTCTTAATGAATATTCAAGAATTAGGAACTTTATCTCAATATGGTCTAAAGGTGAAATTGATTATTATCAATAATCGCTGGCAAGGGATGGTAAGACAATGGCAGGAAAGTTTCTATGATGAAAGATATTCCTCATCTGATATGAGTTGTGGTGAACCCGATTTTGTAAAACTTGCTGAGTCTTTTGGAGTTAAAGGATATTTGATTTCTGATAGAAAACAATTACAGAATGAATTAAAAAATGCGCTTGATCATAACGGCCCGGCCTTGATTAATATCCTTGTTAGAAGAGGTGAAAATTGTTATCCAATGGTTCCTCCTGGTAAAAGTAATGCTCAAATGGTTGGATATGTTAATTGTGAAGACTAATTTTTTTAAATTTGTCATTTTTAAAAAATTAACTTTAATATAATTTAAAAAATTAGAATTTTTTGAATTGAAAAAATTATCACAAATTTTAATTATAGCCTGCTTGATTGTTCTTAATCCTGTGATAGTTAACTCGGCGGAAATCCTTCAAATTAAAAGCTCAAATACTATTTTGGTGGGGGATCAAAATAGGAATTTAACGATTGGACTATTTTGTGTAGATGTAAATGAAAATGATGAGCTTAAAGCAACTAATTTACTTAAGAGTGAATTCCCAAGGGGAAGCAAAGTGAAAATAAAACCTTTTGGTTTCAAAGAGAATGTTTTGGTAGCCAAAGTTTTTAATATTAAAGGTACTAAGGAGATGACCGAATTATTAGTCGCTAAAGACTTAACTAGTGAAATTTGTCCAAGTTAACCTTCTCTATGAGCAAATAAAATTCCATTGTCTTGAGAATGTTTTGCTCTTTCTCCATGAATTAAATTCATTTTTTAATTTGTATGTGCATAAATTTGAAATGTCTATATTTGTATTAGGAATGTTCTCATTTAAAAGTTGTCTATAAGCAGATCTTTTGAGATCAAGTTGATTTAAGTTTTGCTCTTTGAAGCGTTTTGAATCACTAAAACAAAGATCTTTTTCAGTTTTAGTCAAATTCACCGCTATTTTTTTGTTTTCGGCCTTTCTATAAAATTCCTTGAGTGTAAATTGATCAACTAGATAATGTTCCTTAGAAATAGCTGGTCCTATGGCAACAAGTAAGTCATCTCTAGATGACCCAAAATTATCGAAAATTTTAACTAGATTTTTTATTATTTTTTTTTCTAAACCTTTTCTTCCGCAATGTAAGGCTGCTACAGTTCTTGTCCTTTTATCTGCAAATAATATTGGCATGCAATCAGCTGTATAAATCCATAAATTTTGATTGCATTTATTGCTAAAAAGACCATCTGCAATAGTTTTACTACCTTCTTGCGAAAGTGATCCAAGGACTATCAAATTACTGTGAATTTGATTGGAAACACAATTTATGTAATTTTCATTAAAGTGATTTCCCAATAATTGAAGAAATTTCTCAGAGCTAGACTTCGTAAAATATGCATGTTTGAAATTATATTGACTAAGGATAGGTGATGAATAATATTCAAATTTTTTGTTCTGAATAAAAATTTCAGCTTTTGAGAAATATATTTCTTTGTATGGAATAGTTTTTGCTCCTAATCTGAATTTATGAAATTAATTCAATATCTCTCAAGATCCAGAATCCTGCAAATTTTTCGATGTATGGCGTTGACTGTATGGAAATAAATTGATAACCAAAAGAATTTTTTTTATTCTCTGAAAATTTTGTACTCAAAATTATTGCATCTTTTTCTGGCAAATCAGTTACCAGCCACTTATCGTCTTCTGAAGCTTCAAGTATGAGTTGGTTCTTATTGATGACCAATTTAATAGGTTCTAAACTACTGAACCATGCTGAAAGTGCTAAAGATCTATCTTTGCTAAAAAGTCTTAATCCTGGAACTAAGTAGTTATCCTCTAAATCTTCCTGGATTGGGAAAATATCTCCAAATTCCATAGGCCAATTTTCTGCTGATTTTAATTCGCCAATTGATATTTCAGAGATAGTTAAAGCATCACCCCTTACTGCTTCTGGTAGAGGTTGAGGAGGGTTTTCCATTTTAGAAGTAAAAGTAGGAGCTAGGACACCTCTCACATAACCTTTTTCCTTTGGATAAATCTCTTTTTCAAGAAATTCAATTCTATCTAATAAATTGTAAGTTCTCCTACTTACAAGAGCCTCGATACTTACTGCCTCTAAAGATTTCTTAATGATCGATTTCATTGAAGACCTCCAGAATCGAACTATTGAAGGTTTCGACCAGCCTTGTTTTCTTGCTTCACTTATTGCTTCATTTAGTGCCTTTGTAAGCCATACTGAATTAACTTCATTGGCAGGACATTTTTTACTCCAAAAAAAAATATCTTCTGTCTTATAACTTCTTGTAGAGCAAATAATTAACTCCCACCTTTTTTTTCCATTTGATTCAATAATTGGTCTTGAGTAAAAGTCTAATTCCCAATCTGAAATTTTTAATTTAAGACTCGACTCCATTTCTTTATTGATGTTCATTTATCTTGTTCTTTTTTATCGAAGAGTGCTTTAGTTTTTAGTGCTCTCTCTACGGCTTCTTGCATAACCTTTTGCTTATCAATAATTAATTCTCCCGCAGAGTTTTCTAGGAGTGCTGTATTGAGTCCAATGCGTCCTTTTTCGAGGTCAATTTCAGATATTAAAGCTTTTATCATTTCCCCTTCTCTAAAAACTTCTCTTAAAGAACGAATTGATCCATTTGTTAGTGAGGATTGATGAAGAAGTCCACTAGCTCCACCTAAATCTATAAAGAAGCCATATGGTTTTACTGCCAAAACTTCACCTTCAATTAATTGACCTAATTCTAAACTTGTAAGTTTAGAGACTAATGATGCTTTCTTTTCAGAGAGAACTAATTTTCTGGATTCTGGATTCACCTCAAGAAACGCCACTTTTAGAGTTTTGCCAACAAAAGATTGATAGTCTTGACCATCTTCAAGTTGGGATCTTGGGATGAATCCTCTCAATCCATCTACATCACACGTAAGACCTCCTCTGTTAAATCCATTAATTAAAACGTTAATTAATTCTCCATTTTTTGCGGCACTTGATACTTTTTCCCAACTTTGCCTGAGAATTAATGCCCGAGCGCTAACTGTTACCATCCCATCAGCATTTTGTTCTTTGATAACTAAAACTTCCATCTCAAAGCCTATAGAAAATTTTTCTTTAAAGTTAGTTATGACACCCAAACCACATTCATTTTTGGGCATAAAACCAGGTGCTTTTCCACCTATGTCAACATATAGTCCATCACTTTCGATTGCTATAACCTTACCTGAAATTGTTTCTCCTGTAGCCCCAATTGGCTCATTTGCATTTAAAGCTTCCAAAAAAGCACTTTCATCAAAATCGAATTCATCAACAGCTCTCTCTAATTGAAAATCTGTGTTTTGCTCTGAAAAATTAAGGGGTCTATTTAAGTCATGTTTAGTTGAATCTTGTTTAGAAACATCAAAATCTTTAATGTTTTCATTACTGTCATCAACTTCTTTTACAGAATCATTTTCAATGATCTGAGGTTTGATCGCGATATTTTCGTCTTTAATTTCTTCTTGCGAATTGGTTTGCTCATTATTTATGTGTTCAGATTTTTTTTGAGTATCTTTCTTGCTAATGTGAAGTACCTGAAGAGGTTTTTTTTTGCCCTTAAGGTGGATATTATCTTGGGCATTTTTATTATTGACTCCCATCGTAGGTAAAATAAGAATAATTAATTAATAACATACTCTAAATGTTAGTACTCAAAATTAAAATTAATGAACTTTAAACCAATACCTAATAAATTTGAACATTTAAATTGGCAAGAAATTGAGAGTGTTGCAAAAAACAAAAGATCTACAGTGATTTGGCCATTCGGTGCTGTTGAGCAACATGGCCCGCATTTGCCTCTTGCGACGGATAGTATTTTTGTTGATGAAATTATTAGCGAAGTTTTTAAATTATTCCCTCCCGATATTCCATTAAAAAAACTTCCAACTCAATATTTTGGTTTTTCTCCAGAGCATAAGGGTTTTGCCGGGACAATTTCACTTTCTTCAAATTTAATAACCTCAATAATTAAGGAAGTTGGAAGTCAATTATCTGAAATGGGTTTTAAAAGATTGATATTGATTAATGGACATGGAGGTCAAATCTCACTATTAAGTACAGCTGCAAGAGAGCTAAGAAGTTTCTCACCAGGGATGGCAGTTTTTCCTTGTTTCTTATGGAGTGGTGTTAATGGATTAGGTGAATTTTTAACAAAAACTGAGATTGAGGATGGGCTTCATGCTTCTTTAGCTGAAACAAGTTTGATGCTGGCTTTAAAACCAGAATTAGTAGGTGATGAACGCCCAAATGAAGGTAATAAATTAGAAATTCCTCAAGGTTGGAGTCTAGAGGGCAATGCGCCTACTGCTTGGCTTACTGACGACTTCAGTAAATCAGGAGTTATAGGAGATAGTAGAGGAGCAAATGAGTCTTTAGGGAAAAATTTAAAGGAATTATTGATTAATCATTGGTTCAAATTGATTATGAATCTGATGCAATCAGATTGGCCAAATAATTCTTAAGCAAGTTTAAGTAAAAAATGTGACTTAACAATTGAAACTATTTTCATGAAATTTAAATAAATTCACTATAATCGTGTAATATTCATGCATAATGAGCTAAAGATTACTGACATGCAAACTCTAGAATCAAATAAGAAAACTATTGAAGAATCGACTAATCCGGTTTCTTTTGATTTGCCCGACTTCACTACAGATTCTTATAAGGACGCATACAGCAGAATAAATGCAATTGTTATAGAGGGAGAGCAAGAGGCTCATGATAATTACATTTCAATAGCAACTTTGATTCCAAATGAGTTAGAGGAGTTAACTAAATTGGCGAGAATGGAAATGAAGCATAAAAAAGGCTTTACAGCATGTGGAAGAAATTTAGGTGTAGTAGCTGATATGGAATTTGCTAAAAAATTCTTTTCTAAATTACATGGTAATTTTCAAGTCGCTCTTGAAAAAGGAAATTTAACAACATGTCTTTTAATACAAGCTATCTTAATTGAAGCATTTGCAATCTCTGCTTATAACGTATACATAAGAGTTGCAGATCCTTTTGCAAAAAAAATAACAGAGGGAGTGGTCAAAGATGAATATCTTCACTTAAATTACGGTCAAGAGTGGCTTAAAGACAATTTATCTACTTGTAAAGAAGAATTAATGGAAGCTAATAAGGTTAATCTTCCGTTAATTAAAAAAATGTTAGATGAAGTAGCAGATGACGCATCAGTTTTAGCTATGGACAGAGAAGAATTAATGGAAGAATTTATGATTGCTTATCAAGATACATTGATGGAAATAGGTCTAGATAATAGAGAAATTGCAAGAATGGCTATGGCAGCTATCGTCTAATTACATTTCCAAATAATTAAGGATTTTAAAAATTAATCAATCCTATTTAAGTAGTTACCTCTGTGCTATTGTTCATAACATCGTATAGAAACCATTTATAAACTTTAAATGTTTGGGTTAATAGGCCACTCAACCAGTTTTGAAGATGCAAAAAGAAAAGCTTCGATGCTAGGCTTTGATCATATTGCTGATGGCGATTTGGATGTTTGGTGTACAGCTCCTCCTCAGCTTGTTGAAAATGTAGAAGTTAAGAGTGCTACTGGAATATCTATTGAAGGTTCTTATATAGATTCGTGCTTTGTTCCTGAAATGCTTTCTAGGTTTAAAACGGCTAGAAGAAAAGTACTAAATGCTATGGAACTAGCTCAGAAAAAAGGGATCAACATTACCGCTTTAGGAGGATTTACTTCTATTATTTTTGAGAACTTTAATCTTCTACAGCATAAACAAATTAGAAATACTTCATTAGAGTGGGAAAGGTTTACTACTGGCAATACTCATACCGCCTGGGTTATTTGTAAGCAACTAGAAACTAATGCCCCTCGCATAGGGATAGACCTTAAAAAAGCAACTGTTGCTGTAATTGGTGCTACAGGTGATATTGGTAGTGCTGTTTGTAGATGGCTTATCAATAAAACTGGTATTTCAGAACTTATTATGGTAGCAAGACAACAAGAACCACTAGCGCTGTTACAAAAAGAATTAGATGGTGGCACCATAACAAGTTTAGATGAGGCATTGCCTCAGGCGGATATTGTTGTATGGGTAGCAAGTATGCCTAAAACTATTGAAATTGATATTGATAACTTAAAAAAACCATGTTTAATGATTGATGGTGGATATCCCAAAAATCTTGATGAGAAATTTCAGGGTGAAAATATTCATGTTTTAAAAGGAGGTATAGTAGAGTTTTTTAATGATATTGGTTGGAATATGATGGAACTTGCAGAAATGCAAAACCCTCAGAGAGAGATGTTTGCTTGTTTTGCAGAAGCTATGATTTTAGAATTTGAAAAGTGTCATACAAACTTTAGTTGGGGAAGAAATAATATTTCTCTTGAAAAGATGGAATTTATTGGAGCAGCTTCTTTAAAACATGGTTTTTCTGCAATTGGAATTGATAAGCAGCATAAAATATTAACTGTCTAAATTATGGCTAAACGTTACCTTCTTGATTTTGAAAAGCCTCTTGTTGAACTTGAGAAACAGATAGAGCAAATTAAAGAATTAGCGCGAGATTCAGAAGTTGATGTTAGTCAACAGCTTTTGCAGCTTGAAACCTTAGCTGCCAGAAGAAGAGAAGAAATATTTAAATCTCTTACTCCTGCACAAAAAATTCAGGTAGCTAGACATCCTCAAAGGCCTAGTACTTTGGATTTTGTTCAAATGTTTTGTGACGACTGGATTGAATTACATGGAGATAGAAATGGCGGTGATGATATGGCGTTGATTGGGGGGATAGGTTCGATAAATAATAGGCCAGTGATGATTTTAGGGCATCAGAAAGGAAGGGATACAAAAGAAAATGTAGTAAGAAATTTTGGGATGGCAAAAC
This sequence comes from Prochlorococcus sp. AG-418-K17, assembly GCA_003214055.1. GTDB lineage: Bacteria > Cyanobacteriota > Cyanobacteriia > PCC-6307 > Cyanobiaceae > Prochlorococcus_A. The sequence goes on from QCMD01000002.1 coordinate 42,655, forward strand.
CAGGAGGTTACAGAAAAGCTCTTAGATTAATGCTGCATGCAAATAGATTTTCATTGCCAATTCTTACATTTATTGATACCCCTGGAGCTTATGCTGGCTTAAAAGCTGAAGAACAAGGTCAAGGAGAAGCGATTGCAAGAAACCTAAGAGAGATGTTTGGATTGAAAGTTCCAATTGTGGCAACTGTCATTGGAGAAGGCGGTTCAGGAGGTGCGCTTGGAATAGGTGTTGCTGATAGGTTACTAATGTTTGAACACAGTGTTTATACAGTTGCTAGTCCTGAAGCCTGTGCATCAATTTTGTGGAGAGATGCTGCGAAGGCGCCAGAGGCTGCATCAGCACTTAAAATTACTGGTAAAGATTTACTTAAGTTGGGGATAATAGATGAGGTATTGCCAGAACCTTCTGGCGGGAACAATTGGGCTCCTTTAGATGCTGGCAATACACTAAAAGAGGCTATTGAGAAACATCTTAATGCTTTACTGCAAATGTCTGAAGATGAATTAGTTGAGGAAAGATACAAAAAGTTTAGGGTTTTGGGTAAATTTATCGAAGCAAATAATATTGAAGAGATTTATAGTGAGATTCCCCAAAATAGTGAATAAATTGAAACTAGCTTTTATAACAGGTGCTACCAAAGGTATTGGCAGATCTACAGCAATTACTTTTGCCAATGCCGGTTGGGATTTAATTTTACTCTCCAGAAATATGGATTTATTGGAAAAACTAAAAAGTGAACTATTGACTACTAAATCTAAAATTAGTTTGGTTAAATGTGATTTATCTAATTCTTTAGAAATAGATAATTGTGTTAGAGAAGCAATTGAGAACTATGGTTGTCCTTCTGTCTTGATAAATAACGCCGGTTGTGCATTTAATGGACCTCTAGTAGAAATGGATTTAGGTCAATGGGAACAAACTATTCAAATAAACCTTACAAGTGTTTTTCAAATTTGCAGCTCAATAATTCCTCAAATGAGAAAAAAAGGTGGTCTAGTTATTAATGTTAGTAGTCATGCCTCTTATAATGTATTCCCTCAATGGGGGGCTTATTGTGTCTCAAAATCAGCACTTGCCATGTTTACTAAATGCTTGAGGGAAGAGGAGAGATCTAATTCAATTAGAGCATGCACAATAACTCTTGGTTCAGTAAATACCCCTCTTTGGGACTCAGAATCTATTAATGCTGATTTTAATAGAACTTTTATGCTCTCCTCAAGCAAAGTATCAGATACTATTCTCTATATGGCTCAACAACCTGAATCTCAACTGATTGAAGACTTAACTTTAATGCCCTCTGGAGGAGCTTTTTAAACATTCTCTTCCTTATTTAAATCTTTAAAAAGTGATTTTTTAAGGGGTTTTTAGAACCCGATTGAACAAGAGAATGTGATATAGTGTATAAGCAATTAAGCTTTTAGAAGATACAGTTAATTAAGTTGCATACAATTTTCTGTTAAGAATTTTATGACCTCTACATTACCCAACGATAATATTAAAAATTTTGACGATCAGATTACTAATAAACTAATCTCTGAAATTATCAGAGACAGAATTAAGAACTCTGGGACAAGATTTAGTGCTAACGACAATATTTCAGATTTCATTAATCCTGGAGAATTAGAAATTTTAGAAAAAGAAGTTGCATCCAGAGTAAAAGACTTACTTAAGTCTCTCGTTATAGATGTTGAAAATGATCATAATACTCAGGAGACTGCTGAAAGAGTTTCAAAGATGTATTTAAATGAAGTTTTTAAAGGGAGATATTATGAACAACCAAAGGTTACCAGTTTCCCTAATGATAAGAATCTTGATGAGATTTATACAGTTGGTCCTATCTCTGTAAGGTCTGCTTGCTCTCATCATTTAGTTCCAATTCTAGGAGAATGTTGGATAGGTATTAAACCTGGAAATAAGGTCATAGGACTTTCAAAGTTCGCGAGAGTTGCTGATTGGGTTTTTTCAAGACCCCATATTCAGGAAGAAGCTGTAATGATACTTGCAGATGAAATAGAAAAATTGTGTGAACCTAAAGGTTTAGGTATTATCGTAAAGGCCCAACATTATTGTATGAAATGGAGGGGAGTTAAAGAACCAAATACAAGTATGATTAATTCTGTAGTAAGAGGTGATTTTAGACATGATTTAAGTCTAAAACAAGAATTTTTCGAGCTTGTAAAACAGCAATCTGCTTCAAATAATTATTAATTTCATTTTAAATACTTAATTAAAACTTCTGTTTTATTTATGTCTTTTAAACCTGGAGAAATTTCAATACTGCTAGAAATATCTAGTCCATCTGGTTTGATATCCGTTAAAATCTCATCTATCCATTCCATTGATATTCCCCCTGCTAACCACCAAGGTTTACTAAATTGCAGATTCTTTAAATAATTGGATTTTATTTTTTCCCCAGAGCCTCCATAGGTTTCTTTATTCCAAGAATCAAGTAGTATTGCATCTACAAAATCTTCAAAAGGTTTAATATTTTCCAAGTCCTTTTTCGTTTTTATTCTGAAAGCTTTCCATAGGCCAATATTTGGAATTTTTTCTCTTATTTCCTTACAGTAATCAATATCTTCGTCTCCATGTAATTGAATTATAGTTTCACTTGGTTTGCCTAAGAAATTTTTAATAATAAAATCAATAGGACAATTTTTTACAACTGATACCCTTTCGATTTTTGGATAAAAATTTTCTAGGGATCTAAAGATTTTTTTCTTAATTTCAGCTGATATATATCTTGGGGACTCTTCAACCGATATAACCCCTATAGCGTGGGCTCCTAATTTAGCTACTTGAAGAGCTTGTTCTTCGGAAGTAAGTCCACAAATTTTAACTAGAGTATTAGTCTTGGGCATATCATTATCCTATATGTAGAATTAATATTATTGATAAATATAACGGAGATTATTTTTGAGAAGTTGGCAAATTTTTAAAATATGGGGAATTCCCTTCAAAATTCATCCTTATTGGTTTGCGATTCTCTTTTTATTCTCATGGAGTATAAGTAATCAGGTTAATTTAACTTCAAGTGATATCTACAATATTAAAGAAGCATGGATTATAGGATTTTTAACTTCTTTTTTCTTATTATCTTCAATTATTTCTCATGAGGTTTTTCATACATTTGTTTCCTTAAATCAGGGAGTAAAAATAAAAAAAATTACTTTTTATTTTCTTGGATCAATTTTACAAATAGATAAGTATTGTCAAACTGCTTTAGGTAATATTAAAATCGCAATGGTTAGACCCCTATTGTGTTTTAGTACAGCATTTGTTTTGCTTTTAATTAGTAATAATAGTTCATCTCAAGAACTAATAGCTATCAATATAATTTCAAGAGTAGGTATATTAAATTTATTCCTGGGCTTCTTAAATTTAATTCCAGTAGGCTCTCTAGATGGAGGAAATTTATTAAAAAGTATAATTTGGTATTTTACAGGGAGTAAAAATAAAGGAAGAAATTTCCTCAATAAAGTCAATTTATATTTATCTTTGTTAGTCCTAATATTTGGGGTAATTTGTTTATTCAGAATTAACTTTTACTATGGTTTTATTCTTTCTTTTTTAGGTTTATTTGGGATAAATTCTTCAAAATCAGAAAGTCAATTTTTAAAAATTGAAAACATACTTAAATTCAGTAAAGCTTCTGATCTGAAATTAAAGCCAATGAGAAAAATTGAATTTGATTCTAATTTTTCAAAATTTAATGCATTATTAAAGAATAAAAAGGATGCAGTAGATAAATATTTCTTTGTTACCAATAATGGTAGATGGACAGGGTTTGTTGATGAGAATATTTTAAAAGATGTATCTATAAAAAAATGGGAACGAACTTATGTTGAAGATTTTAAGAAAGGAATCAATAGTTTCGTAAGTGTATATAGTGATGACAAATTATGGAAAGCCATAGAGAGACTTGAAGAAAGTAGTGAAGGTTTTATATTGGTACTAAATGCAGCAGATATCCCCATGGGGATAATTGATAGATTACAAATCGGATACTTTGTATTGAATAAATTAGGTTTTAATTTGCCTTCAGAGATTCTAAACAAATTAAATAACAAAAATCAGTATCCTTTAGGAATTCAATTACCAAGAATAGTTAATTCAATGAAGCAGAAAGGAGATCTTTAAGAATTGGTTTTATGAAAATTTTCGAATAACTTTATTATTTACATCAACATTTTTTATCCTTAGATTTGATTTATTCTTTAGGAATGATTTTTTTAAATGTTCAACTATTTCATCATTTCTAAGGTCAAGATCTACTTTCGGTGGAGCTTCTTCTTTAAATAATTTGAACCACAAATCTTTTGAGGGATTTGTTTGAATCTCTCCATGCTGAAGGAAGGCACCTTTTTTACGATATTGTGCACTCCCTATTCTTTTGAAACCATCCTGATCAACTAAATCAGAAACTAATGAAGTCCCGAAACAATTAGGTTTGATGCTTGATTTTTGTAAATTTCCATTTTTCAGTGTTAGACCTAATTCTTTAAAACTTTTAATTAACCAATCGTTAACCATTTTATAACTAAGGATTTTGTAGTAGGTTTTTTTAAATGTTATGGCATATGTTATTCCACCTGAATGCAAAACAGCTCCCCCTCCAGAAGGACGTCTTACAATGTTAATCTCCTCATTAAATAATAGTTTTTCCCAATGGCTAGGGATCTCCTTTTGGTGATAACCAATTGAAAGCCAATCCCCAGCCCAATAGTAGAATCTCAATGTGAGGATTATTTCTGGATTCGAAATTGTCTGATCTAAAGAATTTAAATCTAAAGCCATTTGTTCAAATCCAGTTAAATTACTTGTTGAAAAAATTAAAGCTTGATTTTCTATTCCCAAAATTAATTGTGTATGTCTTTTTATGATAATTTTCAATAAATTTTTTCTTTCAATTTATTAATTACGTAACATCATTTTGTAATAGTGTGTCAAATCCCCTCTTTTAGGTGGAGAATATAAGAAATCTTTTTTTTAACATGGAGCCAACTCAAACAATAAATTTAATTGCACTAAGCCTCATAGTAGTTATTCATGCGGGAGTTTTAGCATTAAGGCTAGGAATAAGTTTAGGTAGAAACTAAAATATATTAGAAAATATCTATATTTAAGGTAAAATTATAATTAAAGCTGAACTGAATTATTCAGTAAAATACCGATAAGTAAATTTGTCCAAATCTTTTTTAAAAAATAGTATTTACCTTAAAAAAGATTTAGGGTCTACACTTAAATTTAAGCAACAGAAACAGGAAAATTTTGTGACACAAGTTTTTTTAATTATAAAAATTTGCTTTTCTGTTCTAGCAATAATAAGTTTGGTTAAACTAGGCTACAGTTCCAAAATTAGGTTAACCAGATTAAGGGAAATTAAAGACTCTTTATCATATGAAAAATATCGATTCGATGTTTTGTCAACTAGGTTCGATGATTTATTTTCTCCTGATGGTGAGCAAAGATTTATGAAGGATCAGGATCAAATAATTTCTAGGGACATTATCAGAGTAATATGGCGATGATAAGGTTGATCTAGAAATTATCTTACTTATCATTTTTTTTATTAAATTTTTTCTAGTGAGAAAGAACATTAAGGGCTTAGTCCTAATAACAGGAACAACTTCAGGAATTGGATTAAATACTCTAAAACCTCTTTTAAGATTTGGATGGGAAGTTATAGCTGTTAATCGGTCAAATAAAAGAGCGATAACAATATCTAAGGATTTTTTGACAAAAGATGAAATCAAAAATGTTCACTTTATTGAAATGGATCTTGCTAACTTAGACGATGTAAGAAAAGCTTGCGATGAAATATTGGAGAGATTTCAAAAACCAATAAATTCTATTATTTGTAATGCAGCAGTTTATAAGCCAAGACTAAAGAGACCTGAAAGATCACCACAGGGCTTCGAAAACTCCATGGCGGTAAATCATTTTGGCCATTTTCTAATGATCAACAAGCTTATGGAGAATGTTTTATCTTCAGAAAGAGAAATTGTCTTAAATGGTAAATCTACTTTATTCAAGCCAAGAATTACAATATTGGGTACTGTCACAGCGAATTATTCAGAACTTGGAGGGAGAATCCCTATTCCTGCCCCAGCTGATTTAGGTGATTTATCTGGATTTAAAAATGGTTTTTTATCTCCAATAAGTATGGCGAATGGAAAGAAATTCAAACCTGGTAAGGCTTATAAAGATAGTAAGCTTTGCAATATGGTAACCGTTCAGGAATTATCAAAAAGGTATCCTGCAGAGAAAATTATTGTTAATTCTCTTTATCCTGGATGTATTGCTGACACGAATCTCTTTAGAGATACCCCTTGGTTATTTAGAGTTCTTTTCCCGATATTTCAAAAATTCATAACAGGTGGATATGTTTCACAAAGAGTGGCAGGAGAGAGAGTCGCTCAAGTGGCAACCCATAAAGAATATGCTAAATCATCAGTTCATTGGAGCTGGGGTAATCGTCAAAAAACTGGAAGAAAAGCTTTTGCTCAAAAGTTGTCAAAAAGAATAATTGATACTAAGACTTCTCAACTAACTTATGATCTAACAAAAAAATTGGTTGGATTAAATTAATCTAAACTAATCAAATCCCAATAAATCAAAAATTTCTCTATCTTTAAGTGGATTTCCTTCCAAAGGTTCTACGTTTTCCAGCATATTTTTGGCAAGTGATAAATATTCATTCTGAACTTCAATGACATCTTCAGTTGGTTCCATTTCAAAAATTGTACATTTTTTTAGTCTTGATCTTCTGATGGCGTCGACATCTTTAAAATGGGCCATAGTTTTTAAACCTGTTTTCTCATTGAATTTATCAATTTGGTCTGTATCTTTTGATCTATTGGCTACTACCCCACCTAATCTGACTTTATAATTTTTTGCTTTTGCTTTGATTGCAGAGACTATTCTATTCATAGCGAATATTGAATCGAAGTCATTAGCCGTAACAATTAAACAGTAATTTGCATGTTGCAATGGAGCTGCGAATCCCCCGCAAACGACGTCTCCAAGGACATCAAAAATAACAACGTCAGTATCTTCTAATAAGTGATGTTCTTTTAATAGTTTAACTGTCTGACCAGTTACATACCCCCCGCACCCTGTCCCAGCGGGAGGTCCTCCACTTTCAACGCACATGACGCCATTAAACCCTTCAAACATGAAATCGGTTGGCCTCAATTCTTCGCTATGAAAATCTACCTCTTCAAGAATATCAATAACTGTCGGAACCATTTTGTGAGTCAAAGTGAAAGTGCTATCGTGTTTCGGATCACAACCAATTTGTAGAACCTTTTTCCCTAATTTTGAGAATGCAGCAGAAAGGTTTGATGATGTAGTTGATTTTCCGATGCCACCCTTCCCATACACGGCAATAACTAAAGCCCCTTCTTCGATATTTATTTTTGGATCTTGCTTTACTTGAACACTTCCTTCTCCATCAAGAGGTTTATTTATTGTACTTGTCATTTAAAGCTTAAAACACATTATTATTTATATTCTTGCAGTGTAAATACACATGAAATATGTTTCTAAACAAATATGTATCTAATTGTATTAAAAGTGGAAAATATGTTCTTATAACTGAATTTTTAGGATTAAATCTATTAGATTATGAGTGAAAATACTCATGACTTAATAATAGTTTATTAGTAAAAATTAACTGAAATATGCTTTGGCATCGTAAAGAGTCTCATCGCTTATCTCTGGAATTCCTTTCAAGATTGCGTATTTTTCAGTATTTGTTTTGACTTTACCTCTTACAAAAAATGGAACTTTTGTTAATTCAGCTCTACCCGATTCAGTCCAGATAATTCCTTCTTTAATATTATTTTCTTTTTTTTCGTCAGACTTTAAAAAGTCCTTTGTATTTGTCGCTGTATGTCCTAAATGGCTTTGATGGCCATCAACAAATTCAAAGTCATGTTTGAACATATCAATAAGATGCTCTTCTAAGCCCATCATTAACGGATGTACCCAGTCATCAAAAATCACATTAGCCCCTTCCCATCCCATTTGTGGGCTGTATCTTGCAGGAACATCTTGAACATGCATAGGAGTACTAATTACTGAGCATGGAATGCCGAGTCTTTTTGCACTATGCCTTTCCATTTGAGTCCCTAAAACTAGTTCAGGGGCGGCTTTTCTCATTGCATCTTCTACTTCTAGATAATTGTTGGTTATCAGAGCTTCTACATTTAGAGCTTTTGCAGTAGCTCTTACATGCCTCGCCATTTCCCTGCTATATGTTCCAAGACCCACTACCTCAAAACCCAATTCTTCCTTAGCAATTTTGGCTGCTGCAATTGCATGTGTTCCATCACCAAAAATAAAAACTCTTTTACCAGTTAGATAATTTGAGTCAACTGATTTTGAGTACCAAGGAAGTTTTGATTTATTTTCTAGTTCTTTATGATTTGTCAAAGGAAGATCTAATTTCTTATGAACTTCATTTACAAATTCAATAGTATTTTTTATTCCAATAGGAACAGTATCTGTATATTCCATTCCGAAGTTACGACTAAGCCACTCACATGAGGTTTCAGCAATTTCTTTATAAAGACAGATATTTATTTCAGCATCAATTAGCCTTTCAATATCATCAGGACTAGCACCTAATGGAGCAACAACGTTTGTATCAATACCTTGTTCTGAAAGTATACGTTGGATTTCGATAACATCATCCCTACATCTAAATCCCAACAATGAGGGGCCAAGTATATTGACTTTTGGTCTTCTACCTAATTCCTTCCACCTGAGGGGATTTATTTTATCTGAAGAACTAACTTTATCTTTTAAAAGGGTTCTTGTTAATTGATAAAAGGTTTCTGAAGCACCCCAATTTTCTTTCTTGCTATAAGCAGGTAATTCAAGATTAACAATTGGCATATCGAAGCCCATCCCTTTTGCGAGGGCACCAGGTTGGTCTTGGATTAGTTCTGCTGTACAACTTTCTCCAACTAAAAGAGTTTTTGGTCTAAATCTTTCTACCGCTTCCTTAATATTTTTCTTCACTAATTCTGCTGTATCTCCGCCTAGATCTCTAGCCTGAAAAGTTGTATATGTAACTGGGGGCCTTTGCCCCCTCCTTTCAATCATTGTAAAAAGAAGATCTGCATAAGTATCTCCTTGAGGGGCATGAAGCACGTAATGTATATCTTTCATTGAGGAGGCAATTCTCATAGCACCAACATGTGGCGGTCCTTCATAAGTCCATAGAGTTAATTCCATAGTTTTTTAATGCGTTACTAAAGTTTTTGAAGTTAGTATTTGATTCCTTTTTAAAGGTTTGGAGAAGAGACCAGCCAAATCTGCAGCTTGATCAATTCCATGAATTGGACTGAATACCATTTCTATTGACCACTTAGTACTAATCCCCTCAGCCTCAAGAGGGTTAGCCAAACCCATTCCACAAACTACTAAGTCCGGATTAGATTCTCTCACTCGATCTAATTGTTTTTCTACATGTTGCCCTTCAACAATTTTTGTATTATCTGGTAATAAATTAATCTCCTCCTTCATTAAATCCTTATTTAGGTAAGGAGTGCCCACCTCTATTAGATCCATTTCGCATTCATTATGCAAGAATCTTGCCAAAGATACCTCTAGTTGCGATTCAGGAAGAAGAAATAATCTTTTCCCCTTTAGTATCTCTTTGTGTGACTCAAGAGCTAGTTTTGCTCTATTGATTAAAGGGGAAATGATTTCATGGACTTTAAGTTCACTTATTTTGAAAGCTTCAGCAGCAGCTAAAAACCATTTTGTACTTCCTTCGATACCTAGAGGAAATGGAGCTGAAATTATTTCACAACCCCGATGTTTTAGGTCTCGAACCGTATCACTTAAATATGGCTGAGTTAATAATACTTTTGTATTTTTGCCAATCTTTGGTAATTCTGTTGATTGTCGAGGTGGGAAGCTCTCAATATTTGAAATTCCTAAATTTTTAAAAATCTTTTTAAACCTATCCTCTACATTATTTGCAAGAGTACCAACTAATAATAATTTTTCCTCATTAGAGGAATCCATTAATGGAATTAAAGCTTTTAAGGCACCATCCTCTCCTTGGGTAAAAGTTGTTTCTATCCCACTGCCAGAATAATTAACGAATCTTACTTGACCTAAAAACCTTTTATTTAATTTCTCTGCGACAGTTGCAAGATCTAGTTTGATTACTTCACTTGGACAAGATCCAACTAGAAAAAGGGTTTTTATTTCTGGTCTTCTCGCAATAAGATCATTAACCACTCGATCTAATTCACTATGAGCGTCAGCAAGACCAGCAAGGTCTTTTTCTTCAAGAATAGCTGTACCAAATCTTGGCTCAGCAAAAATCATAACGCCTGCAGCGCTTTGAATTAAATGAGCACACGTCCTTGAGCCTACAACCAGAAAAAACGCATCAGGCATTCTTCTGTGTAGCCAGACTATTGAAGTTAAACCACAAAAAACCTCTCTGGGGCCAGTTTCCTTATTAAATTCAACTTTACTCATTAATAATTTTCAAGAGCTTATATTTTAAGCTTGCATAAACTTTTAATTTTAAGAAAGTAATTAATAAGTTCTCTTACAAAATGAAAACATTTAAAAAACTTATATGAATGTTTAAATACTTAAATGAGAATTATGAAAATTATTTTCTGGTCATATTCTAATTTCTGTAAAAGGAATTTCCTTGACTTGTTTTTGAGAGCTTCCATACATTTCTAGCTATTTTCGTAGCTAATAATCCTGCTCTTTCTAACTTAGATTTTCCTGGCTTAGCTCCAATTAAAGCTGTTACTTCTGATGTGGTTAAAGGTGCTCCAGTATTAATAGCTAATTGGGTTAACTCCAATCTATCCCTAAGGTTCTTAAGATTTACTTTCTCAATTTTATCTTCTTCTAACCAACTAAAAGATGGGTCTTTCTGAGATAGTTTTTGCATCAAGCTTAGGCTAACCAATCCAAGAGTTTGATCAGGAGTTAATTCTTTTTCAGTACCAGAAACATTTGGTTCTTTTTTTTGAGAGGTTCCCATAAAAATGCATATCTTTTACTTGAAGTTATCGTTTTGTGGTAAGCATGCAAGTAAATTTAATAGAAAAAAAGAACCATAATCCGTTATAGTCGCCTCAATGGAACCAACTTCTAGCTTAAACAGAGGGGAACGAAAAAAAGGGAGTTCTCTAGTCACAGGATCTGAGGTGCAATCTCAGGCCAGTGGTGCTAGCTGTTTTATTACTACTGATTCAGAAAAGTCTCTCGTATCCAGACAAGCAAGTCAAGTTGAGCAAATTGAGTTAAGAACATATGTTTTTTTAGATTCTTTGCAACCACAATTAGCCGCATATATGGGAACTGTCAGTAGAGGTTTTTTACCTATTCCTGGTGATTCATGTCTGTGGATGGAAGTTTCACCCGGGATGGCTGTTCATAGAGTCACTGATATTGCACTAAAAGCAAGTAATGTAAGGCTTGGTCAGATGATTGTTGAAAGAGCATTTGGATCTCTTGCTCTTTACCATAAAGATCAAAGTACGGTTTTACATTCTGGAGATGTTGTTTTAGATGCTATTGGTAGTGAAGTTCGAAAAAGAACAAAACCTGCAACGAGTTGGACTGAAGTTATTCGAGCAATCACTCCGGATCATGCAGTTTTAATAAATAGGCAAAACAGAAGTGGATCAATGATTCAATCTGGAATGAGCATGTTTATATTAGAAACTGAACCAGCTGGTTATGTTTTAAAAGCAGCCAATGAAGCTGAAAAAGCATCTAATATAACTGTTGTTGATGTTAAGGCTGTTGGAGCTTTTGGTAGATTAACTCTTGCCGGTAAAGAAGGGGATGTAGAAGAGGCTGCAGCGGCTGCTATAAGAGCAATTGAAGAAATTTCAAATTATTGAGAATTTTTAACTTAAACCTTTTTTAACTTAAACCTTTTTTAACTTAAACCTATCTCTTTTTTTAAAAAAGGTGACATAATTTTTGCAGCTTTACCTCTACTACCTAATTTATTTAGTTGTGATTTTGAGAGCTCACCGTAAACACAATTAGCTTCTTTAACCCAAAAAATAGATTCGAATTCCCCATTTGGGTATTTGGGGTTCTTAAGAATTTCTCCCCAGCATATTCCTGTTGTATCTTTAACCAAGTTCCCTGAGGGATCGCACAAAACCATGCAGCTTATAAATCTTGCACTTCTATAAGGACTATCAGAAAGTTCATTAATTAGTTTTTTAATTTTCTCATCACTATTTTTGGCATATCGAGCAGAATAAATTCCTGGTCGATTATCTAAAACATCTACTTCCAGACCCGAGTCATCAGCTAATGCCCAAGTTTTTGTCTCTAGAGAAGCTGCCTTGGCTTTAAGTAGTGCATTCTCAAAATATGTTTTCCCAGTTTCTTCGACATTTAAATATACTGGTTGCTTCTCAACTTTTAAAGACAAAACATCCAGCATCTCTGAAATTTCAGATACCTTTTTTTGATTGCCACTCGCAATAGTTAGAACTGGAAGGTTCAAAATTAAGTAAAAAATTTATTGTGAATATTATCTTACTTTAAAGCTTGATACGGAGACAGGAAAGGTTGAACATTCCACACCTGTATAGACAGGGCCTGTCTCGTACGGAAATAACATAATGTAAATTTTTTATTAACACAACAGTATGTTTTGATGCACTAACTAATTTGCATAAGTATTGACATATCAATAGTAGCAAGGGTGATAAGTTTAACTTATGAATCATAGAAAAAACATTAATGGAGATTTTATCGAAAACGCTTGACTTATAAGTACCTAATGAAGCATTGTTCCAATTGAACATTCCACATTTAGTATTTAGTAGACAATGGCTACAGAAACAATGGGTATCGCTCTCGGCATGATCGAGACACGCGGACTTGTACCTGCAATCGAAGCAGCAGACGCAATGACAAAGGCAGCTGAAGTTCGCCTTATTGGTCGTGAATTCGTTGGTGGCGGTTATGTCACAGTATTAGTTAGAGGCGAAACAGGCGCAGTTAACGCAGCTGTAAGAGCTGGTGCTGATGCTTGTGAAAGAGTTGGTGACGGTTTAGTTGCAGCTCACATTATTGCTCGTCCTCATAGAGAAGTTGAACCTGCTCTAGGTAATGGTGAATTTCTTGGTCAAAAGGACTAATTAAGTAAAGCAAGATTTATAAATTTTGCACAATAATTATTTTCCCTACACAGACCTAAATTTATCCTTATGAGTAAGAAGTATGATGCAGGGGTAAAGGAGTACAGAGATACCTACTGGACTCCAGAATATGTACCCCTAGACACCGATTTACTAGCCTGTTTCAAATGCACAGGTCAGGAAGGTGTTCCAAGAGAAGAAGTTGCAGCAGCTGTTGCCGCCGAATCTTCAACAGGTACTTGGTCAACAGTTTGGTCCGAGTTACTTACAGACTTAGAATTTTATAAGGGACGTTGTTATCGAATAGAAGACGTTCCTGGAGATCCTGAAGCTTTTTATGCTTTTATTGCATATCCTTTAGATCTTTTTGAAGAAGGCTCAATTACAAACGTATTAACATCTCTTGTAGGAAACGTTTTTGGATTTAAAGCTCTAAGACATCTTCGTCTAGAAGATATTAGATTCCCAATTGCCTTTATTAAAACTTGCGGTGGTCCACCTAATGGAATCGTAGTTGAAAGAGATCGACTCAACAAATACGGAAGACCTCTACTTGGTTGTACCATTAAACCTAAATTAGGATTATCTGGTAAAAATTATGGTCGAGTTGTATATGAATGTCTTAGAGGCGGTCTTGATTTAACTAAGGATGATGAGAATATTAATTCTCAACCATTCCAACGTTGGAGAGAAAGATTTGAGTTTGTTGCAGAAGCAGTTAAGCTTGCTCAGCGAGAAACTGGAGAAGTTAAAGGTCACTATCTAAATTGTACTGCTAACACTCCTGAAGAACTCTATGAAAGAGCTGAATTTGCAAAAGAGCTAGATATGCCAATCATCATGCATGATTACATAACTGGTGGTTTCACTGCAAATACTGGATTAGCTAATTGGTGTCGTAAAAATGGCATGCTTCTGCATATTCATAGAGCTATGCATGCTGTAATTGATAGACATCCAAAGCATGGTATTCACTTCAGAGTTCTTGCCAAATGTTTGAGACTATCTGGAGGAGACCAATTACATACTGGAACCGTTGTTGGAAAACTAGAAGGAGATCGTCAAACAACTCTTGGTTACATTGACAACTTAAGAGAGTCATTTGTTCCTGAAGATAGATCAAGAGGTAACTTCTTTGATCAAGATTGGGGTTCAATGCCTGGAGTATTTGCTGTCGCATCAGGTGGTATCCATGTTTGGCATATGCCTGCACTGCTAGCAATCTTTGGGGATGATTCCTGTCTTCAGTTCGGTGGAGGAACACATGGTCATCCATGGGGTTCAGCCGCTGGAGCTGCAGCTAACAGAGTTGCTTTAGAAGCTTGTGTAAAAGCCCGTAATGCTGGTCGCGAAATCGAAAAAGAGAGTAGAGACATTCTTATGGAAGCTGCTAAGCATAGTCCTGAATTAGCTATTGCTCTAGAAACTTGGAAGGAAATTAAGTTTGAGTTTGACACTGTCGACAAGCTTGATGTTCAGGGTTAACTCAAGTTTCTAAATTGAGGAGATTTATTCTCCTCAAATTTTTTAAAATCTCGTTTTTTACGAGTAATTACATTCACATTTTGATTAATTATGCCTTTCCAGAGCACAGTAAGCGACTATCAAACAGTTGCAACCCTGGAAACATTCGGTTTCTTACCACCGATGACCCAGGAAGAAATATATGACCAAATTGCCTACATAATTGCTCAAGGTTGGAGTCCAGTTATTGAGCATGTTCATCCAAGTGGATGTATGCAAACTTATTGGTCTTATTGGAAACTCCCATTCTTTGGAGAAAAAGATCTTAACTTGATCGTGAGCGAATTAGAGGCATGCCATAGAGCATACCCTGATCATCATGTAAGAATCATCGGATACGATGCTTACACTCAAAGTCAAGGAACAGCTTTTGTTGTTTTCCAAGGACGTTAAAGCTACTTATCGTAGTAAATAACTTTCTCCATAAGAACTTAATTTTTTGGAGAAAGTCTTTTTAAAAAGTTTCACAATTGAAGGTTATGTCAATGAAAACTAGTAGAGAAATTGCATTAGAGAGAAGAAAAGCAATGAGTGATAGTGGAAAAAAAGCTGTTTCCAATTCTGCTACTACCAAAGATAGGGTTCGCACATCTGATGATATGCAAATCTCTGGGATAAAATCTTCAATTGATACAAATAGTACAAATACTTCGAAAAAACATATTCCAACAGCAAAAATGAATAAAAAATCATTTTCTAAAAATTTATCTAGTAAAGAACTTGTAATTGAAAGAAGGAAGGCAATGTCAACTCATGGCAAATCAGCCATAAGTTCATCTGATAGAACTCGTACAGAATCTAATAAAAAGATCCAAGTAAATGAAATTAAAATAACTCCAGATAAAAACCCTGACTTATCAAATTCGGGGAATTCTGAGAATGAAGTTCTAAATACTAAAATTAAAAGAAGAGTAACTCAAAAAAGAAAACCTATCACTAATACAAGTAGAGATATAGTTTTGGCAAGAAGAGAAGCACAATCTAAACATGGCAAA
This sequence comes from Prochlorococcus sp. AG-418-K17, assembly GCA_003214055.1. Taxonomy (GTDB): domain Bacteria; phylum Cyanobacteriota; class Cyanobacteriia; order PCC-6307; family Cyanobiaceae; genus Prochlorococcus_A. The sequence continues at coordinate 58,340 of QCMD01000002.1, forward strand.
TCAGCTTCTAAACAAAATAATAGTGCAGCATCGTTGGCTAGAAGAGGAGATCCAGATTTATCAAGCAGAGAAATATCTCAAAGAGTTAGGGAATTAAGAAGTAAAACAGGAGCAACCTCTAAAAAGGGAAATGGTAAATGTAGACCATGTGGTCCAAATAAAAATGGATCAAAAATGAATATTGCTGATGCAAGTTGGAAAGTTGGTAAAAGTGAAACTAATTCTGGACAGACAGTAACAGGAACTCAGGCTAATAGATCGTTAAAAACTACAGGTAATGAAGCTAGTACATGTAGAAGCGTCACAGGTACTCAATATTTGGGATCTGAAGTACTAAATCAATTTTGCCAAAATCAACCTGAATATAAACAGCCAACTAGATCCTCAGTAACTTCAACATCAGCTGGAAATAAAGTTACAGGAAATGAGGTCGGAAGATCTGAGAAAGTTACTGGCGATGAACCTGGAACTTGCAAAAATGTAACTGGTACTGAATATAGTTCTGCAAATCAGTCAAAGGAATATTGTGGGGAAGTCCCTAAAAATCCCTCAAAGGTTAAACATAGTAGTACAGCTGATGGATTAAAAGTATCTGGTTCTTTACCTGGGAGATCTGCACTTGTAACTGGAGATGAGTCAGGATCTGGTCATCAATTAACAGGCGATCAATATCTTGGTTCAGAAACTAATCCTAAAGGGAGATCTCATGAAAAAGTCGGGAAATACAATACATTAAATGGCAATGCATTAACTGGTACAGGAGTAGGGAGGTCTGAATTCGTTACTGGTAATGAACCAGGAAGCTGCAAAAATGTAACTGGCGATGAATATATTGGTTCCCAACAATACGAGTCATTCTGCAAATCCAAACCAAAAGCTGAAGCAAGGAAGGTTGGAGTTAGTCTCTCAAATAACGCTAATGAGATTAGTGGCACCTTAACTGGAAGATCTGAGAAAGTTACTGGCGATGAACCTGGAACTTGTAAAAATGTAACTGGGACACCATATGCTGGATTAGATCAAGTTGAGGATAATTGTACTTCTGATTTAATAACTGAATTAAAAGATAAAGGAAAGATTTATTTAGGAGGGAGCTCAAATGCACGTCTTACTGGTATACAACCGGGTATCGGAGGAAGTATGACTGGAGCAGGCAAAGGTGCGTGTCTAAATCCAACAGGCACCCCTTATGTTGGCGGAGATCAGTTAGGCAATAATTGTTCCAATCATTCATCTGAAAAAAATTATGCCAATAGTGAAAGAAAAAATTTAGACTCATGGAAAGAATTTTCTGTAAATTCTCCTTCTAGAGATAACTACACTGATAAAAAAAGAGATGGTGTAACAGGTAATGAGTATGAAAATGGCTCAAAGATTACAGGCCCATTCGATATGGCTAAAGACACAGTAACAGGGACAGAACAATTTAGGTTTGATAAAAACAAAAATTCCCTACTTACCCCAAAAAAAGATTTAAAGGAATTTGATTCTTCAAAAGAGAGAGCACAATCCAGAATTACTGGAGAGGGTCAATCTGCTGGGTTGAAGATAACAGGGGATGATTGGGCAAGAGGAAACAGGGTAACAGGTACTGAAGGAGCTTCAGCAAGAAAAAGAAATCCTACAAGACCAGGCATGACGAGTGCAATGCCAGTGATGGATATAAAAAGGAATGATGAAATGAAAGAGCCAGATTTCTTGATAACTGGATCAAGTGGTAATACTCGTGAAGGACAACTTGTTACCTTTTCAGGTGGTGCACGAGGGTAATTAAATAATGCCTTTAAGAGGACTGGCAAAAGCCAAGAACTTCACATTGGGGCCTACAGCTCCAATGAAAACTTTTACCGAAAATATTCATTCACAAACTAAAAAATCAAACGATTTAGACAATTCTGGAAAATCTCATAAATTAACTAACAGTATCCAGAATGAAAATTTATATAGGTATGAAAGCAAAATAAAAAGTGATTTTGACGAAATTGTTCCAACTCTAAAGGAAATAGCTCGAATACAACATCATGAAGATTTTATAAGTAAAGCTCAGATAATATCAAGAAAAAATTTAGGAATAGATCTACCCCTTCATATATTAGATAAATCTTGGGTAAAACCTCTTGATATGAGAGCGCTTTATGCATGGTGTGCTTTTAAACAACATGAGAAACTTAGTGACAATTTTTTTAAAAATGATCCTCTTGAAGGTGCTTCAGGAAGTAGAGGTGCGGAAGACTTTGAAAAATTTCTTTTAGATTGTGGAATACATTTACTTGATATAACTCCTTGTTCAGATGGCCGATTAGCTCATTCAGTAGCTTATGTAATGAGAATACCTTTTAGTTCAGTAAGAAGAAGATCTCACGCTGGTGCACTTTTTGATATTGAAAATACAGTAAATAGATGGATAAAAACTGAACATAAAAGATATAGAGAGAATATCCCTAATGAAGCGCATAAAGATACTAGGTACTTAAAAGTTGTAACTTATCATTTTAGTTCTGTAGATCCTTTGCATCAGGGATGCGCAGCTCATGGGAGTAATGACGAGTTAGCTGCAGAAGAGGGCAGAGGTAAACTATATGCTTTCAAAGAGGCTGTAGAGAACAGCTTTTGTTGTGGTGCTTCTGTGGATTTAATGTTAATTGGACTTGATACAGACACTGATTCATTGAAAATACATTTGCCAACAAGCGATGGCAGGATTGACTTAGAAAAAACTATTTCTACTTTAGAAATTTATAATTCAACAATTAACTTTTCGAGAGAGGATGCAGAGAGAGAAATTTGTCAGATAATTTCTAACCAATCTTCAAAAGATAAACTCAGTGGACTGGAAAAATTTATGTATAAATTAATTGTCAATAATATTTCTCAAATTGATTATGTTAAGAGTTTTCATAATGGTTCTTATGAAGATATTGGACATGCGGAGAGATTTATTGGAGTAGGTATAGGTTTTAAAGAAGTACATTTAAGAAATTTAACTTATTTTGCTCATTTAGATACAGTAGAAGAAGGGGCTCCAGATTTAGATGTAGGAGTGAAGATTTTTACTGGATTAAATGTTTCTCAAGATCTTCCTATTCCAGTAGTTATTAGATTTGATTACTCTGGCAAAGTGCCGGGCGCAAAAGAGAGGGCAATAAAAGATTGTGAAAGAGTTAATAATGCGATATCAATTAGATATAAAAATTTAGTTGATCAAGGTTTGTTACATACTTGCTCTACTATTAGAGATAGGGACAACATTCATTCCGCCCAAATTATTGGAATGTCTTTAGATAAAAAAACAGAGGAGGCTCACTAATTATGTTAATTTGCAAGGTTCTAAAACCACTTGTTTCTACAAATAGGATTCCTGGTTTTGAACATAAACATCTTCAGGTTGTATTAGATGGATCTTCCAATAAAGTTGCAGTTGATGCTGTTGGCTGTAAGCCTGGAGATTGGGTTATTTGTGTTGGAAGTTCTGCTGCAAGGGAAGCAGCGGGAAGCAAATCTTATCCAAGCGATTTAACAATTGTTGGAATAATTGATCATTGGGATCCTGACAAGTCATAAAAAAGGAGGATAAAAATTGTGGAAATTATGAAAGTATTAGGAAGGATGGTATGTACTCAAAGAGTAGCTGGCTTAGGACATATGAATTTACGAATTTTAGAAAATAATAAAGGAAAGAAATTAGTTGCTGTTGATCCTGTTGGTGCTAGAGAAGGTAACTGGGTTTTTACTTCTAGTGGCTCTGCAGCTAGATTTGCTTGCCCTAATCCAGAAGTTCAAACCGATTTAACAATTGGCGGTATTATTGATTATTGGGAGAATGATTAAATCCTTCAACTAAAAATCTTATTGATAAACTTTGTTGACTGTATAGTGTAATTAATGCTGAATAAAGAATTTAATGTGGAATAAGAGAGAATCACCTTCAAGGGTTGAAAAAAGATTTGAATTTGATGAATACTCAAAAATAAGTAAATTCATGGGGAAAATTGAGAAATTATGTAAAGAAAAGGATATTTATCCAAATATAAGTTTTGGTAAGAATTTTGTTAGTCTTTCAATATTTTTAGATAGTAAAGAAATATCTAGTAAAGAAGCAGACTTTTCAGAGGATATAGATAAATTTTACTTAGAGAAATAAATCTCTTAATAATTATTGGGCTTAGCAATATCTCTTTTAATTAAAGCCATTAAATATGTGGGTGCTTTATATCTTCCTGGCAGGCATCTATTTAGAGTTTCAAGATGCCCCCAGCAAACTGTCTTTTCTATATCTTTAACTGAGTTTCCTTTTAAAATTAATAGTCTTAGCGCCTTACAAAATAAAGGATAACCTGCTTCTAATTCATCTATATTGAGCTTTGCTGCTGACATAGATTAAGGAGGAAGTAACCAATTAATAATCTATACAAATATGGTGCATATTTGGACTATATTTCAAATTTCTCAATAATTAGAAATTAATCCAGAAATGCAACGCAATCTATCTCAACTAAAACCCCTTTAGGTAGAGATGAAACTTCTACACAAGCCCTTGCTGGAGGATTTTCTACACTGAAAAAATCATTATATATTTTATTGACAATTTGAAAATTACTTAGGTCGGTTAAGTAAATTGTTGTTTTTATTACATCCTCTATTTTTGCTCCGCCAGCTTTAAGAACTGCTGCGAGATTTTTTAAAACTTGAATAGTTTCCTTTTCTATATCACCCAAACAAGTTATTTCATTTAAAGCTGGATCTATAGCAATTTGACCAGAACAATAGATAAAATCCCCAGCTTTTATTGCTTGATTATAAGGTCCGACTGGATCTGGAGCATTTGATGTTTTAATTACTTGCTTTGGGGCCATTTGTTTAAGGTGATACCTATCTATTTAAACCCATAAATCTTTATTTGCTCTTAAATAAGTAAATTCTTCTAAATTTTTTGCTCTTAAGAAAAGGTTTATTTTCATTTCTTCATCAAGCGAAAATGGAATTGTCAATTCATCAATAGAGAGTTTTTTTTCAACTTCCGAAAGTTTATTTTTTATATTTTGATCTTGAGGCTTAAGATTCAATGCCCATAATATATTTGATTTAGTGTATTCATGTGCACAATATATGAGAGTATTTTTTGGGAATGACTTGATTCTTTCCAGTGAAGAATACATTTGTTGATAAGTTCCTTCGAAAATTCTTCCACATCCTCCTGAGAATAAAGTATCACCTACAAAAAGAACGGGATGTTTTTTAACATTCAAAAAAAATGCTAAATGTGATCTTGTGTGTCCTAATACTTCAAAAACTTTTACCTCCTCACCCATAATATTTAATTTATCACCATCTTTTACGGATAAATTTTGAAAAGGTATTCTATCTTTTTCTTTTATCGATGCAATTACTTTAGCATTTGGCCAGTTTTTAGTTAGTTCTTCCGTCCCGCCAATATGATCAGAATGATGATGGGTCTGTAAAATTGCTTCTAATTTAAGATTTTTTTCTTTAAGGTACTTTATTACTGGTTTAGCGATTGCTGGGTCTATTACAACTACTGATTTATTTTTTTTCCATAACCAAATTATATTATCTTTTAAAACTCTAAGTCCAAATATATTTTGAGCTTTATTAAATTCCATTGTTAACTTAGAATTAGTATCCTCAGAAAGAAATTGATCTATGTTTACTATAGCTTTACCTAAAGGAGCTCTGTTAGAGGATTCAATTTCAATCTTTAAAAGAGCTGGTTTAGATTTCTCTGATGCCTTAGACATTAACAATAGATCATTAACTTTTGAATCAAAGTGCAAAAGGGCTAGAACTTTATTGGTAAGAAATGGAGATGTACCTGTCTATGTTAGTTATGGGCAGGCTGATTTGGGGATTGTAGGATATGACGTTTTACAAGAATCTGAATTGAAAGTAGCTAAATTATTAGATTTAGGATTTGGAGGTTGTCACATGTCGTTAGCAGTTAAAAATACAAGTAATTATTTAAAACCAACAGATCTTCCAGCAAATTGCAAAGTGGCAAGTAAATTTATAAAAACAGCAAGAGCTTATTTTGACGGATTAAACATCCCAGTGGAATTGGTTCATCTCACAGGTTCTGTAGAGCTTGGACCCATAACAGGTATGGCTGAAGCGATAGTAGATTTAGTGGCAACTGGTAAAACACTTAAAGAAAACGGCTTAATTAAAATCGATGATCTTTTTTACTCCACGGCCCGTCTTATTGCCAATCCTTTATCTATGAGGTTAGATAATAGTTCTCTCCGAGACATTATTTTATCAATAGAATCAATTTAATATATTCCAAATGATTCGCTAAATGTTTTTTAATGATTTTAAAAGAATTAAAAAGTTAGGTAAATATTTAACTAAAGATAAAAAAACAATTTATTTGATTTTAATAGTTTTATTACCAGTATCCTTTGCTGGCGCAATTCAACCTCTTCTTGTAGGACAGGCTATAACAATTCTCAAAAACGAAAGTACAGATGTATGGTTAAGTAAAACTTTCTTCGGGCAGTCTATAAACTTAATAATTTTAACTTTACTAATAACTGTTCTTTTTAGATTGGTTTTGCAAGGATATCAAACATATAATATTCAATCTGTAGGGCAAAGACTTACGGCAAGAATAAGAAGAGAACTATTTGAACACTCTATTTCTCTTTCTCTTAAATATCATGATCAAATGCCAGTCGGTAAATTATTAACAAGGTTGACTAATGATGTTGATGCTTTGGCTGAGGTTTTTGGTAGTGGAGCAGTTGGTGTAATAGCTGATTTTGTAAGTTTAATAGTAATTTCATTAACAATGCTTTCAATAGATAGAGGACTCGCAGTTCTCTTACTATTAACTCAAATACCAGTTTCTTACTTTATTATTTGGCTTCAAAAACGTTATAGAAAAGCAAATTATCAGGTAAGAGAAGAATTGTCGCAACTTAACTCAGATTTTCAAGAAAATCTTCAAGGACTTGAAGTGGTTCAAATGTTTAGAAGAGAGGCTTTTAATAGTAAAAAGTTTTCTAAAACTGGAATAGCTTATAAAAAAGCTGTTAATGGAACAATTTTCTACGATAGCAGCATATCTGCTTTCATAGAATGGATATCTCTAGCGGCGGTTTCTCTTGTTTTAGCAGTAGGAGGTTATCTTGTTACCTCGGGGAATATTGGTCTTGGAACATTAACAACGTTTATTCTGTACTCCCAAAGACTTTTTGAACCACTTAGACAGCTTGCTGAGAGATTTACTCAGATTCAAGGAGGTCTTACAGCTGTTGAGAGAATTAATGAATTATTGGATGAAGAAATTGAAATTAAAGACGATCGTAGTTCGAGATTCTTTTCGGAAAAGGTTTTAAATAAAAATTATATATTTAAAGGTAAAATTGAATTTAGGAATGTTAATTTTTACTATAAGGAAGGTGAGCAAGTAATCAAGGATCTATCTTTTTTAATTAACCCAGGAGAACATATAGCTTTTGTAGGCCCCACTGGTTCAGGTAAAACAACTATCATAAGACTTCTGTGTAGGTTATACGAACCACAATCAGGGCAAATTTTAATTGATGATATTGATATAAAGGAATTCCCAATTGAAATACTTAGAGGCATGCTAGGTGTAGTTTTACAGGATACTTTTATTTTTAGTGGTAATGTAGCGGAAAACCTTAAACTAAGTACTAAGGTTAATAATCAAGAATTAGAAAAAATTTGTGAGGAGCTTGGGTTGAAAAGTTTATTAACGAAATTGCCAGACGGTTTGAATACTTCTCTTAGAGAAAGGGGAGGTAATCTTTCTTCTGGAGAAAGACAACTACTTTCCGTTGCTCGAGTGGCAATAAGAAATCCTGTCATCTTGATAATGGATGAAGCTACTGCCTTTATGGATCCATCAACAGAAGCTACTTTACAAAAAGATTTGGAAAGAATTCTAGAAAAAAGAACTGCATTGGTAATAGCTCATAGATTAGCAACTATTGAGAGTTCTGATAGAATATTAGTTCTTAAAGGGGGATCATTAATTGAGGAAGGAACTCATAGCGAACTTAGACTTAAAAAAGGATTATATTTTCAACTTTCTGAGCTACAAGAAAAAGGATTTGCAAACTTTTAATGATTTTTAGAAACCAAGCTTCATCAATACGAAAGACAAAAAATATATCAAAAGATAACCTTGTCAAAAATTATGGCTTAAATTCTTATGAATTTACTCTAAAAAATAATGATGAAATTTTCGTATGTAGTAAAAATAAAGAATTAGATCTTATTGAACTAGATCAACTTTTGCAAACTGTTGGTTGGAGTAGAAGGCCAATAAGGAGAGTTAAAAGAGCCTTAGAATTTAGTATCTTAGTTGTAGGGTTATGGCGTTATGATGATAAATTCCCCAGACTGGTTGGTTTTGCTAGATGTACAGGAGACGGAATTTTAGAGGCCACAGTATGGGATGTTGCAGTTAATCCCGTTTATCAAGGATTAGGTTTAGGTAAAGAATTGATGAATTATATTTTGAAAGAATTAAAAGATATTGGCATTTCTAAAGTTACTCTTTTTGCTGATGCTGAGGTAGTTTCATTTTATAAAAGGCAAGGTTGGAAATTAGAACCGAGAGGTTCAAAATGTGCTTTTTGGTATGCAAATTAATTAATTTTGTAGTAATCAGAATATATAGATTTTATAGACTCCCCCTTTCCCCATCTTCTTCTTAAATTCCAATTCTTAATTGATTGCAGAAAAATATTATTATTTTCCCATTTTCTAGAATTTGTATAAATTGGATGATTAAGTAGTTTTAGTTTATTTTTGTTTTTGTTTTTTAATCTATTGATAAAATCTAAATCTTCCATTAGAGGTAAGCTACTATACCCATTATTCTTAAAATAAGTGTTTCTGTGAATTATTAATCCCTGGTCTCCATATGGTGTTTTTAGAAAGTAGCTTCTCAAATTTACAAGGACTTCAAGAATCCTATAAAAAAATTTTTTACTATTTATTTTTAATAGAAAGGAGTATATATAAAACTCGTTATCAGTAAAAATAGACTCTACTTTCGTAAACCAATCTCCATTTAATCTGGAGTCTGCATGTAAAAATATAAACCATTCGCCATCTGCATTATCTGCGCCAATTTTCAATTGTAAACCTCTATTTTTGTCTTTGGATTTAAGTATTTTTGCCCCATAAATTCGTGCAATATCAGTAGTTTTGTCTTGACTCCCACAGTCAATAATTAGAATCTCTATTTCCTTAGGAACACACAATAAATCAGAAAGCAATAATGGCAAATTATTTGCTTCATCGTAAGTTGGAATTATAATTGAGATCTTTAACAAAGTTTTAATTCCTATTTTCAAGGTCAATGATTGTATCTAAATCAATTTTTTCACGCAACAATTGATATCTCAAATCTATTGAAGATAAGTTCTTAAATGTTTTTTGTAAAACATTTGCTTTGCTCCACTTTATGTTGATGAAGGGTAGATATGAATGTTTAGATAATAGCTTTTCTGAAAGAGCAATTAACCAATAACCTCCATCATTAGATGGACCTAAAATTAGATCATTTTGTTTAAGCTCTCCAATAGTTTCTAATATATCCAAATGACATAAATCTGGGAGGTCAGTTCCTATAAAAATAATATTATTTATTTTTTCTTTGGTGCAGTATTTTTTATTTAAGAGAATTTGCCTTCTCATTTTTTCACCTAGGCAACCTCTACCCTGTAAATTAAATTTATCAATTCCTAATTCTTTAGCCCACTTTCTACTTTTATTAAATCCTAAACCAGAAATTGCTAGAGAAATATTAATTAATCCTTTTTGTTCGACAGATCTTGCCACTGAAATAGTATGTTTTGTCATTATATTTTGTACTTTTGAGGAATTTAATTTACCAATATCCCTCGATAATCTTGTTTTGCAACGACCAAAACCGTGCCATTTTGCCATTATTATTAATAATGATTTATCCAATATAAAAGTGAAATATTAAATAATTTATTATAAGACTACAAAAAATAAAACTTGATATTAAAAATTTGATTTAGCATTGTTAATAAATTTTAAATTTATCATGATCTTATGATCAGATAATGGCCAATCGAAAAATTCCAACTAGATTAATAATCTATTGATTAAAATTTTGCAAGCAACTAACCCTATTTGGACTGAAGTTCAACAATTACTCCAAAAAAATCTCAGTAAGCCTTCTTTCGAGACTTGGATAAGGCCTGCAAAATTTAATTGTTTTGAAAATGGGCTTTTAACTTTGATTGCTCCAAATAATTTTTCAAGTGATTGGTTAAGAAAAAATTATTGTGAAACTATTGAAAAAGCAGCTGAAGAAATTTGCGGTCATAATGTAAAAGTAATCTTTAAATCAGAAGCTAATATAGATAGTTCTTCTAATACACAAGTTAACCTTAATGAAGAAAATAATATTTCTAGAATAAGATCTAATAAAAATAGTAAAGATAATTCGTTAACAAATAGATCCAAAAACTCCAACTGTTTAAATTTGCGTTATGACTTTAAAAGATTTGTTGTTGGTCCAAATAGTAGGTTGGCTCATGCTGCGGCTTTAGCAGTTGCGGAATCTCCTGGAAGAGAATTTAATCCATTATTTATTTGTGGCGGAGTTGGCCTTGGAAAAACACATTTAATGCAAGCTATTGGACATTATCGAGTTGAGATAGATCCTGAAGCAAAAGTTAGATATGTTTCCACGGAAACTTTTACGAATGATGTTATCAGTGGTATTAGAAGGGATGGAATGACAGCCATAAGGGATAAGTATAGAAATGTTGATTTAATTTTGATCGATGATATTCAATTCTTAGAAGGTAAAGAGTATACACAAGAAGAGTTTTTTCATACTTTTAATGCGCTTCACGAATCTGGAAGTCAAATAGTTATTGCAAGTGATAGACCTCCAAATCAATTATCAGGGATTCAAGAAAGGTTAATTTCTAGATTCTCAATGGGGATGACTGCTGATGTTCAACCTCCTGATCTTGAGACTAGAATGGCTATCCTCCAAAAAAAAGCAGAACAAGAAAGGACTAATCTTCCAAGAGATTTAATTCAGTTTATTGCTGGAAGATTCACATCCAATATTAGAGAATTAGAAGGAGCTTTTACCAGAGCTGTTGCATTTGCTTCGATTACAGGGTTGCCAATGACTGTTCAATCAATTGCTCCCATGCTCGACCCCAATAGTGTCGGAGTAGTTGTGACTCCAAAACAAGTAATAAAAAAAGTTTCTGATTTTTTTAATGTCTCAACTGATGAATTAATAAGTTCTAGTAGACGAAAACCAGTAAGTCAAGCTAGGCAAATAGGAATGTATTTAATGCGACATGGGACTGACCTAAGTCTCCCAAGGATTGGAGATGAATTTGGAGGTAAAGATCACACAACAGTAATGTATGCAATTGAGCAAGTTGAGAAGAAATTATCGAGTGATCCTAATATTGCAAGTCAAGTACAAAGAATAAGAGATTTACTTCAAATTGACTCAAGAAAAAAATTGTAATTAATTCTATTCAAAATTTTTAGGATTTTGATCATATCTATGATTTAGAGGTATTTCAACTATCTCATTGTTATCACCAAATGATTCAATCTTGTTCAATGATTGCCTAAATAACCTTGCAGAAATAATTGGCATATCCCTTGGAACTGAAATTCTGTTTTTCAAATAACTTAAAGATTTTGCTGAAATAAATTTAGGAATCACAACCTCACCGGTAACCATATGTGATAATGCGGATCTTAATGATTCATCAAATAATTCCTCTTTATATGGATTGTTTTTTATTAAGTTATCTTTATGTTTTAAAACTCTTTTTAGCGCATGCCTAGCATAATAATTTAAATCACAATCTCTATTTAATTCTAAGTTACCTAGACCTTGACCATTGTCGATCAATTTAGAAAAAAAGATTTGTTGATCATTGCTCTGTTTGTAACATCCGCCCATTTGTGGTGGTAAGTCATGAGAATGCGTATGAAAATCTCCCTGAGTACCTCTATAAGTAGCTGTTCCCTCGAAAAGTGTAAGCCATTTATTTATAAAAGGATAACTTTCTCTTAAATTAAACCCTTTGTAATAGCTTAAAGATGCATTCATTCTCTCCATATATGGAACAAAAATTATATCTCCAGTACCTGGCTCTACCCTGTCGGAATTGCTGCATGATGGATCAATAAATCCTGTTTTGGAAGTACTTAAGATTTTTTCAAATTTTAAAAGTGATTCTTCAAATCTTTTTTTTCTAAAAGAATTATCTATAAAATTAAAGCCTTCCCTGCAAAGCCAATTACACCAAGATCTGAAAATTTCTCTCTCTAGTTTTCTTATTTCTCTAAGGCTAGTAGATGTTATAAATGACCCTACTGGGCCGAATTCATTTTCTAAGAATGATATGATATCGTCACTTTCTGTTATTATTTTACCTTTAAATTCAATAGCAGGTAATTTGCCTGATCTGACTTTTTCAAGGAACCAACTTTCTTTTTGGCCGTAGCAAAACATATTTATTTTCTTGACTCTGTATGGAACTTTCTTAAATTCAAGCCATAACCATATCTTCTGACAGTAAGGACACCAAGAATGCCTATCTCTATATAGGGTAACTACTACATCATTTTTACTATGTCCAAATAATCTTAAATTTGCGTAGGAATTATTTATACCATGGACTCTATCAAGATCTTCAACTTCAAATTTATTTAAATCATCCCATGTCAAAATCCCATTCATTATTTGAATTAAAGCTATAAACTAACGTTATATTAATTGATTAAAAAAGTCTTGGAATTTGAATTTGATTTAATTGTTGTTGGTGCTGGATCTGGAGGTCTCGCGGCGGCTAAACGTGCGGCTAGTTATGGAGCAAAAGTCGCAATCATAGAAGCAAATCAAATAGGAGGAACTTGTGTGATAAGGGGATGTGTGCCTAAGAAATTAATGGTTTATGCAGCTAAAAGTAAAAAAAATATGGATTCTTCTGAAGGATATGGATTAAAGAATGAAGGTATTAATTTTGAATCAAATATTTTGTTGAAGAATGTTAGAGAGGAGGTTTCTAGATTAAGTAATTTACATAGAAATTCTTTAAAAAAGTTGAATATAACTATTTTTGAAGGCTTAGGAAGATTTATTACTCAAAATGAATTAGAAATTATTTGTTCAAACACAAAGAAAATTAAAAACAAAATAAGTTCAAAAAAAATTCTTATTTCAGTTGGAGGTAAACCAAAGAAATTAAATATTCCTGGGATAGATTTGGCATGGACTAGTGATGATATTTTTGAATTAGAAAAGTTTCCCAAATCAATTTTAATAGTAGGAGGTGGATATATTGCTTGTGAATTTGCTTCTATTTTCAGAAATTTAGGTACTGAAGTAACTCAATTAATTAGAGGTCAACATTTACTTAATGGTTTTGATGAGGATCTTTCTTCATGCCTAGAGGAATCAACTACTTTTACTGAAATCAATATAATCTCCAATACTCAATTAAAGTCTATCAAGAAAGTAAATGGAAATCTGGAATCTACCCTAGACTCGGGAGATAAAATTCTAACTAATAATATCCTTATTGCTACAGGAAGAGAACCAAATCTTTTGCCTTTAAATTTAGATTTTTTAAATCTAAAGATGGATGGCCAATATTTAGATGTCGATGAACTTAATCAAACAAGCAACGCAAATATTTTTGCAGTTGGCGATATCATAAATAAGCCAAATTTAACTCCAGTAGCAATAGAACAAGGGAGAGTTTTTTCGGATAATTTTTTTAATGACCAAAAAAGAAAAGTAAATTATGAAAATATCCCTAAGGCCGTTTTTACTATTCCAGAAATTTCAACAGTTGGCTTAAGTGAGAAAAGAGCTAAAGAGATTTACTCTGAAAAAAATATAAAAATTTTCAAATGCAAATTTACCCCTATGTCTAATACCTTTAAAAAGAATAAATCAAAATGTATGTTGAAGATTGTAGTTCATAAGCTAACTGACAAAGTCTTGGGATGTCATATGTTTGGAGAAACATCATCTGAGATTATTCAAATGGTATCAATTTCATTAAATGCAGGGATAACAAAAAAAGAATTTGATATTACTATGGCTTTGCACCCAACTATCTCAGAAGAATTTGTGACTATGTATGGATAAAATTATGAATTAGAAATTTTTAATTTTTCTTGAACAATCAGAAACACTATAAGTAAAGCAAAGTAGATAAATAAACCTATCCTTAATTCAGAAAGGAAGTTAAATCTATTTAGGAAAAGTATCTTATCGAGAATGTAGAAAATATAAAGATTAAGCAAAATAAATCCTTCAACTCGGGTGATTTTTCCTTTGCTCCAAAAAATTGGTAAGCATGCAAAAGTAGTTAAAACCATAAAAGGTAAGTCAACCCTTATTAGACTTTGTTCAATTACTAAACCGTTAAATCCTGAAAAAATACTGCAACTTCCCAGGATTAAAAGTTGATTGAGCAAATTGCTTCCTATTACATTACCTATCGCAAGATCTGTTTTACCTTTAAATGCAGCAATTATTGAAGTTACTAATTCTGGTAAAGATGTTCCAGTTGCAACTATAGTTAATCCTATAACAATTTCATTTACACCCAAAAGAGTAGCAAGCCTTTGAGAACCATTTACTAAAATATTTGAACCAAAGCTTAAAAGAAATATTCCCAATATTAACTTAAGTAAAATGTTAAGCTTCCCTTTGGAGTTATCTTTTAATTCTTCTATATCTGGTTCAGCATCTTTTGTTTCCTCTCCTTTCTCATTAATAGTATTAATTTCCCATATCGTATTTAAGATTAAACAAAATATAAGAAATACCCCTGCTTGCAATGTTAATAAGCCTGTTGATGACATAGCCCAAACTGCACAAGAAATTGCCATTAAAAGAGGCACATCTCTCCTGACTATTCTGCTTTTTACTTTAAGGGGTGTTATCAATGAGCTTATACCCAAAACAACGAGAACATTAAAAATATTGCTTCCAATTACATTGCTTGCAGCAAGAGAATCACTGCCTTTCAAAATTGAACTCAAACTTACCAACAACTCAGGAGAGCTTGTTCCAAGAGAAACAACAGTCAAACCAATTACTATTTGAGGTATTCCTAAAATTAAAGATAAAAAAATGGCTCCTTGAATAAAGAACTCTCCTCCAGCAAAAAGAAGAACTACGCCTAAAACTATTTCTATTATTGGAAAAAAAAAGTCACTCATATTTAGGCTTTTATTTAGATAATAAAAATTTTCATAATTAGTTAATAACTATCCTCGAATATCTATAATTTATTGTCAATTTAAATTTGCTGTTAAAATTGATTAAATAGAAAAAATTTTTGAAGACATTAACCATAATAAAACCTGATGATTGGCATTTACATTTAAGAGAAGGTCTTGTATTAAAAAATATTATTCATTTTACTTCAGAATATTTTGGAAGAGCCATTGTCATGCCAAACACTAAAAGTCCTATAACAACAATCAATAACGCTATTTCTTATAAGAAATCTATTGTTGAAGCTTTACCTGAAAGTTCTAAGTTTGAACCATTAATGACACTATATCTTACAGATGAGACTGAAAAATCAGAATTAATAAGTGGTTTCAAAAATAATGTCTTTTTTGCAGCAAAATTATATCCTGCTAATGCAACAACTAATTCCAGCCATGGAGTTAAGAAAATAGAAAATCTATATGATATTTTTGAAGCAATGCAAGAGTCCGGAATGCCTCTCTTGATTCATGGAGAAGTGACTGATTCTGAAATCGATGTATTTGATCGAGAAGAAGTCTTTATTGATAGAGAACTTAAACCTATAGTTAAAAGATTTCCAAAATTAAAAATTGTTTTAGAACATATAACCACCTCTTATGCAGTAGATTTCGTTAAAGAAAATAATATTGGTGCTACCATTACCCCGCATCATTTGCACATAAATAGAAATGCAATGTTTTTTGGAGGCTTAAATAGTGATTTTTATTGTTTACCTGTCGCTAAAAGGGAAAATAATAGACTAGCCTTAAGAAAAGCCGCTACAAGTGGAAAAGAATGTTTTTTCTTAGGGACTGATTCTGCCCCACACCTGAGACAGTGGAAAGCTTTTTGTGGATGTGCAGGTATTTTTAATTCGCCGATAGCAATAGAAAGTTACTTGACAGTATTTGAAGAAGAAAATGCTCTAAATAATTTTGAAAAGTTTGCAAGTTTGAACGGGCCTAATTTTTATAATTTGCCTCCAAATAAAGAAAAATTAAAATTAGTATCTAGACCTAATAAAGTTGTTGAATTTATCGACATTATTGATGGGAAAAATATTGTCGGTCAAATAAAACCATTTCACGCTGGCGAAACTTTAAAATGGCAAGTTGAACCCATAAATTAACAAAAATAAAATTTGTATTAAATTACACAATTTTACCAATAATTGAAATGATTTAATACTACAAAAAATAAAAATGAAATTCCAAAATAAAATAAGTCAATTATCAATCCTGACTTTAAGTTCAATTGCTTTGCTGTCTTGTGATTTAGCAAAGGCTGATGAGTATGAAAAAGGCTTTTACAGTACGATAAGTGTTGGTATGGGTAAATTTTCAGAAATTGTTCAAGGAGCTGGACAGCCAAATATTGAGACCGATCCAGGATTTAGTTTCGAAGGAAGTATTGGATATGATTTTGGGAAGACTTTTAGGACAGATTTAAGTTACACCAATACAACCTCAAGTGTTGTTCTTGCGGCAGAATCCCCTGATGGTAAATTTGAAGCCATAATGTTAAATGCATACTTAGATTTCCCTATAGAAGATACAAGATGGGAACCTTTTCTTGGAATTGGAGCAGGTACTGCTAATGCCGATTTGGAAAATTTATGTACAGCTGCAGCAAATACCGATTGTACAGATAATGTTTTTGCTTATGGATTAAGTGGAGGTGTGAATTATTATCTAGATTCAATAACTGCAATATCTGCCAAAATTTCTTATATAGGTTTTGGAGATATTACAATAACTGATCAAGGTGCTGCTACGACTATACAGGATTCGGAAACTTTATCAGCCCATGTAGGAATAAAATTTAAATTCTAATTTTCAAAAATTCAACTATTAATTTAAGTTTTCTTCAAATATTTTTAATGAAATACTTTTTACTTATTGAAAAGAGAAATATCTAGCGCGTCTATTGCTCCCTAAAAATGTAAATATTCTCATTTTTCTTGGTTAATTGAGATACTTTCGGCTACGATTAAATAGCGCAAATTCCTTTGGGAGTGTGGCGGAATTGGTAGACGCGCCGGACTTAAAATCCGTCGAGCGCTTTAGCTCGTGGGGGTTCAAGTCCCCCCACTCCCATTCTTAAACTATTTAATTTTATTCTTACGTTAACTTTAAATAATTGTTATGTTTAACTAAAACAACCATAAATCAATATGGAAAGTATTTTCAATAATTCACTTGCTACTTTTATTGCCTACATTGGAATTATATCTGTTTATTTATTAATTATTCCATTAATACTATTTTACTGGATGAATAATAGATGGAATATTATGGGAAAATTCGAGAGACTAGGAATTTATGGACTTGTATTTCTATTTTTCCCAGGCTTAATTTTGTTTTCTCCATTTTTAAACCTTAGATTAAAAGGAAGTGGCAAAGGATAAATAATTGACTAAAGGTAAAGTTTTACAATTAGGAATATTTATTGCATTAATAGGATTAATTAGTTTTTATATAACACCACAAATTGGAATAGATAACTTTACTGCTAACACTATCTCCAGTTGTATATTAATTCTGATTGTTATAACTTGGACCTCAACCTACGTTTATAGAGTAGTAAGTGGAAAAATGACTTTTATGGAACAAAGAAAGCGTTATAGAAAAGAGTACGAAAAAGTTGTTAATGATAAAATAGAAACCAAGTTCAATGAATTGTCAAAGGAAGAGCAGGAAAAACTAATGGAAGATTTGGAAAAAAATCCATAAATTTCAAAGCGAAATTAAAAACTACCAAATCATGAACGAAAACAAATTTAAAATGACTAAAAATGACCCTTTATCGAAGATAGATAAGAAGTTTTTTGAGTTGAAAAATCATAATAAACTAGCCTTAATGCCGTTCATAATGGCGGGTGATCCCAATATTGATATAACATCCGAGATTTTATTAAAATTGCAAGAAAACGGAGCTGACCTTATTGAATTAGGGATCCCATATAGTGATCCTCTTGCTGATGGACCTATTATTCAATTGTCTGCATCCAGAGCCTTAAACTCAGGTACTACTCCTATAAAAGTAATCAAACTTTTAGAGTCTTTAAAAGAAAAATTAAATATTCCAATTATACTTTTTACTTACTTTAATCCTCTATTGAGTTTTGGATTTGAAAAGTTTTGCGAGATGGCATCCAATGCTGGAGTTTCTGGGCTGATAATTCCAGATCTTCCTCTAGAAGAAGCTTATAAATTTTCTAAAATTATTCGCAATTATTGTATGGACTTGATCTTACTTGTAGCTCCCACAACTCCTTCTGAAAGGATGAAAACTATATCCAACAATACCAGAGGATTTACCTATTTAGTGAGCGTTACTGGTGTAACCGGTGAAAGAAATGAAATGGAAACCAGAGTAGAAAATCTAATTACTAAATTAAAAGAAATAAGTTCTAAGCCAGTCGCTGTTGGTTTTGGAATTTCTTCCTCTGAACATGTTAATAAAGTTCGAGCATGGGGTGCAAATGGAGTAATTATTGGAAGCGCATTTGTAAAAAGGATTTCTTCTTCAAATGAAAAAGAAGTGGTAGATAAAGTTGGCAATTATTGTCGAGAAATGCGTATGGCTGCTGATCAATAGATATTAATCTTAAAATTATCCCTTTATTTTTTTATGAAAATTATATTTCAGCGAAGGAGCTTTTAAAGGATTATTTTTAATTAATTAAATTATTTTTAGGAATCTTCATTAGGTAATAATCTTATTTGCTTTCCTCTAAATTTTATTTCAAATTCATCTCCTGCTTTTAAATCTAAAAGGGCTGTGTAAGCTTTACCAATCAAAAGATTTCCGTTACCCTGTACTGTTGCTATGTAACTTAATTTTCTACCCCCTTTCCCAATACTTGTGGATCCTTTATCACCAAGATTTACTCCTTTTGCTTCTAAAAGTGCTTCATAAAATGATGTGAAATTTAATCGCTCGCCCCCATTTTTCTTTGTGGAAACATAACCGCAAGCGCGAACAAGATCAGATTTGCTAACTTCACCAAGTTCTTTAACTTTTGCAAGAAGATCGCTACCTGTGAGCATAATTAATTAAAAGAAAGTTATCCTTAAATAACATAGCAATTTGTGTGTAATTTATGCAATTATTAATTGTTTATTTATTCAATTTAATTATATTAAAAGAATGGAAAAGTTTATAGTTTTTGGGGAGTACTGCGAGGACGCAATTACTAAAAGGGAGCCATTTCGTGAACAGCATCTTAATAGACTTAGAAATTTAAAAGATAAGAATATTTTAGTTACTTTAGGCCCTACGAAATGTACTAAATATTTATTCGGTATTTTTAATGCTAATGACGAAAATCAATTAAGAGATTTAATAGAGGATGATATATATTGGGAAAAAGGAATATGGATTAAGTATGATATTTATCCTTGGGTACAGGCTTTCTAAATAAAATTTAGATTTATTTGATTATTATTTATAAGAAAAAAAATAACATTCGAATATTATTTAATTAATAATTTAAGTTCTTTATCTAATAAAATAAATTAATGATTTATATTATTTATTTTTTATAATTAAAAAAAATAATGATCTTTAAAAAACTTTTAAGTACATTAAGTAGTTTTTAAATTAAAAATGTATCTTAAATAAATATTTATTAATTGGCATCTTTATTTATTTGGTTTACTAATGAGTCAATATCTAATTGATTATAAGGTAAAAATTCTTTTTTTTCTGGAGATTCAGTTTTAACATTATTAAGCCAATTTTGCTCTATCTTGATGAGATTTTTAGCGATATTAAACATGCCTCCTTTCTTATATAACTCTTTAACTTTAAGTATGATTTCTGATGTTCTACTAGATTTAATCTTTAATTCATTAGCTAAATCTTTCTGATTGAACCCGTGTGATTTTAGCCAATCTTTAATGAAAGCAATTAGTTCTTCTTCTTCTTGCTGAGAAAGTTTACTCATTTAATAAAAAGGGAATATTCTATTAAGTTTTTTTTCTGCTCTCTTTCTTATTGATGGAGTCATATATTTACTCCATATACTTAATACTGCACTCAATGCAACAAAATCATCACTAAATCCCATTAGAGGCATAAAGTCAGGGAAAAGGTCAAATGGCATAATTAAATAAGCTAGTGCTGCCATTAGGGAAACTCTTACTTGTGCAGGAGTATATGGATCTATAGCCATTTCTAAAACTTCTAAAGCGGGCTTTGAAATTGTTCTTCCTGCTTTTACGAGGATTTTTAATATAATATTTTCTTCATATGATGAGCTTTCTAAAACTTCGGCTTCATAAATTTTCCCCTTGTTTGAGTGATAATAATTATCTTTCATATCTATAATTTAAAATTTAAATTTTTTGATCAAAGACTTTAACTTATGCTATCAACTAATCCATTTTGTATTCCTGCTTTTCTTAGTTTTCTTAAGGCCCTCTGAACAACTTGTCTGCAATATTCTCTACTACAACTCATATGTCTGGCAACTTCTGCTAATGTTCTCCACTCATTAGAGCCATCTAATCCAAATCTTAAACTTACGATTCTTCTTTCCTTTTCTGTTAAATTTGCTTTATCTAATAACTTCCAGGCAGATGCTGTTCTTTCTGCTAATTCTGCTAATTCCATTGGAGCAGTTTGTTCACTTGGGAGAATATCAACTAACTCAGAAGGATCTGACTTTGATTTAACTGTACCTTGCAGACTAACAGTAATACTTCTCAATTCACAGGATAATAGCTCATCAATTTCTTCTTTAGAAATTTTCATTTCTTTAGCTAAGTCATCGCTAGAGGGAGGAAAGCCTTTTAGCTGCATTAGTTTTGATTTGGCCGATCTCAATTTAGTAAGTTTTTCATTTATATTTACAGGTATTCTTATAGTCCTACTCTGAGTAGATAATGCCCTGTTAAGCCCTTGCCTTATCCACCAATATGCATAGGTCGAGAATCTATGCCCTCTAGAAGGATCATACTTTTCAACAGCTCTAGTAAGACCTAAAGTTCCTTCTTGTATTAAGTCAAGTAACTCTAACCCTTTCCCTTGATATCTTTTGGCTAGATTAACAACAAGTCGTAGGTTTGCTGTAATCATTTCATTTTTAGCCTTTTCTCCTATTCTTATTTTTCTTTTTTCTGCATCAGAGTATTCACACTCTGGCCCCTTACCTCCTGCATTTTGACACCTATTAATAAGTACTATCATATCCTGGACTTTTCTGCCCATAGTGAGTTCTTTTTCAGGAGTCAAAAGTTGATGACGTCCTATTTCTCCAAGAAAATCGCTTAATGAACTCACGATTTACCTCTTTATTGATATATTCAACTTATAGTCAATTTTTTAATAAGCCATACATGTAATAATTAATTAATATTTAATTAATAATTAGTTTTTATTTTTATAAAGTATTTTAGTTATATTTTCGAAGTATAAGTTACGTTTTTTTTTCTTTTATTATGGATTTTCCCTTCTGGATTCAAGGACTGCAAGAACATCCCTCCATTCAACCCCATTGTGAAGAAGTGCTACTTGAAGATGATAAATTAGATCAGCAGCTTCATTTGAGATTGAATTTTTGTCATTTTCTTTACAAGCCATAATAAATTCGGCCGATTCCTCCCCTATCTTTTTCAATATAGTATTGCTGCCTTTTGTTAATAAATGATTTGTGTAACTTTTTTCTGATGGATTTATTGATCTTTCGTTAATTGTATTGAATAATTCAGAGCAAATATTTGAGAAAGGAGTTGTTTTTTTCTCTTTTTTATCACTTTGATTAATTTTGATTTCGTTGAAAAAACAACTTTTTTCCCCAGTGTGACATGCTCCTGAACCATTTTGTTCAATCAAAAGGATTAGTGCATCATTATCGCAGTCGAATCTAATCTCTTTAAGTATTTGGGTACTTCCACTTGTAGCTCCTTTTCTCCAAATTTCGGATCTTGATCTACTCCAATAATGAACGTTTTGGGTTTCAAGTGTCATTGTCAAGGATTCTTTGTTCATCCAAGCAAGCATAAGAATTGATCCGTCAAGCCAATCTTGTGCTATTGCAGGGATTAATCCATAATTATCAAAGCGTAGATCCTCTATCGAAAAATTAGTTGAATAAGTCATTATGTTCGTTATGTTAAATCCTTCTCAATGTGTTTTATTAAAAATTATCCTAACAGTTAATTGATGTATATTCATTCTCTGAAATTTTCATGCAGTAAAAGTTACGAGGATTTTCCTTGTTCACATAGGCAATGGCGCCATGAAGGCCACTGCAGATTTGTGCACGGATATTCAAGATCATTCACCTTTTGGTTCACTGCAAAAAAATTAGATCTAAATGGTTTTGTTGTCGATTTTTCAAGTCTAAAACCCCTAGAGAATAGACTAAAGGAGCAATTTGACCATACTTTTCTAATAAATAAAGATGACCCTTTGCTTAATTACTGGGAGAAATTACATGATTTAGATGCTTTAGATCTGAGAATTATGGATAATGTGGGAATGGAGTTCACCTCTGAGTTAATTTGGAGATGGGCTAATGAATACTTACAGGATAAGGATAAGGGCAGAACATGTTGTTGGAAAACAGAATCAAAAGAAAATAAATCGAATAAAGCAAGTTATGAGGAAATTCCTGATTGGTTCAAATCTTAGATTAAAGTTGTTAATTTTAAAGTCATATAGGATTCTTTAATTAGATATTTAATCAACATTTATTTCTCCATTAATCACATAAATATTAATCTCGTCTTTATTAAGGTAATGATTATTCAATATATTATTTGAAATTTTTGTCTCAATTTGTTTTTGAATAATTCTTTTTAAAGGCCTTGCACCATAGGCATGATCGAAACTATTTTCGACAAGTTGGCTAATTGCTTCATCGGTAATTTTGAATTTTAAGTTTTTTTTGTTAAGTCTTTTTTCTAAATTTTGAAGCTGGATTTTTGCAATTTCTTTTATGTCATTTAATTCTAAATTATTAAAAATAACTATTTCATCAAGTCGATTTAAAAACTCAGGCTTGAAAAATTTTTTAATTTCATTATCTACAACTTTTTTAATTTCATTTGTATCTTCTTTTCTAACTGATAAATCATTTATTGATTGACTTCCTAAATTACTTGTGAGAACAATGATTGAATTTTTGAAATTGATTGTGCGACCTTGACCATCAGTAATGATTCCATCATCAAGAACCTGTAAGAGAATATCTAAAATATCTTTGTGAGCTTTCTCTATTTCATCTAGGAGTATTAATGAATAAGGATTTTTGCGTACAGCTTCAGTTAGTTGACCGCCTGATTCGAAACCTAAATATCCAGGAGGCGCACCTATAATTTTGCTCACTGAATGCTTTTCCATGTATTCAGACATATCCAGTCTTGTAATTGAAGAATTTGAATCGAATATTATTTTGGCTGTTACTTTACTAAGCTCTGTTTTCCCAACACCAGTTGGACCTAAAAAGAGAAAACTGGCTAATGGCTTGCTTGGATCATTTAGACCAGTCCTTGATCTCTTAATGGAATCTGCAACTGCCCTAATTGCACTATCTTGACCAATAATTTTTTCTTTAAGGATTGACTCGAGGCTCAAGAGTTTATCTTTTTCTGACTGGTTTAAGTTCTGTACTGGAATAGAGGTCCACTTTGAGACAACTTCTGCAATATCATCAAAAGTTACCTCTTGTCTTAAAAGACTTGTATCTCCATTTTTTTGAGAATTTACTAGGGACTCACTTTTTTCTTTCAATTTTTTTTGCAAAGAATTTAAAGTTCCAAATTCTAATTCTGCTGCTTTGTTGAGGTCAAAACTCCTTTTTGCTTGATCTATTTGCAATTGAACAGATTCAATTTCTTCTTTTATGGTGCTAATCTCATCAATTTCATCTTTTTCTTTTTTCCATTGAGCGCCTAATTCTGCCTGTTTATCTTTAAGGGATATAAGTTCACTATTGATTTTTTTTAATCTTTCTATAGAAAAATCATCCGTTTCTCTTTTTAAAGATAATTTTTCCATCTCAAACTGCAGAACTTTTCGATCAATTTCATCGATTTCTTCAGGTTTGGAAGTTATGACCATATTTAATCTTGAGGCTGCTTCATCGATTAGATCTATTGCTTTGTCAGGAAGAAATCTATCGTTAATATATCTTTCGCTAAGGGTTGCAGCAGCAACTAAAGCATTATCAGAAATTCTCACACTATGATGAACTTCGTATCTTTCTCTCAATCCTCTTAAAATTGATACAGTATCATCTATTGAGGGAGCATCAACTTTTATCTTTTGAAATCTTCGTTCTAAAGCAGGATCTTTTTCTATATTTTGTTTATGTTCATTAATAGTTGTAGCACCAATACATCTAAGTTCTCCTCTCGCAAGCATTGGTTTTAATAGGTTGCTTGCATCTAAAGAACCTCCACTAGCGCCTGCACCAACTACCGTATGAATTTCATCAATAAAAAGAATAATCTTACCGTCTGATTCTTTCACTTCCTTTAGAATATTTTTTATTCTTTCTTCAAATTCTCCACGATATTTTGCTCCAGCTAAAAGAGAACCCATATCTAATGAAATTAGTTTTCTATCTTGTAGCGCAGAAGGTACATCGCCATTAATAATTCTTTGAGCTAACCCTTCTACAATTGCTGTTTTTCCAACCCCAGGTTCTCCAATAAGAACTGGATTATTTTTTGTTCTTCTACTCAATATTTGAATTGTTCTTCTAATCTCTTCATCCCTACCAATAACAGGGTCTAAAATCCCATCTCGTGCAGATTGAGTTAGATCAATACCATATTTTCCCAAAGGCTCATTAGAACTATTAAATTCATTTTTTACTGCCGGATCTGACTTCATTTTCTTTATAATTTCAAGAAATTCTGGAATACCTTTTTGATTTAAAATTTGAAATCCATATTTTTCATCATAAGTGAAACCGTAAACTAAGTGCTCTGTTGATATCACTACATCATTTAAAGTATTTTTAATATCATTCGCCTTTAAAAATATTTTGTGAAGAGTATCACCAATATATAAATTATCTTGTTTATTTTTCATTTTTGCCTTCGCATTTAATGAAGAAATTATTTCCCTCTCAAGATCTTTTAGATTTGCATTATTTTTTTTTAAAATCTTTTTTGTAATATTGTCATTTTTTATAAGAGCTAATAATAAATTATCAGAATCTACATTTTGTTGATAATTTTTATAAGCAATTTCTTTGGCAAAAATAAAACAGTTCCAAGCAGAATTTGAGAATTCGCTTGGAACTATTTTCATCAATTAAAGTTCGTGTATGACAGTAATAAATATTAAGTCAAAAAGTGTGTTTAACTATCAAGAAGATTTATTCAACAACAACTTTACCTACCATCCCAGCGCCTCTGTGTGGCTCGCAATAGTAATCATAAGTTCCAGCAGTATCAAATGTTTCTTCCCAAGACTCTCCTGGGGCAAAAGCTAGGTCCGCATGACTTAATTCCTCATGTCCATCAAAAACAGCATTGTGAGGGGCAAGTTTATTATTGACGAATTTAACTGTATCACCAGCACTAATGGTTACTGTACTTGGTTCAAATGCAAGCATTCCAGCATCTGTTCCAAGTTTCACTTCAACAGTCTTAGCTGAAACTGATGAAATACCTAAACCTAGAGTTAAAACTATTGCAAATAACCCTGCAAAGATTGAACGTAACATAATAAAAAATTTGCTTATCTATATATTACAAGGCTTTGGTAACCTAACTGCGAGAATTTTAATTGTTATTACAGCTTGGTAACTTTGATAACCTTAAAATATCATTCAGTGACTTGGCATAACTTTTAAGTTTAAAAGTCTCAGGATTAGTGATGGGGACATGATTAAAGTCATATTTTTTGATACTGAAGCTATCCCAAGGAGTAGTTTGGATGGGGAGAATTCTTAATAATATTTTTAGAATTTTTTTTGTAAGCGGTATCGCAAAAAATCTCCTCATATTATGTTTCTTTAAAAGTGTAATTATGGCATCATCAATTGAAATGAATTTTTGACCTAGCACAAATTTTCTAAAGCCTTTGTATTGCTCTTCTTTATGATTTTTAATTAGAAACCCGCAAATCTGGGCGATATCATTTGCGTGTATAAAGTGAAATTTAGAATCGAGTTTTAAAAATCTTGCTAACCAAAGCCATTTCCCAATTTCTTTCAATCCACTAGTTAAATAACTCACCGGATATTTACTTTTCCCCCCAAGATTCCCTCCAAAAACCAAGGTAGGGAAAACAGCGAATGTTTTTTCTGCAAATGAGCTTTCTCTAAGTCTCTGGAAACATTCATATTTTGTTTGAATGTACTCTGTTCCATAAACCAATGATTCCCTCATTAATTCTGTTTGGGTATCAAGAATACTAGCTGTTGAAAAATAAATAATCTTTTCTAACTTTTCAATATCAAGCATTTCTAGTAATTCTTCAAAAGCTTTAATATTTACTTCATAGGCTCTTTTTGGATCTCCCCAAGCTGTAGCAGTATGTATTAGGTAATTAATTTGACTAAGTTCCTTTTTATACCTATTTGATTCCCTGATATCACACACCATTAACTTGACTTTTTTATTTTCTTGAACAGAAATTGGTAACTTACTTTGGTCTCTTACCATGAGATAAAGCCTGAATTTTGTGTTTTTCAAAAACCAATCAACTAAATATTGGCCAACACATCCATTAGCGCCTGTTATTAATAAGTTTTTATATCCCACGACTTTTACTAGTAAGTGAGTTTTTTTCCATGTTCAAAAAATGTTTGAGCATTTTCTTCTGGAGTCCCAGGTAAAATCCCATGACCCAAGTTAAGAATATATTTCCTATCTTTAATTTTATTGAAAGTATTATCAATCCTTTCTTTTATTGATTCTTCGTTTCCGAATAAAATGCCAGGGTCAACATTACCTTGAATTCCAATCGCCCTGGGGATTCTTTTACAAGCCTCTTCAATATCTACTGTCCAGTCTAATGAGATTATATCTACTCCAGTTTTTGCCATTCTTTCCAGTACCCCAGCACTTCCTGAAATGTAAAGAATTATAGGTGTTTCAGGGTATTCCGATTTTACAATTTCAATAACTTTTTTTTGATACGGCCCAGCAAAGATATCGTAATCTTGAGGACTTAGTTGGCCTGCCCATGAATCAAAAATTTGTACTACTTGCGCTCCAGATTTTATTTGATACTTAAGATATTCACCAATAGATTTTGCAAAATGATCAAGAAGTTTATGAAGTAAATTTGGTTCATTAAAAGCCATTGATTTTATTAAAGAATAATTTTTACTGCTTTTACCTTCAACTACATATGCAGCAAGAGTCCAAGGTGCCCCTACAAAACCTAAAACTGTTGCCTCATTATTCACATCTTTTTTTAGTGAAGTAAGAACTTCTCCGACAAAACCTAAACTCTCACTTGGATTTAATTCTTTTAAATTTTCTACCTGGTTAAGGGTTCTTATTGGGTCCTCAATAATTGGACCTTTACTTTCTATTATTTCAAAATTTATTCCCATCCCCGGAAGAGGTGTGAGAATATCTGAAAAAAGGATCACACCATCTGGTTTGAAAGCATGAAAAGGTTGCATTGAAATCTCATATGATAGTTCTGGATTCTCAGACCTCTCTCTAAAGCTTGGGTAACGCTCCCTTAAATCTCTATAGATTTTCATATATCTTCCTGCTTGCCTCATCATCCATACTGGAGGCCTATTTACTTTTTTACCTAGTGCGGCAGAGAGTAGTAGTGGTAAATCTTGACCCATTTTTCAATTCTATATTTTTAAAAAATTAAAATCCAACTTAAAAATCTTACAATGTAAAGCAGAGCAAAAGCGTTATATGAACTTTTATATGAAGCACTAATTTAAATGAGCCTTCTTATTTTTTGATTGATGTTTGAAGATACTCACGCTTAATGGGGGCAAAGCGAGTTCTAGAGCATTTTGATAATCATGAATATTGTAATTTATAGCTTCTTTACCACCCATATTTCCTTTGTTACTGCCCCCGTATCTAGAGCCATCTGAATTAAATATTTCTTTATAGAATCCGTCCACAGGAACACCTACTTTGTATGACCCATGAGTATTAGGTGTAAAGTTAGCAACAACAACAAGCCACTCATTAGTATCGTTTTCTCTTCTCATGAAACTTATAACCGAATTAGATTTGTCATTACAATCAATCCATTGGAATCCATAAGGATCAAAGTCATTTTTCCATAATGCAGGTTCATTTTTATAAAGAACGTTTAGGTCATCAATCAAGTTCCTGATACCTTTATGAGGCTCAAATTCTAGTAACTCCCATTGCAGATCATCCCAAACATTCCATTCTTGCCTTTGCCCAAATTCCATTCCCATAAATATCGTTTTTTTACCAGGGTGGGTCCACATATAAGTTAGTAATGCTCGAGTATTTGCATATTTCTTCCAGTCATCTCCTGGCATTTTATGTAAAAGATGACTTTTCCCATGGACAACCTCATCATGACTAAGTGCAAGCATAAAGTTCTCTGTATAGTTATATGTAATTGAGAAAGTTACACTATTTTGATGGAATTGCCTAAACCAAGGATCTATTTCAAAATAATCAAGCATATCGTGCATCCATCCCATATTCCATTTCAAGTTAAACCCTAACCCTCCCATGTCAGTTGGTTTGGTTACCATTGGCCAGGTTGTTGATTCTTCCGCGATAGAAAGTGCACCTGGGAAATGTTGAAATAGTACATGATTAGCCTGTTGAAGAAATTTAACGGCTTCTATATTTTCATTACCACCATTTTCATTGGGTATCCATTCTCCATCTGGACGTAGATAATCTCTGTAAAGCATTGAAGCTACAGCATCTACTCTTATGCCATCAATATGAAACTCCTCAAACCAATAAACGAGGTTGGCTACTAGGAAATTTCTTACTTCGTTTCTGCTGTAATTAAATATTAGGGTTCCCCATTCTTTGTGTTCACCTATGCGTGAATCTCCATGTTCATAAAGATGACAACCATCAAAAAATGCTAAACCATGCTTATCTTTTGGAAAATGACCAGGCACCCAATCAAGAATTACGCCTATGCCCTCTTCATGACATTTATTTACAAACTCTCTAAATTCATTTGGGGTACCAAATCTACTTGTTGGTGCATACCAGCCTGTAACTTGGTATCCCCATGAACCATCGAAAGGATGTTCAGATATTGGCATTAGTTCAATATGAGTGAAGCCTCTCTCTTTTACATAAGGGATGAGTTTCTCGGTTAATTCTGGATAAGTTAATAATCTTGTTCCAGGTTTTAAATCGGCTGCAGGCACTGGGTCTCTTGGTTCACCATTGTCCTCTAAATATTTATTATCTGTTGATTCATGGAGCCAACTTCCTAAATGCATTTCATAAACTGAAATTGGCTTGTTAATTTGACTAGAAGAATCTCTATTTGAAATCCAAGAACTATCATTCCAATTAAAGTTTTTCAATTTTGAAACTATTGAACCATTTTGAGGTCTGATTTCATGAAGGAAACCATATGGATCAGCTTTCTCATAAATATGACCTTGTTGTGTTCTTATTTCGTATTTATATGTGTCCCCCTCTTGCATTGTTGGCATGAATAGTTCCCAAATTCCCCCTAGTCTTTTTTGCATTGGATGATGTCTTCCATCCCAAGAATTTGTATCTCCAATTATCGAGATTGATTTTGCATTTGGAGCCCAAATGCAAAACATTACTCCTTTTTGATTCTTTTCTTCAATGAGATGTGCTCCCATTTTTTTCCAAATATGATGATGATTACCTTCTGCAAAAAGATGTCTATCAACTTCTCCCATCCACTCTTCCCTATATGACCAAGGGTCATGTTGTGTATGTGTGATCCCTCCTCGTGAAATATTTATTTCGTAATTAGAATTCGGGTTTTCAGGCAGAATAGCTTCAAAAAGCCATTTATGGTTTATGCTTTCCGCCTTATAGGTAATGTTTTTAAAATTTATTTTAACTTCGTCGGCTTCAGGCATCCATACCCTAATTACCCATTGTTCTTCATAAAAATGAGGACCTAATATTTTTAATGGATTATCATTGCAACAATTTTCTAGGTTGATAGCTTCTGATTTAATCCAGTCTGCTTGAATTGTTTCGATCATGACTGGTAGATATTAACGATTAATAATATCAAATGATTAACCAAAAAAATAATTATTTATTAAAAAAAGGGGTCATTTTCATAAATGTTTTATCAAGGCTAAAACTTAGAGTAATAACTTTATGATTTGCTGAAGGAGATCCAAAATTTCCCTCGCCAAATCCAGGATTAACTCCAATAGCTGGATAAGCTGCTGCAGATATAGATAAGCGAAGCTTGCTATCTTTAATCAAACAAATATTTGTTGGTTGCATTGTGATTTGATAAATGCATTCTTCACTTATTTTGGAGTTTTTAACCCTTAAGAATCCTGTTGAAAATTGATTCACCTTTTCATTACCTTCTTCAACTAGAGATAAAGCAAGGCAGATATCGAAATTGGGCTGATTACTTTTTACTTGGATTTCTAATGTTGGAACTCCTCTTAAATATTGATCTTCTTCAAAAGAATTGGTTTGAAAAACACCTACATCCAGACGTTTATCAATAATACTTCTATTAAACTTTCCTGGATTTGGTCCTAAATGACCACCGTCAGATGGAGTAGGTCTCCATGGGTCATTAACAATTGTGAACCATCCTGATCCTTTTGAATTTATAGAAAGACTTCCATCTTCAACCTCTACATTTGCTGTGCCATCGCTTTTGAGCCCAAATATAAATTCAGGGTGAAATTTATTATCTAATTCTTCCCATTTATTTAATGAAATATTCCATATTTTTTTCTCGTCTTTAAAGTTCTTAGAATTAAATTTTTCATCTGATTTTAAATGTTTATCAAAAAATTTTA
This sequence comes from Prochlorococcus sp. AG-418-K17, assembly GCA_003214055.1. Lineage (GTDB taxonomy): Bacteria > Cyanobacteriota > Cyanobacteriia > PCC-6307 > Cyanobiaceae > Prochlorococcus_A. Next base: position 89,584 of record QCMD01000002.1, read on the forward strand.
ATAAAGATTCTTGTGATCCCTCCCACCAATTTAGATGTGTCGCATTCCCAATAATAATCTCAGGCCTTCCCCCAGCTTCTTTAGATTTTTTATAAAGATCAAAGGCACCTTTTAAATGTGGATCCCAAAGTCCTCCAATAATTAACATAGGTTGCTTAATCCATGTTGAAATTGGTTTGAATTCTTCAAATGGGCGAGAATTATTTAAATTTTTAAGCCATTCCAAAACAAAGCTATTTGGATCATAATTTTTTAAAAGGCTTAAACCTTCACTTAAATAACTTTTATTTTCTAAGGCTAATCTTATCTTTTCCCACTCAAGCAATTTATTTTCTCTTTTCATTTTTAATGCTGCGATTTGAAGCCCCCATGCAATATTGTTATGCCACCAATATGCTCCTCCATCAGAACACCAATGATCCTTAATATTCATCCCAGTCATTGCTGGAGATAAACAATCGGGCGGCTTTGAATTTAATTCACCAGTTAGTTGAGTAAATCCTTGATATGAAAAACCATATAAGCCAAGTTTTCCATTACATTCTTTTAGAGACCTTACCCATTCATGTGTTTCTGAAGTATCGCTAGCTTCTTGAGAAAAACCATTAAAAACTCCTTCAGAAGACCCCATACCTCTAACATCTTGAATTATTACCATATACCCCTTGGTTGCCCACCATTCTGGGTGAGAATAGGTAATAGTTGAAGCTATTTCCCTGCCATATGGTTGTCTCATTAATAAAGCAGGCCATGGCCCATTACTATCAGGCAACCAAATCCTAGATATAAGTCTTACTCCATCTCTAAGTTCTAGAGACTTGTCAAACCATCTTGAACCAGACATTTAGGCTTTAGATAATGTCTGGGCAATGCAGTCCAATGACATAAATAGAATAAATTTCAGCATTAACTGGAGTTAATTTATTTTTTTTTGATATGTACTCTATAGCTTTATCTGAACTCGCAGATATACCTTTGGAATTAAAATCTCTAAACTTATTACAGATATTTATAGCTTCGCTTGGATTCTTTTTTACGCTTTCTAATAAGTTTGATTGACTTAAAACAGGTTCAAGGGAGGATAAAAACAAGAATAAAAAAATTAAATAAGATTTCATTATCACTTTTTTTAGACATTCTACATTAAAAAATTTTTTTTACAAAGATTTCAAATAGATTTATAGATTTGTTGAGCTCTTATAATCCATTTTTTTAAAAGGGAAATAGTTATATCTGTCTTAGTTTTAACTCTAAGACTTCTCTCTAATCTACCAATTTTACGTTCTAATTCATATGGTGTTAATAGTGATAATGATTTCACTGAACTAACACCACAATGCAAAAGGAGATAAGCTTCGGGGGGGGGGAATTTCTATTTCTTTTTTAAAAATTGCTATTGCTCTGATTTTTTTTAAATTATTTAAAGTACATAATGGCGAACTTCGTTGAACTGCATTTATTTCCAAATCTGAAAGTCTACTTAGCTTTTCAAAGTCAGATAAATTATTTTGAATCAAAAAAGTTTTCTCATGTCTAAAGTTTGTTGGTAAAGAATTTAAAAAAGTTTCATCTGCCATAGGTTAAAAGATCAATTCATTTTTACAGATTTCTTTATTTCACCTAAGATCACAGGCTTGCTTATATTATCGGTGATTTTTTCAATTTTCCTTATCTTAATTTTTACATTCGCTCCGGACCTACTTCCTTTTCTAAGGTTTTCTGATAGTTGTTTTAAAGTTGGTGCAATAGAATCTTCTGGGAAGTCATCCTCGACTTTAGCAATAATCAAATCAAAGCCATTGTCATAAACGATTGGAACATATTTTGCGCCCTCTATTACAACTTTTTCACTGTAACTTTGTATAAATGCCCAACTACTTAAAGAGAGTAATAATGAGAAAATAGTTGCTCCAATTATTCTATATTTAAAACCAAAATTGAAAATAAAAGCAATTATAGTACCCAATAAAAGAAATATTCCTAAGAATCCAAAAATTTTGGGTGTGTTCTCTAATAGTTCAAAAAAAGACATTTAGTGGCTTTGACTTAATTAATTTCTTATATTTTGTAAGCCTACTCTATTTTTAGGTTCTAAATTGAAAAAAATTAGATCTCTAAATTTAAATATAAAAATAGTCTTCATAGGAATGTTCTTGTCCTTTGGCTTCCTAGGCGCCATTTTATTAAATAATTTTTTAAAAGAAACATACAATTCTAAGCAATCTGAATTAGAAGATAGTATTGGGGATTTTTTAAATAAAAAAGTTGATTTAGGAGATTATTCGGGAATTAGATTTCTAGGAATTTCTTTGAGTAATTCAAAAATTATTGATGCCAAAAATATAGATTCTGTAATCAAGGCTAAGAGTGTATATGTGGGAATTATGCCTTTAAAATCATTTTTAAATCAAAAATTGATATTAAAAATTAAGCCAGAACAAACTGAAATTAGTATAAATAACGATTTTCTGAGACAGGATAAATCTTATATAAGAAGACAATATAAAAATAAATCAAAATTTAACTATGATTTTAATTTTAGCTTAGATAGATTTGTAACCATAAAGCTCAATGAATCAGGACTAGGTACAAAAGTCAAAGGACATGTGATCTATAAATCTAGTGATAAGCAAATAATTGCAAATTTAAAATCTAATTTTGATGGTAAAGGTATTTTAAAATTAAAATTTAATACAAAGCTAAATAAGGACTTATTAAGGCTCGAATTGTTTTCAAGAGGAATAAATCTTGGCGGTTCAAAATATAATTTTGGGGGCAGAAAGATTGCAATTAATAAAGGTAAATTTGAATCTAACTTTAAATTCTATAAATCTTCAAAACAAACATTTTGTGTGGGAAAATTTGATTTTTCAAAATTAAATATAAAAACGGATGATTTATCAGAAAATATAAATGCAGATTCGACTAGTTTTTTTTGTAAAGATAATAATTTAGTGGGAAATTCAAAAAATCTTAATTATGGAACTTTAACTTCAAACTTAAATTTAAATTTCCCATTAAGTAGGAACTCCAATAATATTGACCTAAAAGGGAGTGTTGGATATGTTGATAGTTTGAACCCAGATATCAAATTATCAGGAAATATTCCATATTGGTTTGATAAAAGAGGTATAAATTTTGGAGATATTAATTCTACTTTTGATATAAATAGAACCCAATTATCTAATTTGAATATTTTTCGAAAAAATAATATAAGAGGTTTTGTCACTGCTAAAGGCGAATTAAAAGGAAAAATTAGTGATCCTAATATTTCGATAAACTTTAATGTTGATTATCCACATTATAAAGGAATTCGTATCAGAGAAATATGGGAAGGAGAGATTAAGAATAATAAAAATAAATTTCTTCTAAATATGAAAAATAGATATTCTCCAATTCCATCATTTCTCTCAGTTAGTTTTGATTCTAAGCTTAAATTAGATAATTTAACTTTTAGTAGAATTTTTAATTCTACTAAGGGGAGTATAAAGATAATTAAAGAGGACGATAGTTATATTTGGAACGCTGATAATTTTCCTCTTGATGAACTTGAACTATCTATAAATAACCAATTCGATAGAATTTATGGAATTATTAATGGCTCAGGATCAATATCTTATGACCAATCCAATCTTTTTGGGCGAATAGCTTGGAGCTTAGGAGAATATAGGAATATTAAGTTAGCAAATTCTTTATTTGATTTCAGCTTCAAAGGTTATTCTTATTACGTTAACTCATCTTTGTATCCAATTGATGGGGGGGTGATAGAAGTAGACTATAACTCAAATAAAAATAAATTTATTAATCTAGAATTCAAAGATATTAGTACCAACTGGACAATACTTACAGCTATTGATATTTTTAATTTTGATAATAAAAAAGATAAACCAACAAGCAAATTTAATGTATTGGATGATTTAGAAATAAACAAAGAGAATAATTCTTTTAAAGAAAGGATTAGTTTTATAAATGACTTTATTGCGAATAAAAATGTTTTAGAGGATAAATTCAAATTACAAAAATATTTAACTAAATTCAGGAGTAGATATAATGCAAAACTTTCTATTCAAGGAGATAAACCACTCAACTATGAATTAAATGCAAAACTAAAAGGATATCTTGATTTACCTAAAGATAAATACAAATCTAATAAAGAGGAATTTTCTATTGATTTGGAAGGTGGGTTTTTAAGAGGTAAAGGTTCCTTAAGAATAAATAAACTACCTCTTAGTGCTGCCAATATCTTTTTAAATCAACCAAAAGATTTTAAAGGAGTTTTGGATATGAATTTGTTTTATGATCTGGATAAAAAATCTTTCTCTAGTGAAATCTCATCCGATAATTCTTCAATAGGAAATAACCTAATAGTATTTGATAGAGGACTCATTGAATTTAATAATTCTATTTTTGATATTGATTTTTCCTTGCTAACAAATGATTCTAAAATTCCGCTTAATATAAAAGGGGAAATACCAATAAATAAGTCAAATAATTTAGATCTAAGATTGAGTGGAAATGGAAAAATTATCGAATTAATAGAAAATTTTACTGATGAATTCTTTACTTTTAAAAAAGGTGATTTAAATCTTAGAATGATAATAAAAGGAACTATTAATAAGCCTATATTGAATGGATTTATTGTAATTAAAGATTCTGAAATTGATCTTTATAATAATTTGATCAAAGATATCAATAGTTCGATAATCTTTGATTTTGAATCTTTACAGATTGAAAATCTAAAAGCAATTTCCGAAGATTCTGGAAAATTTTTAGTTAAAGGTTTTATGCCCTTTTATCAAAATGACCCTAGAAAAGGAGAAATTAATTTGAAGACTAATAAATTTAATATAAAAACAGATAATTTAAATTTTTTATTAGATTCTAATATAGTTTTAAATGGATCATTTCAAAATCCAGTTTTGGAGGGAAAACTTTCTTTTAATAATGGATTTATTAATCTGAATAGTAACAATCAAAATAAAAAAATAAATGATAATAATAAAGTAAAAGATGTTAAAAAAGATTGGCCAGAACTCTATTGGAAAAAGAATAAGAAAATTGAAATAATTTCAAATGAAACAATTTTGAATTCATTTCTTTTAGGAGAATCTTTCCCTAATTATTTAAATAATCTGAGTTTTGATAATCTAACATTAAATCTTGGTCCAGATTTTAGACTCCAATATTCGGAAATTGTAAAAGCTGATTTAAATTCAATAGTAGATTTGAATATAAATGGAGCTCTAGGAAAAGATTTAAATGCGAGGGGCCTTATCAAATTAAGTAAGGGCATCGCAAATCTATATACAACCCCTTTCAAATTGGATAAAAATAAAGATAACTATATTTTATTTGCGTCTAGAAAAGGTATAATTCCAGACGTTAATTTTTCATTAGTTAGTAAAGTTCCAGATTCAATAATTCCTATAAGTCAAAATAGTCTTGATACGAATATTTCCAGTGATATAAATGCAGATGAAAATTCAAATAGTTTTGGAGCATTTGGAATTGGTAATACAAGATTAATAAAGATTGAGGCCTCTTATTCAGGGCCCTTAGATCAATTATCTTTTGAAGATGAAAATAAAAGAATTCAATTGAGGAGTTCTCCAAGTTATAACAGGTCTCAAATTATAGGTTTAATTGGAGGTAACTCAGCAAATTTAATTAATAGAGCATTTATTTCTCAACTCAATAATGCTGATGCATTCAGTGAAAGATTTCAGTTATCTTTATATCCAGCCTTAATTGAAAATAATGATTCTTTAAATAATGTTTTTTCTAATGAAAATTTAAATGTGGGAAATGACGGCCAAGCATCCTCTAATGAAGAACTTTCTTCTCAAGCTTGGGTAGCTGAACTAGGACTTGATATTACTGATTCAATAAATTTTGCCTTTCAAACTGTTCCAGGTAGAGATGACTTACCGCCTCTGGGAATTGTTACTTTTCAGGCTAATCCTAACTTAGAATTCTTAGGTTCTTTTGATTCTAATGGTGATTGGAAAAGTCAAGTTCAATTATTTTTTAGATATTAATTATCAAAGAAAGTTAGTTTAAAGAATCGTTAATTTGAATTATTATTGGATTAACTAAAAATTATTATGGCCAATATCTTTGAAGTTCCTCAACCAGGAAATGATCTTTTAGAAAAAGCTGATCAAGTTCGTTTGGCATCATTAGAAATAAGTCAAACTGAAAATCTGCATAGAATTAGAGCCTTGAATTTAATGTCTGATTATTTAGAAAAGAATACTAAAGAAATTTTAGAAGCAAATAATGAAGACTATAAAAGAGCAGAAAAGAAAGGAATATCAAAGGCTTTACTTTCTAGATTAAAATTATCAAAAGAAAAATTAAAATCAGGAATTGAAGGTATTAGAAAAGTTGGAGGTTTATCTGATCCTGTAAATCAAATACAAGTCAAAAGAGAGCTTTCCAAAGGGCTGGTATTGGAGAGAAAATCTGTACCCATTGGCGTTATAGGGGTTATTTTTGAATCCAGACCCGATGCTGTTATGCAGATTAGTTCCTTAGCAATAAGGTCAGGAAATGGAGTAATACTAAAGGGCGGAAGTGAAGCTAATTTAACTAATATTGCACTAGTCAATGCATTACAGAATGGGCTAGACGAAGCAGGCCTTGATAAGAATGCCATTTGCCTTCTTACAAGTAGAAAAGATAGTATGGCAATGTTAAATCTTGAGAAATATATTAATCTAATAATTCCAAGAGGAAGTAATGAATTGGTGAAATTTATTCAGGAGAATACAAAAATCCCTGTGCTAGGACATGCTGATGGTATCTGTCATTTGTTCATAGATAATGAGGCAAATCTAGAGATGGCGTTATCAGTAGCATTAGATAGTAAAATTCAATATCCTGCTGCATGTAATTCAATTGAAACTTTATTATTGCATAAAGATATTGCGCAAGTTTTTCTAGAAAATGCTATACCAATATTTAATTCTAATGATGTTAAATTAATTGGAGATAAAAGAGCTGTTGAATTAGGTGTACAATTTGAGGCTAATTTTGAAGATTGGCAAACTGAATATTTAGATTTGATTTTATCAATAAAAGTTGTTGATAATCTTAATGAGGCAATTACTCATATTCAAAAATTCAGTTCAAAACATACAGATGGAATAATTACTGAAAATCCTGTAACAGCTAATAAATTTATGAATGTAATAGATAGTGCTGGTGTTTTTCATAATTGCTCTACAAGATTTGCAGATGGTTTTAGATATGGATTTGGAGCTGAGGTAGGAATATCTACTCAAACACTTCCCCCAAGAGGTCCAGTAGGATTGGAAGGTTTGGTTACCTATAAATATTTTTTAAAAGGTGATGGAAACATAGTTAATGATTTTTCATCTGGTAAGGCTTCCTTTACTCATAAAGATCTTTAAAATTATTACAAATGGAAGCATTCTTGAAAATTGAGAATATTAAACTTTGGGCTAGGGTTGGAGTTCTCGATGAAGAGAGAGAATTAGGGCAGCTTTTTAGTTTAGATATATTTTTATGGACTGATTTTGAAAAATGTACTGAAAATGATGATATAAATAAAACTGTTGATTATTCAAAATTAGTTGAAATTTTAAAAGATCAATCAAAGAAAATATATTTTTTCACGATTGAAAAATACTCAAACGCAATTTTAGAAATTATTGATAAGGAATTTAATCTCTCTAAAATTAAAATTATTTTGACAAAATGTAATCCTCCAATTACTGGTTTTGATGGAAAGGTATCAATCGTAAGAATTTTAGAAAATAAGTAAAAGTTTTGAAAAAAAGAAATCCCATTATTTTGATTCATGGTCTTTGGAATAATTCAAGTATTTTTTCTTTTATTACCTCACAACTTGATGAAATTGGGATTGAATATTTTGCCCCAAATCTCAATCATTCATTGGGCATGTCTTCAATTAAAGATTTGACTAATACGTTAAACAAATTAATTTTAGAAAAATATGGTTTGGAAAAAGAATTAGATATATTGGGATTCTCTATGGGCGGAATTATTGGGAGGTACTGGATTCAAAAATTTTATGGTTATAAAAGAACAAGAAGGTTTCTATCTATAGGTTCACCACACAAGGGAACGCTCGCATCACAATTAGTTCCTAAATATCCATTTACTGGAATATCAGAAATGAAAATAAATAGCAGTTTATTGAAAGATCTCTCGAAATCGAATTTTCTCCTCAATAACATTGAATGTACAAGTTTTTTTACTTACTGGGATTTAATGGTTTTCCCAGGTTGGTGTACTAATTTAAATTTAGGAGAAAAAATATCATTGAAAGTATATAAACACAGTAATTTGGTTAGGAATCGTAAAGCTGTTCAAAAAATAGTTGAGAAAATTATTATGTAGCAGAAGATAAACCTAAATGTCTTATTAAAGAATCTGTTTTTGGTTCTCTTCCTCTGAATAATTTAAATATTTCTAATGGAGATAAGCTTCCTCCTAAGCTAAGTATTGTATCTTTAAACTTCTTTCCTATTAACTTTAAATGTTCAGTATTTTCTAGATCAGCTTCTTCGAACATGGAATAAGCATCAGCACTTAGAACCTCAGCCCATTTATATGAGTAATATCCTGCAGAATATCCCCCCGCAAATATATGACTAAAACAACAAAGAAATTGATCTTCTTGAATTGGAGCAATTACAGTTGTTTGCCCTGCAATTTCTCTTCTTATCTCATCTGCAGTTTTCCCTTTGTTTTTATCAATATTACTGTGTAATCTTAGGTCTGTAATCGCAAAATGGAGTTGTCTAAGTGTAGCCATTCCACAATTAAAACTTCTATTCTTCAAAAGTTTTTCAAAATTCTCATCAGATAATTTCTCTCCCGTTTTATAGTGCTTAGCAATATTCAAGAGTGTATTTTTATGAAAGCACCAGTTTTCCATAAATTGACTTGGTAGTTCGACTGCATCCCATTCAACATTATTTATGCCAGCTGCTTGAGGGAGATTTACAGTAGTAAGCATATGCTGAAGACCGTGACCAAATTCATGGAAAAGTGTTTGAACTTCTTCGAAACTCATCAAACTAGGTTTATCTTTTGATGGTGGAGTCTGATTACAAACTAGATAAGCTACAGGCAGAGTATTCTTGCCAATATTATTTTTATTCAAACATTCATCCATCCAAGCACCTCCTCTCTTTGACTCCGGTCGAGAATAAGGATCCAGGTAAAAAGATGCTATTTTTTTATTTTCTTTATCAAGGATATTAAAAAATAAGACATCTTCATTCCACAAAGGGACCTTATTAGTTGCTTCAACTACTTTAATTTCAAAAAGATTCTCGCTTAGCTTAAATAAACCTTTTAAAACATCATTTAGTGGGAACCAAGGTCTTAAAGACTCTTGATCTAAATTAAGCTTTTCCTTTCGAAGAAGTTCAGACCAATAACTTATGTCCCATGGCTCAATATTCTGAGATTTTGCAAATCCATTATCTTTAGCAAACTTATCGAGCGTTTCTAATTCAATTTTTGCAGTTTTAAATGCTGGGTCTCTCAATTCCTCTAAAAGGTTCTCAACATTTTTAATTTCTTTTGCCATTTTTGTTGACAAACTTAGTTCTGCCCAACTTTCATAACCGAGAAGATTTGCCTGTTTAGTTCTAAGAGATAATATCTCTTCAATAATTTTAGAATTATTTTTTTCTCCTTGAGACGCCCTACTCACGAATGACTTATATAGTTTTTCTCTAAGGTTCCGGTCGGTAGCATATGTCATAAACGATGTATAAGTTGGAATATCTAAACTTAATTTCCAAGGACCATTTTTAACATTAACTTCGCCATCTTTTTTTAAGTGATTATGAGCAGATATTGCCATCAATTCAAGCACTCGCTCAGGTAGACCATCAATTTCAGATTTTTTATTTAAAATTAAGAACCATTTGTTTGTTGCATCTAGAACATTATTACTAAATTCTGTCGATAGTGTTCCAAGCTTTTCTGAAATTAAATTGAATTCTTTCTGATCATTTTTTTGTAATGAAATTCCTCTATGTTGCATTTCAAGAATTTCTTTATCTAAAATTCTATTTTCAATTTGATCAAAGTTATTTGTCTCTTTAAGCTTTACTAAAGAATTGTATATTATTTTACTTTGTCCAAATTTGTTGCTCAAGCTAATAACTTCGGGAAGAAATTTTGAATAAATATTTCTTAGACTTTCAGAGTTTTTTACTGCATTAAGATGACTTATTACTCCCCAACTCCATCTGAGAATTTCATTGACTTCATTTAGAGGGTTTATTACCTTATCCCAGGTTAAATCATTTTGAATGAGATAATTGGATAGATTTTTCTCAATATTTTCAAAATCTTTGTTAATCTTTTCTAATACATCTGGAAATTGTTTACTAATACTTTCTGGAGTAAATTTTTTAAATTCTGGTAATTCTCCGTAATTGAAAATTGAGGTTTCCATTTATTAAAGCAAATTAAACTTAACTAACGATTGAAATCAACCCTACTAATTTAGCTAAAGTTAGCTGTTGACTGAGAGCATTAGTTGAAGATTCATACAAATTTATGGCAATTTTTGGCCAAAAACCTATTACTAAAGTAGGCAATAATAAACTGAAACCAATTGTCAATTCTCTACCATTCATTTCTTTAACTGTAGCTAGTGCTGGAATCCTAGGACCAAAAAACACTCTCCTGCACATTGATAGAAGATATATTGGAGTTAGGACTAAACCGATAGCAGCTATAAGGATTGTGATTGATCTAAATAGAGAGCTGAAGCCTTCTTGACTAGTAATACCGAGGAATACAGTTATTTCGCTTATAAAACCGCTCATGCCAGGTAATGCTAAAGAAGCTAAAGAGCTTGCTAAGAAAAAAGCAAAAGTTATCGGTAAGACCTTCGCTAATCCACCCATATTCGGTATTGAAAGAGTATTTGTTCTTTCATAGAATGATCCAGTAACGAAAAACATTGCTGCTGCAATAAGTCCATGACTTATCATCTGGAGCATTGCTCCGCTGATCCCCAAAGCATCTACAGCTCCAATACCTAAGAGAACGAAACCCATATGACTTACTGAGCTACATGCAATTCTCCTTTTGACATTATCTTGTGCAAATGCGTTTAAAGCTCCGTAAATTATATTAATAATCCCAAGAATAATTAAAGCAGGCGCAATTTGTAGATGTACTTCAGGTAATATCTGAACATTGAATCTTAATAATGCGTATCCTCCCATTTTTAAAAGTATTCCTGCAAGCAACATCGATACCGGTGCATTAGCCTCTCCATGCGCATCAGGCAACCATGTATGAAGAGGAAAAATTGGGAGCTTTACCCCAAATCCTATTAAAAATCCAAGATAGGATAATAAAGCAAGGCTACCCGTTACATGTTTGTTCGTTAAGTCGGAAATATTTAAAGTAAAAGTATCTCCACTCAAGGCAAGTGCTAAACCGCTTATAAGTATAAGCAAAGAAGCTAAAGCGGTATAGAGAATAAATTTTGTGGCGGCATATAACTTCTTTTTCCCTCCCCAAATAGCAATTAGAAGATAAACCGGAACTAATTCAAGTTCCCAAGCCAGGAAAAATAATAGGAAATCTTGAGAGAGGAAAACTAATGCCTGTGCTGATGCTTGGACTAATAAAAGAGCAAAGTATAAATTAGATTTTTTCTTTATTTTCCAACTTGCGGCAGCTGATAAAAATGTAATTAACCCACTCAAAGCCACTAAAGGAGCAGATAACCCATCTACACCAAGAGACCACTCTAAGCCTATCGAGGGTAACCAAGTGGCTCTTTCAACAAGTTGTAAGGAGCTGTCTGTAGTATTAAATTTTTGGAAAAGTACGCTTATTATTAGTAAAAAATCTACAAATAAGAAACTTAATGAGATATTTCTAGGAAGTGTATTATCTTCCCCTTCTTTTGAACTCAAGAAAGGCATTATTAATGCCCCAATTAAAGGTAGTAAAACAATAGATGATAGCCAAGGAAACGTTTCTAAATTCATTTGTAATGAATAATTTTCTTATTCTAGTTGAAGTTGCACTAGCTTGAGACTATAACATTAAAACTGCCTAAGTAAAACTACTTAACGTTGATAGCTCTGAATTGACTACCGGTTGTCTGAACATTTAAAAATGGTGCTCTACTTGCCACACCTAATTTTTCCCAAGATTTTACCATGGCTTGACTTACAGATTTACCATTTTCTTTTTTACATAAAGCTAAGATACTCGGCCCGGCTCCACTAATGGCGCAACCTAAGGCTCCTGCTTGTAGTGCGGCTTCTTTAACTTCCAGCCCTCCTTTAATAAGTTTCCAACGGTAAGGTTCATGCAATTTATCAAACATTCCTTCTTTAATTAACTCATCGTTCCCTGTCTTTAAGCCATTTAGTAACAACGTAAGGGCTCCCATATTTGTCACTGCATCAGATATTGGGATATTCTTTGGCATTACTCTTCTTGCTTCACTTGTGCTTAATCTAATAGCAGGTATTGCTACAACAGTTTTAATGGAATCGTGCCAATCACATCTAATAATTCTCCATCTTTGAGAAGAAGAACGGGCTGTTAGGCAAAGTCCTCCCAAAAGAGAAGGAACTACATTATCGGGATGACCCTCAATATCAATTGCAAGTTCTAAGAGTTTTTCTTTGGGCAGGGGGGAGTTCATTATTGCATTTGCTCCAATTAGTCCGGCAACAATTGCTGTAGCACTACTACCAAGTCCTCGAGCAGGAGGCACTGCTAATTTAACTCTTGCTTCAAGTGCGAAAGGAGTTATGTTTGCATTTTCCCAGACTTTCTGTGCAGCTCGAAAAACAAGGTTTTCGGGGCCTCCCCTTAAATGATTCCCATCAGTACTTTCCATTATTAAATCAAATCTATCGCCACCTCCATCTATTCTTGTGAAAATAAATTCATTATATAAGTCCAACGCTGCACCAAGACAGTCGAATCCAGGACCTAAATTGGCTGTGGTAGAAGGTACCGTTACTATTATTTTTTTACCAACTTCTGGAGAAGACATATTAAATAATTAACCTATTTGTAAAAGCATTTTTGCTCTGCAGGCTGCACTAAAAAGTCCAAACTCTTCATCTAAAATTACTTTCAGGGGTATTGTTCTAAGAATATCTTTTAATCTTCCTTTATCAAAAAATTGTTTCATAAATAATTCCGATTTAAAGTTTTTGAAATGTTTTGGTGCGGTTCCTCCAGAAATCCATAAACCGCCAAAGCATAATTCTTGAAGAGCTACATCACCCAATAAAGAAGCATAAGCATCTAACCATATCCTCTCAACTTCAGTCATTAGCTGATCACCCTCGTTCGAAAGATTACAAATTCTTTCAGGTAATTCTTTTCTTAAAGTATCAGAAGTTTTTATTTCTTTTAAATATTTTTGTAGAGGATGGTTTTTGGCATCAGGTTTGCTAAGTCTCCATTCGGCTATTCTTGATAAACCAGTTCCGCTAACAATTCTTTCACAAGATATCCTTTCAACATTAAGAGAATTCTTGAGCCAAATTTTTAATTCCCATTCTAATTTTGACTTTGGTGAGTATTCAACATGACCTCCTTCACTTGCTAAAACTTTTACACTACTTCCGGATATTATGCCTCTTGCAATGCCCAAACCAGTACCGGCTCCAACGATGGCATGCAAATCATTGTTAACACCATCAGAGTGAATTCCATTTTGGATAGTAGAGTATTGATTATCTTTTAAGAAAGGTATTCCATAAATCTGTACTGCAAAATCATTAATCAGTTCGCAATGTTTAAATTTAAATTTGTCTTTTAATGCATCTTCGGAAATATTCCATGATAAATTTATAAGTTTTGCTTTATTGTCAGATACAGGACCAGCTACTGCTAAACATGCAGTAGAAGGATGAGAAAAGTTTCGGCATTCTTTTTTTAGAAAATCTTCTAGTATCAATTCAAAAGAACACCATTCAGAAGATATATATTTCTTTTTAAAAATCAACTTAGGGGAATCATCATTTATTACTTTTTCGAATATTCCCAGTAGAACTTTTGTACCTCCTAAATCACAAGCGAGAAAATTCATATTACTTAAAATTATTCTGTTCTCCCCTTTTTATCTATTAATTCATCCATTAATTTGTAAAGATTAGGCAAATTAAAAATTCCTAAATTTTTTCCATTCAGAGCTCTTAAGGCGACTGAATCAGTTTCCTCTTCTTTATCTCCAATAACTGCAATTAAAGGAACTCTTCCGAGAGTTGCTTCTCTAATTTTATATCCTATTTTTTCATTCCTAATATCAACTTTTGATCGGTAACCATTGTTGTTTATTAATTCATTAAACTTTAAACACTTTTCAATATTTCTATCAGTAATGCTCAATAAAATTATTTGATAAGGTGCAAGCCAAATTGGGAATTTTGCCTCATATTCTTCAATTAAGATTCCGATAAATCTTTCAAAGGATCCTAAAATTGCTCTATGAAGCATAACTGGATTTCTTTTTTCATTATCAATATCTACATAAGTTGCATTCAATCTAATAGGCATTGAGAAGTCAACTTGAATAGTTCCACATTGCCAGACTCTATTAAGACAATCTTTTAACGAGAATTCTATTTTGGGACCATAAAAAGCCCCTTCTCCAGGTTGTAGTTCCCATTTTAGATTCTTATTATCGAGAGCTTTGGTAAGAGCCTCTTCTGATTTATCCCAAATCTCCTCACTACCTACCCTTTTTTCAGGTCGAGTTGACAATTTGATAATGATTTCATCAAAACCAAAGGTTTTATAAACCTCGAAAACAAGTTCTATAAAAGTAGATACCTCTTCTTGAATTTGCTCTTCTCTGCAGAATATGTGTGCATCATCTTGAGTAAAGTTTCTCACTCGCATTAAGCCGTGTAGGGCACCAGAGGGCTCATTTCTGTGACAAGAACCAAATTCAGCAAGACGAATAGGTAAATCCTTATAACTTTTCAAACCTTGATTAAATACTTGTATATGACAAGGACAATTCATTGGTTTTATTGCATAAGTTCGATTTTCTGATGCAGTAGTGAACATATCGTCTCTAAACTTTTCCCAATGACCGGATTTTTCCCAAAGAGATTTATCAACAGCTTGTGGTGTTTTAATTTCTAAATAATCATTTTTTTTGAGTATTTCTCTTATGTACTTTTCCAGTACTTGGTAGATTGTCCATCCATTTGGATGCCAAAAAATCATACCTGGAGATTCTTCTTGTATATGAAATAGTGAATGTTTTTTACCAAGTTTTCTATGATCCCTTTTTTCCGCTTCTTCAATTCTTGTTAAGTAGTCATTAAGTTCTTTTTCTTTTGCCCATGCAGTTCCATATATTCTCTGTAATGATTCATTCTCACTACTACCTCTCCAATATGAACCTGATAATTTTAGTAATTTAAAGTGTCTCAAATGTCTAGTGTTAGGAACGTGAGGCCCTCTACACATGTCGATATATTCTTCGTGCTTGTATAAATTGATGAGACCTTCTTCAGGAATTCCTTCAATTATTCTTAATTTAAAAGTCTCATCTCTTTCTTTAAAAGTTTTAATTGCCTCCTTTTTCGAAACTTGTAAAATTTCTACGTCATAATTTGTTTTTATTAATTTATTAATTCTATTTTCGATTTTTATTAAATCTTCAGGAGTAAATCTGTATTCAGAAAAAATATCGTAATAAAAACCATCTTCGATTACAGGCCCAATCGCCATTTTAATATTAGGATAAATTTGTTTAACTGCATGACCAATAAGGTGAGCAAAGGAATGTCTTATTATTTCAATTCCTTCTTTATCTTTTGATGTGATGATTACAACTTTGGAATCTGTATTTATAGGAATAGTTGCATCAAGAAGAACATCATTTACTTTTCCAGCAATTGTTGCTTTAGCCAATCCAGCGCCTATACTCTCGGCAATTTCTAGAATAGTTACAGATTTTTCAAAAACCTTTTTTGAGCCATCAGGCAAAGTAATTATTGGCATAATTTATTTCTCCATTTCAAAGAATCCCAATTTTGATTTAACTCTTTTTAAAGTCTGATTTGCTAAATCTTCTGCTTTTACCTTTCCTTCATCAAGGATTTTATTTAATTGATAGGGATCATTAATCAATAATTTATATTTTTGCTGAATAGGTTCTAGTGAATCAATAAGTTGTTCAGTAATTAATTTTTTAAATGTCCCCCATCCAGTCTCTGAGAATTCCTTTTCACATAGAGAAATTTCTTTGCCCGATAATATTGAATAAATCATCAAAAGATTTTTAGATTCAGGCCTATCAGGGTTGTTAAATTCTATTCCAATAGAACTGTCACTTTTTGCCCTTTTTATTTTTTTTGTGATTAGTTCAGGAGGATCTAATAAGTTAATGCGACTGCCCTCATTAGGATCACTTTTGCTCATCTTTTTTGAACCATCAATCAAACTCATTATTTTTGACCCATTCTTCATGATTATTGGTTGAGGGATTTTAAAAATATTTTTATCCTTACTAAATCTCGCATTAATTCTTTGTTGTGCAATATCTCTGGCAAGTTCAAGATGTTGTTTTTGATCCTCACCTACTGGTACGAAGTCAGCGTCATATAAAAGAATGTCTGCAGCCATTAGGATCGGATAGTCAAACAATCCAATAGATACATTATTTCCTTGTTGTATAGATTTTTCCTTGAATTGAATCATTCTTTCCATCCAATTTATAGGAGTCATGCAATTTAATATCCAACAAAGTTCTGAATGTGCAGAAATCTGACTTTGGACAAAAATTGAGCATATACTGGGATCTATCCCACAAGCGACGTACAAAGCCGCTGTAGAGATAGTGTTGTGAGCCAATTCTTTGGGGTTATATGAAGCTGTGATTGCGTGCAAATCAACCACACATAGAAATGTTTCATATTGCTCTTGAAGAGTAACCCAATTATTTATGGCACCAAGCCAATTCCCAATATGTAAATCACCAGTTGGTTGAACTCCGGAAAGAATTCTTTTTTTACTTGCCATCCTCTTCTACTTCGCTAGCTTGGATCTCCTCAGTTGATGCACTTTTTAAAGGTCTTGCAAAAGGGTCAGGTGCTGTTTTTATCTTTTCTTCATACGGATTTTGTGATTGTCTTTTCGGAGAAGAGTTTTTATTATTTTTTGCATATTCTGTGATTGATTCAATCAATTTTTCGTCTTTGATCATTTCGTTAAGTGTTCTAACAGAGAAACCCAGAACTGCAACGGTAGATCTCAATTGAAAGGTCTCTTGTATTGATTTAACAGCTTTCATTTCGTTATCACTCAATCTTATGCGGAATCCTCCTCCATCTCTTCTGCCTCCCGATCTATCTCTGAAATTAGATCTTTCATTGTTAGAACGACCTGTATAATTTTCTTTTCCAGTATTATTGCTGAAATTTGAATTAGACATCTTGATTTTTCTTAAGTTATTTAAACAGTCTATTAACTTAGCATCTTGTTATGCAATAAGTCTTTTTAAAAGCCTTAAATTTTTATCTTTTGATTAACGACTTATGAAATTTTACTTTTCTCATTCACAACTTGCATTAAAATAAAAATAGAAAAATAAAATATTGTGTTTGATATTAGTAAAGACAACCTTTTAAAGGATTTTATAAAATTTCCAAAAAAAAATCTTCTTATTATTCTCTTGATTTTAGGTTTTGGGGAATGGTTTGTAAGTGACTTAATTCATTTTGCAGGAGGCTCAATAGGATTTTTTGTTTTGTGTGCGGGGGGATATTTTTACTTGAAGAATGATAAGCCTAAATTTAATGAGCCAAAAAATTTAGATGGTTGGATAAATCTATGTAATGAAGATTTAAAATTTTTTGAAGAACTTGAAGCAACAAATGAATTAGAAAAACAGAACTCAAAAAGACAAAGAATACTTGATTCGATTCTTAAAAGATGTCAAAAAGAAAAAATAAGTTGCATTGGACAAAAAGATTATCAAAGTTGTTATTCTGTTTTGAAAAGTCATTTTACAGGAGATAAGTTTGATTTTGAATTATACGAAAAACTGCCTAAATACAATTCTTCTCAAGTTATTCCAGAAGAAGCTTTGAAGAGTGATGCAATCTTGTATTTTGTAAACTTGCCTTTGTCGGCAAATGATTTTTTGTGGCTGGAAAAGTTTCCTAAAAATATGCCAATCTGGTTGGTGGCTTTAATAACCAACGAAATAGAAGCCAAAAACCATATAGAAGACCTAAAGTCTCAAATTTCAAGTGACTTTATAAATAAAATTATTACTTTTGATGTGAATAAGAATGAAATATCAAATATACCTTTTTCGTTAAGGAGGTTTTTCATAAGTTCATCCAAAAATATTGAAAATACAAAAAAAAGGCTCTTGAGAGAACTACATGTTGCCTGGCAATCTGAAATTGAAGGGATAAGAAGAATGCAGTTAAAAGGTATACAAAGAAAAAATCAAATTCTTGTCGCGACAACCGTTTTCTTATCTCCTATTCCATCAATTGATGTTATGGCAATGACAGTACTAAATTCATTAATGGTTAAAGAAATTAAGTCTATATGGGGATGTAATTGGTCTCCTGAAATTTTAGACAAAGTATCTAAAGAGATTTTAAAGACTGCAATTGCTCAGGGAGTTATTGAATGGAGTGGACAGACTCTAATCGGCATAACAAAATTACATGGCCCAAATTGGCTTTTCTCTGGAACATTTCAGGCTGTCAGTGCTGCTTATTTAACAAGAGTAGTATCAAGTTCCTTGGCTGATTTTATGGCAATAACAAAAGGAGTAGAAGAACCTGATTTGGATTTTATAAAGAAAAATTCTGAGAAAATTGTTGAAAAAGCTTTTGAAAAAGAAAAAATAAATTGGATAGGATTTATTTGCGATCTTAGAAAACCACTTAAGAAACTATCTTTTAGTTCATAATCTAAGGATGAATGTCAAATATGAGAAAAAATATTCTTTTTCTAAGTTTGTTACTTCTGCTTTCTCTTGCTTCAGGCTCATGTAAGAGAATATCAAATAAAAAAGAAACTAAAGAAGTAATACTGGCAAGTTTCACTGTTTTAGCGGACATAATTAGCAATGTTGCCAAAGATGAATTTATTGTTAGATCAATAACGAAACCTGGAGTTGAAGTTCATGGCTATCAACCAACTCCAAGCGATTTGGTAAATGCCTCTAGTGCTTTTGTTTTTATTGATAATGGATTTGGATTTGAATTATGGGCTGAAAAATTTGTTTCTAATCTAAAAGTTAAAAGAATTACTGTCGCTGAAGATTTAGATCCTATTTTTATCAGTGAAGATTTTTATAAAGGGAAACCCAATCCTCATGCCTGGATTTCTCCAAAAAGAGGGATCCTATACGTAGATATTCTTGTGGATTCTTTATCAGAATTGAGGCCATCCAAAAGGACATTATTTGAAGAAAATGGAAAAATTTATAAAGATAAACTCTCTAAAATAGATAAAGAATTCTCACTTTTTATTAATAACTTAAATAAAGATAAGAGGTATCTAGTAAGTTGTGAAGGTGCTTTTTCATATTTAACAAATGATTATGGATTAGAGGAAGTTTATTTGTGGCCAGTAAATGCTGAGAGTCAAATTACTCCTAAAAGAATGACAAGAACAATCTCACTAGTTAAAGAAAAAAATGTCCCATCTGTATTTTGTGAAAGTACCGTAAGTAGCGAATCTCAAATAGTTGTTGCAAACGAAACTGGGGCTAATTTTGGAGGAAATCTTTTTGTTGATTCATTATCTGATGATAGTGGACCTGCTAGTTCCTACATAAAAATGCTTGAACATAATTTGGATTTAATTAAAAAAGGGCTTTTTTGAATTATGGAAAAAATCAATTATCAAAATCTAAGGATTGATGCAGAGAATATTTGCGTAGATTACAACGGCAAAGTGGCTTTGTATGATGCCAATTTAAGATTGAAACCTGGCCAGATTTGTGGGTTAGTAGGGATGAATGGGGCTGGTAAAACAACTTTTTTTAATGCTTTAACTGGCTTTGTAAATATTTCAAAGGGAAAAATTAGAATAAATGGAGAGTCTGTAAGATCTGCTCAAAAAGATCAGACAATTGCTTATGTTCCTCAAAATGAGGGAATTGATAGTCAATTTCCAATAAGTGTTTGGGATGTAGTGATGATGGGAAGATATGGTTCGATGAATATTTTTAGGTGTCCTAGAGAGTCTGATATTCAGGCGGTTAAAGATGCTATTGAGAGAGTTGATCTTACTGATCATTTATCTACACCTATTGGAAACTTATCTGGAGGTCAGAGAAAACGAACTTTTTTAGCTAGAGCAATTGCGCAAAGAGCGTCAATATTACTTCTTGATGAACCTTTTTCAGGTGTTGATATAAGAACTGAGAAACTTATCTCGGAATTATTTATTCAATTTAAAAATGAGGGGAAAACTATATTATTATCAACCCACGATATGATTCATGTCCGTGAATTTTGTGATTTGGTTCTTTTAATAAATAAAACTGTTGTAGCTTATGGGGAGACCTCTGAAGTATTTACCCCTGAAAATATTACAACCACTTTTGGAGGGATCTCACCTGATTTCTTGTTTGGACCTGAATCCTAAATTTTAAATTATATGGAGCTCTGTTCTTTTTTAACTTTAGATTCATTCTTAACAGATCCTTTAACTCATGACTTTATGAGAAAAGCACTTCTTATGAGTTCATTAGTTGCAGCTGTTTGTGGTTTCCTATCAAGTTATTTGACTCTTAAAGGATGGGCTTTAATGGGAGATGCAGTTTCACATTCAGTTATGCCTGGTGTTGTGGTTGCTTATGCATTAGGTCTTCCTTTCTCATTAGGGGCATTTATTTTCGGAGTTGGTTCTGTAGCTTTGATAGGGTTTATTAAACAGAAATCTAGAGTTAAAGAAGATACTGTTATTGGGTTGGTATTTACTGGATTTTTCGCTCTTGGAATCGTATTGGTTTCTAAGATTAAAAGTAATATTGATCTGCACTCTATTCTTTTTGGTAGTCCATTAGGAATTTCACTTTCAGATGTAAAACAAACTATATTTATTTCTTTATTGGTAGTAATCCTTTTATCAATTTTTAGAAAAGATTTAATGCTTTATTGTTTTGATCCTAGGCATGCAAAAACAGTTGGGATTAATGTATTATTTCTTCATTATTTACTCCTCACATGCTTATCTTTGGCAGCTGTTGTGGGCTTGCAATCTGTTGGAATTATTTTGGTAGTTGCAATGTTGATTACCCCAGGGGCTACAGCATATTTACTTACGGATAAGTTTGATAATATGACAGTAATTTCAGTATTAAGTGCAATTATCTCAAGCTTGATAGGAATATATGTTAGTTTTTGGTTTGATCTTGAAACAGGTGGATCAATTGTCTTGGCACAAACTTTTATATTTTTATTTGCTTTTTTATTCGCTCCAAGATACGGAATATTTAAGTTAAAGAAATTATTTTCTGTTTATAAATGATAGTAGCGGGAGATACTTTAAATAAAAAGTGGAATTGGTGGCCATTATTCCCCTTATATCCTTATGGAATAAAGAAAACAATTTTAAGAGAATTAATTCCTGATCAAATATGGTCTTTGGAACAAATACAAGGACTTTATTATGTTGCAGTTCCAATAAGAATGACGGTAATAAAGGTTGATAACGGATTGATGCTAATAAATCCACTGCCTCCGACAAAAGAATTAGTAAACGAGTTAGAAAAATTAATTACGATTCACGGCAAAGTAAAAACAATAATTCTACCGAGTGCCTCTGGACTTGAACATAAAATCGGACTGCCAGCTCTTTCAAGAATTTTTAAAGATGCAGAAATTTGGCTTTGTCCTGGACAATGGAGTTTCCCCATAAATCTACCACTAGATTTTTTAGGAATTCCATCAAAAAGATCAAGAATACTGTTTGAGGAAGGTACTCCACATACAAACTCCTTTAAGTGGTCTTCATTAGGCCCACTGAATTTAGGACTTGGAAGATATCAGGAGATAAGCTGTTTCCATTATCCTACGAAAACTCTTCATGTAACAGATGCAATAGTTGGAATAGACTCCACACCTCCTGAGATCTTTAACTTTGATCCAACTCCACTCCTTTTTCATTCTAGAGAGAGAGGAGATGAACCTCTTATTGACTCCATCGAACAAAGAAAAAAAGGATGGAAAAGGTTAGTTTTATTTTCATCTTTTTTGAAACCAGGTAAATTAAATATTCCACCTTTGAAAAAAATATTTAAGTATTCATTCAAAAAAGATCTTAGAAATTGGAGATCTCATTTCGGCATTTATCCCTTTTTATGGGACGAAGATTGGGAATCCTCTCTTTTTGAAATAATGGGTAAAGATACTCCTAAGATTCAAATTGCACCAGTTTTACAAAAATTAATTTTTCCGCGTTCAAAAGAAGTTTTACTTAAATGGTTAGAAAATATAAAGTCTTTTGAAGATATGGAATATTTAATTCCAGCTCATTTTACGGCACCCATAAAATTTACAATAGAAGATTGTCAAAAGTTAATTAATGAAATTAATTCCCAAAAGTGGGACAAACTTCCTGAGGATAATAAATTTTTGATGGGTCTATACAAAAAGTTGTTTGAACTAGGAATAATTCCTGAAGAAGTAAATCTTTAAAAACTATTATTATTCAATAGACATGTTTTCATCATTTTTAAGTGTTTGTTCAAGCTCTTTTCTCTGCTCCATTTGTCTTAAGAAATAACCTGTCATCATTGCTGAAGATAATAAATTAGCAATATTATCTTTTGAAGATGTTATTTTTACATCAAATTGATCTGAAGGGAGCATTCCTAGAAGACCTTGAACATTTTGTCTAATAATTTCTTGAATATCTTCACTAGCTGATTTTGCTACTCTTTGCAATACTTCCGGGGATTGTTTTTGTAAATATTGAATTAAATCATTCTCTTCATTTGGATCATTATTTTCAGTAGCAAGAAATTCTGGATTAAACATTTCTACAACTTCACAGATATAAAAACCCTACAACATCAAGTACCCATTAATCTAAATTATTAAGGATAGGGAACTGAATAGGTCCAATTTTATTAAAAGGCCAGTATCTAAAAATTGCTTTACCAATGATCTTTTTATAGGGTAAAAATCCCCAAATATGTGAGTCCATACTATTATTTCTATTATCTCCCATTACCCATAATGACTCTTCTGGCACAATAAAAGGCCCTATCGAATAATTTATATTTTTGTCAAAAATGTAATTATTTTGAGCGATTTCATTTAAGTAAAGGTTACCATCTCTTACTTCTACCTTGTCCCCAGGTATAGCAATTACTCTTTTTATTAATGCGGTATCTGCTTCATAACCAGCTTTAATTAATTTTTCCGGGACATTAAAAACAACTATTTTATTTTTTAATTTTGAAAGGTTTGATTTGGATGTGATTTTAGGGGTTACTTTCTCAACAAGAATTTTGTCTTGTATTTGAAGAGTTGGAATCATTGAACCTGAGGGAATCCATCTTGGCTCTATAACCTGCCATCGTATAATTAAAGCAATAATTATCCAAATTAAAAGATTTTTTAAATCCTTTATTATTAAATTTCTTTTTTCTTTAGTTTTGGACATGTTTTATTTAATTCAGTTATAAGGAAAATTCCCAAAGCATTTATATAAATTATGACATCATCTATTGAATGCAAAAATTTTCTTAGAAGTCTACAACTTTTAAATCTTCTCATACAAATTGGAGTTGAAAATTTAATACTATGTCCTGGGAGTAGATCAGCACCTTTAGCAATAGCTGCAGGAGAATTAAATAAATTAGGATTGATAAATGTATTCAATTCAATAGATGAGAGATCTGCAGGATTCCACTCACTTGGGATTTCGGCTGCATCTGGCAATCTCTCTTTAGTTATTACAACTTCTGGAACTGCGGTAAGTAATTTACTGCCAGCAGCAGTTGAGGCCGACCGCTCTTGTAAAGGTATTATATTTCTCACAGCTGACAGGCCTTTAAGGTTGAAAGATTGTGGATCTAATCAAACAGTAAATCAAGAAGAATTTTTGAGCTCAGTCTGTAGAAGAGTTTTAAGTACAAATCTTAATGGACTTCATGAAACAGGAGATAATGAAATTCTAAATTTAGTGCAGATTATTGAGAAACAAATATCAACCTTTCCTGGACCTATTCATTTAAATATTCCTATCGATAAGCCTTTAGATATTTCACTTTTCAATAAAAAAAATGTTTTAGAGTTTTTTAAGAGAATTTATTTAAATAAAAAATATGTCTCTCAAAAAGTTCAAATGAATTCTGATAAAGACAACTTCTTAGAAATTTCAAATAATTTAAATGTTGATGAATCAGGCATTATTTTGGTTGGTCCATATCAAGGTTCCATAAATGAATTATCTTCTTTTAATAAATCTTTAGATAAATTGCAAGAAATTACAGGTTGGCCAGTTTTTGCTGATCCAGTTTCAGGAGTTTTTTCTGACTTAAGAGGGTTAGTTGTGAATTGGGAATTAGTCTTAAGAAAAAATAAGAATTTCATCAATTCCTATCAACTTTTGAGGCTTGGCCCTATGTCATCCTCAATTGAATTGGAGAAGTTTTTAACAATTTTCGAAGGTAAACAAATTCTTATAAAAGAAAAAAACTTTAGAAAACTAGATCCTACAAAAAAAGCATTTGAATACGAGTTTGGACTTACAAATTTTATTAATCGATTTTTAGCAAAATCATTAAATTATCAAAAAAAGAAAAAGTCACTTACAAAATTAGCCTTTGATCTAATAAAGGAAGGTGAACAAATTAGTAAAACTTTAAAAGAGAAAATGACAAATAATAATCAAATTACTGAATATAAGATTGCCAATCTTGTTCCAAAAATTTGGCCAGCTGAAAATTCTATTATGCTTTCAGCAAGTAGCCCGATTAGAGATTGGCTCACATTTTCAGAAAATGGTACTTTAACAAGAAATTGTTTCAGCTTTAGGGGCGCTTCTGGCATAGACGGTACTTTATCTCTTGCATTAGGTATTTCTAGAATTAAAAATCCTCTACTCCTTGTGACTGGAGATTTGGCTTTTATTCATGATATAAACGGTTGGCTGATTGAAAATTCAATCGACATGAATTTAACAATTCTTCTAATAAATAATAATGGCGGAAATATATTCAATCGTATTTATAAAAAAAATTTAAAAGAAGATGAATTAAAAAAACTATTTCTTATGCCAAAAGAAATAAACTGGACAAAACTCGCAGAGGGTTATCGAGTAAAGTTTAAAAGTGTGGCAAATTTTAAAAAATTACGAGAGGCATTAGATTGGAGCATTTCTATCCAGAAATCTGTAATAATTAAAGTTGATGTTGATCCAGAAAATGAAATTTGTGAAAAAAATGCCTTGCTAGAAAAAATAATTGGCAATTAAATTTATCATTTTCTATCTTTGAATAATTAGATCTCATGAAAGTATTACCTGGGAAAACAACTTTAAATTGGTCAGAATGCAAATCTTATGAGGATATATTATTTCACAAATCAGATGAGGGAATCGCGAGAATTGCAATTAATCGGCCTGAAAAAAGAAATGCATTTAGGCCACAAACTGTAGATGAACTCATTGATGCATTTGATATCGTGAGAAATGATGAAACTATTGGCGTAGTTCTCTTTACAGGTGCTGGACCTGACAAGAAAGGCATTTATTCTTTTTGCTCTGGAGGTGATCAGAGTGTAAGGGGTAAAAATGGATATAAAAATGATGAAGGGAAGCAGAGATTAAATGTACTTGAACTTCAAAGATTAATAAGAAGTTTGCCTAAAGTTGTTATAGCTTTAGTTCCTGGTTTCGCAATTGGAGGAGGGCAGGTACTTCATCTAATTTGTGATCTCAGTATCGCCTCTGAAAATGCAATATTTGGTCAAACAGGTCCAAGAGTTGGTAGTTTTGATGCGGGTTTTGGATCTAGTTATTTAGCAAGACTTGTTGGCCAAAGAAAAGCAAAAGAAATTTGGTTTTTATGTAGAAAATATAATTCCAAGGAAGCTCTGAAGATGGGCTTGATAAATGCAATTACAAAGATTGAAGAATTAGAAGCTGAGGGTGTAATCTGGGCAAGAGAGATTTTACGAAATAGTCCAACTGCTATTCGTATTCTTAAAGCTTCATTCAATGCAGAGAATGATGGGATTGCAGGTATTCAAGAATTATCTGGATACACAACTCAATTATTCTATTCGACTGAAGAAGCTCAAGAAGGTAGAGATGCCTTTCTTGAAAAGCGTCCACCAGACTTTTCTGACTATAAGTGGACACCCTAGTTTATTTTTCAAAAGAACTTTTTTAAATAATTATCAATGAGAATTCTTCTTGCCGCTGCTGAATGTGCTCCAATGATCAAAGTTGGAGGTATGGGAGATGTGGTTGGTTCGTTGCCTCCATCTTTGATAAAACTTGGTCACGATGTAAGGGTAATAATTCCAGGATATGGAAAATTGTGGAGTCTTTTAGAGGTATCGAATGAACCAGTCTTTAGAGCAAATACAATGGGCACTGATTTTGCCGTATATGAAGCAAAACATCCCATTCATAATTATGTGATTTACCTAGTGGGTCATCCAACATTTGACTCTGACCAAATATATGGAGGCGAAAATGAGGACTGGCGCTTTACATTTTTTGCTAGTGCCACTGCAGAATTTGCCTGGAATTGTTGGAAACCTCAAGTTCTCCAT
This sequence comes from Prochlorococcus sp. AG-418-K17, assembly GCA_003214055.1. Lineage (GTDB taxonomy): Bacteria > Cyanobacteriota > Cyanobacteriia > PCC-6307 > Cyanobiaceae > Prochlorococcus_A. The sequence goes on from QCMD01000002.1 coordinate 116,379, forward strand.
TGCCATGATTGGCATACTGGAATGATTCCTGTGTGGATGCATCAGGATCCTGAAATTAGTACTGTCTTCACAATTCATAATTTAAAATACCAAGGCCCTTGGAGGTGGAAACTTGAAAAAATGACTTGGTGTCCTTGGTATATGCATGGAGACCATACAATGGCTGCGGCAATGTTGTACGCAGATAGGGTCAATGCTGTTTCTCCGACTTATGCTGATGAGATTAAAACCCATGAATACGGGGAAAGCCTCGAAGGATTACTTAATTACATTTCAGGTAAATTAAGGGGAATTCTTAATGGCATAGATCTTGATGAATGGAATCCAGCCAAAGATCCAGTTTTACCTGCACAATTCAGTATTAAGAATTTAGACAATAGGGTAGAAAATAAAAAAATTCTGCAGAGAGAAATGGGTCTAGAAGTTAATCCTAAAAAATATCTTTTAGGTATGGTCAGTAGATTAGTTGATCAGAAAGGGGTTGACTTACTTTTACAAGTTTCAAGAAGACTATTAGCCTATACAGATTCTCAAATTGCTGTTTTAGGGACTGGAGATAGATATTTAGAGTCTGGATTATGGCAACTGGCATTAGATTACCCAGGAAGATTCTCAGTATTTCTTACCTATGATGATTCTTTATCAAGGCTTATCTACGGTGGCTCTGATGCATTTTTAATGCCAAGTAGATTTGAACCTTGTGGAATTAGTCAACTCCTCGCTATGAGATATGGCTCTATTCCTATAGTAAGGCGAGTTGGAGGTTTAGTTGATACAGTTTTACCTCATGACCCAGAAAATAATAATGGTACGGGATTTTGCTTTGATCGCTTTGAACCAATAGATTTCTATACTTCTTTAGTAAGGTCCTGGGAAGCCTTTAGGCATAAAGATAGTTGGGAATTACTGCAAAAAAGAGCCATGAGCCAAGAGTTTAGTTGGCAAAGATCAGCTCTTGAATACGAAGTTATGTATAAGGATGTTTGCGGAATAAAAGAACCATCGCCAGATTTAGCTGAAGTCGAAAAATTTTCTTACGGACAATCAGCTGATCCATCTTTAAAAAAAAGTATGACTTAATTTTTTAATGGAATTCTCTTTATCAGAATTAAACGACGTTTTGGGGAATATTAGAAATCTGAGCGGGAGGAAAAGAGATTTTTTAAATTTTAAGAATGTAAGTATTGATAGTAGAACTTTATTAAAAAATGATCTTTTTATAGCTATCAAGGGTAAAAATTATGATGGACATAGTTTTCTTCCAGAGGTTTTAAATAAAGGAGTTAAATCTGTAGTAATTAAAAAAGGGATGCAGAGATTACTTCCTAGTAATTTCCCTTATTGGGTTGTTGATGACACAACAGAGGCATTTCAAAAATTAGCATTGCTAAAAAGAAAAAAATTAAATATTCCTACTGTTGCAATAACTGGCTCAGTTGGTAAAACAACAACAAAAGAAATGATTGGTGGAGTTTTAAATAAACTTGGAAGAATTAAATTATCTCATGCAAATTTCAATAATGAAATTGGAGTTGGTCTTACTATTCTTGCTACAGATATAGAAGATAAAGTTTTAGTTCTTGAGATGGGGATGAGAGGTCTTGGTCAGATCGAGAATTTATCTAAATATAGTGAACCCGATATTGCAGTTATTACTAACATTGGTACAGCTCATATTGGATTATTAGGCTCGAAAAGAAATATAGCTCATGCAAAGTGTGAAATTAGTAAATTTTTAAATCCCAAAGGAGTTGTAGTAATCCCAGCAAATGATCAACTTCTAGAAGAAATTTTAAAAGTATATTGGAAAGGTAGAGTAACAAAAGTAGAGTTGTTAAATATAGAAAATCAAAAGGAGAATTTTAAGAGAGATGATAATTTGCGAGGATTTTATAATCCTTTAAATAAAACAATTTTAATTGAAGAAAATACCTTTGAAATTTCATTTGAGGGATTTCACAATGCTTCGAATTTCTTATTTGCTTATGCAGTTGCTAAAGAGTTAGGCGTAGATTTTAAAAGTTTAAATAAATTTGATTTTGAAAGTTTAGGTGGAAGGAATAAAATTCTTAAATCAGTAAAAACAACAATATATGATGAATCATATAATGCTTCGCCAGAGTCAGTAAAAGCATGTATTAAAAACCTGGTTGAAAAACCGAGAAATAAATTTTTCATATTTGGAAGTATGCAAGAATTGGGAAAAGAATCTGAAAAATATCACAAGGAAATATTCAACTTAATAAATAATTCAGATATAGAAAAGTGTTTATTTATTTGCGATAAAAAAGATGAAAAAATTTACTCCAATTATCTGAAAGATAAGAAAAAATTCTTGGTTTTAAATGATGTTAAAGATATACCTCAAGAGATAAACAAATCTACAAAAAAAGGTGATTCTATTCTTATTAAAGGGAGCAGATGTTGGCAACTTGAAAAAATTATTGAATTAATTAACTAGATTAGGATTTCTTTTTTTCCCAATTTTCTACATTTACTTGCTTAGTTCTTGAGATTGCTAATGTATTATCTTTGGAGTCTTTTGTAATCACTGAACCAGCTCCTGTTGTAACTGATTCCCCGAGATTTATTGGCGCTACAAAAACTGTATTTGCACCAATATTAGAATTTTTACCAATTTTTGTTTGATGTTTTTTCTGACCATCAAAATTTGCAGTAATAGTACCTGCTCCAATATTTGTAGATCTACCAATAATAGAATCGCCAATATAACTTAAATGGTTTACTTTAGATTTTTCCTCTAATTGGCTATTTTTAATTTCAACAAAATTACCTATTTTGCTAAAGGAAGATATTTTGGAATTAGGTCTTATATGACTAAATGGACCAATCTTTATATGATCTATTATTTGCGAATCATAAACGGTGGAATTGGAGATTTCACAATGTAATCCCACATTAGAATTCTCAATAAAAGTATTTGGTCCGATAGTGCAATGACTATTTATTTTGGTATTTCCTCTTATATGTGTATTAGCCTCTATAACTACATCCTTACCAATTTCAGCTTCTTCGCTAATTGAACAACTTGCTTTATTTATGAAAGTTACACCATTAAGCATATGCTTTTCTTTAATTGAATTCTGAACACTTTCCTCGCATTCTGATAGTTGGATTCTATTATTGATTCCTTGAAGCTCCCCATTATCTTCTATCTCCAAGCTTAAGGAATTATTTAACAATGATATTGTATCTGTTAAGTAAATCTCTTTTTGATTATTATTGCTTCGCAGGGTATTAATTATTTCTGACAATTTACCCCAGTTAAAACAGTAAACACCTGCATTTATTAATGGATTTTCTTTTTCTAGATCATTGCAATCTTTTTCTTCAACAATTCTCTCGATAAAATCCCCCTTCAAGAAAACTCTGCCATACCCATAAGGATTTTTTTTCTTAGTGGTTATTAATGAAACATTTGCATTTTTTGAATCATGTAAATTTATAAGCTTATTTAGAGTCTCAGGCTTGATGAGTGGTACATCCCCATTAAGTACTAAAAGTTTTCCTTCATTTTTTTTTACTGCTTTACAAAGTACCTGGATAGCATGACCAGTTCCTGATTGGGGATCTTGTATAACAAATTGGATCTTTTTATTATCTGTTATTGACTCTTGTACTTCTTTTGATTTGTGTCCAGTAATTACGAAAATTTGATCAGGATTTAATTCAACACATGAATCAATTACTCTCTGCAAAAGACTTTTCCCAGAAATTTTATGTAAAACTTTTGGCAATGAGCTTTCCATCCTGGTTCCCTTGCCTGCCGCTAATATCGCAACACTTAACATGTTTATTTGAAATCCTAATTTAAATTTAACTCTTAAAGGATAACTTCGTCATTCCCCACTTCTTTCTCCATTTATTTGTAGATAATAGATTTGAAAATAATTGCTCATCTAATCTTCTCTTTATTATGTCTTCTTTACTTGAGTTCAAATGTTGATCTCTATATGGAATACTAGCTTTAGTTAAGAGATGTTCTTCTTCCATTAAAGATAACTTTTCAAAATTGAAATTAGGTTTCAAATTATTTTTATCAAATTTTGATATTGCGACAGTTCCCTGACTCCAAAAACGTCTGTTTTTAAGACTAGGCTTAATAGTAAAAATTTCTAATCCAAGATTCCTTAGAGTTTTTCTTACTGCCGCTGATGCAGAATAAGTTATTAAATAACCCTGAGGATTAAGATTTTCTGTGAGTTTGGATAAAAATTCAATTGTCCATACTTGTGGGCATTTTTGAGGCGAAAAACCATCTAAATAAATCAGATCGAATTTAATACAGGAAGGAATAATGTTAATTTTTTCTCTAGCATCCCCCCACAAAATGCTGCATTTAAAAAACTGATCCTCAAAGTAATCTTTTCGATAAAGTGATTCAAATATTTTTTTGACTTTTGGATCCCATAATTTAAAGAAAGATTCTTTTCTAAGCGAATATTCAAGAGGCTTTTTATCAATCTCCAATGCATACAAATTTAAATATGATTTTTGTTTAATTAAATCATCTAATAAAGAAGCGGAATTGTATCCTAAACCAAAACATATATCCAAAACATTAAGAGATTTTCCTTTAAATCTTTGCAAATTAGAAGTAGCTGTAAATTTTGACTTTGTCTCCTCCAATGCACCCAATAAACTATGAAAGTTCTCTTGAAAAAACGCACTTCTTAAAGAGTAACTCCCATCTTTTGTTAAAACTTCAATTAATTCAGACAAAAACTTTTTAGGCTAATTAGTTAGTTTTCCCAGCTCTTCCCAAAAAGTGGGATAAGAGACGCTAGCAGCATCAGATCTCATGATTTTTGAGGTACCTTTAGCAAGAAGTGAAGCAATAGCAAGACTCATTGCTACTCTATGATCTGTCTCACTATCTACCTCAGCAGAATGAAATTTTGATTGCCCATTAATAATTAACCCATCCTCTTTTTCTGTTATTTCGGCTCCGAATTTTTGTAACTGTCGTGCCATGACTTTTAATCGATCTGTCTCCTTAACTCTTAATTCTTGTGCATCCTTAATTTCAGAAACTCCATTGCAAAAACAGGCAGCCACAGTAAGGATAGGAATTTCATCTATAAGTTTTGGAAGAATATCTCCTTCAATAGTGAATGATCTTAAATTATTTGAAGTCTTCACTTTAATAGATCCAATAGGTTCACCTGCAATAGTCGATTTGTCTAAAATCTCATAATTACAACCCATTGAATCCATTACATTTAAAATTCCTGTTCTTGTAGGATTTAATCCGACATTCTGAATTAAAACCTCTGAATTTGGAACAATAGATGCAGCAATCATCCAAAAAGAAGCAGAGCTTATGTCTCCAGGAATCAATATTCTCTGACCAGTTAAGTTACTCCCTGACTTGATAACTACATTCCTGCCTAATTCTCCTCTGATACTTATGTCTGCTCCAAATGCTTTAAGCATTCTTTCCGTATGATCTCTTGAAGATGCCGGTTCAATTACAGAAGTAGTTCCAGAAGCATTGAGGCCTGCCAATAATATTGCCGATTTTACTTGAGCACTTGCCACTGGAGTTCCAATAACACATCCCTTAAGTTTTTTCCCATCAATTGAGATTGGAGCTTTATTACCGCCTTCCCTTCCATAAATTTTGCCACCCATCAAAGATAACGGTTTGCCCACTCTCCCCATTGGCCTTTCGTTAAGAGAAGCGTCCCCGGTTAAGATGAAATTCTTACCTTCTTGTGAGGCTAATAAACCCATTAATAACCTCATAGTGGTTCCTGAATTTCCACAATTGAGGATTTCTTTTGGCTCTTTTAATCCATCTAGACCTAATCCTGAAATCGAAAAAGGCTCATTTTTTTTTATTTCTGGTATGGTCACACCTAACTTTCTTAAACAATCAGCAGTTGAAAGTGGATCTTCAGAATGTAAGAACCCCTCAATAGTCGTCTCACCCTTAGCAATACTTCCTATTATTAGAGCTCTATGAGAAATAGATTTATCTCCAGGTACTTTTACTTTTCCTTTTAAATTAACTCCACCTTTTATTGTGCGGATATTATTCATTTTCAAATTAATTACTTGATAAGATTTCTGTAAAGACAAATTAGTTTTATATTATCAATAAGTTTGTTTTTTAAAAAAAAATAATCAAATTAAGTAACTGTTTTCTATAATAATTGTAGATAAAGGATTCGATTATTAATCTTACTTATTATCACGTTGCAAAGGATGTTCCGGAAAATAGTCCAGATATTGCAGTGGTCATTGATGTTTTAAGAGCTACAACCACAATTTCTTGGGCTTTAAAAAATGGAGCTGATTCAATACAAGTTTTTGCAGATTTAGATTTATTAAAAGAATCTGCAATTAAGTGGCAAACTGAAAAGAGATTAATGCTTGGAGAGAGAGGTGGAAAGAAGATTGAGGGCTTTGATTTAGGAAATTCTCCTTTATCAGTTACAAAAAAAGTTGTTAATGGTAAAAGACTTTTTATGAGTACGACTAATGGGACTAAATCATTACAAAAAGTTCAAAATGCCAAACATTTATTTGCTATGGGTCTCCCAAATAGGAAAGCCGTTGCAGAAAAAATCATTTCATTAAAAAGTGAAAATGTTTTAATACTTGGTAGTGGTTGGGAAGGCTCTTATTCACTTGAGGATTCTTTGGCTGCTGGTGCTTTGGCCTCGTACCTAAAACAGAACTGTGATTTCGAAATTAATATTCTGAATGACGAGTTACAAGCTGCTTTAGCACTTTGGGATGTCTGGAAAAATGATATTTTGAAATGTTTAAAAACAGCAACCCATGGCAAAAGATTGACAAGTCTTGGAGATTATGATGATGATTTTAAATGTTGCTCTGAACTTGATTGCTTAGATATTGTTCCAGCTCAAGTTGAAAGAGGTGTGATTCGTGCCTCATGATTTACGAATTGGTTCATTGGGAGTAAATTCTTGACTGATTTTTTGGTAGCTGCATTGCAAATTACAAGCTCTTCTAATGTAGAGGCTAATTTTGCTGAAGCGGAAGAACAAATTGAATTGGCTTCAAGAAGAGGTGCCGAATTAATTGGATTACCAGAGAATTTTGCTTTTTTAGGGGAAGATGATGAAAAACTCAAACTAGCTTCTGAATTATCTTCAAAGTGTTCTAATTTCCTGAAGACGATGTCTCAACGATATCAAGTATTCCTTCTTGGTGGAGGTCATCCTGTTCCTGCTGGTGACGATACTCATACCCTTAATAGATCAGTACTTTATGCAAGAGATGGTCAGATTCTCGCAGAATACGACAAGATTCATCTTTTTGATGTTGACTTACCTGATGGAAATTTGTACAAAGAATCAGCTACTATTTTGTCAGGAAAATCATTTCCTCCAGTGGTAGACGTTCCAGGACTTTGCAAAATAGGTTTGTCAATTTGTTACGATGTTAGGTTCCCAGAGCTTTATAGATATTTATCATTTAATGGTGCAGAACTAATAATGATTCCTGCCGCATTCACGGCATTTACTGGTAAAGATCATTGGCAAATACTTCTACAAGCAAGGGCTATTGAAAATACAGCATATGTTGTAGCCCCTGCTCAAACCGGTATTCATTATGGAAGAAGACAAAGCCATGGCCATGCAATGGTTATAGATCCATGGGGAACTGTTTTGTCTGATGCAGGCAAAACTCAAGGTGCTGCAATAGCTCCAGCTGATAAAGAACGAGTAAAAAAGATTAGGGAACAGATGCCAAGCCTTAAACATAGAAAAAATAAATTGTTTGCTAACTAATGACGAAGTTTTTCGTAAATAAACTTTTTCGTTATTTATACGTTGTTTTATTTTTTACTTATAGTATTCCTCCAGTAAGGTCATCTAGTGACTTGGCAGCTTGGTCCTTAAAATCAAATGGTGTTTTAGAGTTAAGAACAAAGTCAAATTCAAATTTAAAAGCATATTTTCAAAAATCCAGTAATATTCACGGGGATAGGTTTTGGATAGATTTCCCTGGAGAATTATCTACCCCTAGAACGATTCAAGGTAATGGACCAATAAAAGAAATTAGATTAGGCAAACCTATTAAAGGTAAAACAAGATTAGTTATTGAGTTTTCCCGAAACAATAATATAAAACCTCTTACTTGGAAACTTGTTGGTTTAGATCAAAATAGGTGGAGAGTAAAATTATTCTCCCCAAAAAACTCATTTAAAGCAATTGGTGAAGGTGTAATTAAAAAAGGATATAGAAGAAAAAATAAAGCTAAACATACCCCATTAGTCATTGCAAATAATTCATATAATCATCACCATTTGCCCGATATTGAAAGAAACAAATTTTATGTCATTATTGATCCTGGGCATGGCGGACCTGATCCTGGAGCAATAGGTATTGGGGGAATAAGAGAATCGGATGTGGTACTGGATGTTTCTAAAACTGTCAAAAAGTTATTAAATCAAAAAGGGGTAAAGGTAATGTTAACCAGAAGAAATGAAGTTGATTTGGATCTTCCTCCAAGAGTTTCATTAGCCAACAGAACTGATGCGGATATTTTTGTGAGCATTCATGCAAATGCATCAAGAGGGAAAAGAAAAGATATAAATGGATTAGAGACTTTTTATTACAGAGGATGGAGAGGGAGATTGCTTGCAAAAAGAATTCAGAAGCAAATTCTTAGGGTCTCCCCTGGGAGTCCCGATCGAGGGGTAAAACAAGGAAGATTTTATGTTATCAAAAACACTAGAATGCCTGCAGTACTTGTAGAAATTGGTTTTTTAACAGGAAGATTAGATGCTAGAAGATTAGAAAAAAATACTCATCGCAAAAAAATAGCTTATGCAATAGCAAAAGGTATACTTGAATATCTTTCGAAAATAAGGTGAAACTTAAAGTTGGTATATTCGATAGCGGCATAGGTGGATTTACTGTCCTAAATTCTCTATTGAAAACTAGAAATGATGTTGAGGTTTTTTATTTAGCTGATACAAAAAGAATTCCATATGGAAACAGAAATATTCATCAAATAAGATCTTTTGCAAAAGATATTTGTTATTGGTTTGGGAATAAGAACTTGGACGCACTATTGATAGCATGCAATACAACAAATGCATGCGCTTTAGATATTTTGGAAAGGGACTTACAAATACCATGTTTTGATCTTATTAATTCTGCTTCCGAGATTGTTAAAGAAACGAGAATTGGGGTTTTAGCGACTCCAACTACTGTTAAGTCTGCTTACTATGAAAAAGTATTTAGAGTGAATAATAAAACTTTAGAAATTTACCAACAAGAATGTCCTGAATTTGTATTAGAAATAGAGAGAAATAAGCCAAATTTTAATAAATTAAGTTCTCTCGCAGATTTGTACTTAGGTCCAGTTTTAAGACAAGAAATTCAAGAATTAATACTTGGATGTAGTCATTATCCATTAATCTATAATATTTTGAGAAGAAAAATAGATAACAAAATCAATATTATCGATCCCTCTGTTGCATTGGTAAATAAATTTAATTCATTTTTCTCAATATCGAAAAATAAGTTAATTCAAACTATTTCATACGACAATGTTAATTTCTTTGTCACCTCAAAATATGACGAATTTTCGTTAAAAGCAAAATATTGGTTGGAAATTAATAAAGAAATTAACCTTGTTAACCTCCGAAGCAATGATTGATTCCTTAATATGTAAGAGAGGCAAATCATGAATACAGTAACAGAACTACTTCAACCAGTTGAAAATGATCTTGATGATCTTATTTTAGAACTGAAAAATTTAATAGGAGCCGGACATCCAATCCTTCAAGCTGCAGCTGAACATTTATTTAGCGCTGGGGGGAAAAGATTAAGACCTGGAATAGTTTTATTGATTTCAAAAGCGATTTCTCCTGACTTTAATTTGAAAACTAAGCATAAAAGACTTGCTGAAATAACTGAAATGATTCATACTGCATCGTTAGTTCATGACGACGTTGTTGATGAGGCTTCAACAAGAAGGGGTGTTGATACTGTTCATAGTAGGTTTAATACAAGGGTAGCTGTTCTAGCAGGTGATTTCCTTTTTGCTCAAGCCAGCTGGCATTTGGCTAATCTTGATAACGTGGATGTAGTAAAGTTGTTAAGTAGAGTAATTATGGATTTGGCAGAGGGTGAAATAAAACAAAATTTAAATAGATTTGATTCTGGTCAGAGCTTTTCGAAATACATCAATAAAAGTTATTGTAAAACTGCCTCATTGATTGCTAATAGTTGTAAAGCTGCAGGAGTTTTAAGTAATTTAGAGGAAGATAAACTTTCCTCTTTATACGAATTTGGTAAAAATATTGGATTAGCTTTTCAAGTTGTTGATGATATTTTAGATTTTACTGGAAATGATAAGCAGCTCGGAAAACCTGCAGTTAGTGATCTTGCAAGTGGATATCTTACCGCTCCTGTTTTATATGCTTTAAAAGAGAACAAAAATTTGTCTGTTCTCATTAATAGAGAACTTGCTGAAAAGGATGATTTAAATAATGCTCTAAACATTATCATGAACTCGAAAGCCATCGAGAGTTCAAGAAAATTGGCTGAGGATTTTGCAATGATCTCTAAAGAATCAATATCATGGCTTCCAGAATCTCAATATAAAAGAGCTTTACTTAGTCTTCCAGAGTTCGTTCTTAGTCGTATTTACTGAAATTATTAAAAATATTTTTTTCAGTTAAAATTTCTATTAAATATTTTTTTGATAACAATAATGATTTAGTCTAGATTTAGTAATAATAACTACATCTAATGACATTAGATAAAGAAAATTCGATCAATAATATTCTTGAAGAAAATAGAATTTTCCCACCTTCAAAAGTCTTCTCAAATAATTCAAATATTAAATCTATTGAGGAATTGATTAGTTTAAAAAATCAAGCATTAAATGATCCGATCCAATTTTGGGAGTATTATGCTAACTCAGAAATAGAATGGTTTGAACCTTTTCAAACTGTCTTGGATAGTCAGAACGCACCTTTTTTTAAGTGGTTTAAAGAAGGTAAGCTTAATATCACATTTAACTGTTTGGATAGGCATGTTAAAAATGGTCTTGGAAAGAAAACAGCACTTATATGGGAGGGGGAGCCTGGGGATAAAATAAAATATACTTATGAAGAGCTTCTTAAAAACGTATGTAAAGCTGCAAATGGTTTGAAGTCAATAGGAGTGAAAAAAGGTGATTTGGTTTGCATTTATATGCCAATGATTCCTGAGGCAATGTTCGCTATGTTGGCTTGTGCAAGAATTGGAGCTCCCCATTCAGTCGTTTTTGGAGGTTTTTCTTCAGAAGCTTTAAAGGATAGATTAATAGATGGCAATGCGAAATTCGTCATTACTGCGGATGGCGGATTTAGAAAAGATAAAATAATTGAGTTAAAGAATGCTGTTGATTTAGCAATTGAAAGCGGAGCAAATAAAGTTGTCGAAAAAGTAATTATCGTCCAAAGAACTAAAAAAAATATTCCGATCAAAGTAAATAGAGATTTGTGGTGGCATGAATTGTTAAAGGATCAAAAAGATTTTTGTGAACCTGAAATTATGGATAGTGAAGATAGATTATTTATTCTTTATACTTCGGGATCTACAGGTAAACCAAAAGGGGTTGTTCACACTACAGGTGGTTATAATCTTTGGTCACATTTAACATTTAAATGGATTTTTGACATAAAGAATGATGATATCTATTGGTGTACTGCAGATGTTGGTTGGATAACAGGTCACAGCTATATAGTTTATGGTCCTTTATCTAATGGAGCTACAACTCTTATGTATGAAGGCGTCCCTAGGCCATCAAATTTAGGTGCTTTTTGGGAAATTATTGAGAAACATAGGGTTTCAATTTTCTATACTGCGCCAACTGCAATTCGTTCATTCATGAAGTCTGGTCCTGAAATTCCCGCTGCATATGATTTAGATAGTCTTAGACTTTTAGGTACAGTTGGAGAACCTATTAATCCAGAAGCATGGATGTGGTACAAGGATATTATTGGTAAGAATAAATGCCCTATAGTAGATACTTGGTGGCAAACTGAAACGGGTGGTGTGATGATTAGTCCTATACCGGGAGCTGTTTCTACAAAACCAGGCTCAGCTACTTATCCTCTACCTGGGATCGAGATTGAAGTTGTAGATAAAAATGGAGAGAAGGTTAAGGAGAACGAAGGAGGATATTTAATAGTTAAAAAACCCTGGCCAGGAATGATGCGAACAATTCATGGAAATTCTGCAAGATACCTGGAGAGTTATTGGGAATATATTTCTTTCAAAGGCGAAAAGAATGTTTATTTTGCTGGAGACGGAGCACGCATTGATGAAGATGGATATATATGGATTATGGGAAGAGTAGATGATGTTATAAGTGTTTCAGGTCATAGGTTAGGAACTATGGAAATCGAATCTGCTTTGGTAAGTCATAAAAATGTTTCCGAGGCTGCCGTTGTGGGGAAAAAAGATGATCTAAAAGGCGAAGTTATAGTTGCTTTTGTATCTTTAGAGAAAGACATTAACAGTTCATTAGAATTAGAAGAGGAATTAAAGAAACATGTTGTTAATGAAATTGGAATTATTGCGAAGCCTGAAAAAATAATAATTACTGACTCTCTTCCAAAAACGCGAAGTGGAAAAATTATGAGAAGAATTTTGAGATCTTTGGCTGCTGGAGAAAAAATAAATGGTGATATAAGTACTCTAGAAGATAGCTCTGTTTTGGAAAAGTTAAAGGGATCATCTTAATCGGATTCATCAATTAAATTGGAAATTTTTTTTATAGTATTTCTTTTAAAATCATCATCTGCCCAGTCTCCCAAGAAATTTTCTCTTAGGCCTGCACTTGCAATGATAGTGTGTGTTCCTTTTAACATAACCCCTTTTGAGTTGTCCTCTTTTCTGGCTTTAAGACAAGAAAATAATTTATCTGTTTGATCTAATTCGTCTGAGTTAAATTTTATTAGAAAGTTATTTTTTTGGTTATAAGTTTTTTCAATTATTCGTAAAGTTCTTTCTGGACTGGGACTGAACTCACTTCTGAATTCTAATTTTTGAGCAATTTGTTTTAATAATGGAATTGATTTGCTAGCACTAAAGTTATTAAAGCTGATTGAAATGAATTTTTCGCAATTCCTTCCTCCATCAGGAGATATTAAATGAAGTTTACATCCTAGACTATGACCAATTCTTATAGAAGGAATTGATTCTCCTATTCTTTTAGATAAGGATATTTTGCAATTTTTAAAATCTTTCCATGCTTTAAGAGCAATTTGTTGATGATCAAATTGTGGAGTGTATTTATATGCATGAACTGCATAATTTTTATTTATTAAGCTGTCAATAAATCTTCGATATGTTAAATCTGGTTTGGACGCTAAATAACTTCCACCAATAAATTCTATAATTTTCTTTGGACTTGAAGGCCAATAACAAAAACTGTTAAATTGAAATTTCGTAAAAGTCATTTTTATAAATTTAACTTAACCTTTTATAAGGTTTCAAAAATTATTATTTAGTCTGATTAATTAATTTATATTAATTTAAAAGAAATTTTTACTAAATGCGTCAATATAAATGAAAGTTAATTGAGTTAATTGGAAAATTTTAACAAAAAAACATTAAATCAATTTGATTTTTTTCAGAATCAAATTAACAGTAACTCCTCTGAAAAAAGAGTTGCTAATCAAAATAAAAAAATAGAAAAGATTTTGATACTTGATACTGAAACAACAGGTTTAGATGAAAATAAAGATGAAGTCATTGAGATTGGTTGTATTTTGTTTGATGTGTCTTTTAAATGTGTGCTTTCACAGGTTTCATTTTTATTTCCAGTTAAGAATAATGAAGCTGAACATGTAAATGGTATATCTGCAGATGTAACGAATATTTTTCAACCATGGGAAGATGGATTGAATTTCTTTTTGAAACTTGTTGATTGTTCAGATTACATTGTTGCCCATAATGTAGAGTTTGACAAGAAATGGTTTGGTAAAGGAAGATTGCCCAAACTTGATAAAAAATGGATATGTAGTTTAGAGGATATTAATTGGTCTTTTCAAAAATCCCTAAAAACTAGACCTTCAGTAACTGATCTAGCTTTATCTTTTTCAATACCAGTTTGGAATTTACATAGGGCTTTGTCAGATTGTTATTACATATCTGAGGTTTTTAAAAAATGCGAGAATCTAGAGGATCTTCTACTTAAAGCTACTGAACCAAGGTTTTTATACAAGGCATTGGTTAGTTATGAAGAGAGGTCCTTAGCTAAAAATGCTGGATTTAGATGGAATAGTCCTATGAAAGGAGCTTGGTCAAGAAAACTAACTACTGAAGAGGCAAACAATCTTGATTTTAAAGTAGAAATTTCAAATTAATATCTAATGGACTTTTTACAAAGAAAATATTTAGTGACTTTTACACGGCATCCATTTATTACCCATTTTATGTGATCCGATACATCCGTATTTTGAGGCAGCCTTTTCAGCTTCTTTTTTTGTGTTAAATAGATCTGATATCATTTCTCTATTGCTCGAATTTGTGGTGTGATTATGATGATTGGTTTGAGAATTAGGAGAATATTCCCATACTCCCATAGTCGTTATTCCAGCAGAGATTATTCCCATTCCAACTACAGATAAATTGACTATTCCCATTGCTACTGCACCAAAAGAAAATACACCCATTGGAACAACTCCAATACTGATTACTCCCATGGGTACTATTCCTATCGAAACTATACCAAGAGGTGCAACTCCAAATGCAATTTTTTTTGGTTTTGTGCCACAATGCTGAATCTCTTTATTTTTATTAATTTCCAATAGTTTTTCTAAATGTTAAATTAAAATTGTCTCACAAAACCATCAATCAATTTTTAAATTTTTTTAAAATTAAAAATTTTGAATTATTTTCTAGAACTTTGGATAACTTAAAAAATCTTAGAGGAATGGTAGATCTTTTGCCTGATCAATTAATAAAGTGGCAAAATGTTGAAAAAATTGTATTAGATCAGCTTTCAAGAGCATCAATTAAAGAAATAAGAACTCCAATATTGGAAATGACTGAATTATTTATTAGGGGAATTGGTGAGGGAACAGATGTAGTCAGTAAAGAAATGTATACATTTTACGATAGAGGAGATAGGTCTTGCACTCTTAGGCCTGAAGGGACAGCCTCCGTCGCGAGAGCTTTAATACAAAATGGAATGTCTTCCAATTCTCTGCAGAAACTTTGGTACATGGGTCCTATGTTTAGATATGAGAGACCTCAAGCAGGTAGACAAAGACAGTTTCATCAGTTAGGCGTTGAGTTTATAGGATACGAATCTGTGAGAAGTGATGTTGAAATTATCGCTTTAGCTTGGGATATCTTAAGAAAATTAGGAATAAAAGAACTTAATCTGGAAATAAATTCCTTAGGTGATCTTAAAGATAGATTAAATTTCCAAAAATCTTTTATAAAGTGGCTAGAAATAAATAAAAATTCTTTAGATTTAGATTCTCAGAATAGAATTAATAAAAATCCCCTAAGGATTTTAGATTCTAAGAATATTCAAACAAAAAAAGTTCTTGAAAATGCCCCAAAATTATTTAATTTTATGTCAGAAAAAAGTCATAAAAGATATTCAGATTTAAAAAAACAATTAGAAACTTTAAAAATACCCTTCGTGGAAAACTTTAATCTAGTGAGGGGTCTGGATTATTACACTCATACAGCCTTTGAAATCACTAGTGGAGCACTTGGTTCCCAAGCTACAGTATGCGGAGGAGGTAGATATGACAATTTGATAAAACAGATGGGAGGTATAGACACCCCAGCAATTGGCTTCGCAATTGGTTTAGAAAGATTAATTCTTTTAGCTGGTAAGGATCTTGAAGTTGGTAGACATACTGATATTTATATTGTAAATAAAGGATTACTAGCTGAGCCATTAGCAATTGATTTATCTAGAAAATTAAGAAACTTTGATTTATTAGTTGAATTAGATTTGACTGGGGCCTCTTTCTCTAAGCAATTTAAAAAGGCAAATAAGCTAAAATCCAAAAGTATTATTGTTATTGGTGATGATGAAGCAGATAAAAAAGAATTTATTATTAGGTTATTTGACAAAGAAAGTAATGAAAATAAAGAGGAGGTTATCCCTTTTGACAATGATATTAAATTAAAAAAATGGCTTAACAATAACTTCTTTCTAAAGTGATTTTATTCAAGGTAATGTTAATTTTTTTATTTATATATTTGATTTATTTTTCTTTTAGAAATTTTTATAAACTATATAGAAAAGTCCAAAGGGTCAAAAAGTCCAAAATTTTCAATAAAAACAACCTAAATAATTGGATGAATTTAACAAAAAAAGAAAGATTTGATTTATCCAAAGAAGAATCCATTAATTATTTAAATAAAAGAAAAGTTTTACTTAAGGAAATTAGAAAAGAATATAAAAAAATTTCTAAAGGAAATTCTAAAAAAACTTGAAGGATCATCAACATTGGAAAATTTCTGGACTTCTAAAAAACCAATAAATGGATTAAGACATTTTGTTTTATTGAATGAGAATAAAGAAAAAGGAAATATTTTCTTTTTAATGGTTTCTGTACTTGATTCTGAAATTAATTTTAGAATTACTTACGAAGAATTAACAAAAAGTGGAAATTGGTATAAGGGATGGATCAAACTTCCTAAGCTTGAATCTATTACTGAAGAATATATTCAATATAAATTAAGCAATAAAAAAGAAGGAGTTAATGAGATTTTTGTTAATGAAGATTCGTTATTTAATATTTCTTAAATAAAAATTAATCTTATTGTGTTTTTTGTAACTAGAGACTTAGATTTTGATGATTTAATAATTATTTAAAAATTTTGCCCCTTTCAAAAGTTAGAAATAAACGTTATCAAGGATTATCAATATTAACTTAATACAATGTTAGGGGATATATGGAACTCTTCTGAGTTTACTGCAAAAAAATTAGGGATAACAGAATATAGGCTTTCTTATTTAAGGGAGAGTGGTCTCCTAAAACCAGGGATTCATTGGAAAAGTTCTCCTTATGGACAAAAAAAACCTTGGAATCCAAAGGCTCTCTACAATACAAAAATGTGTAAAAAAATAATTAACAATATTTATTTAGACGAAAAAGACAATTTAGCAGCTTAATTAAGAGTATTTTGAGATCTTATTAAAGATTATTTGATTAAGTTTTCATCCTTACAATCAATTAATGTGTTTTGTAAAGTTGGATATAAGTTAATCATTTTTATGTATTGTTGGGATTTTTTATATAATTTTGCAGCATTTTGGTAATGAACTTCAGATTTCATTTCTAGTGAAATTTTAGTTGAAGATTCTTGCGAAGTTTTCATAATAATAAGTCTCTTATTAACTTTTTAATATTTGTTTAATTAAGAGGCAATAAAAAACGTGGTTATCTGAAACAATAATTCTGTTAATGTCAGCAAAAAGAAATTTATAAAAAAATATCCAACCTTAAAACTCTTAATTTTTTATTTCAAATCGCTTTCCTAGCAAAAACTTTTCAGTTTAAAACTACCTTCTTTTATTATTTAATGTTTTGGTGACTTCTTTTATTTATTTTTGCTTAGGATTACTAATTTTTACAATTTTGTTGTGAATTCAACTGTTTGATGAAATATAAAGTATTCTCGAAACGTTTAAGCTAATCAATTCCTAAATGCAAACCTACGGCAATCCAGATACCACTTACGGGTGGTGGGCTGGAAATTCAGGTGTAGCAAATCGCTCAGGAAAATTTATCGCTGCTCATGTAGCTCATGCAGGATTAATTGTTTTCTGGGCTGGTGCTTTCACCCTTTTTGAACTTTCACGATTTGATCCTAGTGTTCCAATGGGTCATCAACCTCTAATTGTTCTTCCTCACTTAGCAACTCTCGGAATAGGGTTTGATGCTAACGGTGTGGCGATGGGAGATACTAAACCTGTTCTTGCGATAGCAATTGTACACCTAGTTTCTTCTATGGTTTTAGCTGCTGGAGGACTTTTACATTCTCTACTTCTTCCAGGCAATTTAGAAGATTCAGATATCGCTAGAGCAAGAAAATTCAATATTGAATGGGATAATCCTGACAAATTGACATTTATTCTTGGGCATCATCTACTTTTCCTAGGATTTGCAGTTATTGCCTTCGTTGAATGGGCTAGAGTTCATGGTATCTATGATCCAGCAATTGGTGCTGTAAGACAAGTTGAGTATGAACTAAACTTGGCAAAAATTTGGAATCATCAAACAGACTTTTTGACTATTGATAGTCTTGAAGAGGTAATGGGTGGTCACGCCTTCCTTGCTTTCGTTGAGATTACTGGTGGTGCATGGCATATTGCTACAAAACAGGTTGGAGAATTTACTAAATTCAAAGGTAAGGGTCTTCTATCTGCAGAAGCAGTTCTCTCTTGGTCTCTAGCAGGTATTGGCTGGATGGCCATTATTGCAGCTTTCTGGAGTGCAGCAAACACTACAGTTTATCCTGTCGAATATTTTGGTGAACCACTTGAGTTGAAATTCAGTATTTCTCCATATTGGATTGATACTGTTGATCTTCCTGATGGTGAGTTTACATCAAGGGCATGGTTAGCGAATGTTCACTACTACTTTGGTTTCTTCTTTATTCAAGGTCATCTATGGCATGCTCTAAGAGCACTAGGATTTGATTTCAAGAGAGTTACTAATGCTATTAGTAATATTGATAGTGCGACAATTACTCTTAAGGATTAAATTTTACTACCTCAATAAAATTAAAGGCCCTTTACAGGGCCTTTTTTATTTGAAATAAATTCTGTATTAATTTAGATTTATAAAGTAATAGTTTTTGAGTTCATTGAATATTTTTTTTCTACAGAATGAAGATATTTTTTCAAATTCTCTTTTAATAAGTTTTTTAGGATTTTTAATTATAATTTTTTTCTTGATTTTTGGAAGAAGATTTAGACTTGCTGTACAACTTGAGAGATTTGGATTGCCAATAGCAGTTATATCGGGAATTTTAGGAATATCTATAGGCCCATTTGGAGCAATACATTTTTTGCCAAAAGAAACAATCAATGTTTGGAGTAATTTTCCTACACCTCTTTTGTCATTAGTTTTCGCAACTTTGATGATGGGAAGACCTATCCCAAATATAAGTGGTTTAGTTAAACCAATCTTAAATCAATTTTTGCTTGCTCTTTCTTTAGGTTTCGGACAGTTTTTCGTTGGTGGTCTAGTTGTTAAATATTTTTTGCCACCATCTATGGATATTAATCCTCTGATGGGGTGTTTGATTGAGGTTGGTTTTGAGGGAGGGCATGGAGCTGCAACTATAATCGGAGAAAGTTTTAATAGATTAGGTTTCCCAAATGGTTTAGATCTTGGTCTAGCAATGGCAACAATGGGTCTTTTATCATCTTCAATATTAGGAAGTATATTTGTATTTCTTGGAAGAACTTTGTCCCTTTCTAGTACTGAGGAAATTTCTGAAAAAAAAGGAAACCTGAAGGTAAGCAATATGAAAGGAATTTTTGCCGATTTAAGGATTTTGATAATAAATCTTGGTTTCTCAGGTTTGGCAATTTCTTTTGGTGTTTTGTTACTTAAATTTTTAAAGCATATCTCAAGTTCCTTTGGTGAATTTCCCAGAGAAATTATCTTTTCACTCCCGGTATTCCCTTTTATTCTTATAGGTTCACTACTAATTAGATATATTTTAGAAAAAACTAAAAATACAGAATTTATTTCAAATATTTTGCAAAGGGAGATTGGTATTTTATCTACAGACCTTTTGATCTTTACAGCCATGGCGAGTTTAGATATTGGGGTAGTTTTTGAAAATTGGGTTCTCATTTTAGTGTTCACTATTTTCGGTTTATTTTGGAATTTAGTTTGTATTGCTTATTTCGCATACTTTATATTTGATGATTATTGGTTTGAAAAAAGTTTGATAGAATTTGGCAACTCTACAGGTGTAGTTGCTTCTGGACTTCTTCTTTTAAGGCTTGCAGATCCTAAAAATATTTCAAAGACTTTACCAATTTTTACATCAAAACAGCTTTTCGCTCAATTAATTCTTTCAGGGGGACTATTTACGGTTTTGGCACCATTAATGATTTCTAAAATTGGACTAGATTATTGGACAGAAATTTGTGCCGTTATTACATTTGTAATTCTTCTTATGGCATTGATTTTTAATAAAGTAGAGATGAAAAAAATTTAATAATAACTCTAGAATGGTTTTAAGTTTATTTTTAATTTTATGTCATTTACTCCTTACGATATTCCACATCAAGAAAATAAAGGGAAGTGGTTTAGGAGTCATCTACTTGGTAGGGAAATTGAACTTGGTGAATTGTATAGTCTTGGATCAAATGAGTTAGATTTACTTATGGCTGAGACTGCAGAAATAAGAAGTGACCTTGATGTTAAGGAAAAAAATATTGGGAAATTTAGGACCGCAGGATATTTTTTGGAGTTAGCAAGAATACTTGAAAAAAGAAAGTTGTTAGAAAGCTAGTTAAAAGGAAAATAATTCTTTCTATTGTTTGGTGCCCATAATTCGTATTTATACATCAGTGATTTAAATCTTCTGTTATTTTCAAAATAATCTAACCAGGCTTTTATTGAAGGCTCAAAATAATTTATTCTTTTTTGACTTTCACAAGCGATCTTAAATTGTCTTACAAAAGGCCATATAGACCAATCAGCTATTGTGGGTTTATCTCCAAAAAAATATTTATTTTCTGAGAGGAGTTTGTTCCATATCTTAATAAATGAGATGGCTTTTGCGAAATGAAAGTCTTCATTATTATTCTCATATCTAGTAGAATATTTAAAACGATCTAAATGATATTTGAATTCGTTATCATTTTTATTAATAATTTCCAAAATATCTTTCTTATTATTGTCAGGGAAATAGATTTTTTTAATATTTTCCTTTTTTGACTCTGAGAGTGCCCATAGGATAATTTCAAGGCTTTCTTCAATAACCTCACTATTTTTTTTTATTAATATTGGAACAGTTTTCGTCCTAGATTTGTTTAGAAAATCAAGAGGTTTATTTTTTAAATCAATTTCTCTTATCTCTACTTTTATTTCGCAAATCAATAGAGCCCATCTAACACGAATTGCGTATGGACATCTTCGAAATGAATATAAAATATCGTTTGTCATTTTGTAAAAACTTTTAATTTTCTTTATTCTTTTAGTATCATTTAAATAGGAACGTATTTTATTTTACAACGAAAATGTCGGGATATGTTTACCTCATAAGAGTTGGAGATCTTTATAGAATTGGTAAGACGGATAATCTTGATAAGAAAATTAGAAAATTAAAACCTGATGAATTACTAACATCAATTATTACAAAGGAGCCAGAAACTCTTGAAGCAAGGTTGCTAAGAAAATATAAGTCCCAAAGAATTCCTGAAACTGGGTATCTAAAACTCTCTAAAAGACAGATTAGCGAATGTAAAAAACAATTTGAATTAAAGGGAAGTTTGCCTCACACTTTAGAAGCTGAAGTTTCTATTACTCTATTTGCGTCTTTTTTGCTTTTTTCTTTAACTATTTTGATTTTAAATTATTTAAATTTTGGATTCTTAAGAGCTATATCTTGTTCATTTGGAGCGGCATCTTTGCCAATGGTGGTTTTATTTATAACTGGAAGTTTTGGGGGATATTTTTCTGAGGATTTATCTCTTTTTTCATTGTTAACCAATCGAATAAAAGGTCTTTTTATTGCAATTGCAATGCTTTCAATGGCTTACTTGATTTTTAATTTAAGTTAAATTTCATAATTACAATTTAAGGCAATTTCAAATGGAACAGATTGAGTCGGAAGCTTTAATATAGTTGAGCATATCTCAGCAATATCTTCAGGTTGTGTCATGCTTGATTTTTCTATTGAAGATATGTTTTGAGCCATTTCGGTGTTAACCCAACTTGGGCAAATTGCTGAAATCCTTATGTTTTTATCCCAACCTTTGTTTCTCATTGTTTGACATAATCCCATTAAAGCAAACTTTGAAGAAGAATAAGCGGCTAAATCTCCTTTAGATCTTTTACCACTCATTGAAACTAAAACAATAATTCTTCCTTTACCTGAAGCACATAATTGATCCCAAGAAAGCCTACATAAATTCCAAATTGCTAAAAAGTTAATATTTAATGTATTTAAAATATCTTCTTCATCACCATCTTTGAATAAGAAAGGAACTTTTGATAATATTCCAGAACAATTTATTATTGAATCAAATCCTCCAAATTCATCTATAGTATTTTTTATCCAATTTTCGGCTGAAATTTTATCTAATGCATCATATTGATTAATTATCATTCTACCTTTTGGCCAATTACTAGGATCAATAATGCTTCCTTTTAAAGATTCTAAATTCCGCACGCCAACACTAATTCTATTGCCTTCTTTTAATTCTTTATGTGCAATTTTTAGTCCAATTCCTCGATTAGCTCCACTTATTAGTATGGTTCTCATTTCGAAAATATATTTGGAAATATTATCCTAAGCAACATTTTAAATTCTCTACCATGCATCATCATAAGGCCTTTCTTAACACTCCATGGAGCCTTTATAAACATTATAAACATCGCATATACAATCTCTCTTAGGGATAAAGTGTCAGTGAGAAAACCATACCATTGGTTTTTAGGGAGTTGGAAAAAACTGCCAAAAAATTCTCTCAATAGTTTTTCATCAAATCTCATGAGTTTCTCCAAACCAAATTGATAAAGTGATTTCTTTCTAATTAATTCTTTAGACCATAAAGTTTCCCATCCTCTTCTTGCAATTTTATAAGTACTAAGATTGTTGTTTTTAATTGCTTCTGATACTGCTTTGGCGACAAGTGGAGCTCTTCTTAAAACATTACCAATTAAGTAGCCAGATGCAGGATGAACCATTGATGCAGCCCCCCCGTATCCCAATATTGGTTGTTTGAAATCAGGTATTGGCATATTCATTGGTAGAAACAAACCAAGTTCTTCGTGTTGCATACTTGTGATAGATATATTTCGATAAGATAGCCTCCTCTCCAGTCTCTCCTTTAAATTTTCCATTGTTAGAGGATTCACTAAACCAAGTGATGTCTCTTCAAGAAAATATTTCCCATTTCCCATATCCATTGCATAAAGAAAAGTGGGAGGTTCTTTTTTTTGCTCTTCATTAAGATGGTCATTTCTATAGTCCATTAATACAAACTGACCCTTTTTAAGGGGAGGTTTACTAAAATTCCCTACAATCCCATAACAAGTTTGGACTGCTAGAGGACCACAAGATTTTAATTTAAGAAAAACAGGGTCATATCCTGTTGCATCTATTACCAATCTTGCGGAGTAAGTATTGCCATTGTTCGTAGTTACTGTACTTTTATATTTTTCAAAATGTATTTTATCTGCAAATCCTTTATGCCATTTAATAGAAGACTTATTGCATTCACTAAGCCAAAAATTATGCAGTTTTCTCTTATCGAATAGTCCGTAATCTAATGAATGTTCTGTAGCTTTATTCTCATCGTGCTGTTCTTCTAATGCGCCATGTCCAAAAAAACTAACAGTATTCTTCCATCTATATTCAAGTAAATCCTGAAGTCCAAGTTGATCAACTTCTTCACCCCAGATACCATAAGTGTTTGGCCAAGGTTCATCCGGCCCCTTAGGAGAAAGGACTTCAACATCTAATTTTTCTTTACCTAAAGCTGATGCAATTGCCATGCCTGCAGGTCCTGCACCCAAAACAAGAACATCTGGCAAGCTTTCTTTTAACATTAAATATTAAATTTATGATTAAAGGAATTTATGGAACAAACTAAAACTTTTGATACTAGCTTTTTATTTTCCATCCAATACTTGTAATGAGAGTAGATTAATAATAATCAAAATACACAATCACTAGTAACTAAGTTTTAGGTGTTTTAACAATAATTTATAAGATTACAAAAAAAAAACTTTTATCTTTTTCTATCATAAAAAATATATGCAGAATTTAAATGATTGAAAATAAAAACATTTTAATAACTGGAGGTAATTCAGGCATAGGGCTTTTTGCTATTATTAATTTACTAAAGACAAAAAATAATCTATACATTTTAATAAAATCAGAATTAAGAAAGAAAAAATTTTTAAGTATAATTAAGAAATATTATGATGAAAATCACATTAGTAGATATTTAAACTTTATTGAAAACTGTGATCTTTCAGATTTAAAAAATATTAAAAAAATTAAAGACTATTTTGATAGTAAAAAGATTTTTTTAGATGTAGTTATTTTAAACGCAGGATTGCAATACACTGGTTCTTTTTACCCTAAAGTATCAAAACAATGCATAGAACTAACATTTGCAGTTAATCATCTTGCACATTTTTACTTGGTAAACCAATTAAAAAATTTTGTTAAAGATAAAAAAGAATCAAGAATCATTATTACTTCATCGGATGTTCACGATCCCAAAAGCTCAGGAGGAAATATAGGAAAGAAAGCAGGACTTAATAATCTAGTTGATTTTAGAAAAAAGGTTACTGGACGATTTTTAAATTTTAATGCTGATGAATCTTATAAAAATAGTAAGTTGTGTAATATTTTGTTCGCTAAAGAACTTGCAAGAAAATTACAAATATCCTCTAGTAAGATTTCTGTAATTACTTGGGCTCCTGGTCTTGTAATACCAAATGATGATTCAGGATTTTTCAGATATAGTAAAACTTTTAATCTCTTTGGGTATTTGATTTTTTCTAAAGTTGCAAAAAATATTTTAGGAATTTCTGAAAGCGTAGAAAATGCTGGTAAGCTACTTTCTAAGATAGTATTTGATTCAAATTTTAATAATATTGGTTATATACATTTAAGTAATAAACTTATATCTTTTAAAAAACATAAATTAGTTGAAAGTAAGGTTAGTGATGAAGCAAACAATTTGGAGTTAGCCTCTAAACTCTGGATTTTAAGTGAA
The DNA here is from genome assembly GCA_003214055.1 of Prochlorococcus sp. AG-418-K17. Lineage (GTDB taxonomy): Bacteria > Cyanobacteriota > Cyanobacteriia > PCC-6307 > Cyanobiaceae > Prochlorococcus_A. The sequence continues at coordinate 141,345 of QCMD01000002.1, forward strand.
GAGATTTGTCGATCATCAGGCTTTGTTACTTTCAATATTTAAGGTTTGTGTTGGGAATGCAAAATCTATATTATTAGCTTTAAATTCTTCAATTATTTTTAAATTTATAGATTGTTGAGCCTCCATTGCAGCAAGATAGTTATTGGTTGGAATGTAATAAACAAGCTCGAAATTAAGACTAAAATCACCAAAATCTGTAAAATGACATCTATCAAATGATGCATCTTTTGTCTCATTAACTATTTTTTCGATTATTAAAGGGATTAATTTCATTATTTGTGGAGAAGTTTCGTATACAACTCCTAATTTATGTACAAGCCTCCTTTTTTTCATTTGGGCGTAATTTGAAATTATTCCATTTGTTAAAGCACTATTACTCATTACAATTACTTCTCCATTGATACTTCTGATTCTTGAGGATCTCACTCCCACTCTCTCAACCATTCCTAAGACTCCCTCAGACTTTATAAATTCTCCTTTTTGAAAAGGTTTATCAAGCAAGATCGTAATATATTCGAAAAACTCCTGAACTGGATCTTTTAAAGCTAAACCTGCTCCGATACCACCTGCACTCAGCAAAGCCCAAATAGCAGTCATTTGAACTCCTATGTTTTGTAAGAAAAATATTGAACCAATAGTCCATGTTAATGCTTTTATTAAAGGAGTTAATGAAGATATCATTGAACTTATGGAGGAATCATCAATTTTTGATGTTGATTCTGTTAAAGATCTAATTACTACTTTGTTGAGCGCTTTGATAATTATTATTAATATTAATAATTTCTGAATATTTAATAAAACAGAAATAAAAGTTATTTCATCTGCAAAAAAATAGTCAATTGAGAAGTAAATTGAGAGGAGGAAACCTATAGGTTTAATAATCTTAGAGATCACCTCAAAAATAAAATCATCGAAATTTGTTTTTGTTTTTTTGGTAATTTTTTTAAAAAAAATCTTTGAAAGTTTAGAAATTATTATCGACAAAAAAATTCCAATAAAAAAAATAGATATTGCTATAAGAAAGTTTTCAGTAACAAATTTCATATTCAATTAAAACCTAAAAATTTTTCTCTAATTAAAGTTTAAATTATCTCTAAACAACAAACCAGTCTTAATTTTATTTAACTCATTATTATTTCTCTAATTTCTTTAAATTCTTTTCTATTTGCAGTTTTGCATAATTCAAAAATTATTGATTCAGTAGTTGTTAAGATCGCACCTCTCTGAATCATCCTCTGTAAAGCTATGTCATGATCAACCTTATTTCTACTGCTCATAGCATCAGATATAATAATAACTTCAAATTCTTTTTTTAAACAATCTAAAACTGTTTGTTGAATACAAATATGTGTTTCAAGACCACAAACTATCAAATTTGTAACTTTTTTATTTTCAAGTTCTTGTAAAAATTCCTGTATATTAGCTAGGCTGAATTCCATCTTTTCAATTTTTTTAAATCTGGTTTTGGGCAATATTTCAGGGATTGTTGAACCCAACTTACGAGGGTTCTGTTCAGATAAGATAATATTTTCTTCTAAAATTTGGTAAGCATTTAATAACTTTTTGATGTTTTTTGTTATTGATTCTTTTTTAAATATAGGTTTTATGATTTTTTCCTGAATATCAATAATTAGCAAAGCTCTTACTGTAGTTAATTTTTTATCAGAAGAATTTTTCATGATCTTTTATTATTTCTACCTAAAGATATATTTAAAAATATTACTTTGGAGAAGTTTAGTAAATATTTTAAATTAATAAGTTGTTTAACTCTCATCAAAGGTTATTATTGAGAATAGCAGAGAGTTTATTGTTGTCATTATCATCTCAATACAACATAATATCGTCGCCTCTAGGCGAAGATTTACATAAAGATGGCAAGAGATTAACACCTCAGAGGTTAAAAGTTCTTAATTTATTTGAAAATATTGGCTCAGGAAATCATCTTAGTGCTGAAGAGATCCATGAAAAATTAGTTAAATCTAGTTCCAAAGTCTCACTTGCAACAATTTATAGAACTTTAAGGCTTCTAGTACAAATGGGCTTTCTCCATGAATTAGAGCTTAGTGAGGGTGGCCATAGATACGAGTTGCTAAGTAACGAAACTCCCGATCATCATCACTTGATTTGTATAAGGTGTGGAAGAACAGAAGAATTTGAAAATGATCAGGTTTTAGAAGCTGGCAAAGTTGCAGCAAGGGTAAATGGGTTTAAACTAATTGAATCTTCTTTAAATGTAAGAGCTATATGCCCGAATTGTATATAGTGAATTTCAAGATAAAGTACCTCCGCAGCTTGATCCTGCGCCTGCAGTGCAAGCAAAACAATGGTCTTTTACAGCTACCAAGTAATCAAAATTAAATGAATCATCTATTAGATCAAAAAGTGTCCTTGGACCTTTTTGATATCGGAAATTTATTTGTTGATTAAAGTCACAATCATAAATCTCTCCAAGCCAATTTACACTAATTGTCTTTTTACACATAAGGTTCTCTAAATTACTTTCATTAAAATTGTCTTTTAGTAATTTGTAATAATTTTCTAGTTTGCCCTCTCTTCTCAAAGATTCTTCGTATCTATTTATTGGCATATTAGTTATCGTATAAAGGCTATTAAAAAAAATATTATATTTTTCTAATAGTTTTTTTTTATAATCCTTTTCCAATCTCTCTTGAGAGGGAGGAAGAACTGGGGTTACTGGATTGTAAACAAGATTTAATTTTAAACCACTTTTTTTATCTCCATAACCTAAACCATTAAGAATCTTTATTGCATTAATACTTTTTTCAAAAACTCCATATCCTCTTTGAAACTCAACATTATTTTTTTCATAACATGGTAGAGAAGCTGTAACTATTACTTTATTATTTGCAAGAAATTGAGGAAGATCTTCATACCCCTCTTCAAAGAAAATTGTCAAATTACATCTATCAATAATATCTATTTTCTTTGAGCTTAAACTAGTAATTAGATTTTTAAACTCTGGGTGTAATTCTGGTGCTCCTCCCGTAATATCTAAAGTCTTGATTTTGTATTTATCTATTATTTTTGGAATTAGAGCAATTATCTCATTAGACATCTTTTCTGTCCTCAAGGGACTTGAATTTACATGACAATGCTTACATGCTTGATTGCATTTATAACCTATATTAATTTGCAGTGTTTCTATAGGTTCTTTATTTATTGAAGGGAAATTTTCTTTCATAAGTCTATTATTTAAATTGTAATTCGATGTTTAAAAAGTAAACTATTTTTTTTTAAATTTAGATCTTTTTTTAGCAAGTTCAATAAACCAATTTATATATTCTTCAGGCCCATTTTTAAAAACCATATCAAACTTTAAGTTGTCATCAATATCACTTATCCCTCTTAAACCGCTTTCTTTTGTGGAGGGTCTCTCAACTTCACCAGAACTACTATCTACAAAAATTATTTTATTATTAATACCAAATTCATTACCTAGTGATTGTATAAATTCTAGAAAAGACCTATCGCTTCCTCCTCTTAAATAAATTTTATCATCATGATTTTTTTTTGATGTTACGGTGTCTCCTACTCCAATAATTAAGGGCATCTCATCAATATGAATAGTTCTTTTGCATAAATCTACTTTTTCTCTTATGGAATTTGGGGAATTTCTAAAATTAAAATTAGTTCCGAAAGGTGCTTTTCCAGTTTTATCTTTAATAAATTTATTTAAAAGAAATAAGGCACCAGAATCTTTTACTGCCCCTTTAATAAGCAATTGTATGTCCGTTGATCCGATATCATTTTTAGTGGAAAGTTTGACTATTTCTCTTCCATTTTTATTACCTAAATTTGGCGAAATATGAAGGAAAAATGAGTTCTCTAGCCCTTGGGATTCAGCTTCTAAGATAATTTCATTCATCATTTTTTCAAAACTAATTTGAATAAGTTTTCTTTTTTCAAAATCTTTATATGCTAAGTCAAATAGACTATTGAAATTAATTGTTGGCGAGAAGCGTGTTTCACATATTGATTTTACTGCGTGAAAATTGATATCTTCTTGGCTAAGCTCAGGAAAAATATTCTTAACTATAAAATTAAATTTTGGTCTTATTAAAATAGGTACTTTAGATAAAAAATTTAGTTCTTTTTCTGATACTCCTTCAAAACTGATCTTACCATTATTTTCTTGATACTCTACTCCACAGGCTGCTAAACCTCTTAAATATAATCCTTTATTTTTAGGCTCAGTAGTGCTCCTTAAACTCCTTTCGATTATTCTGTTAACTCCTCTTGGACCTTCATGCTCACCACAAGTTAAGACAAAGAATTCCTCGGCAAATTCTTTTACTGCATAGATATATCTTGATTCTAACTCTCTAGTCATTGGATCTTTAACTAAAGGGATACAAACTCCGTCAATGTCTTGAATAAATAAGATATTTTTCGAAGAAATTAATTGTTTTTGTATCTTTAAATTACTTGTCATATATTCCATATCTATAATTACTTCTCTTTTGATTTAATTTCTATTTGTCATAGAAATTATAAATTAAAAAATTCAATATTTACAATAAATAATTTGCTATGGTCAAAAATTGCTTTAATGTAGAAAAATGTTGGTATGGATAAGAAATTAAAAAAAATTATCAAGAATTTCCAAAAATGAAGAATAAATTCATAGAAAACATGAATGATGAAAAATATTTTTATTCATTGATTGAAAATATAGAGAGCATCAAAGTTGGATTCTATAGTGTTGGTTTATATCCTGCATCTCTAGCATATAACTGCGCTATGCATGGAAAAGCAAATAATATTCTCTTAGCTCCTAGGGAAGATAGAGATTTGTTAGGCGCATTCTCAAAAGATGTTCTTTCTGATATGGATAATGTAATTATTGAAAAGATTGAGAGTATGGGATATTATTTTTCAGAAGGAAAAAGAAAGTCTTTTGATCTAAAAGATCTTCTCTTGGAATGTGGGATAGTTATACTTGCTTCAAACAGTAATCATATTCAAGATGATGTTAAACATGCTTTAGAACTCAGAAAAACTTTAAAAAGAGAAAATGTGGTACTTGGCTGTCTAGTCGGTTCTTTTTGCATTGATAATAAAAATAAAAACCCCTTTATTCTCTGTAATAAATATCCAAATTTAGCGTTTTTCACAGGATTTCATCGTCACGGAGCTTTGCGAAATCCTAATGATAGTTTTACTGCAAATTTCTGCCATCCTGATGCCCTAACTGCTTTAATAGGAGCTCGCATTTTGAATCAATTATCACCGAAAATTCAAGTTTCTCCTGGAGTTCATAATATTGAATGTCAATATATAAAATCAATAAAAAATATCTCATCCATATTTGCTGGGTTTGTAAATAACTTTCATTCCGATAAGCCAGGAATGCTACCTACCATTAATACTATTTTGTTAACTCAATCTTTAGATCAGGCCGCATCAGTATCATTACAAGTTAGAAAAGAAAATAAATTAGAGAATAAATATCTTTCATTAAAAGAACTTGGTTATGGTGAAGAAATAATTAGTGCAAAGGAAATAATTAATAATAAACTCTGTGAAAAAAGAGATTATACTTTTTCTCAATTAAATGCTGTAAAGGCTGATGTCTTAGGCAGTATGAGTCTACCAACTGAAGGAAAACCAACACGGAATTTTCAAGCAGGACAAGTTTTATCAGATATGCTTTTGCAACTCGAAAGATGTCCAAAAGATGTCTCAGAATTTGTAAATTGGTGTAATAAATACTCTCTCAGTCAAGGAGGTTTAGAAGGACTAAAATCCTTAAAACTTTGGCCAAACATTTATAAAGAATTCAAAATCAAAAATAATAATTGTTCAATGATTAATCTGATTTATTTATGCTTTAATGCTGATTCAGAAGAAAAAAAAGAAATTTATAAGGTTTTGATTAGTTCAGAAGAAATCACTAATTTTTGCCAAGAATCTGTGAAATCTGAATTATCTTTAGAACTAAATGAAAAATTAAAAGGAGATTATCTTTTTAATGATATTGAAAACCTTTACAAGAAATTGGTTATTGAAAAAGAGGAAAAAGATCTTGAGAAAAATAAATATAGTTATCAAATTTCTAAAGAAAATCCAAGTTATATCAATGTATTGAAAATTATTAATAAATATTTTAATAATTGATTATTTGTTTAATTTAATAAAAAGCTAAGCTCTTCGTTTATTTACTAATCTTGATTGCGGGGTTAGAATTATTATGGTTTTAAAAGGTTTTTTTTGAAAAAGGAATTATCACATCGTTCTCATGAACTAAAAGCTCTAGGTTGGAGTCAAGAAGACTTAACAAGATACGAAGATTTATGGGACTATAGTCAAAGATGGGGATTAATTAATTTAGAAAGAGAAGACAGACAGTTTTTAAAGAAGGCAGAAAAGTTAATCCCAAAGATTCAAAATAAAAAGATATCTGTAAAAAAAACTATTGAAGAAAAATCATATTATTTATGGTTAAATTTTTACCTCGATGAAATTAATATCTTTAGTAATTCTAATCTTCCAAAAAATAAACATGGTGTTTGGACAATATTAATTGAAGAGGAGATAAAACTTCTTAAGGAATTACAACCAGTTATGGGTCTTCCAGATACTTTAAAAGCCAAAAATCTTTTCGAAAATAGAAAAAAGCTCATAAAAAAAGCTTTTAGCGAATTTGATGCTAAAAATAACGATGAAGGCTTCAATTTTGATGAGATCCTAAACAACTCTGAAAAAGATGTTGGTAAGAATTGGAAATCAATTACTGAAAAAGATCCTGAGGCTAATAAAATTTTTCCAATAATTGATTCTGCAAATATTGAGAAACTCAGGTCTGCGATAAAAGAGGATTTGAGTTTATATATGAAAGATAATTACCCTTCACTAAAAAAGGATTTATAAATTTTTATTTTTTTTTTGTTTTTTTTTGGGGCTTTTTTAAGTTTAATAGATAATAGTATTACTTAAAAATTTTGAGCAACCAAAAGTTCGAGACTCTTCAGTTACATGCAGGTCAAGTACCTGATCCAACTACAAATTCTAGAGCAGTACCTATTTATCAAACTAGTTCTTATGTCTTTAATAATGCCGAGCATGGAGCGAATCTTTTTGGATTAAAAGAATTTGGAAATATTTATACTCGACTTATGAATCCCACTACAGATGTCTTCGAAAAAAGGATGGCAGCATTAGAGGGAGGAATGGCAGCACTTGCGACATCCTCAGGTCAAGCTGCTCAATTTTTGGCAATTGTTAACTGTATGACAGCAGGGGATAATTTTGTCTCTACATCTTTTTTATATGGTGGGACCTACAATCAATTTAAAGTACAATTTCCAAGATTAGGTATAGAAGTTAAATTTGCTGATGGAGATAGCATCGATAGTTTTAGAAATAAAATTGATGATAAAACCAAAGCAATATATGTCGAGTCAATGGGAAATCCTCGGTTTAACATTCCAGATTTTGAGGGACTCTCTACTTTGGCTAAGGAAAATGGAATTCCTTTAATTGTGGATAATACCCTTGGAGCTGGTGGTGCTTTAATAAGACCAATTGATTTTGGAGCGGATGTTGTTGTGGAAAGTGCAACGAAATGGATCGGTGGACATGGAACAAGTATCGGAGGAGTTATTGTTGATGCAGGAACCTTTGATTGGGGAAATGGTAAATTCCCACTAATGAGTGAGCCAAGCGCTGCTTATCATGGGCTTGTTCATTGGGACGCTTTTGGTTTTGGTAGTGATATTTGTAAATCTTTGGGAGTACCTGATAATAGAAATATAGCTTTCGCGCTAAGAGCAAGACTTGAATGTCTGAGAGACTGGGGTTCGGCTCAAAGTCCTTTTAATTCGTTCTTGTTATTACAAGGCCTGGAAACTCTAAGTTTAAGGATAGAAAGACAAACTTCTAATGCTCTTGAATTAGCAAAATGGTTAGATTCTAATTCTAATGTAAGTAGTGTTAATTATCCTGGCCTAGAATCTGATCCATATTACTCAAGTGCTAAAAAATATACTACTGGGAGGGGAATGGGTTGCATGCTTATGTTCTCTCTCAATGGAGGTTATGAAAATGCAGTAAAATTTATTGATTCCTTAAAATTAGCGAGTCATCTTGCTAATGTTGGTGATTCAAAAACTTTAGTAATTCATCCTGCTTCAACAACTCATCAGCAATTATCAGAAGAAGAACAATTATCTGCAGGTGTTACTCCCACGATGGTAAGAGTTTCTGTAGGAATTGAGCATATTGACGATATAAAAGCAGATTTCGAACAAGCGCTCTCACAAATCACATAGGAAAGGAGATTTATTGGCTTTAATTATTCCTAGCAGCTATCACAAAATAAGTGATGTTGAGAAAAATCATATATCTTGGATCGAACCAGAATTGGCAGAAAGACAGGATATACGTCCTCTTAGGATTGGTATTTTGAATATCATGCCTCTGGGTAAGCAGTATGAATTTAACTTACTACATCCACTTGGTTTATCTCCTCTTCAAATCGAGCCGGTTTGGATAAAGCTTAAAACTCACTCTTATAAAACATGGGATCTTAATCATCTAAATAATCTATATATAACTTGGGAAGAAGCAAATAATCCAGAACCGTTAGATGGAATCATTATTACTGGAGCACCTATTGAACACCTAGCATTTGGGGATGTTAAGTATTGGGATGAATTTGTGAAAATTGTAAATGAAGCCAGAAATTCTTGTGCGAGTACTCTTGGATTATGTTGGGCTGGCTTTGCGTTGGCTTATTTGGCCGGGGTTGATAAGAAAGTTTTTGATAGGAAATTATTTGGGGTATACCCTTTAAAAAGTCTAGTTCCAGGACATCCTTTGATGGGCACACAAGATGATGAATTTATTTGTCCTCAAAGTAGATTTGCAGGATTACCAGATTTGGAGATGGAGAGGGCTCAGAAAGAAGGGAAATTGAATTTGTTGGCTTATGGAGAAAACGTGGGATATACAATATTTGAATCTACAGATCAAAAACAACTTATGCATTTAGGTCATCCTGAATATACGGTGCATAGGATTATTAGTGAAATTGAAAGAGATAAAGAAAAGGGAGATGTCCCTCCACCTGAAAATTTTGATGTAAATAGCTCAAAAACTGCTTGGAGATCTCATAGGAATTTGCTTTTTCAGCAATGGCTTTGGTTTTGTTATCAACAAGTTAGTCTTAATTAACTTTTTTAATGAGCCCTTTCTATCCCACCTAGTCTTTCAAATAAGTTAAGACTTTCTTTATTCAATCCTACAATTTCAACTTTAGAACCACCATTCTGGAATTTTCTAATAATTTGCTCAAGAGCTATAACACCACTTTGATCCCAAATATGAGCTAAAGACATATCAATTACAATATTTTCTGGATGTTCATGAATATCAAATCCTTGTAAAAAATAAATTTTACTTACAAAAAATAATTGTCCTTTTACTTTGTAGGTAATCAAATTATTTTCTTTCGTTCTGGAGACAGTTATAACTTTTGCTACTTTTCTGCTGAAAAGAATTGCAGCTAATGCAACTCCTGCAATAACTCCAAGTGCAAGATTATGAGGTTTTGTAAGCATTGTCACAGCAAAAGTCATAAGCATTACTGCAGTATCACTTTTAGGAATCTTTCTAATATTTTTTAATCCATTTATATCTGCTGTACTTATTGCTATCGTTATCATGATTGCCACTAAAGCAGCCATTGGTATTGCTCCAATCCAAGACTTCAAGAGGATAATCATAATTAGGAGTGATATACCTGAGGAGAGGGTTGATAATCTTGATTTACCACCATTCTCAATATTCATTACAGATTGCCCAACTAAGGCACATCCTGCCATTCCACCAAATAGAGATGCCACAATATTTGCCATTCCTTGTCCTCTTGCTTCTTTATTTTTATTAGAGCTTGTATCAGTTACATCGTCTAAAATGTCTTGAGTTAAAAAGGTTTCCATTAAACCCACAAGAGAAATTGCAAGTGAGGTTGGTAAAATTATTCCTAATGTTTCAAGACTAAAAGGTACTTTTCCATTTTCTATTGATCCAAAAGGAAGAGAAACACTTGGTAATCCATCAGGTAATTTACCCAAATCGCTAACTGTTGGGACATCTAGATTGAAGAATATGCTTATAAGAGTTACTACTACTATTGCGATAAGTTGAGATGGAATTACTTTTGTGATTTTTGGAAGCCCATAGATAATTACTAATCCTAGGATTACAAGGATCCAAACTACTGGAATCTGAGAGTTAACTGGATATTGACTTAAAGTTTGTTCAACTAATTCTTTTGATTCTTTAATACCAATTCCTAACTGAGGTAGTTGTGCTTGAAATATTAAAAGTGCCAGTGCATTTACAAATCCACTTAATACTCCTGTTGGAACGAACCGCATTTGATAGGCGAGTCTTAAATACCCCCAAAGAATTTGGAAAATTCCAGTTAATATTCCAGCTGCAATAAGATACGGGACTCCTAATCCAGGGGCTTGTGATTCTCCATAAGCAACAAGTCCAGTCATCAAAAGAGCTGTTGAACCTGTGGCAGAAGTGATCATTCCCCTTCTTCCTCCAACAACGGCAATTGTTATAGATAAACAAAATGCACCAAAAAGTCCAACTTTAGGATCTACACCAGCTATACCTGAAAAAGCAATTGCTTCTGGGATCATTGCAAAAGCAACAACTAAGCCAGAGAGAATATTTGACTTTGGATCATCTAACCAATTTTTAGATAAATATCTTGAGAAATTTGACATTTTTAGTATCTTTATAATTAAGAAGTTACCTCATAAAGGAGGTAAAATACCTTGTGGGTCAAAAATATTCTTTAAAGTTTTTAATTCATTCATTCTATTTCCAAAAGCTAATGTAATTTCTTCCTTATGAGAATACAAATGATTATGCAATTGGGCTAAGTGGATATTTGGATAAAACCTTTTTAGCTTGCTCCACGATTTATAAATCCATTCCAAAGCGACTTCTTTTTCTTGAAGATCATTTTTTTTCCATGATGCATATATCCATGGTTTCCAAGTACTTTTTCTATGAACAAAAAAGCTTGAGCCATGATTTAACTTTTTAGTTTTGCAACCTAGTTGTTGAGAAGCAACATAGCAGGAATTATTAGGCTTATTATCCATGATTTCATCCAAACATTTTATGAAAATTGGGATATTATTTTTTAAATCTTCTCCAAGAAGACTAATTACCTCAGAATGGTTATTCGCATTCAGCTCATACAAATTCAATTCCTTTGGGAAGAAATTTATTTTGTTAAAGTTCTCATAAAATTGTTTTTCTAGTGTAGGAAATTTGTCTAGAAGCATTAAGTATTCTTCTGTTCTTTTATCCTCTAAATTATTTTTGAGTTCAGCAAAAATATATATGTAAATTTTTTGGGCATAAATCCATTGAAGACTAATATTTTCTGGAAATTCCTCTGATAGTTTTATTATTTCTGAAAGTTCATTTAGATTTACAAATCCTTCAATAACTTTAATTGGATTTGATTGGAAAGTCTTAAGTTCTATTTCGGTAATAATTGAGAAGAAGGGTGCTGCGCCTTTAATTGCTTCCCAAATCAATTGTTCTTCTGGATTTATTTGATTTTTTTTTAAAGAGATAAATGTGCCATTACCCAAGAAACCTTTTATTGATTCAATATTATCAATGGCTAATCCGTAAGTTCTACTAAGAGGGCTTACTCCACCAGTAAGTATATAGCCTGCTCCAGGAAGTTTAGAAAGTCCGATTGGAAAACTTCGACTATGTTTTTGTAAATGATTTACTAGATCCCCCATTATTACTCCCCCTCCAATTGTTACTAAATTGGTTTTTCTATCTAGGTGAATTTTGCTATGATTTTTTCTTAGATCAAGAGTTGTAAAACCATTTTTTGCACAGCTAGAAGTTGTACCTCCACTACATACGCAAAGGTGTTCGAATTTTTCCCTAGAATAGTTATCCTTATTGAATAAGGAATTATCCACCTCATAAATTAATTTCTTTAATTTTGCATCCTTTGAGTTAATATTAGGAACTTCAAGCAAGTTATTATTTTTCACTACATTATATTGTTCTTTACTATTATGGTATAAGTAATATTTTGAATTTGGATAATTTAGACTCGAAGTTAAATAACCAAGTCGCGATACTTATCTGTGGACATGGAAGTAGAAATAAACTAGCCATTACTGAATTTCAAGAATTAACTAATTTCATCCAAAAAAGATATCCGAACTTTTTAGTTGAATACGGTTTCTTGGAATTCGCTAAACCTTCAATTGTTGATGCTCTAGACAAGTTAAAAGATCTTTCTATAAAAAAAGTAATTGCAGTGCCAGCCATGCTTTTCGCTGCTGGCCATGTAAAAAATGATATACCTAGCTTACTTATGAATTATTCGAGTCAAAAAGGGATTGAAATAATTTATGGAAGAGAATTAGGTATTAATAATTTGATGATTAGTGCAGCTTGTGAAAGAGTAAAAGATGTATTTAAACAAAATAATACTCTCAAACCTGAAGAATCATTATTAGTTGTTGTTGGTAGAGGCTCTTCTGATCCAGATGCGAATTCCAATGTTTCAAAAATTACGAGAATGATCGTAGAGGGTATTGGTTTAGGGTGGGGGGAAACAGTTTTTTCTGGAGTAACGTTCCCTCTTGTTGAACCTGGCTTGAAAAATGTTGTGAGACTTGGTTATAAAAATATAATTATTTTCCCTTATTTCCTTTTCTCAGGTGTACTTGTCACAAGAATAAAAAGGCAAAGTGATTTAGTTGCGATTAATAATCCAAATATTTCATTTATACATGCAAAATATCTTTCGTCACATTCTTATGTGGTTGACACTTTTGTAGAAAGGATTGAAGAGATTATTAATAACGAAGGTAATAATTTGATGAATTGCTCAACTTGTAAATATAGATCAAATTTATTTGGCTTTGAAAAAGAAGTTGGAATGGTACAAGAAAGTCATCATGAGCATGTGGAGGGCTTGGGTATCAGCTGTGATTTATGTGATCCTGAATGTAATGGTGCTTGTGAAATACAAAATCAAATCGCAACTAATAACCGTGAAAAATCATATTTAGAAGAAGGTGATTACTTAGAACATCAACATGTAGAGGCTCATCAACATGAACATAATCACCAGCACCAACATCATAGTCATAGTATATATCCAAATTCAAAACACCCTTTAGGACCTGTCACGCTTCGCTTGCCTAATAAAGACTAAATCTTAAGAAAATCCGTTGAAAATCAATGAATCACCTGTCTCTTTCTCGACTTAGTCTTAATAGACTCAGTATATATAAGTATTCTTAATATAAAATCTTGAAAGCATATTAAGCTGGATTTTCCACAATTTACGGGTTGTTTTCCACGTCCAAATCCACATTGGATTAGAGATGCCAGTATTTTTCAAAAAAAACAGGACTTCAACATTATTGTTGACTTTTCTTTAAGATCTATTCAATTTCCTTGTTTGAAAAAGAAGTTTTTACAAAACCTACTTATAACATGAGTCTCATTTGATAACTTGAAAATTTTCCTAACAGATATTTTTTGATTTTTTTAGAAAAAAATATCATTATGGTTGTGCAGAAAAATATAAACTTATGGATCAAATCAGCCAATCAAATTTAACTGAAAAAAAACTTTTTGACTGTTCTTCAAATAAAGTTTCTTTAGAAACAGAGCTTTCAGAATCTCTTTATGACACAATGAAAGATTTCGTATTAAGTAACCCAACCTGGGATCAATATAAGCTTATAAACTCAGCATTAGCAGCATTTCTTGTTCAAAACGGATGTGTTGATAATTCTGTCTCAGAGATTTATTTAAATCAATTATTTACTCCTTCTAAGTCTTTTTAATATTTAAACAGGCTCTTCTACTCAAGGCCATCATCGTAAGTGTGGGGCTCTGCCAAGATGATGTTGGCCAGCATGATCCATCTAGTACAAATACATTCTTACATCTCCATAATCTATTAAATTTATCAACCACGCTATTTTCTTCACTCATACCCATGGGAGCGCCCCCTACTTCATGGATGTAATATCCTGGAGGGGGAGGACTATCTGAAATTGCGATCAAATTCTTTGTAAAAAATCCTCCTAATGGGATATTCATTAGTTCATCAATATTTTTTATTTCTCCATTTGCCGCTTCTATTGATTTTCGTATTGTTTTTGCCATATGTTTTGCCATATTCAACTCATTCTCACTCCATTCGAATTCCACATAGGGGATTGGAATACCCCATTCGTCGGTTTTATTTGAGAGAGAAACTGAGTTTTTCTCTCTGGGGAGAACCTCACCATGTGCTATCAAAAAACCAATGGATGTGTTTGGATCTTTTTGTAAAAATTTAGGTATCCCTAATCTGTCAATTGCTCCCCAGATTCCATAACCTCTATGGAAATTTATTTTGTCAATTTTTGGTAAATTCGAACCAAATGGAATGAAGAAACTGCCTGCTCCAGAAAGATCAGGATAATTATTAAATGTTTTTTCTGAGTTTTTTGATTTTGGGACCGAAAAAAATCTACAGATAGATATATGATCCATGAGATATTTACCTAATTTCCCAGAATTATCTTTAAAACCTGAGGAGTTTGAATTGTATTCTGAGTTAAGGAGTATTCTCAGTGTTGAAATTGTTGATGCGCAAAGAAGAATTAAATCACAATTTAACACTTCTTTTTGTCCATTTTTTAGGTTTACTATAGTTAGTTTGGATGCAAGCTCCGTTACTTTGTTAATTTCAAAAGACTCTACTAAGTGATTAGAGATTATTTGAACATTCCCGGTATCTAATGCTTTTTTTAAAGTACTGCCCAAACTAGAGGAATTTGGCCATTGTTTTTCTTTTACTGATGCATTGCGATCAAATCCTCTTGATTGAATAAATGGATAATTTAATTTTGATTTAACTTTGCTGCCAAAAATAGCTTCGTTTTCTGTAAGAGGAATTTTACCAATATATTTACCGTTTGGGACTTCCTTAATATCATCTTTATGTCCATAAATTCCACATAAATTTTCAATGAAGTCATAGTGAGGGGAAAGATCATCGTATGAAATAGGCCAGTTTGGTCCGAATCCATCTTTTTTGGCTGGATGAAAATCTTCTGAGGAAAGTCTTAATGTGATTCCTCCCCATGTTAATGATCTCCCTCCACATTGATTACCTTGAGTCCAAAGGAAGGGCTTACTTTTGGGGAAGTCATAAGGATGTTTTAATTCATTTGAATATAAATCAGGATTATTTTTCCAATAACCAGGATGTTGACATTGATTTGTATGTTTTTTTGTTAAAACTCCAGATAATCTTTTTAAGGTACTTTTGGGCTCATAATTGCTAGCTTGAGATCTTTTAATTTTTGGTCCAGCTTCTATTACTAGAACTTTTATACCCTTTTCTGCCAATGTAAGTGCAGCTATTCCTCCCGTAGCTCCTGAACCAACAACAATTGCATCATAAGGATTTATATCCAAAACCTAGTTCGTGATTTGTCATTTCAATAAATATAGCATTCAGTAAATAATTAATTTCTAGATTTAAGCTTAAGAAGTTAGAATTTAATAGAAATATTTCCCAAAATATATGAGATTTATAACTTTAACTTTTTTAATAATTTTTTTAACCTTTCCTACTAAAAGCTTTGCAGCATTAGATTATGGTAAACAATCCCTAGTAGGGGGAGATTTTTCTGGATCAGATCTAAAAGGAGCAACTTTCTATTTAACTGATCTTCAAGACGCAAATTTATCATATTGCGATCTTCAAAATGCGACTTTATATGGAGCAAAATTGAAAGATACTAATTTAAGTAACTCCAATTTAAGAGAAGTAACTTTAGATTCAGCTGTTTTAGATGGAACAGATTTATCAAATACTAATTTAGAGGATTCTTTTGCATATAGTACTCAGTTTGAGAATGTAAAAATACAAGGCGCAGACTTCACAAATGTTTTCTTACCAAAAGATGTTGTCAGGAAATTTTGTGAAAGTGCCACAGGTACTAATCCATTCACAAATAGAGATACAAGAGAAACTTTAGATTGCGATTACATTTAAATTCATGCACATAGAAGTTCTTTTTTAATTTTTCTTTGTTTGTAAAGGGATTTTCCAACAGGCCAACCTAAGGTAGATAAATGTCTTATTAAAGAACTTGAGTATTTGAAATAATAGTTCTTTGAATACTTGATACCAAATTCTTTTAAAGTGTTTACTAACAGAAATAGATCTTTCTTGTTACCTTTTTTCTTGTCCAACAAAATTAATTTCTCACTTGATAATTTGTTTTCTAGAGTCTTTTCATTTGCAGCAAAACCTACTTTAAGTGAATTAAATTGATCAGAATAAAGAGTATAAATTATCCCATTTTTGAATTTATCGGTAGAACTATCTCCATTTAAAGTGGATAATATTAATGTTTGGTATCCTTTATTGATTTTTCTGTAATTCATAATCATTAGATTTCGTTATGAGCTATTTCGTATTTTTCTAATAGGTTGTTTACCTCTGCTAGTGCAATCCTCTTTTGACAGGCAGAGTCATATCTATTTATTGCTATTGAAGGAATTGAACCTTTGCTTTTCATTTCCCTTATTCCAGTTTCTAAACACTGAAAAGCGACACTAGATAGATCACGCCCCTCCGCTGCGGCCCAAACCTTTAAAAGATAAGTAAGATTTGATGGTACTGAGATCTGAACTTTGTTTGAATTAGAAGTATTTAATGCAATATCATCGAGGCTAATTTCTTTAGAAGAAATAGTCTCTTTAACTTTTTTCTTCAGAATTTTTACTTGACTCATAGAATTCTCTTTATTTCTAATTTTTTGTTCTATTTCAAATATTTCTTCTTCAGAATTAATTAAAGCTTCTAATGCCCACTTAGCATCTTCTTTCGCAATAGCGGTGCTATTAAGCCATTCATCTCTTATTTTTGACCAGTTACTAGGCATAGACTTTATGCGATAACTATACAATAGTTCAATCTGTATAGAATGTCTACAGAATCTATCTAGATTTAATACTGATTATTAAAATTTAAAGATAAGCTTATTTAATTAGTCCTCCTCAACACAGAAATATTTTATTTAAAACTAAGTAACTTAAAAAAATCTTTGAAATATAATTCTGATAGTAAATCTATAAGGAAATCTGTTCTTAATCTTTTGGAAATTGAGTATTTTCTATTAGATAAATTCAACTCTTCAGTTAAAAATATTTGTTATGGGTTTCTTAATTATTAATCTTTTAAAAGTTTCCAAGTTTTTAATCTCTTTCAATCAGTTCAATTTTATATCCATCAGGATCTTCCACAAACGCCAAGACAGTTGTACTGTTTTTCATTGTTTTAGGTTTGGTGGTTACTTTACAACCATTATTTTCTAATTTTTGGCAAATAAGGTGAATATCTTTTACTCCAATAGCTATATGGCCATATTTATCTCCAAGCTCATAGTCGTCAGACTTTTTATCCCAGTTATAAGTTAATTCAATTACTGTGTTCTCTTTTTCTGAACCATAGCCAACAAATGCCAAAGTGAATTTCCCATGAGGATAATCCTTCTTTCTTAATAAATTCATTCCTAATCTATTAACGTAGAAATTAATGGATTTATCTAGATCACCAACTCTCAACATTGTGTGAAGGATACGCATTTTTTTTTGATTTTGAACCTATATTAATTATCTAATATTTAGTAACCAACCGCTAAAGCTTATATTCTAAATGCTAATTCTTAATTTAAGTATAGAAAAATTAAGCTAAGATTAATACTAGTACTTTTTTCAACAATATATTGAATCAGATATTTCAGAGACTCTCATCAGTTTTTTTGTATACTTTGCCATTGAAGGCATCATTACCTTTTGGATATTTTTTATTTTATAAATATTCTTTTTTAAAAGTAATATTATTTATAACTTTCCCAATAGCAATAATTGAGAAATCATTACCTTTTGGTAACTTTTTATTATTTATAATTTTATTTGCGGGATTAGCACGAAATCCAAAAGTACCATATTTCATTAGATACAACGCATGTCAAGCATTACTTATTGATATTGCTTTGATAATAATTTCATATCTCTTAAGGATATTGCCCATAGTTGAACTAGGGTCAATTATTTTTATTTTCACAATTTGTATTTTTATTTATTCTATTTCTCAATGTATTTACGGAGTTGAACCCGAAATACCCCTAATTAGCAAATCTGTAAGAATGCAAATTTAAAAATTATTTATAGATTTACTAACTTGTCTCAGCACTCTTTAAGAATAGATTCCCATCTTTGTTGACTTTTTTTAATTACTCTCATTGGTGGTTGAGCTCCTTCTATTTCAAAGGCTTTAATCAATGATTTATTAGCTAACAAGCCCAATCTAGCGGCCTCTCTTTGCCTAGAGCATACTTTTTTTCTTGATCCCTCTTTTAGACTATTTTCAATTTCTTTAAGAATCTGGCTAGCTTCATTCGATTTAGAATAAAAATCATTCATATAAACATCAAGTGCATTATCAGCAAAAATTTGAACTGGGGAAATGATTGTTATTAAGCACACTATAAAACATGTAAATATAAATATTTTCATAAGAATCTTAAGTAATTTTTTTGGCTGATCTCTTTAATACTAAATAAAAGGTTAGAACGCTTATTGTTCCTGAAGGACCTATTAAAATATGCCAAAATTGATCTCCACTATTTGAGAGATTTGATCCAAATAAAGTCGTAAAAAAAATACCAAATATCGGATATAGGATAAAAAGCCAATCTTTAAAAATTCTTTGCCAAT
>QCMD01000003.1 GCA_003214055.1 Prochlorococcus sp. AG-418-K17
AAAAATGACTTATTGATCTTACTTCCAAATCTAGAACTTATTTTTTTTTGGTTGACTGCTGAAATAAGCTCATGATTAAGATTTAGAAAATCATCAATCCACAAATTATCAATTACATCTTTATACAAATTATCTATATTATTCTCAATGTATGGATCTTGAGTGACACCTATTTCAATACTATATTCATCAATAATATTATTGCAAAAAGAATGGAATGTAGTTACTTGTAACTTATAAATCTCATTAACAAAATTATCAATTTCGGATATAATTTTTTTCTTAGATTTTTCCTTTTCCTTAAATTTTAGATACCAATCCTTAAGGGTATTATCTATCTTACTTTCATTATGATTTTGCAAATATAATTTTAAATCCTGAAATCTCAAAATTATTTTATCTCGTAATTCTGAACAAGTATTTTTTGTAAAACTTAATAAGAGTATCTCATCTGGTTTAATTTTCTTCTCCAAAACATTTCTTAAAACTAGATGAGCCAAAGTGAAACTTTTGCCAGTTCCTGCACTTGCTTCTACTAATTTAAATTTATTATCTAAAATAATTTGATTAATATCCATATCTTTATTGAATTAATATTTGACCTCATTTTTATAAAGTATGTAATTCTTAAATTTATTGTTTAAATATTGCTCTTCTAAAGCAATCTTAAATTTGATTATTAAACCCAGACTTATTGATAAAAATAAATAATACATAGATAGCTTGGTTATAAAAACACCAAAGGAAATAAATATTAAAGAATAGTACATGGGATGGCGCGTAAATCGATAAATACCTTTAGTTACAAGATTGCTATTATTTATAGGTCTTGGGAAAGGGGATAAATTGCTACCTAAGTCTTTAATTGCAACTAATAATATTATGAAAGCTATTATGATAATTAAAAACCCCACTAAATAAGATAAAGTACTTACTTGAATTATCTGTTTTTGTGGAATAAATTCCCATTGAAAAAAATGGAGACTAATAATAAAGAATTGTAAAAAAACAAGGATTATTTCATAAGCAGCCTTTAAAAAAATTTTTAATTGAAATTTAGTCATTATTTATTTCTTTAATGCATTAATAAGAGGACCATATATTCTGAAGGATAATTTATCAAAATTATTATTTCTCAAAAAGAAATCTGGTTCTTTTTCATTTCCAAAACATAATTTCATTTCGATATTATCTCTTTCACCCTTAGAAAAAGATTTATTACCAATCCATCTATCCGTAAAAGCTTTTTTCTCATTTTTTGATTTTATTTTTGCTTCTACGTATTTATAAGCACTTTCTGGAGGAAGAGGAAAACATTTTTCAGAATAATTTTTAAAAATATTTATGTATTCATCCAAAATTAAATTTGACGCAATTACTCCGGGCAATTGAATAATTTGAGATTTATAATAATTTTCTGTTCTAAAAATTACTTTAGTCTTTTTTATATTCTTCTTTAAAGAAGAAATGAAGAGTGATTTTATCCAAGCCTCTTTTAACCGACTTAAACTTAGTTTTGAGTGAATTAATTCAATTACGGTGTCATCCGAGATGAAATATTCTTCTTTATTGGCATTAGATTTAACATAAATTCTATTAATCCTATTATGTTGACTCAAACTTATAGATAGACTTTCTAATAAATCTTTGATTTCTTTTTCTTTTATAAAAATACTATTTTTGGGCATAATAATACCATTTTCAACCAACTGAGCATTGATATTCAAATTTTTTAAATCATCAATAACATTATGGTTATCAATCTCTAATTCCTGGAATATTTTTGTAATTAGTTGCGACTTCTGCAGATTACTTACAAACTCCTCATCTGGATGATGAATAAATATTTCCTTGGGAGAAATATTTTTTTTATTTAGCCAATATTTTTGTGGAGTCTTGAACCAATAAATCAGTTCTGATAATTTATAATTTTTAATATCAGATTTTTTTTCATTCCAATCTATATCTTCTACTAAAGAATAATTACTTTTAATTATCTCAGAAATATCAAGATCAATTTTTTCTTTTTCATTAAAATCAGAATATTCAATTATTAGTTCTCTTTGGGCTTGATTTAAAAAACTATCAAAAAAAGAAATTAACTCTTTTATAGGAAAAGAAACATCTAATTTTTTATTATTTTTGTCATTCTTTACCCAACTAACTATAAATTTTTCTCTGCAGGAAATTAATAACTCAAGAAATAAATATTTCTCTCTTTCAAAAACTGAGGGATCGCCAAGGTGATATTTATTATTTAATAAATTAATATTTTCATTTTTTGATAATTTTGGATAATTAACACTATTCATGTCTATTAAGAAGATAACCTTGTGTGGAATATGCCTGGAATTTTCAATATCACTTACAAGGATCTTGTTAATATGCGATTTGCTTTGATATTTAGCTTCATTTATGCAAGAAATTAATATCTCTCTAAAAACATTTAACAAAATAAAATCATCAGGTACTAAAGGTATTTCGTGATTATCAAGAATTCTATTTATTTCACTTATTTCTAAATTGAAATTTGCATTAGAATAAGAAATGCTTTTTAATATAAACTTTATCTTTTCAACCCAACTTGAGTAGGAAAAAGACCCTCTTAGTAAATTAATATATTTTTTAAAATCAAGTAATAATTTAACCCATTTATTCAAATCCAAACTTATATTTTTTAAACTAAATGGTTGTAAATTAAAAATACCTAAATTGACTTCTTTTTCATAAATCAGGCCTAAAGTAATTCTATTTATACACCATTCTAGAGTATTTTTTTCTTCGCCTAGTCTTTCATTAGCATCTAATCCCCAATGAAAGCCAACTTTAGTAAGTAAAAAAATAATTTCATCCTTCTCAGAAATATCAAAATCAAAAATGTTCTGAGTTACTTTTTTTGAAAGAATATAATCTATTTTTTCAAGTGTAATTTTCTCATTTGCTATTTCAGTAATATCAATTAAAAATTTATAAATGTCTGGAAAATCATAATTATCATCATCAATAAAAAAATAAGGTATCTTCTCACCATTAATTAATTCATTATTAAAGATATACCTTAGATAAGGTTTGATTTGATTAGTTTGTGGAGATAAAACAGCAATATCACTATATTTAATATTCTCGCTCGAATTTATTATTTCTATAACTTTATTTCTTATATATTCTAATTGACTATTCTGATTAAAATGCTCACAAAATAATATTGAATCATCCCATTCGTTTAGTATAAAATCATTACTATTATTATCAATTAGTTTTTTTTGTATTTGATTAAGAAGAGGAATATCTTTCTTGTCATTAAAATTAGTTGTTGGATCAATATATATTAAATTATTTTTTAAATTTATACCTTCTTTATTAATATTTTCCTCAATTAATTTCTGAAAATTTGCTCCAAATTTACCAAATATTTTCTCTATATTTGTTTTGTTTAAATTCAATTTACTTTCAAAATTATCAAATTCCAACTTGCCTTCAAGACAATTAATTCTATTCCAAAAATCATCTCCTGCAGATAATAAATATAAATTTACCTTAGTAAATTTTGAAAGTTCTGAATAAAAATTAATATGTAATTTAGATAAGTTATTATCTGAAATAATATAAATTTGTTTTGGTACTTTAATTTGAAGGTTTTTAATTTTTCTTAAATTTTTTATTACTTCAATCATGTATAAACATGAAGGCTTTTCAGATATCTTTTTTTCTAATAATTTGTATAAAATAGGTTGCCAAAACTGATCTGAATTTAAATTTTTAAATAGATTAATTGAATTAATTTCAGATCTATTCCATTCAGCAATCATCTCAGGTCTAAAAATTAAATAATCAATAAAATTATTCGCTATCTTTTTTGTCAAATTATATAGGTCTCCATCAATTATCTTTTTATTATCCAAATATTTATTTAGCCAATTTCTAAGCGGAAATGATTCATTAAAGCTATTTAATTCTTCTAATGAATCAATAATGCCCCATTTAATTGACTCAAAATTCCATAACCCCATATCAATTCCTGGGAAAAAATTTATCAATAACGATTCGGTATAACTTGATATTGTCTTAAATTCATAAAGAGCACTTATTTTGTTTTTTATAGTTATTTGTTCACTTAACCACTTTCCCAAAAAATAATTTGGAACAGCTATTTCTAAATTCTCAGTTATAAGAGGAGGAGATATTTTTAATTCTTCTGCCAATAGCCCACTAATTACTTCAATTTTGTTGGACTTATATAGATTGAGCAATTTACTGGTTGGTTATATTACTAAACTTTAAATGGATCAGTTATTTCTGCATTAGGAAATTCGAATTCCCCGACAGCAACAAACTCTAAACGCAGCTTTAAGAAAGTTATAAATTTTTTATCTGTTGATAAAACCGCTGCTGGAGGGGACGGGATCTTTGCTGTTAGATCAACAAATTGAGAAATTTGTAAAAAAGATGGATTTTTTAAAAGCCAGAAATCTATTTCTTTATTATTTTCTTTATAGTTTCTCTCCCTCTCTCTCAAAATTTCTTCAAGTGGTTCTTCCACTGTCAAAAATTTTTCACTTGCCGCGACGAAATAATATGTTTTCATTTTAGAATTTAATTTAATGTAATAAGTGACTTCATTTCACGAACAGACTTTTCTAATCCTACCGCTAAAGCCCTTGCAACAATACTATGACCTATGTTGAGCTCGTTGATATTGTTAATTGATGCAATTTTTTTAACGTTCATGTAGTTAAGACCATGTCCAGCGTTAACAAATAACCCCAGGTCATTCGCTTCATGTGTTGACTCAACGATCCTTTGAAGCTCTTTATGCTGATCATAACCGGTTAGTTCAGCATATTTGCCGGTATGTAATTCTATAAAATTAAATCCTATTTCTCTAGAATAAAGGATTTGCTTACTAAGAGGATCAATAAATGCACTTACTTCAATATTTAAATTATTTAAATTTTCTACAAAGTTCTTAAGATATTTAACATTACTTTTTACATCCAACCCACCTTCAGTAGTAACCTCTTCTCTTTTCTCTGGCACAAGTGTTACATAATCTGGATGAAGTTTTTTAGCAATTTCCAACATTTCATCTGTAGCAGCCATTTCTAAATTAAGTTTTGTTTTTATAGTTTCTTTTAAAAGAAATACATCCCTATCCTGAATATGTCTTCTATCTTCTCTAAGGTGGACAGTTATTGAGTCTGCACCACCTAGTTCCGCTAAGAAAGCGAACTGAACAGGATCAGGCTCAACAGTTTTCCTCGCCTGCCTTACATTTGCAATATGGTCGATATTCACTCCTAAGGTGGCCATAATTTAAATCTTAATTGCTAGACAATCTAGTAACCGCCCAATAATAGCTAATATAAAATTACAAAGTTATAAATTATTAATATATAGATAATTGATTTTGAAGAAAAAATCCGTTGATCTTCAGTACCGTATTAATCCTATTTTGGGTTTTATAGCGATGTTCGTAACCCAAGATATCGTTATGAGATATTTTTTCAGAAAGAAAACTATTAAAAAAAGCTTTTTATTCCCAAATAATACTTCAATAATTCTAGCTCCGACCCACAGGTCAAGATGGGATGGATTAGTACTTACTATGGCTTTAGGCAGAAGAGTTACAAAAAAAGATTGCAGGTTTATGGTTACCAAATCTGAAATGAGTGGAATACAAGGTTGGTTTTTAAAAAGGCTTGGTTGTTTCTCTATAGATCAACTGAAACCTTCACTTTCAGCTTTGCGTTATGCTGTAAATCTTATCGTCAAAAAAGAACAACTTGTCGTCTTTCCCGAAGGCAAAATTAATAAATATGGAAAGAAATTATCTCTTAAAGAAGGGGTTTACAGATTAGCCTTACTTGCTAAAAAAACATCAAACCCAATAACTATAGTTCCAATAGGCATTGCCTATAGTCAAATAAATCCAAAATTTAGGGACGATGTTTCTCTATGTTTTGGAGATCCTCTAATTTTAGATGATCATAAAGATTTATCTATTAAAAAATTTAATGAAATTTTGAATGAAAAAATGATAAGAGCCGAAAAAATAGCTTTAAAAAATGTAGGTCGATGAATATATAATCAGTTAATATTAAATTTAATTTATTAAATAATATGAATTTTTTAAAGTTAATCCCTTTAATTTTTATTTTAGGTATTTCCTCTTTTTCTAATAATGCTTATTCCGAAACTGAAATCCCAAAGAATTATAAGATTCTATCTTCCAAGAGTAAAAAGCTTTCAATTGCCAATGTTGAAGTATACATAAATGATGGTGACAGCCTGATAAAAAATGGTGAATATGATAAGGCAAAGGAAATGTATGATAAGGCAAGGAGTTTAGCGAGGCAACTATCTGGATTTTATAGAGATTTAAATGGCTCATTTAGAGGAATAGACGCAAGAATCCCAATCGAAATGGATGAGAAAGGAAGAGAATCAATTAAAATATGGGCGAAATCCAATTCAAGGTTAGCTGCCCTTTATAAAAGGAAAAAGCAACCTGAAGTGGCAGTACCTTTGCTTGTCGAAATAATTCGGTTAATGTCACCTAATAGCCCTGAAGGGAAAGAGGCCTATGAAACTTTATTACAACTAGGCTTTGTTGATACAGCTTACAAAGGGTTATAGAGCTCGCTATGATTACAAAGGCAGAAGTAATTAAATTAATTACTAATAAAATCCCTAACTCTAAAGTTTCAGTAGAAAATCTCAAAGGAAATGATCATTTACAAGTAACAGTGATTTCATCACGATTTAATGGATTATCATTAGTTAAACAACATCAGCTAGTTTATTCTGCTTTAAAAGAAGAATTAGCTACAGAAGCTATTCATGCACTTGCATTAAAAACAGAAACTCCAAACTAAATTATGGAAAATTCAACGAGAAATAAAATTCAAAAACTTATCGATTCAAATCCAATTATGGTATTTATGAAAGGAACTAAGTTGATGCCACAATGTGGATTTTCCAACAATGTGGTTCAAATTTTAAATTCATTAGGATTAGAATTTAATACTTTTGATGTACTTAGCGATTATGAATTAAGAGAGGGAATCAAAGAATATTCAGACTGGCCAACAATTCCCCAAGTTTATTTAAAGGGAGAATTTCTAGGAGGTTCTGATATTCTTATAGAGATGTATAATTCAGGAACTTTAAAAGAAAAAATCGAAATTGAATTAGCTTCTTGAAGTTCTTTATTAAGTATAATTACTGATAATAGTTAATAAAAATTAATATTTTAAAAATTTTTTTTATCGAAAAATCCTTTATTTTCATCTCCTTCAGGGCTGATAAAACTTGAAGGATCTATTATCCATCTTTCTATTAATTTTTCTAATTTCTCTTGATCTCTTCGCTCTAAAGCATTGCAATTTCTTAATGCTTGGAGATACCCGTCACTAAATAATTTAAGATCTGAAGGGGCATGAAAACGCGTAACCATGTCTTGGCAGGTATCGCAAATTGATTGAAAATGACGAATTGCTTTTGGATTTTCAAATGATGTCATAATTCGATAGATTCTGATTTTTATTTAGCATTTGTTATACCTTATTAAGGATGATAAAAAACTGCCTGGTCAAACAGTAAATAAGAATGCAATCAACTGAGCAAATCTTAGCTTCAACTCCTGGCAATTCCCAATTGCCTCCGAGCTCTCAAACTCCTTCAAGAGTTCTAGTTGTTGAACCTCACCCAACCTTGAGAACTGTCTTAGTACAAAGACTTCGTCAAGACGGGCACCTTGCTGCAGCAGTTGGATCAGCTGCTGAAGCGATTGACTTATGTAGGGAGCAGTCTCCTGACTTATTAGTAAGTGCGGAGATCCTTGAGCAAAATACAGCGATGAGATTAGCCCAACAATTGGGAAGTTCCGTTATTGTTTTAACTGCAAGATCGGGAGTAGAAGCGTTAGTAAATCTTTTAGATGAAGGAGCCGATGATGTCCTTAGAAAACCTTTCGGACTGGAAGAGTTGGCAGCAAGATGTAGAACTCTTTTAAAAAGGGGCAGGATAGGATTACAAGAGAAAGTAGAGGTTGGTCCTTTAGAAGTTCATCTTCTTTTGAGACAAGTTACACTTAGTGAAAAGCCCGTAGAATTGAGCCCAAGAGAGTTCGCATTGCTTTGTGCGCTACTTATGCCTCCTGGCATGGTAAGAAGTAGACAAGAGCTTTTAAGGATGGCTTGGCCCCCTTTTAGTGGAGGTCCAAGATCAGTCGATACTCAGGTATTAACTTTGAGGAGAAAATTAGAACAGGCTGGATTAGGAGAAGGTGGAGGAATAACTACTGTTAGACAACAAGGTTATAGATTCAGTATTGATAATATTTAATTTAGAAAAGCAAAAAGTTCAGCAATAATCATTAAAACTGATAGTAAAGTCAGTAATTTATATGTCCATAGTGGTGAGATGTAAGATATTTCATTAATTGAAATACCAGTATTCTTGGAAACAATTAATAAAAATTTTTCAAAGTTTTCCACTCTTTGTGGGACAAGAAAATTATCACCTTGAATAGTATTAAAGTAATAAACTTTACTACCCTGACTGGTTGGCAAAGATTTGATTAATTTAATATCTTTCCAAGAAATCTCCCAATTTTTTTTCCCTAAGAATTTTGAAATAAAGCTACTTTTATATGAAATTTTATTACTGCAAGTTTCTACATATTCATTAGTGATATTGATTATCAAATAAAGTCCTAGGGCAAAAATTATAATAGAGGGGATTTTTAATTTTTCGATTGAAATAAATGGTAAAGGAATTGTAAGCGCTAAATAAAGAGAAATTAATGAACTTTTCACAAAAAAAAGAGTTTTAAATTTTTCTATCATTTCAGAAGGATCCTTTTAATCGGGCAATTTAAAACTGTTTATGTTTAACTTTGCACCTATTTTGTGAGCGCATGCGTATCCACTAAAAGCAACTGCATTTAGGCCTTGGCCAGGGAAGCAGGAGTCCCCAACACAATAAAGATTTTGAATTTTTGTAGTGTTGAAAGGCATTGGCAAAAGTCCAAGCAACTTTTTACTAGGAATTGGTCCATAACTACCTTCATATCTTCCAAGAAACTTTTTATGAGTTTTGGGAGTACCAATTTCTTTGTGATCAATATTTTGTTCAAGGTTAGGAAGAATAGTTGATATTTTTTCAACAAGAAAAGAAAAATATTTTTCTTTCTTTTGCAAATATTCTTTCATTGATAGGCCTTCCCATTCACTCATCGATGAAGGAGTAAATGCATGTACGATATGTTTACCTTCTGGAGCCAAAGACGAGTCAAGCAAAGTAGGTATAGAAACAAAAATAACTCCCTTTTCGCTTTCTAATTCATCCCAATTTTCAACAATTATATGATGACAATTAAAATTATCGGATATTAGATTTTTTTCTACTCCAAGGTGAATCGAAACAAAAGAAGGTGAGGGTTTATAAGTTTCTGACCACTTATATTCACTTTTTGGCACGCTTTTACTAGAAATTAATCCTTTATTATTATCTTTCAATCCAAATGTATCCCATCTAGTGGAGTTGGATACAATAATATTTGAATAAATCTCTTCCCCATTTGAGAGCTTAACTCCTGCAGCTTTCTCATCCTTTAAGAGGATTTTTTTAACATTGGCTTTATATCTAACTTCTCCTCCTAATTTTTCAATACCAGAAACAAACTTCTCTGCTATCGTTCCAACTCCCCCTTTTGGATAATTGATACCACCAGCATGCCTATCTGTAAATACCATTCCCGCATTAATCATAGGGGTTTTTAGAGCTGGCATTACAGACCAACAAAAACATTCGATATCGATAAATTTTAAAAGTTCAGGATCTTTTATAAACTTTCTCGCTACATCTCCTGCATTTACTGGTAACCATCTAGCCAATCCTAAACAGGATAATGGAGATTTAAAGAAAACTTTAAAAAGATAACTTGGATCTTCTATTGATAGAAGAGGCATTGAATCTAAACATTTAAATACACTTGCACAAGTATCGTAGAATTTCTTGATACCTTTTTTTTCCTTGGGGAAACTAGCTGATAATTTGCTTATAAATTGCTCGTAATTTTTATCTACAGAAATATTAAAGTTATTTGGTAAGTGATATTCCAGTTGAACAGGATCGGGAATAGTTTCGCATTTTTCATTTACATCTTTTAGGGCACGAGTTAATAAATTGGTATAACCTTTATCTCCAAATCCAAATATCATAGAAGCGCCAACATCAAAGGTATAACCTTTCCTCTTAAAAGAGCCCCCACTTCCCCCTGGAATAATATATTTCTCAAGAACTAAAACTCGAGCTCCCTTAGCAGCTAATTGTGATGCTGTTACTAATCCTCCTATTCCTGAGCCAATAATAATTGCATCGAAATTTTCCCTAACAGATTTCATCTTTTGAATATTTGATAATTAATTTTAGTAAATTTTGCTAAGTAAGTGGTCTTTTTCAAAATAATGATCCAGTATTTTTTTAAAGTTATTCAAAGCTTCTGTAGATCTTTCCTGATAGGCTTGGTACCTTAATCTTTTATCTTTTATTTTTTCAGCTAGTTCTGGGACCAAACCAAATGATGCAGGCATTGGTTGGAATTTATTCTTTTTCTGATGAGACAATATTTGATTTTTATTACTAATAAAATTTATTAGAGAACCAATCATTGATTCTGCAGGAAAACTTATTGGCTTTTTTCCCTGGGCTAGTAAGGATGCGTTTATTCCTGCAAGCAAACCCCCTGCTGCTGCTGCTGCATAACCTTCCGTCCCAGTTATTTGACCTGCAGCGAAAAGATTTTCTCTTTTCAAAAATTGCAATGTTGGTAAAAGTAATTTTGGAGATTCTAAAAAAGTATTTCTATGCATCACTCCAAAACGCACAAACTCAGCTTTTTCTAAGCCAGGAATCATCCTAAATATTCTTTTTTGCTCTGACCATTTGAGGTTAGTTTGAAAACCTACCATATTAAGTAATTTCCCTTCTAAATCTTCTTTCCTTAATTGGACAATTGCATGAGGTCGCTTTTTTAATCTATTTTCCCTATCAAATAAATCTCCCCATTTTGGATTCCACAAACCGATAGATTTCAAGGGGCCGTATCTCATTGTATCGACTCCTCTTCTTGCAATTTCTTCTATTGGTAAGCAAGCTTCAAAGAAATTAGCCGATTCTTTTTCAAAGTCTTTTAAGGTAGCTTGCTCTGCTTCTATTAGTTGATTTCTGAAATTGATATAATCAGATTCACCCATAGGGCAATTAAGATATGCAGGATCCCCTTTATCGTATCTACTTGCTTTAAATACAATATCTTGATCGATAGTATCCCCATAAATAATAGGGCTAGCAGCATCAAAAAAATGGCATGCATCAATACCTGTAAAAGCCTGAATTTTATAGGACAACGCTTCGGCAGTTAATGGTCCAGTTGCAAGAATAGTTATATTTTCTTCACTTGGGAGATCCAATTGTTCAAATCTCTCAATTTCAATTAAAGGATGATTAGATAAAGCTTCAGTTAAAGCGAAACTAAATTTAGATCTATCAACTGCTAAAGCGCCTCCAGCTGGAACAGCAAATTTGTCTGCTGTTTGAACTATTAATGAATTAAAAATTCTAAGTTCTTTTTGCAATAAACCTGCTGCTCTGTCAGAACTTAAAGCGCCAAAACTATTGCTGCAAACCAATTCTCCAAACTCACTCGTATGATGAGCTGGAGTAGATTTAATAGGCCTCATTTCAACTAATTTTACTGGTATACCAGAATTAGCTACTTGCCAAGCAGCTTCTGACCCTGCAAGCCCAGCTCCAATAACTATTACTTTTTTATCTATCAAATTGGATTAATCCTTACCCAAAAAGTCTCTATTGAATTGCTCTCTTGCTGGTTTTTGTATGTTAAATACTACCCAAGCTAAAGCAGCGATGATTGGAGCAAAAACTACGATTGTTCTGAGCATTTTAGTAATTACATTATTTATTAGATCATTTTAACTTTTAACTGTAAATTTAGAGAGAAATTTTAATTTTTTATCTTATTAGTTAAGAATTGTTTTTCTGTTGTTCAACTTGAGATAAAAAGTTGTTTTTTTCACCTTAAAAAGGGATAATTTCATATGTACTCAATTTTACAAAATGGGTCGCTAGCTCAGCGGTAGAGCATCCGGCTTTTAACCGGCTGGTCCTGAGTTCGAATCTCAGGCGACCCACATTTAAAAATTGAGTTCCTCTTTATTTAGCTTTAAAAATAAATCTAGACATCAAACAAATTAAACCCAAATTCAAACATGCAGCTATACGTTATTGATTGGTCGTTCCAAAATGCTGAAGATCAATTATTTGCGACAAATGCATTTTGCGACTACTTAAAAAAAAATAAACTTCATAAACTTTTAGAGGGGTTTGAATTGCAATATATAGCTCATACTCCCCAAAATGGTTCGGGAACTATTATCTGTAAAGCGCAAAATACCAGATCAATTTATAGTCTTCTTAACATGTGGAGAGAAAATTATAGCATTTCTTTTAATATCAAACCTGCTTTAACTAATGAAGAATTAATTGAATTAAACTCATCTGAAGATTTTTGGGAAAAAGATTAGCATTTTCTTGTCACTTAAGTGCAATTTAATTTTTACTTATAAAACCTGCTCAGTAAGATTTAAAAAACAATTTTTTTAAATTACTTTACAAAGCTTCATAAAGTCTGTTACAATACTTTACATAAATCATTTTTAATTATCATGACACCTGAAGCAGAACGTTTTAATGGTTGGGCAGCAATGTTAGGTTTTGTAGCAGCAGTTGGCGCTTATGTTACAACCGGACAAATAATTCCTGGTTGGTTCTAAGTTTTTAATTGAAGCAATTTTAAGAATTATTCATTTTGAAATATTTTGAAAGTAGTCCATTCAGTTATTAAACCAACTAAAATTTCAACTTTTAAAGTTAGATTATTATTGCTTTAAGATCAATCTCATAACAGGCTTTATTCAACATTTTGATTTTCAAATTAAATCTTCTACTCGTTTAATAAAGAAATTATTCCCTTATTCGTAAAAAATTAAAAGCAGATTTTTTAGTCACTAATTTTTCTGCTAAAACAATATGTTTTTTTACGGAATCTTTTCCATTAAATTTAACTTTTAAATTTGTTTATCTAATTCCCCAATTTAATTGGGGTTTTTTTTGTTCTTTATAATCACTCTCAAATTAATTAACCTTTAATCACAAAAAATGTTCTATGCTCTTTGAGAAGAATTTTTTTCTATGTTATCTAAACAAGTTGAGCATAATAGATGTCCCCTTTTACTCCAAAAAGTTTTCTTAGATCTTTCTATATCTTTTCTACACATTAAGCATTTAAATATTGGAGACATAATATAATTTTCGCGAAATTGAAAGATTTTAATTTCATTTTAATAGTAATTTTTAACTTTTTAATCTCATAAAGAAATTTATATATAATAAATTATTCCATAGTTTCAAAAACCAGAATAATCTTCCATTGAATTTCGCTCCTATTTTTCAAAGAACATTAACAGAAAAACCTAGCAACAATAATTTTTATACATTTACATAAATAAAAAAGACCTGCTTTTAAGGCAGGTCTTTTGGTATGTGTAGGATATTGATTCTAAGTTAACTTAGAAACTGAATGATGTCTTAACAATGAAACCTGTTAGATCATCTGCATTACCAGCTGACTCACTAATGAAAACACCAGGTGTAATTGTCATACCATCGTTGATTGGGTATGTGTAAGAAGCTTCATAAACATAAAGCTCTTCTTGAGCATCTGTAAAGTTTGCAGTAGTTGATAGACCTACGCTGAATGAACCAGGGCCAACTTCGTCCCATGTAAGTCCAGCAAAGTATCCTTCTGCTGATGCACCAGCACTAGGATCTTGTGATTCATATCCAACGCTGATAGAAGGAAGACCTTCACCCTCGAAAGAATAGAAACCATTAAGTCCCCAGTATGTTGTTTCTGTAGTAGTACTTGTATCAGTTAAAGCATAACTTACTGAAACACCGTATGAATCAGTGTTGTAAGCAGCTTGAATACCGTATACATCAAGTGTTTCTTTAGTGAATAAACCGTCAGGATCTCCACCAGCACCTGAAAGACCACCAGCTACTGTGAATCCATTACCGAAATCGTAAGATGCAGCAATAGTTGCAGAACTAGAGTCATCAGATGTATCGTTTGCAGTTCCTTGATCTGCAACACCACCGCCTAGACCAGCTGCGTTTCCTGAACCACAATTACCGAGTCTATCTGTGAAAGCAGCGTAAGTGCATGCTGTTGAGTAAAGAGCACTAACATCTGTAGAATCACCAACCATAATAGTTGTCTTATCACCAAGAGGGAAAGTGTATGTGATTCCATCAAGAATCATTGCATCGCCCATTGAGTTCATATCAAGAGTAGTAGCGGATGCAGAGTTTCCATTACCTGTTTCAATAACAAGGTCTAAAGAATCATCACCAGTAAAACTAGTTGTTAAGCTCATTCCATACTGGTAATCAAAAGTAACAGCTTCATTAACAGCGCCGTCAACAGCACCAACTACAAAGTCAGCCGAAAATGATGCAGATGTAGTTGATGAGAAGCCACCATCATGACTATCAACTAACCCTTCACCACCAGCCAGTAGTAGTGGATTTTGAGTTAACTCTTTTGTTTCTTTTTTAAAAGAATTAGCGAATTCAATACTCTCAGCGTCAGAGTAACTTGAAATATCGTTGAGATTTACTTCATTTGCGCTTGCAGAAATAGGAGCTAAAAGTCCTAGAGTTGCAGGAGCAATGAGTAAGCTTTTAAAAAGCTTCATAAAAATTCCTCACACAGAAATTATATTTATGTCGATTATAACAAAATTCTTTGTTAATTCAATTAGAAAAGTGACAAATGAACTTTTGTCTAATTCAAGTCCTGAGTTTATTTTAAATATTTCTTTAAATCTCTGTTTTTTGAAATAAGGGGGAAAGCGGGTTCAAGCAAATCTTTATATTTAGTCCACCCCCCTACTGATTTTGAATGGATTGGATTTCTTATTTGCTCTGAACTTGCAGTAAATACTGAACGCTTATTTTCATGAGGTGCAAGATATTTATTAGACCACTCCCAACCAAGCCAATCTATAATTTTCTTTATTTCAATAGATGGATTTTTAACAAGTTCATCATAGTTATAAAAAAATAACGTTTTACTATAGGTTTTAAAATAAGTTTTCATTAATTCATAGTGATGGATATATATCTCGGTGATGTCTTCTATACTCGTAGAGAAATACACTTGAGTAAAGTTCGCCCTATAGATAGAGAGAATATTGTCCAATGGATTTCTTAAGCAAAAAATTATTTTCGAATTTTCAAAATATTTAGAAATAACAGGACAGAACATATAGTTAAATAAATTTTTATCTGTCGTTATTTTTGCATTTGGATGCAATTTTTTAACTTCTTTAACATATTTCTCATATGGGTTTTGCCCTTTAATTTTAGGATTATAAGTTTTCATAATATCGGACAATATTTCAATCTCTCCCAGGTCAACCACCTCTTCATTAAGACTCAAAATATTTTCTAAAAGAGTACTACCCGATCTAGGCATTCCTACGATAAATATCAATTCCTGACTTGAATTATTTACAACCTTTTTAGTTTCATTTTCATAATAAATTTTTTTTACTTTGTTAGATTTTTCTAAAAGTTGATCTTTATTAGACAAACATATTTTTCTCTTCGTTTCATTTGCTAATTTGTAGTTTTTAGAAGCCTCATTAAAATCTCTTAATCTGTGATAAATATTCGCACGAGAATAGAAAACCTTTGCTTTATCATTATTATTTAAGTTATGAATAGAGAGATTAAGTAAATAATCCAATTCATTTGGATTATCCGCAAAATCATAAAAAGTAGATAAACTCAAATAGCAAATAAATAAGTTCTTATCCATAGATATTGCCTTTAAAAAATACTTTTTTGCATCTTTTATATCGCCAAGACTTCTTGCAATCATTCCATAATTTACATACATTTGAGGAATGTTTGGATTAACCTTAATTCCCTTAGATATGACATCTTTTGCTTTTTTTGAGAATTTTTGTTGAAAATACAAATCGCTTAAATTCAAGTATGCATCGGTAAAGTTTGGATAGTCCTTAATTACTTTTAATAATATTTCTTCGGCATTTAAAAAATTAGAATCTAATTGCTCAACATTAGAAAGAAGAAATAAAATATCCTTTTTGTCTTTGATATTTTTGCTTAAATAAAGTTCATTGAGTATTGCTCTTGATTCCTCTAACTTTTCAATATCTTTTAACAAATCTGCTTTTAAAAAATTATAAATATATTTTCTTGGATTCAATTTGATTGCATGATTTATGTTCTCTATAGCATTTTCAGTTTCATTTAAATCACGATACAAAAGTGATAAATTATAAAGTGTATTACTATTTTGAGAATTAATTCTTCTAGCTGTTAACAATAACTCTTTAGCTTTGGAAAATTTTTTTTCTAACCTTAATATTTCTGCAAACAAAATATAGTGATCAATTTTTGTCGGATAAGTCGATATAGATTGAGTCAGCAAATCCTTTGCTAGTTTAAATTTTAATGTATTTCTACTTATTAGTGCATAAGAAAAAAGTAATTCATAAGACCTATTACCTTCTTTTAAAAGCTGTGAATAAATTTTTTCGGCGAGAAGTATATTTCCAGTTTTAAAAAAATTACTAGCTAAATTTAATTGATTATTTACATAATTATTATTACTTTTAGAAAAACTTTTATCTCTTTTTTTAGAATTTTTATTTTCCCCAAAACCTTTCATAAATCTTTTAGTTAAACTCTAACAGAAAAACCTAGCAACAATAATTTTTATACATTTACATAAATAAAAAAGACCTGCTTTTAAGGCAGGTCTTTTGGTATGTGTAGGATATTGATTCTAAGTTAACTTAGAAACTGAATGATGTCTTAACAATGAAACCTGTTAGATCATCTGCATTACCAGCTGACTCACTAATGAAAACACCAGGTGTAATTGTCATACCATCGTTGATTGGGTATGTGTAAGAAGCTTCATAAACATAAAGCTCTTCTTGAGCATCTGTAAAGTTTGCAGTAGTTGATAGACCTACGCTGAATGAACCAGGGCCAACTTCGTCCCATGTAAGTCCAGCAAAGTATCCTTCTGCTGATGCACCAGCACTAGGATCTTGTGATTCATATCCAACGCTGATAGAAGGAAGACCTTCACCCTCGAAAGAATAGAAACCATTAAGTCCCCAGTATGTTGTTTCTGTAGTAGTACTTGTATCAGTTAAAGCATAACTTACTGAAACACCGTATGAATCAGTGTTGTAAGCAGCTTGAATACCGTATACATCAAGTGTTTCTTTAGTGAATAAACCGTCAGGATCTCCACCAGCACCTGAAAGACCACCAGCTACTGTGAATCCATTACCGAAATCGTAAGATGCAGCAATAGTTGCAGAACTAGAGTCATCAGATGTATCGTTTGCAGTTCCTTGATCTGCAACACCACCGCCTAGACCAGCTGCGTTTCCTGAACCACAATCACCAAGTCTATCTAAGAAAGCGGAGTAAGTACACGCTGTTGAGTAAAGAGCACTAACATCTGTAGAATCACCAACCATAATAGTTGCCTTATCACCAAGAGGGAAAGTGTATGTGATTCCATCAAGAATCATTTGGTCGCCCATTGAGTTCATATCAAGAGCAGTTGCAGATGCAGAGTTTCCATTACCTGTTTCAATAACAAGGTCTAAAGAATCATCACCAGTGAAACTAGTTGTTAAGCTCATTCCATACTGATAATCAAAAGAAACAGCTTCAACGTCTGCACCAGCTGTGTTGTTAGCGCCGTCAACAGCACCAACTACAAAGTCAGCTGAAAATGATGCGGATGTAGTTGATGAGAAACTACCAGCTTCGTAATCATTCATTCTTGCTTCTAAGCCATCTACGCGGCTATTTGTTATCGCAAGTTCTTTTGGATAAAATTCGCTGATGCTCTGAACTTCTTCTGATGAAGAATAGCCAGATACGTCAGTAATGTTTAGCTCATTAGCTGTTGCAGTCATTGGAGCGAGTAGACCCAATGTTGCAGGAGCAACAAGCAAGCTCTTAAAAAGCTTCATAAATTTCCTCACACGAAATTTAAAGGACACCTTAGGATAGTGTATTTAGTCCAACAAAATCAAGTAATTGTTGATACATTTCTAAAAATTATGTGCCACTTCTTGAATCTATACAACTAAGAATTATTTTTTAAGAACTAATTAACTTGTTTTTTTGAAATTTTAAAAGAAACTTCTTTCGTTTTATATTTTTTTATTTTTCTGTTATTGACATCATCTACGTACCAGCCTGATGCTAATCGAGTGTCTATTTCTTCATAGGTTTCGGATCGATTTAATTTACTAAGTGATTTTTTCTTGTAGTCCATTTAAACCGTACTTATATATACATCGAAATATAGCATCTAAAGGATAATATGACTTAAATAGATTTGAAAATTTATTTACGAAGCTTTAGTAGTTTGCAAACCCTTATTGAAAAAATTCTAATAGTTGAAAACAAAATAATTCAATAAACGGAAAATCTTTAGAAAAAAGAAATTTTTAGGCAGAATCTCCCCAAGAAAAAAAATTATTAGTTAGATTCCTTCCATAAACCTGAGGAGCACAAGGTCAAATGACTCAAATAAATCTTATTGTCAATTCTCTACCAAGAGATTTAACGGAATTTTCTTTTTTCTTAATAGTAGGTTTTACGGCTGGATCACTAGGATTAATTTAGTTCCGAGAACAAAACACATATAAATTCATTGAAACATCAGAAATTTATGTAATTTTCAGATCTTAAAATGATATTTTATAAAATATTTAGCTATTGGGTCTATTATAGATGACTGTTATGAACTAATATCTTATGAGCGGGGCGTGGCGCAGCTTGGTAGCGCGGGTGCTTTGGGAGCACTAGGTCGCAGGTTCGAATCCTGTCGCCCCGATCAGTTATAGCAGTAAGTCTCAGCTAATAATATATTTCCCTCAAAAAGTCTTTCCCTCAAATATCCCTCAAATACAAAATGTTCAGTTTATTTAAGATGCCCATTTGCAGGGTTTAGAGTATTTTTTATAAATTTCAGCATGACCTTCATTGACTAACAGTTGTTGCAGGTTTTCTCCATTAAAACTTAATTCACCAACTGTTCTTCCATATTTATCTTCAGTTACCCTTCTAATTGATACTTTCTCTCCCTTAATCATTTCATTTAAAAAATTTTTGGCAGCTATCGCTTCGTTTGGTTTCGCTCTTTTCCCTCTTAATTCAGGAGTATCAATACATGCCAGTCTTATTTTTTCTCCATCACTAGAAGTACAGGTATCTCCGTCATAACAATCTTTGATTGTGACTTCTCCAATTTCAGGTTTATTTGATTTTCTACCAAGAGCTTCGCAGGCTTCTCCATCATTATCTCTATCAAGATATGAATGTCCTGCTTGAAGAAATTTTTGAGCTTTTGACCAATCACCAATATCCCCACATCTTTGCTTCTCTCTTTCTGATAAAGGTATTTTTTTACACTCTGGAAATTGAGTAGCCTCAGACCCTTCATAGCTGCATGATATTTCACCACTAAGAAAGTTATAAAAGAAAGAGGGTTGTGTTTTTAAATCTTCAGGGATTATGGATACAAGCGAAAAATTTTCATTACCAGTACATTTATTACTACCTTCATTATCAAATTCATAACCAATTAAATTTGACGGAGTGAATATTAAATTTCTTCCCAGAGAATTATTACTTTCACATTCGATTTTTATACTTGAGATTGAATTTGCGGCTATTACTTTCTCTGCTCTTTGAATAACTTCTAGGAATCTAGGTAAAGCGATAATTGCAAGGATAGAAAATACCCCAATAACTGTTATTAACTCAATTAAACTAAAGCCTTCGTTTGATCTAATTAATTTTTTAAATGAATACAATTTAAAAATTATTTAAGCAATTTAAATTTAGTCCAAAAGAATTTTAAAAACTTAATTTATTTTGATTTCCCTCAAAATTCCCTCAAATGAATCATTATTAGACCCCCTTAGTCCATACTTTATTCCTCAAAAGTCCTTATATAACTATAAGTCTCAATATATAGCCTTATTCTTGCGTGTGCTTTGGGAGCACTAGGTCGCAGGTTCGAATCCTGTCACCCCGACTCTTAAAAACCAAGTCATACTAGCGAGTCTCCCAACTCGCTTTTTTATTACTTGTAGTCTCAAATTTAGAAAGGGGCACTTTAGGGGGCACTCGTTTGAAGTACTTTGATCTAAAATGTACCAAACAATTCTTTAATTTTTAGTAATTGATAATTTCCCATCTTGATAGCCTTTGACTATTAGAGACGAAATATGAACCGTTGAAACCCAACCTAAAGATATACTTACAATCCAAGAAACCATCCCAAGGGGATTAAAAGCACTATCTATGAACGAGCTTATTAAAGGTCCAAAAATACTTACAATCAGAAATCCAATAATGCCATAACCAACAGACAACCAAAAAATGTAGCTAAATATTTCCCAAGTTTGATTTTTTGAAATAAGCTTACTTTTTTTCATTGCATTTAAAGGGCCTATTGATTCTTCTTCCGCAATAACTTGAACATACATATATCTTTTCGCAAGAATTAAACCTGGGATAAGAAAACAAACCAAACCAAGTAAAACGAAAATAATTGGAAGAATGCTTACTATAAAAATCCTTAAAAGTTTCTGAAGAGTTATTTTAATATTAGAAAATCTTGGCTTTAAGTATTTCTCATTATTATAAATTTTTTTCAAAGCCTCAATTATAAATATAAAAATAATTCCCTCTATAAAGGCTGAAATTATTTGAGTTAGAAAAGAAGATGAAAAGAAAATTTTTAATGGCAATAATAAAACATTTAAAATTAAAAAAATTGGGAAAAGTTTTTTTATGAATTGTTGGTTAAAAGGACCAACAAATTTAATTGTTTTTGAAATTTCCATTATTTGTTAAAGAAAAATTTTCTAATATTAGAAATTAATCGACTATTAGACATTAAGAAGGGAATTAAACCTTGTTATCGGCTTTAAGCGAATTGAACTATAAGCAAGTTCTTTTAAGTAAAATGTTTTAAAAACAACCATTGAAAGTATTTTGAAAAAAATAAATCTCTATCGATCATTTCGTCTAGTGGCACTAGGTCGCTGAGGGGGCACAAAAGGAGGTAATTAGCGTATGTATTAAGTATATAAGAGTATATACTTTGTATAACATTGAGACTCAAACCCATTTGCACCACTAACCTAAACCCTAGCTATAGTAAGAAAATATTGATAAATCTCATTTCATAGATCGAGTGCTTAGGGAGCACTAGGTCGCAGGTTTGAATACTGTCGCCCCGACCCAATCAAAACCAAGTCATACTAGCGAGTTACCCAGACTCGCTTTTTTATTGGAAATATTTGTCCAGGCCTAAAGTGGACAGATAGTGGACAACTTCAATTCTGCTTAACGGTAATTTTCTTGCTTTTTCCTTATTTTTTCGTAAGTATGAGTATATAGTCTTTAATTTGGGGTTGACGATTATGGAAATTCCAGACGAAATGTTGAAAGAAATTAGAGAAAGTGGATACGATCAAGAGCTTGTATATAACTACATAAGAGAGCTATTAGACAGTGAGAAAAGAAAATTTCCTAAAGAAAATAACAATCTAGAGCTTATAGACAATTACTTATTAGACAAAGATGAACAAGAACCTGCTGCTGAGATACTGATGGCATCAGAGCTTATAGACAACTACTTATTAGATAAAAGATTTATGAGAGAGCTTGAAGATAGGGATGAATATGATGCGGCTTAAAAATAACTAATTTTTTATGCTGCTAGTTTTTGTCTAGCTTGTCTTATTTTTAAAATTGAATAAGTTTTTGAAGCCCATTTTTGAGAATCATTAGATTCAGTAACTAATATCTTTCGCGTTAATTTACCTATTTTAAATACTTCTACTAAGCCAAAATAAATTATTGCCAGAACCTTAGTTATGTTTACTGCGACTGCTGCTATCTTTTCAATTCTTTGATCTTGCATTTGAACTTATTAAAGCCAACTAAAATTACCAGTTGTCAGAAATTGTGCAATGGCAAAAATAAAGAGGGGTAAAGCTCCAAGTGATTTTGAAAAAGTGGACAAATAGTGGACAAATGTTGCTTAAATTCTCAGGACAAACTACGCAGAACTAAGCAAAAATACAGTCATAGCTTGAAAACCTTGTGCTGCACTAGAGCTGTTAAGTGCTTTGGGAGCACTAGGTCGCAGGTTCGAATCCTGTCGCCCCGACCATTTAAAAACTCAGTCATACTAGAGAGTTTCCATGACTCTCTTTTTTTATTGCCAACTATAAGTAAAATAAGACTTATCGCTTATATAGCGATTATTTGCTTTACCTTGCATAACCTTGCCAACTTAATCGCTCATACTTATGCAAGTAGTAAGCGTTTCATAAAAAAACAGCTAATGAAAATAGATTTTATTTAGGATATAAAAAAAATTGGGGAGGATTAAATGTCTATCATTACCGACAATACAGTGTTAGTGCATATTTATAGCGGTTTAGAATCCAAAAATAAAATAACTTTAGGTTTATTGGTTGCCCTTACTGCAGAAAAAAACGATCATAAAGTAACACTTTTTCTAGCAGGAGACGGAGTACAAATATTAAATTGCAAAAAAGCTGGTGAAATAGTTGGTCAAGGTACTGGAGATTTATACGAACATCTTCAAAATTTAAAGAATTCAAAAATTACCATATATGTCTCAGGAATGTCTGCTAAATCAAGGGGTTACGATGAAAAGCTTCTAGATGGATACACTGCAGAGTTTGTTATGCCAGATGTTCTAGTTGAAGAATCAATTAAA
Organism: Prochlorococcus sp. AG-418-K17; assembly: GCA_003214055.1. Taxonomy (GTDB): domain Bacteria; phylum Cyanobacteriota; class Cyanobacteriia; order PCC-6307; family Cyanobiaceae; genus Prochlorococcus_A. Next base: position 22,991 of record QCMD01000003.1, read on the forward strand.
GCGGATAGCGTACTTTGCTATTAAAAAAGAGGGTTTTATCCCCCCTAAATTTAGATTGTTTTTCTATTTTGTTAATCCATTATTTTAATTTTCTTGTCCCTCCATAAGAATATTGGCTTTCTTTTGAAATAATGTCCCAACAATGTTTACAGCAAAAAATCCAACTTTTGTAATTTATAGATTTTACTCTGTAATGGATTAAGTCTTCCTTTTTGCATATATCGCACTTTTTCATTTAATTAGGAATTATTAGTTTTATTGAAAATCTTTTAATGGCAATCATGAGTGTTTTGATTCTTCTCCGATAGCAAATTTATAAAAAATGAATTATTTTATTTCTAAAATCATAGTTTCTTAAACAATGAAATTTAGTAAATCAATTTTTAAAAGGAATTTGCTTAACTCTCTTTTATTTTCTGGTATTCTCATTGTAAATATATTTAATGCTCAAGAAAGTACTGCTAAAAATCAAGAAAATGTAGATATCCCTAAAGTCCTTTCTTATAGATCAGAATCATGCGGTTGTTGCAAGAAATGGGTAAATCATTTACGAGATAATGGATTAGAAGTTGTTGATAATGTAGTTGAAGATGTCTCAGTAATAAAAAACCAATATCAAATTCCCAATAATTTGAGATCATGTCACTCTGCTCAAATAGATAACTATACTATTGAAGGACATGTCCCAATTGAATCAATCAACAAACTTTTTAGAGAAAAACCAAATATCAAAGGTATATCTGTACCAGGCATGCCGCTTGGATCTCCTGGTATGGAAATGCATTCTCATGACTCGCACTCTCATGATCACGAGAACTACAAAGTAGTTTCATTTAGTAAAACTGGCAAAATAAAAATATTTGATAAAATCTCTCCTTAACACAAATACTAAATTTGAAACAATGCATATTATTCTTAGAAATTTTAAATTTTTTATTTTTTTATTTTTCTTATCTCTAAATTTCAATAGTTATTCGCATGCACATATGAGGGGTACATTTTCTTCTGAACAAGAAGCAGAAATTAGATCATTAGAACTTGGTTGCGATGGGATACATAAAAATCAAAATAAATGGCTTCCTTGTGAAAACGAAAAAGAATTACATAAATACCTAAGAAAGTAAATGCAAAGAAAGAATATTAACAAAAGAAAAATACATAGAAAAGTAGCTGCACTTTCTGCAATCCCTTTACTAATTACTCTTATATCTGGAACTGCTTATAGTATCCTGCAGCCATTAGGAGTAGATGCTTTTTGGTTAATCAAATGGCATACAGGTAATTTTGGCATTATTAATTTGCAACCTTTTTACTCGATATTTCTTGGTATTTCCTCAATAATCTCTGTCATATCTGGCTTAAAATTATTACAAAAAAATGCTTAGAATTACGTCAATATGCCGTCAAATATATCCTGATTTGTCATTTCAAATTAAGCAATATCCCGCAACTATTTAGTCATGGCCTTTAGACATAGTTCCCTACTGGGGTTGTTAAGTGCTTTGGTAGCACTAGGTCGCAGGTTCGAATCCTGTCTCCCCGACTCTAAAAAACAAGTCATGCTAGCGAGTTAAACAGACTCGCTTTTTTATTGGAAACTAGTCCACGCATAAAGTGGACAGATAATGGATAAATATATTGACATTCGATCTAAAAAAAGCAATTAACAATATTTATTTTCAGGAATTATTTTTCTTGCTAGTAATAGAAAGCCAATAAAAATTAAAAAAATGCTTTATGTTCAGCATTGGTCATTTAAGACTGGATACCATCAAAAAGGTGCAGAAAAATTTCTTGGGGGCGGGGGAGATTATCCTGGAGTTGAGATGATTGGAAGATATCATGCGCCTGGTTCTTTAGAGGGTTGGATAGTTTTAAAGACTGATGATCCAAAAGCTATATATCAACATAGCGCTGAATGGGGTGAATTCCTAAATTGGGAAACCACACCTGTATTTACTGATGAAGAAGCTGGTCCAATTGTTGCCAAAGTATACTCATAGAGGGTGGTTGACAGTAAATCTAAAATAAGGAGCAATTAGCTCCTTTTTTTATGTCTTGCTCTGTAACATCTGTGTTTACTTTTAAAATCGAAAGCACTTTCGATGAATGGGCTGCAATATTTGATAGTGAAGAAGCAGATAAAAGGCATTCAGAATTTGATATTAAGCCCCTTTTTAGAGGAGTAAGCAAGGAAGATCCTCAAAAAATAATTGTTATTCATCAAGCTCCAGAAGGTAATGTTCAAAAGTTTGTGGAAGCAAATGGTGACTGGATGGCAACTCACAGAGTTGACTTATCAACAATGCAGGAATCTTCTTGGACTTCTTCATTAACAAAGGACAGTTGTTGTGATTAACAAATGAAACGCTCATTACTTAAAGGGCTATCGTTAATTACTAATTTCCTTGCTATAAGTTTATTGAGGCCAAACCTCAATGAATTCACTCTTCGTTTACTCCAAGACATAAATTGACTTTATTACAGTACGAGTCAATTTAATAACCTCTCTGGTGTTGGAATTTCTGGAGAGGTTTCTTGTTTCTAAATATCTTGCAGCGAATATCAAAAATTATTCTGATTGACATTCGATCTAAACTTTAGGATACGATAACCCTCTTTTTTTTTATGACTGATAAGGAAACAATTCTTTCATTGTTAAATGAGTTTGCAAATCCAGAAAAAATGGCTTCCTTTTTTATTAAGAATGCAACTTCTGATTTTCTATTTATAAGACCAAGTGGTAATCCTATAAATGCAGAAGGATTTGAAAAAATGATTTCTGGTGATGTTGTTCAAGAAAAGGCAGAAATAACAAAAATACACCGCCTAGAATTTTTAAGTGATAATGTCTCTTTGTGCATTTTCACTCTAGGTTCAAAATTCACTTACAAAGGTACATCTAATGATGACTTACCAACAGTTACTTCTATTTTTAAAAAAGTAGATAATGTTTGGAAAATTCACTGGATGCAAAGATCAACTGGAAATTCAGATTTATCTTTATGGGATTAGCTAGGTTAATTACACTTCTTATGGTCTTACTACTTTTAGGAAGTTCTTTGTTGGCTTGATTCTTTATTTTATTAAATTAAATGCTTACCACTTCTCAAAAAGTGGACAAATAGTGGACAAATGTTGCTTAATTAAATTGTCAAGACAAACTCAGTAGAACTAAGCAAAAAATCATTTATATTTTAAAAACCTAATACTAAACTAGGTTTGTTAAGTGCATTGGGAGCACTAGGTCGCAGGTTCGAATCCTTTCGCCCCGACCATTTAACAACCAAGTCATAAAAGAGAGTTTCCCAGACTATCTTTTTTATTGCCGACTAAAAGAAATATAAGACTTAGCGATTATTTTCTATAAATTGCATAACTTTGCTGCCTTAATCGCTCATAATTGTGCAAGTAGTAAGCGTTTCATTTATAAGGTAATATTTTCTTCTTCAAGTTTTTTCTTAAGCTCTATAGGCATATAAGCAATATCTTTCTTAATTGCATCAATGGCATCTTTATACTTTTCAGGCTCAGCCAAAAGTATTTTGATCAAATTGTATTGACTTTCTATTTCTTGTGAAGAAAATTTTCCCATAAAAAAGAGAGTTTATCACTCTATGTTAGATCGACTGTCAATCGTTAATAAGTTATAGGGTCGAGGGCAACAAACTCCGATTCTGCTTAACGGTGATTTTCTTGCTTTTTTCTTATTTATTCGTAAGTATGCGTATATAGGCTCTAATTTGCTCTAAATACCTCTATTACTGGCTTATTTAGGCTTATTTTCCTCTAAAAAACTGTCACATGGGGGTTGACGATTATGGAAATTCCAGACGAAAGGCTAAAAGAAATTGAAGAAAATGGATACGATCAAGAGCTTGTAATTGCCTACATAAGAGAGCTATTAGACATGGATAAAGAATATGATGTTTAACTTTCCAATTTTTGTAGAAGGTTTATTGATGCCTTTATTAGGACTAGGGGTATTTGTTGTTTATAAGAGATCAAAGAGAAAGAAAAGAAAGTTTCATGCACCGCCCACTCATCAACTACCTAGTTAATTGGAAGATAAAGATTTTAATGTAACTCAGGGTTTGGCTTTACTACTATTAAAGCCATTAGATTTACCTGCAAACCTAGTCCTTAAATTGATTATTTTTATAACAGACCCAAAAAACGATATTGGGTATTAAACAAGAAACCCTTCCAGAAATTCCAACTACTGAAAGGGTTATTAAATCGACTCGCAACTATATTGAATCAATCTATGTCTTGCAGCAAACGTAGAGTATGCTGACGAGGTTTGGCCTCAATTAATTTATAGCAAAAATTTTAAAAATAACTAAACTACTTTTTATAGAATTAATTAGAAGGAAAAACAATCCTTGATATTTAATGTTACGTCTCCTCCCTATACCTTTTTTCATTTGCGTCTATCTATTCTCGTATTGGAGATGTAAAAAAAATATTGCTGCTAGTGATAAGCAACTAAAACCATGCATTGATTGGGCATATTTAAAAAATTTACCTCTCCCAATAAAACCATCTTTTGCAGAGTTTTATATTGTTTATGTTTCTTCTTTTTTTAAATTTCCCTTTGGGATAATTATTCACCAACTACCTTTTGCAAAGAAAGTAAGATACTACGAAAGAGAAATGAAATTAATATTTGATAAATGGAATCTTGAAAAAATCAAAAAAATAATTAGCTAATTTTTTAAAGTTATCGTACGGTAAGTGCGTCTACCAACTCGCTTTTTTATTGAGGAATTTGTCTGCGCATAAAGTGGACAAATAATGGAAAGATTTTTTGAAAATTAATCTTTTATTAAGTATAAATTAGCTTCTTCTTACCCAATCAGGTGACCCACTAAACCAATCAGCAATATCATCATTCCTTGGATCGAAATGACTTTCAGTTTCCAAACCATCAAGTCCAAGTGATTGGATCAGTCCATTTATTCCATCTGAATTTTGTTTTCCATATCTTCTTAAGCTGTTTGCTTTCTTTAACCATGTCCATATAGTTGAATTATGCTTTGCAAACTTTTCCACATAAATCCTTTCCTCCAATGAGACTGGCTCATCTATTGAAATCCTCTTAACGATATCCTTAATTTTTAAACGAGTCTGGTTTGTTAGAAACATATTCATAAAAGAAGTTAATGTTTTATAGAAGTTTTTTTTATGAATGTCTTGTCAATCTTTATTTCAAGAAAAAGTCTGTTTTAGGGTGTTTTCGTACACAAAAATATTCATTTCAAAATACACAAAGTTATTTGGTAAAATTTGCTACCTAAGATGATTTGAATAACTTATGTACAATCAATATCTATATAAGGTTCTCTAACAAATTTAGGATTTTTTAAAGATTCAAGAAAGTCAACTTTTATTGGTTTAAGAGCCTGACTTATAACTTCTTTTTTAAAAAGTGGACAAATATTGCTTAATTTTTCTAGAAAAACTGCGCATAACTGAGCAAAAAATTATCTATAGCTTGAAAACCTTCTGATGCTCTAGAGATTTTCAGTGCTTTAGGAGTTATAAATGAAGCATAAATGATTATTGATTAACATTAGATCCAAAATAAGGGGAAATTAGTTAATTATTAGGACAGATAACTAAAGAAAGATCGAAAAATGGCTACTAGAATAAATAAATATTTAAGCGAAGTCGGTTATTGTTCCAGAAGAGATGCAGACAGATTAATTGAAGAGGGAAAGGTAACTATAAATGGCAAAATTCCAGAAATTGGTACCAAAGTAGAAGAAGGTGATCAAATTGAAGTTAAAGGTCAAAGAATAGAAAAATCAAAGAAACAAAAAAATATATATTTAGCTTTTAATAAACCTGCTGGAATTGTTTGCACAACTAATAGAAGAGTAGAGCCTGACAATGTCATAGATTTCATTAAATATCCTAAAAGAATTTTTCCTATTGGGAGATTGGATAAACCGAGTGAAGGATTAATTTTTCTAACTAATGACGGTGATATCGTAAATAAAATACTTAGAGCAAGAAATAATCATGAAAAAGAATACATCGTAGGCGTTAATCGTCCAATTAATAAAGACTTTATTCAAAGCATGAGTAATGGGGTTGAAATATTAGACACCATAACTAGGAAGTGTTCCGTAAAACAATTGGGTCCGAAAAAATTCAAAATTGTACTTACTCAAGGACTTAATCGTCAGATTAGGAGAATGTGTAAGTCTTTAGGGTACAGCGTAAGATCATTAAAGCGTGTAAGAATTATGAATATTAAGTTAGACTTACCAACAGGAAAATACCGCGAATTTACCAAAGAAGAACTTATAGAATTAAAAAAATTACTCGAAAACTCTTCGAAAACATATGACTAATCAAAGCTCCCTCTTTTTTCTAAAATGGGCTATAACCTCCAAACTTATCAAAATCTATACAAATTCAAGCCTGGAGAGATTTTTAGATAAAGAAATAAAAAAACTACTAAAGTATCTAAAAACTTTTCAAAAAATTGATTACACCTTATTTTAAATCTATTGAAATAAAATTACTTTTTTTTTAATTTAGGTTCGTAAACAGCTCCATTGCAAACTGCTACTGCAATACTATATTTTGATGCTTTATCCCAATTTTTTAGTTCCATTTCGTTTTTATCAATCCATTGGAAAGTCTTTTTAAAACATTGATTCCAATAAAATGCCTTTTTTGAAACAGGTATCAAAGAGATAAAAATTAGGAATATCGCAGTTGTAGATGTAATTGCACAGTATTTGATTAAATTTGGACTTTTATTAGTTGACATGAATAAGGGGGGTTTTATTCACCTATAATAAGTCGATTGTCAATCATTAATAATTATCTAATTAATGTTTGATGAAATACCTTTTTAACCTATTTAGCCTTTTTAGTTTTTAGTATATAAAAAATTCAAATTTCTATAAAAATGATTAAAAAAAAAGATGACAATATTCGAAGCGAAAGCTATTACCCAGATAGTAATTATTATCTTGATCAGGAAAATACTCCCGAAGAGACTCCACTTTCAGAAGACAAAATATCTAATAAGACTAAATTTGAATGGCCAAATAGCTATTGGTTTATTGCTGAAAGAACAAATGGAAGGCTTGCAATGATTGGATTTATGGCTGTCATTATTAACTACACCCTATTTGGATGGATAGCATATCCAATCCTGTAAATGAGTAATTCTAATTTTGACAAAAATGGTCTAGATAACTCTGGAACGCATTGGCTTCAATATGCTGCGTTTATTGTAACTGCATTCGCTATTTATTTTGGTTGGGCATTTTTCAATGATCCTAGTTTCCACCATTTCGCTGTAAAAATATTTAAATTTTTGAATTGCAATGGATATAACCCTCTTAGTTATTGCTTAATACGTTGGAAATTGGACTTTTATCCTTAAAAGTAATTTCTAAAAATACTAGTTTTCTTCCAACCTTCTTCAAGAAGTTGTTTATATTCTTTACGGGCATTTCCTATAGTCTCTACTCTGCTACCTTTCATTACTGGTTTACTTGATCTCTTATAAACGCAACCATAAGAAACCATCATTGCATCAATAGTTGGAGAAGGCTTGGAAACATCTTCGAATGGTTCAAAGACTTTAATTCTTGATCTGTCTTTATTTATTAATATAAATTTCTCAATTTTTTCCATAAAATAATTATATAAAAATTATCTATTTTTCCGAATTAGAAATTGGAATAATTATTAAAAACTTGGCATTTTAAGATGGAATTTGGTTTTATTTAGTAAAAGGTTTTTTATGCAAATCTCATTTTTTGCAAAAATAGTTTTGTTTTTAACTCTTTATTGTATTTCTGATTTATCTATAAAAAATAATATTTTGAGAAAAGTAATTAAAAGAGCTAATAGTTCAAAAAAAGTTTAAACTTCCCAATCTATGTCCTGATCTTCATCAATATCTTTACCCCAAACCTTAGCAAGTTCTCTTAGTAGAGTTTTTACTTCCATATCTGTAGCTCCAGATTCTTCTTGGAATTTAGAGCAAATTGATTTAAGTTCTTCATAAGCTTGCTCTAACAATATTGTTTTTTGATCCGGATTAGCCATTTAATTTTTATCTACTACTTCTCCTCCGTACTCCCTTGCTATTACATCTAGACACCTTAGAATTTCCTTATTTTTTAATAGGTCTGTTTGCTCCAAATAATTAAGAAGAGTTCTTATTTGTTCAATAGTATTTTCTTCTAATTCCTTCATTAATACTTCATTTACATCTGCAATTAAGGATAGCAAGTATTCTTTAGAACTCTTTTAATATTTCAAATCCATGTTCAAGAAAAAAAACTTATAATTCTCAATATAAGCAGCATTTGACCACCATTTTGAGAAGTCGCAGCCCTAGCACTCTTTTCTTTTGTCTATTGTTAGTTAATGGATAAATTTTCTTTAGGATATTTTCAGGAGCTTTGGCATAATCAACCAGTTATTGTTCTTGGTATAGGTTTAGCAATATTAGTATTTTTCGGAATTTATATATTTTTACTCAATACTTATAAGTAGTAAGCGTTTCATTTAAAACAAACTTATTTGATCAGTCTTTTTTTTATTTAAATCATCTACTACCCATCCTTTAGATGACCAACTCATCATGATTGGAAGTAAACCTTTTAATTCATCAGCATCTTTAACTTGCGCTGTCCAATGTTCCTCATATCCTCGAGGCACAATAACAGGAATGCGGTTATGTATAGGTTTAACTAATTTGTTTGCTTCAGTTGTTAAAATGCAGCAACTCTCAAGTTCAGCGCCGTCAGGGGAGGACCATTTGCTCCAGATTCCTCCTAGCCAAAAAGTCTCATAATTCTCTTTTCGAATACGATATTTTTTTTCAAAAAAACCACTCGCTGGTATTAAGCACCTTTTATTTTTCCAACTTCCACTAAATAATTTTTTTTCTTCTACAGTTTCTGATCTTGCATTAAATGGCCTTGCTCTTTCTTTATTAAATGGTTCTTTAGCCCAAGGAGAAATAAAGCCCCATGACATAAAAGTAGTTTTAATTCTTCCTTCGTTTTTAATTACAAGAATAGGGTCAGTAGGTCTTATTAAATTTTGAGTCTGATATTTAGTATCAAATCCCTTTGGATAGTCTTGTTTTAAAACATTTGGTAACTTATCAAACTTAGTTTTAAGCTCAAATCTTCCACACATTTATTTTTAAAACTCCGTTAATACCCACTTTAAAAAAAGCTTATTTTTCTTATTTTAGAAGTACTGTCTATGTTTTCGAAAAAGTATTTCTTTATCTTAGTAATAAATTTATTTAATCATTAAAAGAACATGTAGATATTGAAAAGCTGCCTCAAATTTAACTTGAATGTTTGAAAATAAATTTATGAATGATCCAATTCTCTATTTATCTATGTTTTTGGGACTTGCAGGAGTTTATATATTAATTTCTTCTTTCAATGATGATGATGATGATAGCAATGATGATGGAGAAAGGTATATTTATAATCTCGAATACACAAAATTAGTTAAGTAGTTAAAAATTTAGTAAACGATTTAAGTTAATAGTGAAAGAAGACTCTTTTCATTATCTAATATTTTTTTAATAGTTAAAAATAACTTTAATAAGGTTAAAAACAAAAATAGCAAAATAAATTTATCTATTGATATTTAAAAAGATTTTTTACTCTTCAATGTATATCATTTATAAATTATTTAAATTTTTTTAAGGTGTTGAATCAAGAACTAAGTATTTTCTTCAAATCATAAAAATATAAAATTAAGTTATTAATCTACAAAAATGGAAATAACAATAAGAAAAGAAACTTTATTAGGTTTGGAATCCTACGAATTTTTAGGTTTTAGTTCAGAAGAGGAGCTAGAATTAGAAATTTCAAAACTTATTAAAATCAGGCCTGAATTTGATAAAAATCTAAATTAAATTTAAAAAGGTTAATCTAGAAATAATTTCAGCTAACCTGAAACCCAACTTGTCATCTTTGTTGTGCTATAGATATGAAATTTCTTTGAACTTCAAAAAAATTGAATAAAAAAAGTCCTCAAATACTACATCAAAGTTGCAGACAAAAGATAATTAATTGAAAGGTGTAGTGTTATTAGTAGGAGCTATTAGTAGGATTTCAAAAACTATTCCAGTTAAGGCAATTGGTAAAACCCAAATAGCAATAAATCTATGATCAAAAAATCTTAAATGATCTTCACCCTTGAAAACACTTCTTAAAGAAGTAAATAGGGTTTCTGGTTGCTTATAAGATGGACTATTTTTAGAAGGCGAATATGGCTTAACAAAGGCGGATGAAGCAGAAAACTTTGCTATTTTTCTTAAAAAATAAATAGGTAATACCCATATAGCAACGAATCTTCCACCAAGCCACTGTCTCGCATTAGGCAGCGCATACTCTTTGATAGATTTATTTTCTGGCATTCCAGATTCCAAATTCTTATAAATTTTTTCTAATTCGGATTCATTACTTGATTTATTGATCATTTGATTATCAGAAAGATTAACCTTAAAAAGGTTTATTAAATAAAAATATTCCTAACTACTAAAATAACTAAAACGTAGTTAAGAATATTTTTGTTGGCTAGGTTCAAAAAGACGGAATCGATACCGTTGCAGATTCGCCAAATATCCACATATTCTTTATAAATAAAAAACGCTTTTTTAAAAAGTAAATAATATACATTAGTGCGAATAATATTTAATAATTTAGATTTTTTGTTAAAAAATTAATTTCATATTGCTGACTATCAAAAATTATTTAAACCTCATTTTCTAAGATTGCGAAAAAGAAAATGAGGTCAAAGGGAGGTTCTCATTACGAACCGCTTTATCAAAGCTAGCGGTTAGTAGATTGCCCTAATATCTACTTATATATTTATATAATGAGTTTTTAAATACAGGAAGATTAATTTTATACAAACAAGTGTTTAATATTTTATGTAATCATTGTTTAGGAAAAGCTAATTAATGCGCCTACTAGGGTTATTGAAAGATAAAAAAATGCATAAAGAGAAACTGCAAAAAATAAAAACTGTTCTATTGGAATCATTACAAGGTATAAATTTAGGGTAAGAAAAATTTGATTAATTATTTGTTAAAAAGATATTCTCTAAAATATAACTTTGTTTTATTTTTTCATTTATAAGATTTATTTTTTTTGGCAAATTATCATTCGAAGAATTTAAAGCACCCCATTTTTTTAGCCAAAACAAGGTATAAAAAAATGTAATTATAAATGGTGCTCCAACAATTAAAAATCTAATGTCCATTAAAATTTCCCATTAATAAGATTTAAACTGCATTGCCAGGATTGCTCCAAGGAAGAAAACCGTTGGAATCCCTAAGGCATTAATAGCTGCGGTTCTTACAGTAAATACTGGATAACCTTCTGCTGGTCGGCCAGCATCAGGAATTAATGCTGAATCTTCCCATACTTGATAATTTTTAAAAGGAGCTACTCCCTTCTTTGGTAATCCTAGTGGTGTTAATCTAAATACATCCCACCTACCTAACCAAAATACTGTAAATATCCATGAGAATATTATGGGTGTGATAACAAGTAAAATCCTGAAATCCATTTTCATGAAGTAATAATAAATATGGTAATTATTTTGCACTTTTTGATTCAATAATTTATTAAATCATTAACTTATATTTATACAAAAATACTTAATAACATTCTTTTTAATCATTAATCACAATAGATTATGTTTAAATGATTTTTTTAAAAGTACATTTTTTAAATTTAGATATCTGGATATTAATTTAATGTAAATTTAATTTATTAATTAAAAACTATGGATACATTTAGATTCTTACTTTTTGGGATTGCTGGAGGAAGTGTAATTTTTTGGGTGGCAGTAATAGCGTTATGGCATTCTTATATATTTCCAACATTATTTAATGAAGATAAAGGTTTAAATTCTCTTATCAAAGAAGAAATAAATATTTCAACTGATCCCATTTTAGGTAGTTTGGTTAAAAGCAACAATTTCAAAAGTAGGGGAAAATATTCAATGAAAAATCTAGTTGTGGCCGATTTTTCATCTCCAAATATAAATTTTAAACTTAATAAACTATATACAACAGTAATGATTGGAGTAACTATCACTAGTTTTATATTTCTCACTTATGGATTGAGCAGTTCAATAACAATGGTTGGTTAAATGGAATCCATATATGTAATTGTTTATATTATTTGCTTTTTTTATTTAATTTTTGACTCATTCAAAAATATTGATATTAAATAGATTGCTAATTTGAAAATCAATCATTTGAAAGCATATTCAAAAAAAATTGAGTTTTATCCATACAAAAACTCTTTTATTAAGAAAAAGTTGAAAAATTATTTTTTCCAAACAGGTTCAATTTTTCTCCATCCTTGAGAAAGTAGTCTTTCATAAATTTCTCTTGCTAAATCTATATCTACAGAAACTGTAGTTTCAACCACAGGCGGTTCTTTACCTAAATATCCAATTATTTTTCCAGAGTCAATAAACATATACTCACAAACTCCATCAATATTCTTATCATTTTCTATAAACCCTTTAACCTCTGATCTATTTGAATTAATTAACCAAAAAGATTTAGCCATTAATAAGAAAGTTGGTGGGTCGGTGGTGTATGAAATTTTATCTTTTTTCTTTTTGATCTCTTGTTAACAACAAATGCACCTAAACCTAATAAGGGAAGTAGTAAACCTTCTTCAAACATAGAAAGGTTAATCATACTTTTTCTCACTATCCAAAAGTTCTCTTATATATAATTCTGCAAGCTCATTATCATATTTATTATCTCTAATTTCTTTAATGATTTCATCTAAATTTTCCATCATTGATAACCTACTTTATTTTTAGGAATTGTATTACAAATAATCAAATTTAAAATACAATTTGAAGATAAATTAAGAGGCTTTAAAAGTAGTAAAACCATGCCCTGAGTTAATATAAAACCTCTTTTTTTCATAAGCATTCAAACTATATTTGAAAGTTTTTTAAGAGTCATCTGTCTAAAAGTAAAACTTTTTATTGACAGTTGATCTTATATAAGTCTTTAAAACCCATTTTAAAAAATAATAAGCAACAAGAAAAGTGTTCTTTACCACAATTTTTATAATTATTGCTCTATGAATAGGTATCTTCCAAAACGATAAAGGATTTTATAAGAAAGTCTTCAAAAATATTTTCATTTGGCCTTCTTCAAATAAAGATTCTTTTTATTTGCCTGATCCGATGTAAATAAAAGAGTTAATATAGTCCCAATTAAAAATGCAAATATCATTGTCAATTCCATTACTTCTACCATCTCATTTGGTAAATAGTTTAAAAACATAATTTCAATAAATCCTATTTTAAACATAGCAACTGAAAAAATTTAGAAAAGTAATTTTCATATTAAGGAATAATTATTTATCAGCTTTACGTCATAAAGTATGAATTCATAAATGATTAATTCTTTAATTTTAGAACTCATATAATTTTTTATTTAATTAATAAGTTGAAATGTACTTACTATTTCCATAAAAAAAGGGCGTTAGCTGCGCCCCACTTAAAACCAGGATAATCCCCATCACCCAGCTTCTTGAATTATCTTAGCACTACATATGGTGTTTGTAAGTTATAAATTATACCTATAAGTGGGGTTGTTTCTTTTTCAAATATTTGCCATGATAGAGATCCCCATCACCTAGGCTCGAAAGGGTCTTTTTTTTTGGAAAAAATTTTTTAATACTAATTTACTTATTGGCATAGATTTAACCATTATTTCTAGAATAATTCCTAGGTACTTTACCTAAAATTTGACTTTAATAGAAGATACTTGCTAGATAAGCTAAAGATTGGAGTAGTAATTATGAAAAAAGACATTTATTCAAACATTAAAAATCAAGATGCTTTAGAAAGTTTTGTTGAATGCATAACTTCTTGCAGTATTAATAGTGAAGTATTGAACTGCTCAACTACTTGTTATGCGAAACATTTAGAACCAAAAAACATTGATTATCCTTTAAAGTTTTTATAAGCAAAATTGACCAATTACTTTAAAAAATAAATAATTCCACCAACAAAAGTGCTCCCGAATAGTATCAAAACCATAAGGAGTGCAATTAATTTTGGTAAACTACCGATCATTTAAATAGATAGTTGATGGACAGAAAGGACATGAAATTTTCTTTCAATTATTATTAATTTCTTATAAGAAACAAATAAAAATTGTCCTTTAAAAATATAAATATTTTATTCATTAGATTCGGTTATCCTTTTTTTCATATCTTCAATTTTGTTAATTAATTCGTCTAACCATTCTGTATTATTTTCTGATACTTTTTGAAAATAAGATATTTTTGGCTGATTTATTTCAAGTGTCTCGAAATCTCCACTCATAATTTTTTAATTTCTAAATTTTGCTTAATTTATCTAAAAAAAATATATTCATCAATAAGCAAAAATACTAAAACTTTTCAAATTTATTTAATCATAAAGATTTTATTAAGTTAAAAGATTTTAAAAGTTTTGACTACTTTAAATTCAATTTATTTTTTCAGTCTAAAAGTTAAAAACATATTTATTTAAATAAAATTAGAAAAGATTTATTAGTTTTAAATTAGAACTATGTATTAGATATTAAGATTAATTAATTGCATCTTCATACCAATCAAGTTTCATTATCTACTATTATTAAATCGATTAGGATTTTAAATCACGTTGACATTAAAAAACTTCATCAGAAATATAATTTTCCCAGTAAGGAATAATTATGTAATCCCAGTAAGCTGTCAAGTCAAATCATTAGATAAAATATATAAAAAATATTTTGGTTTTCCTTCAAAAGGATTTTTTATTGAGGTTGGAGCATATGATGGTGAATCTTTTTCTAATACTTCATGTCTTGCTGACCATGGATGGTCAGGAATTTATATCGAGCCAATAAAAACATTTTACGAAAAGTGTAGGAAAAGACATAAAAAAAATGAGAATGTGAAAGTATTGAATCTTGCTGCAGGAATAGAAGATAAAGAAATAACTATCTACCGAGGAGATGCCTTAAGTACAACAAATAAAGAACAGATGAATAAATATAAAGAAATTAGTTGGTCAAAACATGTTCAATTTACAGAAGAGAAATGTATGCAAAGGCCACTTGAAAAAATTCTTCTTGATAATAATGTTCCCTTATCTTTCGAAATATTAGTTGTTGACGTAGAAGGGAAAGAAAAAGAAGTATTTGATTCATTTGATCTAAAAAAATGGCAACCTAAAATACTTATTGTTGAGCTTGTAGATGATCATCCTTCATTCCAAGAAGATAAATCTTTTTTAAAAAACAATAAACAACTTAGAAGAGAAATATTAAATGCAGGTTATGAAGAGATCTATAGGGATTGTATTAATACTATTTTTAAAATTAATAAGCTTTAAAAGAATTAGAAGAAATTTTTAACCTTACAAACTTTAATTAATTTCTTCCAAAAAGAGCCGAAATTCTCTTGTAATTTTTTTTAAATCTTAATTAATGTTTAAAAATAAATTTTTAGATAATCTCATAAGGAAACTATAGATGGTTATTGGAAGTTTTATTATTCTGATAATAGGCAAAAAGATATAGTAGAGTTTTGATATTGAAAAATTATTTTTTGAGTAGATAGCATCACCCCAACCTTTATCAGTTTTTCTAATTCCAACTCTCCTAAAGCCAAATTTTAATAAAAATTGATCAATATCATTCAATTCAGAACAGCCAAGATAAACCTTTTCAAAATTTACCTCTAAATAAACATAGTCTGCTAATTTTAATTGATTAGGCATACCTTTTAGTGCTTCAAGCTCATAACCTTGAATATCAATATTTATAAAGTTGTAAAGATTCTTATTTTCTATATTTTCATCGAGCCAGAGATCGATAGGTTTTACCTCAACTTTGATTTTTGAAATGTAATCTATGTCTGGATAACTAGATCTATGCGTTCCAAATTCAAGCAAAGACGACGACTGTCCATTATTTGCCAAATTCAAAATAAGGGAATCAGTTCTTCTTCCTGCTGCAAATTTTCCTAAAGTCATATTCCCAAAATTTTTTAATTTTTCTTCAATAAAAATATATTTCTCAGGATTAGCTTCGATCCAAATTATTCTTTTAATATTTCCTTTCAAGTAATCCGGTAACTCTTCAAGTTCATGCGCACCAATATGAATAATCCCATTCACTTTATTCGATGAAAATAATAAATCATTAAAGTTTATAAGCATGATTTTGTTCCTATAATAGATTTTTTAAAGTTATCAAAGAAAAAGATATTTATAGTTTATTATTTACAGCAATATAGTTCGTAAAGCTAAATATTTCATCTTGATCTGAATATTTTTTTATTTTTAAAATCCCTATTGGAGTTATTCGGTAAATTGAAAAGTCCTTACCTTTAAAAAAGTACCAAAAATCTTGGAAAAATGTTTTTGTATCTATATTGGTGCCTCCAAATTCGAATTGAATTATTCTGGTTTTTTTTATTAAATCTCCAAAACCCTCTAAAACATCTAGTTCATGTCCCTCCACATCAATTTTAACGAAATCAATTAAAGAATTATTAGATTTCCAATAATCATCAAATCTTTTTATTTCTATTTTCTCTTCAATTTTCATATTAATATTAAGGTGCTCTAAGCGTCTTTTTGTAAGAGAAGATAGTGCCGAACCTGCTTTATCAGAAAATAATTTTGCATTAGAATCATTATGGTTTGATAAGGCGATTTTATTGATTTTAACCTTCTTAAATGTAGAGAATAATTCCTTTAAAATTGAATAATTATATTTTGACGGCTCAAATAGATGACATTCAATATCATCAAATTTCTTTAAAATATATCTTGAATATACTCCTTTATTAGCTCCAATATCTATAAAAATCTTTGGCTTGATTTGTAGGAGTGATAAGCAAGCATTAATTTCTGAAGTTACTGTTCCGGAATCCCAACCTTTTCCTTGGTATATTGAAGAAACTTTTTCTAAATATCTGAAAAATCTAAATCTTAGTGGCAATATTGATAATATTTTGAGAAAAGACAAAGTAACCCTAAAATTAAGTCATTACAAATAATCCTATAACACTTAATCTTCCCTGAAAATAGAGATAGATGTTATTTAATAATTTAAATTATATTTACCAAAATCTTGAATAAACAAATTGTTTGACTAAATGAATTCTTTATAATCAACTTTAATTAATTATTTTATCTTTCATAGAATTTTAATAAATAATATATCAACTTTATTATTTTAAATATGTAAATTTTATTTCTGGATTTATTAAGTAAAGTAAAACTAAAATTTAAAAATTTTTATAAAATCAAGCAAAAATATAAAATAAAAACGGTGTTTCTTTGGAAGAGTTTCACCAGAAGGGGCTTATTTTTTTAGCCCCTCTCTTGAAAACTAAAAATTAAACTAAAGATTAATTTCTATTCAAATAAAGTGGATATGACTTTTTGAAGAAATTAAAGTAAAAAATTATTTTAAGTATTTATTTTAAAAATATTACTAATTTTTCTTATTCTAATTACTGGACTAGAATTTTCTAAGATAATAACTTTTTACTTAAGTTCTCTCAAGGAGGTTATGAGTAATCCTCCAATTAAACCTAGATTCATTAATACTGCCCTTTGATGAAAAGGAGATATATGGAAAATTATTGTTGTAGGTACAAGAAAAAGTAATAAGAAGGCTGCTCCAATTTTTTGATTTTTCCCGAAAACGAAAAATCCAGATCCCAAAATAAGACATATAATCGCAGCAACTAATAAAATAGCTGCTATGAAATCAGGGATACCTTTAGATGAAATGTAATCCACTCTTTCTTGAAAACCGGTTATTTTACCAGGTATTACTGATATGAAAATTGCTGATATCGATAATCTTGCAATAAAATCTATAATAATTTTTAAGATATTTTTTTTTAACATAAAAATTTTCATTGAAGTAATTTAGAAAGTTTGATTCCTTTTTTAGATTTTGGAATAGATTATTTAGACGGATCACTCCAAGTTTCTTTGTATAACCAACTTAAGAATGTCAGTAAGATTATATTCCCAACAGAATAAGTAACCCCCCAAAGTGGATTGTACACATTGGCGATTATAGTAGACATAACAAAAATTACTAGAGCTGCATAGAATATATCCTGTAGGGGCAAGTGGTCAAAATTAAAAGATTTAGGCATTAATTTCTAAATTAGTGATGAAAATAATCTAATGTATTTGAAGATCTAATTATTATTAATTATATGTATTTTTTATGAAAGAAGAAAAATACTTTTTAATGTATGCAATATAAATTTATTAAAATTTTAAAATAGTTACTTAATTAATTTTAAAAAGTTCAAAGTTCATTTTTATTAATTTATATTTATGAAAAAATAAATTAATAAAATTATTCTCTAATTTCTTAGAGAATCAAAAATCATTTATTTTAGAGCTTTCAAATTATTACCATACTTAAGCTTTACAACATATGTAGCTACAAGAGATAAGATCAAGAAGAATAACAAACTTTCCAAAGTAGATTGAGGCATAACCATAAGATAAATAAATTGAATTCTACTATTTATAGAAAAACGAATTATGAGTTATAAATCAACCCCAATATCTTATAAATTGCGAAATTGCATATAAATAATAATTTAGCTTTCTTTTATTTGCACTAATGAAAGAAATAATTTGTAAATCAATCCAAATAAAAAAAAGCAATTAACCACAAACAATAAACTTAAAAATGTAAAAAAAATTATCCCTTTCTATCCTTTTCAGGGATAATAGATTCTATTAAAAATAAAATTCAATGCTCATAAATTAATTATTATTTACTTTAAATATTTAAGTATTTTTAAAAGAAATCAGAAAATCAAAACCCCTTAAATGTTTAAGAGGTTTAAAAATATTGAGGCTTTTCATTTAGATAAGTATTTTTCTGATCTTCTCAATGCTTTTACAGCTCCTTTAAAATCACCACTATCAAACTTTTTGTTACTTATATCTAACAAGAGTTTTACAATCTGTTTTTTCTTTAATTCGTCGATCTTCAATTTATGATCAAATATTAAATCAAATTTTTTTGAATACAAATTAGATAATTCTTCTTTGAATTTATCAATTATTTCTTCATTATTAGATTCCGATTTTAATATCATATTTACTTTTCTCTTGCACTCCGCAGCACCCTTGAAATCTCCTTTATGGAATTTTAATTCACTTAATCTAGTTAGTTTAATTATTTCTTTTAATAAAATCACTTTGGAATCTTCCATTTTTTAAATCTGATTACAAAAAATACTAGCCTATTAACAAATGAGAACATTTCATATAATAAACCAATAATTAGAATTTTAATTTGAAATATAAGGATTTAAAGAGTTTAAAAAAACAACTATTCACAACCGCTAATATTGAATAAAAATATCTCTATTGGCAAGGAAATCGAATACTGCCACATTTTTTGTTTTCCTTGATCTTTTAAGATATTAATCTAAAAAATTAGTTTTTATTAAGCAAAGTATTAACTAATTTTTATTTATGAGTTATAAATCAACTATAAAAAACGATTTTAATTTTGGACTCAAAAATTTCTCAAAGAGAAGAATGGACTAGTAAACTAGGATTTATTCTTGCAGCTGCAGGTAGTGCAGTAGGTCTTGGTAACCTTTGGGGTTTTGCTTACAGAGCATCTCAAGGGGGAGGTGCGGCTTTTGTACTTTTATATATATTGATCGTTTTAATTGTATGTCTTCCGGTATTTGTTGCTGAAATGGCTTTAGGAAGAAACGCTTCTGCAAGTACATTGCTTGCACCTGTAAAGTTAGCTGGGAAAAATTGGTATCCATTAGGTATTCTTTTCTTCATAGCTCCCCTGGGAATAGCATCGTATTATTCAGTAATAATGGGGTGGACAGCCGACACCTTGTTCCATTCATTATTTTTTGGATTACCAAAAAATTTATCAGAGGCAGAAACCTTCTTTGGCTCAATTAGTAGTGGAAGCAGTGTTTTGTTGGGGCATCTATTAAGCCTTGTTCTTACAGCAATAATTGTTTCATCAGGTATAAAGAAAGGAATCGAAAAGGTAACAAGATTCTTTATGCCTATACTTTTTATAATTCTTCTTTTTCTAGCAATATGGGCAACTTCACTTTCAGGCGCATGGGAAGGATATAAAACATTTTTGTTTAAGTTTGACTTTGATGAATTAAGGAACCCTCAAACAATAAGAAATGCTTTTACACAAGCTTTTTTCTCTTTAAGTTTAGGGATTGGAGTTATGGTTACTTACGCTTCCTATCTAAATAAAAAGAGTAACCTATCAAAATTAAGTGTTGGAGTCGCATCATTGGATACTTTGGTGGGTCTTATGGCGGGACTTATTACTTTCCCAATTGTTTTAACATTTGGTTTAAGTGATGCTATTTCTGAATCAACAGTTGGCGCATTATTTATATCAATACCTACGGGCTTAGGTTCATATGGTGCAGCAGGAAGAATTGTAGCTGTTGCATTTTTTTCACTAGCTTATATTGCAGCCATAACTTCTTCTGTTTCATTACTAGAAGTTCCAGTTTCCTCTTTAATGGATAAATTTGGTTTTAAAAGAGAAAAATCAGTTTGGTTGATAACTCTATTCCTATTTCTAGCAGGCATTCCTTCTGCATTGAACTTAAACATTCTTGGAACTATCGATTCGATTTTTGGAGGAGTATTACTTATTTTTGGTGGATTCTTGGTAACTTTCTTTATGGGATGGGTGGTCCCAGGAAAGTTCAATGAAGAGCTGAGTGATTCAAAAGTTGGGGTCAAAACAACACGTTATTTGAAACTCATGACAAGATGGGTCGCGCCTCCAATTATTGGTTTTGGACTATTTATTAGTGTTTTTGATTTACTGAAAGGGTGGGTAAGTTAGAAAATTTTACTGGGATATATTACTTGGGTATATTGCCGAAGTAGGGGTAGTATAAGTCGATCAAAGAATTAAATTATTTTACTTTTTAAAATTTTTTCAATTAAGCTTGAAAATATTAGTATATGTCCATGTATTTGGAATAATTTTGGTTGAAAGATTAATATAATGGTGCAGTTTTTTTTATTTTTTGAAAGTCTAAAAATTTCTTCCCAGAAAACGTTTTAAAGCGAAAGTTTTCTAAATAAGTATTAAATCTTAAATTCTATTTAATCTCAAAAATACCGACAATAACCACCCCTTAGAGAATCTATATAAAATACATTTAGGTGTTTAATTTAAAGTAATTACAACCCATCAAGATTAGATAACAAATTTGATGTCAACAAAATCTAATTCATTAAAAGGAAAGCTTACAGAAAATTTTTCAGAATTTTCACAACTGTCTGACTATTCTTTTATAAATTCTCTTAAAGCGGATCCTCAAGCAACAAAAGATGGGAATGATCATAAGCCACGTTCAGTATATTCTGGCCATTACGTACCAGTAGTTCCAACAGCGATTCCAGAACCAGAATATATTTCCCATAGCAACAAACTTTTTAAAGAACTTGGACTAAGCTCAGATCTTATTAAAGACCAGAATTTTTGTCTTTTTTTCTCAGGCGATATTTCAGTTGCTGATTATCCAATGAGTCCTGTTGGTTGGGCAACAGGTTATGCTTTATCAATTTATGGGACTGAATATACCCAGCAATGTCCCTTTGGGACCGGCAATGGTTATGGCGATGGCAGAGCAATTTCTGTTTTTGAAGGTTTATTCAATGGCAAAAGAATGGAAATGCAACTTAAAGGAGGAGGTCCAACTCCCTACTGTCGTGGAGCAGATGGTAGAGCTGTCTTAAGGTCTAGCGTACGAGAATTTCTTGCACAGGAATTAATGGATGCCTTGGGAATCCCTACCTCAAGATCTTTAACACTTTATGTCTCACGTTCAGAAATAGTTAGACGACCATGGTATTCCGAAGGGTCCAGGTATTTTGAACCTGATATCATGATTGATAATCTAGCGGCAATTACTACGAGAGTCGCTCCATCTTTTTTACGAGTTGGACAGCTTGAACTTTTTGCTAGACGAGTTCGCAATAATGCTCATGATGAAGCTAATAATGAATTAAAGATGATAGTTCAACATCTTATTGATAGAAACTATAAAGATGAAATTGAATATGAGATTCCACTAGAAAGTAAGGTAATAAAACTGGCTTTTCTATATAAATCGAGACTTATATCTCTTGTAACTAACTGGATGAGAGTTGGTTATTGCCAAGGTAATTTCAATAGTGATAATTGTGCTGCTGGTGGCTATACCTTGGACTATGGACCCTTTGGATTCTGTGAATTATTTGATCCAAGATTTCAACCATGGACAGGTGGAGGTGAACATTTCTCATTTTTTAACCAACCCTCTGCTGCTGAAATCAACTTTAAAACATTTTGTTCTTCTCTTAGTCCGTTACTCTCTGAAAGCAAACAAGATCAAGAAAAGCTAGAACAAATCAAAAAGAGCTTTTCTGAATTAATGAATAAGGAATTGATGAAAATGTGGGCAAACAAGCTTGGTTTAGAGCATTTCAACGAAACTCTCATAAATGAATTTTTTAATCTCATGGTCATTTCAAAAGCAGACTTTACAATTTTGTTCCGTAAACTCTCTGAAATACCTAATAACTTAGATTCTTTAAAAGACAGTTTCTATTTACCAATTAATGATGAGCTCAATAATAGGTGGGAAGTATGGCTTGAAAACTGGCAATCAGTCTTGAAGAAAGAGGGAAATATTAAAGCAAAATCGGCATCAATGAAATCCCTTAATCCTGTCTATACTTGGCGTGAATGGATGGTCGTTCCCGCATATGAAGAAGCTGAAAAAGGTAATTACAACAAAATAAAAGAGTTGCAGGATGTTTTTAGCAACCCATATATAAAACAGCCTTCAGAAATAGATCAAAAATATAATCGACTAAAGCCAAGCAAATATTTTAACTATGGAGGAGTATCTCACTACAGCTGCTCCTCATAAAAAGTTCAATCCTCGAAATGCAGATTGAATAACTTTGAGAAAAATATTATTTATTTATGGTAGTAGGCATTCCAACTACTGATACCACACCAACATGTAGTATAGCCGGCTTCTTCCCTATATTTTTAACATAGTGGGGGGCGCCATTATTACTCTCTATAAATGCATCACCTGCTTTAAAGAAATTAATTTCTTCACCCCTAATATGCTTTAATCTGCCTCTTGTGACATGAATCAACATTGGGGAAGGATGTGTATGAATTGGAGTTTTCAAACCAACTGGAATTTTTACTTTTAAAAGTCTTAATTCAGGCTTACCCTCAAGATAATTAAATTTTTTGCCACTAAGTCCTTTTGAACTTTGAATAATAGGTATAACTTCAATCTTTTCTTCTGCGGGAGAAGGTTGATGCAGACCTAAAGCTCCAATAGATAGTAAACAGATTGAGAAAATATTTTTTAATTTCATTAGATGTTTATTTTAACTTTTATTATAAGTTTTAAAAACAATAAAGTTTATTTATTTTTTATATATCTTTTCTAATTGATTAATTTCATCTCTTAAATCCTTACCTCTCTTATTCAATTTATTATTTTTATTTATTATTGGGATAATCCACCAAGCTTGAAGACCTAAAAAAATAAATACTAGAATCAATAATTCAAAAGTACCAGGCTGCATTTGATAAATAAACCTTTTTTTGTTGATAGGTTTATTCTAAAAGTTATTAATCATTCATGAGATATTCAATATTTCTAGGCTGCCTCTAATTCAATATTAAGTTCAATTCCCTTTGAAATAATTGCTTCTTTAAATTCAATAAGTTTGGAAATTATTCTTTGTTTCTCATTATCAGTTTTATAGATATCCTCTATAACTTCCTGCATTGCAAGTGTTACTTTTTGTAGTTTGATTTCTAAATCTTCCCTGTAATTCATAAGCTTAAAGAAATTACCCTTTTTATTAAAAAACAAAATAATTATTAGTAAATAAGTAATTAACCTTAGAAGGATTGACAGCAAAACAAAAAGAATATAATTTATAGTACAGATGTATTAAAATTAGGATTGTCTTTTTAGGGAAAGCATGGAGCCTAAGTACTCATTTGGATGTAGCACTAGCAAACCAAACGGATGCCTACTAAACCCCGAAGGCAGCAGAATGATCTTTTTCGATGAATGCAAAAATCCGCCTAAACCTAATTTAAAAATTCATACTCATCTTTTTTATACTAATCACCTTGGAGAACCCGAAGGGTACAAATCCTCAGAAAAACTAAACATAGATTCAGCTTGGGAAAAGTGGCACGAACTTCACCAAAAAGGCTGGACGGAGGTCTATTACCATTACGGATGAGGGTTCCCAATTAAGAAAATACTCAAAAAATCAACTATTTAACTTTATATGTGACGACATTGCTACATATTCGTAGCATATATCTTGAAAATAACTTATTTTTAGCCTATTACTTTACATTTGTTAATAGTAGTGTTACATTAATTAACAATTACAAAACTTCAATGGCTAATTCTAACGTAACTACTGAATCAGGTGGCAGACAGAATATGTTTCCTACTGAGACACGTCCTTATATAGATGAGTCTGTTTCTTACGACAGCTACCCACAAAATGCAGAAAAAGTTAATGGTCGTTGGGCAATGATCGGGCTTGTCGCATTAGTAGGGGCTTACGTTTCAACCGGACAAATTATTCCTGGCATTTTTTAATGAGTCCACTTTCAGGCTTCTTAGCAATAATTATATTCTTTACAGCCATCCTCGTTGCTTATCTAACAAAGCAATTTCAAGACGAAAATTCAAACTATTCATCTTCTAATCAAATGAAAAACACAAACACAAAAGTCAAAACAATCGAAAAAGAAAAAGTTATTGCTGAAACTCTTAACGGAAGATTCGCAATGCTTGGACTAATTGCTGCCATTGGAGCATATCTAACAACTGGTCAAATAATTCCTGGTTTCGTTTAGAACTTCTTATTTATCAACAAAACTAAATTAAATGGAAAACTCAAAATCAACCTATTGGCAAAATGCCGAGAGAACAAATGGAAGAATGGCAATGATGGGCTTATTCGCATTAGTCGTCAATTATGGCCTATTCGGCTGGATAATTCCAGGAATTTTTTAAGATGAATTTAGGTTTACTTTTTCTTAAAGTAAATACTTTAGGTTTAATAACACTACCCGAACTTGATTGGATAACTAATCATCAATCTGAATTTTCAAGGTTAGATATGGCTTTAGTTATCAAGATCGGCCGTCTTATGGATTCTGGAGTAGTAGAAATTGATAATAGATTACCTGTTTAATTTTTAAAAAATGATCGTCATGAGTGTTTGTCAATAGGGATACTGACAAACACTTTTTCATGAGAAAGAATATTTGTAAAAAAAAAAAAAGAGATTATTTCTTAGCTAAAAACAATCTCTTAATTACCTAATTCTTACGTGAAAATTTCAAGTAAGCTTTCAGATCTTAACTGATTTGTTTTTAGAGTAAATCCGTAAAAATGCTTTTGTAATTTATCTTTTTAAACCACCTCTTTTTATCCAAAGGAACCATGTAACCCAAATAGGAGGGAGGAATCTAATTAAAAAAGAAATTTTATACATATAAAATGGGGCATTTTCACTTTGAAATAAATTCATCAAAAAGGAAGATGTAGTTACCCAAAGTAAAATTATTAATATATTTGCTCCCAACAAAGCGAACTTATTTTGTTTGAATATTTTTGGCATAAGTTTATTTTTTTATATTCTTAATTTTAAATAACCTTGGGAAGTAAATTATACATTTTCAAAAAAACTTTAAATTTAAAATCCATATCCAAATAAAAAAAATACTAAATTTTAACCCCTCTCCAAATAATATTCCTAAAGTAATAGGAGGCGAAAATATTAAAAAAAGAATAGAGAATAAACTAAATAAAGCAAATGATCCTCTTAAAAAATAATTCTTTCTTTTTGTTCTTCTTAGATTTTTTAAGGTATTCCACTCCCATTGAATTAGCCTGTAGAACTTTTCTGATAATAAAAATAAATACTTCATTAATAATTATAGGTTTCTGTCTTCTTTTCCTATTTATAAAATTAATTTATCTTATTAGCAATAAACTTTATCCCCTTTTTCAGAAAGATAATAAATTCTATTTTGTGAACTTACAAAGAAAGTTAATCCCTTATATTGTGATCTTCTAAACTTTTCTAATCTAAGTTTATGTAAATCCCAGTTATCTGTATTTATATCAGGATTAAATTCTTGTTTTTTTAAAAAAGTTTTATGGTATGGAATAGCTATTTTATTTTTATCTGACCTTTTGATTCGTTTTGAATATAAAAATAAGCTAAATAAAAGGATTAAAAAAACAAAAAGAAAAATAGTAATAAAAAAAATATTTGTAATTTTCACTTTTCTAATTTAAAAGGACTTTATTTTTAAGAATCAAGAATCTTTCGCAATATTTTTTTAAATAAGTAAAAAATCCTATTTTTATAATCTTGTATTTTTGAATACTTATCAAGGGGGTATTTAAAACTCATTATTAAAAAAACTCGGATTTTCTCTATGACTCAAAATTCAATGAATACTCCCTATGCAAAAAGAGTAGCTGAAAAATTTAAAGAGGCTCAAAATTATCTTAAAACTAACGGTTTTAGCAGATCAACTAAACATCTTCTAGAAGATATTGAAAATACAGTCGAGAAATAGAAATACCGATACCCCAAAAGTCCCCACAAACAAAATACTTATATGATTATTATCTATTTTTGTTTAGAGGTTAATTGAAAGATGTACTGGGTGTAGTTTAGTTTTTTATTTTATATATATTTTAAATCTCATTTTTAATATAGTTAACCTTAATAATCAATGGGAATATTTAAGTAAATTAATTTAAAAAAAAATTAATAAATTAATTAGATCTATTCCATTCTGTAAAATTTATAATAAATTAAAAAATTAATTAAAATTTAGATATCAAAAAGCTAATTTCTAATTTAAAATTAAGAGTTTTAATAGCACCTCTGGCACTATTAAATTTATCTTCATGTTCATTTGTTTTTGAAAACAAAAATTTATCAAAAGAAAAATATGATCGTATTAACAAAGAAATTATAGTTAATTATTCTAAAGCAATTGCAAAAAATCCTGATAATTCTTCCTTTTATTTAGGCAGAGGAATTGCCAAACAAAATTATGGTGACTTTAAAGGGGCCATAGATGACTTTAATAATTCATTAAAAATCAATCCAGACGAAAAATTAATCTTTTATCTAGGAAATGTAAAATTAGAATATGGAGATTTTAAAGGGGCGATAATGGATTATGAGAAGTTAACCTTAATAGAAGATTTTAAAGATGAAATTTTTTACAATATTGCTTATGCTCAAGCACAAAATTTAAACTATGAAGAAGCTATTAATAATTACTCCAAGTCAATTAAGTACAACCAAAATGATGACTATACTTATTTAAATCGAGGTAATGCAAAATTTAATAAAAATGATTATCTGGGTTCAGTTGAAGATTTTTCTAAATCATTATCAATTAATAAAAAATCCTTTATAGCCTTTAATAACAGAGGAGTTAGCAATTTCAAGTTAGGGAAATACCAAAGCGCTATAGAAGATTTTAAAAAATCGCTCAAAATAAATCCTAATAATTACAATACGTTATACAATAAGTCACTTTCTCATTATTATTTAAAAGAAAATAAAAAAGCTTGTATTAATTTGAAAAAATCAATCAAGCTTGGTAAGGAAGTTTTTAAAAATGAATATTTAAAAATATGCGGACAAATTTAATTTACGCATCAAAAAATGAATTACTAAAACTATTCATTTTCTGCAATTTCGGCTTCGAGAGCCTTTATCTCAGCCTCTAATGCTGCAGTTGAGTCACCCGCTGCTGCTGCCTCAGCTAATTTTCTTTTCTTAAACATTACTTTAGCTTTTGCTTTTTTTACTTTCTTTGCTTTTCTAGCTGCTGGAGAATTACCGCCGCCGCCGCCGCCGCCGCCGCCGCCGCAAGCCAATAGATCGCCCTGATTTAATTCATATTCGGATCTTTCTGAAAGATGATTAGCAAGCATCTCATTCCCAAGGAACAGACTAGTTGGAAGTGCAAAAATAGCACAAACTGTAAGTTTAAAAACTTTGTTTAACTTCATTAAAATTGTAAAAATTTTGTGTATCCTATAAGGGTTATTACCTTATGTAAAGTAGCAAACAAAAATTCTGCGAAGGTTTAACATTCAGTAACATATAGATTGATTGATTGATTTATTTATTTATGAATTCCACAATATCTTTTGAAAGTTTTGAACTAATCTCACTTGCAGAAAACTCTGTAAAATGGCTGTAGTCCAAAAACCAATTAGTAGAGTCTGCTTTTAGTGAATAATCAAGAAAATTTATATTATGATTCTTCATTTCTGTTAATAGAGTTTTTCTATAGTCTTTCTCAACTAGATACATCTCCCTTTCAAGAATTTCAAGTGGAAAAATTGGATTTCCTATTAAGTGTTTTATCCCAATCAAATATTTATAATTGTTTCCAGTCAATTGATCTTCTGATAGAGAATTAAAATAATTTGGAGCATAAACATAAATATATTTACCGTCAAATTTAAGATTACTATTCGCACTTATATTTCTTAATGTAGATTTAATGGCATAATTTTTGATCTTTTTATATTCTTCAAAATCCAAATTAAATCGATCATTTAAGATCTGTTTAAGATTTTTATTTTCTGAATAAGAATCCATAATTATTGTTAACTGTCTTTTCTCGAAAAAACCTGGCTTTGTTTTTTTATTAGACACTAAAGAATCCAAGTAAGAAAGGAAGTTACTGCTAGTTTTTAATGAATTTATAAATGCATAGAACCCGCTCTTAATATTTCCTAATGAGCTACTTGCTAAAAAATTTATGTATTCAATATTAGTTTTGTTAATCATCATTCCATTGGCAAAACTATATTTTTTAAATTTGCCATTATTAGAGGTAGATAAGAGTCTTATAAAATTCCAAAAATCTTGAATGCCACCAAAACTCAGAATAAGATCTGCCGATGGCAAATTATTTGAAAATGGCTCCATATTTAAATATCTAAAAGCTTCGACGTGTTCCTGCCATGTATTAAAGCCAGAATAAGCTGCATTTACAAGATCAATTGAGGACTCTTTTTTTCGTAAATGTTTCTCTAATTGACTAGCAAAAGTTTTATCATTATTGAAACCATAAAGTCCTTCCCCCATCGCTACGCTGTTGCCAAGAAGCAAAATACCATAAGTATTTTTAAATTTATTATTTGTCTCATATGGAGTCTTAATAAATCCATTTCTATCACAAATTAAGAAATCTTTATTTTTGGGATTAACATCATTTCCATCACAATTCTTTCTCCAACCAGTAAGAGCATCATATTTTGTTTCACTAGCAAATTTATTATTTGATTTATTTAAAAATAAAAAAGTAATTTCTAATATAAAAATGATTAAAGGAAAAAATAAAATCGTATAAACGAAAATTTTCATAATTTCACTTCTACTCTTCATAAAAAATAATATATTTCTAAATACATGTTAAAAATAAAAATCTGATCTTTCAATTTAAAAAATATTTTCTTTTTATAAAATAATCACTTAACTAAATTCTAGATATTATCTAGGTAAAATTAAATTGCAATATATGTAAAAGGGACAATAACTTGTACG
Organism: Prochlorococcus sp. AG-418-K17; assembly: GCA_003214055.1. Classification (GTDB taxonomy): domain Bacteria; phylum Cyanobacteriota; class Cyanobacteriia; order PCC-6307; family Cyanobiaceae; genus Prochlorococcus_A. The sequence goes on from QCMD01000003.1 coordinate 52,751, forward strand.
ACGCTTATTATTAAAATAATAATGATTGCTAATAAGATTGCTGTTATTAAGGCAGCCTGAACAGGGGAAGCATTTTTCCAGGCAGAAAAGATTATATGTTTTAAAAGTCGAAAAAAATTAAGCATATTAATAAATAGAATTTTTCTTAGCTAACAATCCGAAGTCAGTTAAAAGGTAAACTAATGAAGTCCTTGCACAAACCATAAGTCCATCGATAAGATCAAAACATGTTGGGTCTCCGCTTACATTTAAGGAGGAATTAGCCAGGATTTCAATATTAAATTTTTCTAACTTAGAGAGTAACTTTTCCAAGCAAGAATTTTTCTCGACGATCTGAATGCGTGCTGTGCCATCAACATGAGTTGTAGGAAACTCTAAAGAAATATTATCATCAATACATTTACAAGTTGCACTCATTGATTTGTAGCACTCATAAAGTTCTGGTCTCAATTGATAATATTTTTTTGCGATTTCATATTTCATTGCAGGTGCGGTAGGTCTAAAAGAGCTCCTATTTTTAATAACAGTATTTAATTTTTTTACTGTATCTTTATTTCTTCCATCACATATGAGGGATCTATTTCCTAGTGCTCTTGGGCCTGTCTCACTACTAGATACAATTGTCCCAATAATTTCACCTGAACCTATAAGTTCCGCAGCTTTTGAAAAAGCATCATCTTCATTATCTGCTAAAACATCAAAATGATCATTAATAATTTTCTCTGTGAGAAATTTATCATTTCTTTTTTCTATAACTGAAGGGAATAAAGAAGGTTTAGAAATATTTAGGCTATTTTGCAAATTCGACTTTATGTAACAAAAGAAGGCTGCTCCAATAGCACAACCAGAATCTCCGGGACTTGGAGGAATAATTATTTCATCTACAAAAGGCAATTGTGCAAGTCTATCAATTGAAGCAGAGTTCAAAGAAACTCCACCTGAGAAAAGAAATCTTTTAGAGCTTGTTAAATTATGTGCATGAGTAAAAATTTTGATCAGCAGATTAACAATTAAATCTTGAGCTCCTCTAGCTATATCTGCATATCTTTGAAAATCTTTATCTCCAGCAACAAGTGGGAAAAATGGATTCCGAGCAGGGCCTAATAAATCCTCTAACTTTCTACTGTATGAGTTTGATGTTGATATATGATAATCAAAATAGCTCATATCCGAAAGTAATTTATTTGAATTGGGATCCCATTTCATAAGATTGCTAACTAATTTTGCTGATTCGCTATTGGAGTCTCCAAAAGCTGACAAGCCCATAACTTTATATTCACCTTCATTTATGGAGAATCCCAAATAATCAGTAATAGAGGAATAGAAAAGTCCTAGTGATATAGGATAAGGGCAATTCCACAACTCATTGATCTCAGTTGGGTCAACTACTAGGCTTATTGAAGCAGTACTTCTATCTCCAAATCCATCAATAACTACAGAGCAAATATCTTTCTTAGAATTAGAATATGAGAGAGCTGTAAGTGAATGTGATAAATGATGATCAGAATAGATTAATTTAGTTTCTAAACCTTTAAATTCTTTTGCAAAATCTAAGTAGCAAGAGACAGATGAGCGATTAAAATTGCGAAACTGATGAGCAAGTAGAGGAAGACTTCTTGGCATATTTAATGAGGCTTCTTTAACAGTGTGAAGGAAAGCACTTAACGGTCTTTCATAAAATGCAACTCTCTCAATATCCTTTATTTTGAGATTGTTTGAGTTTAGTAATTTTTTTATTGCTCTTCGGGGGAATGATTTATCACCTTTAATTCTGCTTAAAGACTCTTCTCTGTAGTAATCAATGAGGACTCCATTTTTGTCGACTAATGCAGCCGCAGATTCATGATTATATCCAGAAACACCAATAAACATCTTTAAAAAATTTTTTAATAAACTTTAGAGGATTGAATAAGATGAGATATCCATAAGATTTTTGCCCTCTCTTTTAAATTCAATTAAATTCAATCTTCTTGCCATAATTCCAGCTATAAAAGCCAATCCTTTATAAAGAGGTGTAAGAACTCTGTCTAAAAATTTTAAATTTGCATCATATATTTTTCTTCCTTTGTTTTGAAGAGTCTCTCTACAACGATAAATCGCAAGCTGCCAAGGCTGTAAAGCAGGGTAGGAGTTTAAGAAATACTTTTTAGCCATCCCATGATGACGCAATTCATCCATCATAATGCTAGAGATTTTATTACCCTCGTCAGTACCTGGACCAACTAAATTTAATATTTTTTCAAAAGATGATTTTGCTAAAAGTTCGTTTGTATAAACAAAAGCTATGAAGTCTTTTAATTTCATCGTATCAATCAGAAAGCCTTTATTAGATACATATCCCTTTGAAATTAATGAAGGAGGGGTAAATCTGAATTCTCTAGCTTTTTCTGTAGATACTTTCTTTGCTCTTTGAGAAAGCATTTTAAAAAAACATTTCGCATGACTATATTCATCTTTGGCGTGCATAAAATAACCAAATGCTTGCTTTGGGTTGTCAGTGTTTTTACATGCTGCAAGCATTTCTAAGGCGGAGGCTAGTTCAGCATGCGCCGTTTCATGAAAAACAGGTAGTTGAGAAGACATATTTTCCATACTATTAACTCTAAACATTGAATAAGAACTCCATTACGTCTCCCTCATTAACAATATATTCCTTACCCTCGCTTCTAAGTAATCCTTTATTTTTTGCGCTAATTATTGAACCTGAATCTATTAAGTTTTGATATGAAATTGTCTGAGCCCTGATAAAACCTTTTTCAAAATCAGTATGAATCACCCCTGCTGCTTGTGGTGCAGTCATTCCATCTTTTATTGTCCAAGCTTTTGTCTCTTTTTCTCCAGTAGTGAAATAAGTTTTTAAACCTAGCAATTTATAAGTTGATCTAATTAAAGAACTTAATCCCCCTTCTTCCACTCCTAAGCCCATCAGGTAGTCTTTTTTATCTTGGGTTTCTAACTCGATTAATTCAGATTCTACTTGCGCGGATATTTTAATACATTCTGTATTTTCATTACTTGCAAAACTCTGAACTTTTACTGAGAAATCATTACCTTCAGCTAAATCATTTTCATTCAAATTTGTTGCATAAATTATTGGTTTTGCAGTTAGGAAGCCTAATTGCTTAATTATGGAATTTTCTTCTTCATTCAGAGAAATTGATCTTACTGAGAGTCCTTTCTGTAACTCTTCTTCAATTTTTTCTAATAAAGAATCTTCTTTTAATGCCTCTTTACTCGTTTTAACCTGTTTTTTAATTCTCTCTCTTCTTTTTTGAAGTTGGGATAAATCAGCTAAATTCAATTCCAAATTAATAACTTCAATATCATCTATAGGATCTACCTTCCCGGAAACATGAATTACTTCACTATCTTCAAAGCATCTTACAACATGTACTATTGCATCAACCTCCCTTATATTTGATAAAAATTTATTTCCCAAACCTTCTCCTTTACTGGCTCCTTTTACAAGACCTGCAATATCTACAAACTCAATTTTTGTTGGAATAATATTTTGGCTTGAACTTAAATTACCTAATTCTTGCAATCTTTGATCTGGGACTGAAACTATACCTTTATTTGGTTCAATGGTACAAAAGGGGAAATTAGCCGCTTGGGCTTTAGCATTTTCTACAAGTGCATTAAATAAAGTTGATTTTCCAACATTTGGTAATCCAATAATACCGGCTTTTAACATTTGAAAAAATTAATGGGAAAATTTTCAAGAAAACATCTTCTTGTAATATAGTATTTACTTAACCAATCTTGGATAAGTTAATTATAATCGTCTTGATTATTTATTTAGTTCCTAAATATTCTCTAGTTAATTGTTTTCAAAAGGAATGCTTGATTTAATTAAAAAAAATATAAATTTAAGAAGTGGAATTATATTGCTTTTCCTAACAATATTTTTCGTTTTTATAAATCCCTTTAAGAAAAATAAATCAAAAGATATTTCTGATTATGTAGTTCAAGTTCAAAAAGGAATCCTCTCCGATTCAATTAATACTAGTGGTGAAGTAAAAGCAATCAAAACAAGCAATATTGGGCCAAGGAAGCCTGGTGTAATTAAAGTAATTAATGTAGCCGAAGGAGATCTTGTAGAGAAAGATCAGGTTTTAGCTTCTCTTGATGATGAAGAGTTTATATATAAAATTGAAGAACTTGAATTAAGTGTAGAAAAACAAAAATCTGAATTTTTAAGAAGGGAATTTTTATATCAAGAAGGAGCAATAAGCAAAGAAGATTACGAAAACTACGAAAATAACTACAAAATTAGTAAAACGAAACTTAATGATGCAAAAGCTGAAAAAAGTTTCTATCTAATTAAAGCCCCTTATCGAGGAAAGATAACTGCAAAATATGCTGAGATAGGATCTTATGTCACACCAAGTACAAACTTAAGTTCAGACCCTAAAACCAAAAACTTTATTTTTGAACTATCAGAGGGCCTAGAAATTGTTGCTAAAGTTCCTGAGAGTGACATTGGCAGAATAAAAACAGGTCAAGAAGCCTCAGTAAGAATTGAGGCTTATCCCTCAAAAAAATATAGTGCCATAGTTAAAAAAATAGCTACAAGAGCTGTAAAAGATAATAATGTAACCTCATTCGAAGTAACTTTAAATTTTAAAGATATTTCTGAAGAAATTAAAATTGGAATGACTGCAGATCTTGAATTTAGAGTCGAAGGTAATGAAGAAAAAATCTTAGTACCAACAGTTTCTATTGTCACTGAAAAAGGTGAAAAAGGAATTTTGAAAGTTGATAAAAACAATTCTCCCAAATTTGAAAAAATCGAAATTGGTATTAGTAGTGGAAATAAAACTTCAGTCATTGATGGATTAGAACCTGGAGAGCAGATCTTTATTGATATTCCACCTTGGGCTAAGAAGAGAAAATGAGTTTAAAATCTGAAAACTCCAAAAAACCAATTTTACTTTTAGTCGATGGTCACTCACTTGCTTTTAGAAGCTTCTATGCATTTAGCAAAGGGATTGATGGAGGTTTAACTACCAAAGAGGGATTCCCAACAAGTGTCACTTATGGATTCCTAAAAAGTCTTCTGGATAATTGCAAAAATATTAGTCCCGAGGGTGTTTGTATTACGTTTGATACCGAAAAACCAACTTTCAGACATGAATTAGATCCAAATTATAAGGCCAACAGAGATGTGGCACCAGATGTTTTTTTTCAGGATATTGAACAACTAGAAATCATCTTAGAAGAAAGCCTTAATTTACCAATTTTTAAATCTCCAGGATACGAAGCAGATGATCTCCTAGGGACAATTGCAAATGATGCTTCTTCTAAAGGATGGTGCGTGAATATTCTTTCTGGAGATAGGGACTTATTTCAATTAGTAGATGATCAAAAAGATATTTATGTACTTTATATGGGTGGTGGTCCATATGCGAAAAGTGGAAATCCAACTCTTATGAATGAAAATGGAGTAAAAGAAAAATTAGGTGTTGCGCCAGAAAGAGTAGTTGATCTTAAAGCCCTAACTGGTGATAGTTCTGATAATATTCCAGGTATTAAAGGGGTAGGTCCAAAAACTGCAATTAATCTACTAAAAGAGAACGACACGCTTGATGGAATCTATCAGGCTTTGGACAAGATTCAGCAAAACAACGATAAGAAATATAAAGGATTCATCAAAGGTTCAGTTATAGAAAAGCTAAGAAACGATAAACATAATGCTTTTCTTTCCAGAGATTTAGCAAAAATAAATACTGAGGTGCCTTTAATTTTAAGTAACGGTTATGAATTAAAAAATATAAATCAAGAACTACTTTCAGAGTCACTGAAAAAATTAGAACTATCAACACTACTTAGACAAATTGATATTTTCAACTCAACTTTCAGCAAAGGTGGTTTTGACAAAAACAATGTGGCTAAAGAGGAGGGGAAGGCACCAAAAGTCTCCAGTAAAAATGAATTAGAAAATAGTGAAAATAAAATCCCTAAAATTAAGGTAACTGTTGTAAATGATTTCGAATTACTTGATAAATTAATTGAAAGATTAGACAAGACTAATCAAATAGTTTCTTTAGATACAGAGACCAATAGTTTGAATCCAATCGATGCGGAACTTGTTGGGATAGGGTTATGTCTTGGAGAAGAAAATGATGATTTATTTTATATACCTCTTGGTCATCAAATAAAAAAGGAAACCTCCAATCAATTATCAATAGAAGATGTTTTCTCAAAGCTAAGAAATTGGATAGAAGATCCAAAAAAAGAAAAGGCACTCCAAAATTCAAAATTTGATAGGCAAATATTTTTTAATCATGGACTTGATCTTAAAGGCGTAACCTTTGACACCTTGTTAGCAGACTACCTTCTTAATAATCAGGAGAAACATGGGTTAAGTGAAATTAGTTTTAGATTATTTGGATTTAAGCCTCCTTCATTTAAGGAGACAGTTAGAAAAAATAAAGATTTTTCATTTGTTGATATTGATGAAGCAAGTATTTACTGCGGTTATGATGTTTTTCTAACTTTTAAGATTGTCAAAATTTTTAAAGAAAGTTTTTCAAAGGAAAAAGATGAATTAATCAAATTGTTCGAAGAAATCGAGCTGCCTTTAGAGCCGGTATTGTCCCAAATGGAAATGAATGGCATAACCATCGACATCCCTTATTTGGAAAAACTCTCAAAAGAATTAAAAAGTACATTAGAAGATATTGAAAGTAAAGTTTATGAGTTAGCAGAGGAGAGTTTCAATCTATCTTCACCAAAACAACTTGGTGAGATCTTGTTTGAAAAATTAAATTTGGATAAGAAAAAATCACGTAAAACAAAAACAGGATGGAGTACAGATGCAGTAGTTCTGGAAAGATTAGTCGACGAACATGAAATAATACAACATTTAATAAAACATAGAACTCTTAGCAAATTACTTAGCACGTATATTGATGCTCTTCCAAATCTTATTAACGAAAAGACAGGAAGAGTTCATACAAACTTTAATCAAGCTGCTACAGCGACTGGGAGACTAAGTAGTAGCAATCCTAATCTTCAAAATATCCCGGTTAGGACTGAATTTAGTAGGAGAATCAGAAAAGCATTCTTACCTGAAAAAAATTGGAAACTTTTATCAGCTGATTATTCTCAGATCGAATTAAGAATACTCGCTCACTTAGCGGATGAAGAAATACTAATAAATGCATTTCATAAAAATGATGACATTCATTCTTTGACTGCAAGATTAATTTTTGAGAAAGAAGAAATTTCTTCTGATGAGAGGAGAGTTGGGAAAACAATAAATTTCGGAGTTATCTATGGTATGGGGATAAAAAAGTTTGCCCGTTCAACAGGAGTAAGTACTCCAGAAGCAAAAGAATTCCTAATAAAATACAAAGAAAGATATTCAAAAATTTTCAAATTTCTTGAACTTCAAGAAAGGCTTGCCTTATCAAAAGGTTATGTAAAAACAATTTTTGGTCGAAAAAGAGAATTTAAGTTTGATAAAAATGGACTTGGAAGACTAATAGGAAAAGATCCTTACGAAATTGACTTGCAATCCGCAAGAAGAGCTGGCATGGAAGCACAATCACTAAGAGCCGCAGCTAATGCCCCAATTCAGGGTTCAAGTGCAGATATTATTAAAATTGCAATGGTTCAACTAAATAAAAAATTCATAGAAATGAATGTTCCAGCAAAAATGCTTTTACAAGTACATGATGAATTATTGTTTGAAGTTGAACCAGATTCTTTGGAAATTACGACGAAATTAGTAAAGAAGACTATGGAAGATTGTGTAAAATTAAATGTGCCTCTTTTAGTTGATATTGGAATTGGAGAAAATTGGATGGAGACAAAATAAACCCATGAAATACTTGTTTTAAGATGATCAAACTTTTTAATACTTTAAGCAAAAAAGTTGAGGTTTTTAAGCCTATTGATGATGTAGTAAAAATTTATTGTTGTGGGGTAACTGTTTATGATTTATGTCATCTTGGTCATGCCAGAAGTTATATCGCTTGGGATGTATTGAGAAGATTTTTAATTTACAGTGATTTCAAAGTGAAGTATGTTCAAAATTTTACAGATATTGATGACAAGATCTTAAAAAGAGCGAAAGAAGAAAGCAGTTCAATGAAGGAAGTATCTGAAAAAAATATCATTGAATTTCATAAAGATATGGATTCTTTAGGGATAATGCGTCCGGATAGCATGCCAAGGGCAACGAATCATATATGCAATATCTGCTCCTTCATAACAATCCTTGAAGACAAAGGTTATGCATACTCTAGGGATGGAGATGTTTATTATTCTGTTTTCAAAAATAAAAATTATGGAAAGCTAAGTAATCAAAATTTACAAGAACAAAGTATCAATCAGCAAGGAAGAATGTTTAATGAAGAAAATAGTAAAAAAATTAATCCGCAAGATTTTGCGCTATGGAAAAAAGCCAAAGATGATGAACCATTTTTTGATTCGCCATGGGGTAAAGGTAGGCCAGGATGGCATATTGAATGTTCGGCGATGGTTAAAGATGAATTAGGCGATACTATCGATATCCATTTAGGTGGTTCTGATTTGATTTTTCCACATCATGAGAATGAAATCGCCCAATCAGAAGCAGCCAATGGCAAAAAGCTAGCGAACTATTGGTTACACAATGGGATGGTCAATGTAAATGGACAAAAGATGAGTAAATCCCTTAAAAATTTTAAAACTATCAGAGAGCTAATTAAGTCAGGTATAAGCCCTATGACTTTGCGATATTTTGTTATGACTGTGAATTATAGAAAACCACTTGATTTTACTGAAGAAGCTTTAATGAGTGCTTCAGAAGCTTGGAAAAACATTAATGTAGCCCTTTCTTTTTTGGACCTTACAAAAGATGCTTTTAAATCTATTGATAAGAATGAATCTATCGAAGACGAATATAAAGAGAAAATAAGCTTTCAATTATCTCAAAAAAAGCTTAAATTTTCTGAGGCTCTTGGAAATGACCTTAATACAGCAGGTGCTATTGCAATTATTTACGATTTAGCAAAACCATTAAAAAACTTTTTAAACCAATTTCAAAGGGTCGAAGGTTTTAAAATAGACCTAAATGAAAAATTCTTTCTACTTGAGAATTTTAAAACTCTTGAAAAGTTGACTGAGGTACTTGGTCTTAAAAAAGAGGTTTTAGTAAAAGAAAGTAAAATAAAAGAAGAAGAAATATCAATGCTTATTAATGAAAGATTGAAAGCAAAAAAAGAAAAGAATTATACGAAGGCCGATGAAATTAGGAATTTGTTAAAAGAAAAAGGTATTGAACTTATTGATCAATCAAAGGAAATAACAACATGGATAAGGGTCTAAATTTTAAGAAAAAAACCAATTTGAAATTTTTGTTTTTTAAATACACCTTTAAATGGGAAGATATTAGAAATATCAGAGAAAATTGAAATACATTACTGTGCTCGGTTCTACTGGTTCAATTGGGACTCAAACTCTCGAAATAGCTAGTGAGCAGCCTGATAAATTTAAAGCCGTAGCTCTTTCGGCAGGAAGAAATATTAATTTATTAACAGAACAAGTTAAAACACATAAACCAGAAGTAGTTGCGATTGAGGATGAAAATCTTATAGAAGATTTAAAAGATAATATTAATAACTTAGATTTGGATAGTACTCCCTTGGTTTTGAGTGGCAAGGAGGGGATTAACGCTGTTGCAGCATGGGATAAGGCAGATACTGTGGTTACAGGGATAGTAGGATGTGCAGGCTTAATTCCAACAATGTCAGCAATTAATGCGGGGAAAAATATTGCACTTGCTAACAAAGAAACTTTAATTGCGGCAGGACCAATTGTAATTCCTGCATTAAAGAAAAATAATAGTAGGCTTTTACCTGCTGATTCAGAACATTCTGCTATCTTTCAATGTTTACAAGGATTACCCAATTATGAAAATGCAGATTTTTCGACAGGAGAGATACCTAAAGGTTTAAAAGCCATACATTTAACAGCTTCTGGTGGTGCTTTCAGAGATTGGGCCGTTGAGGATTTAAAACATGTCACAGTGGAAGATGCAACTTCACATCCTAATTGGGATATGGGAAAAAAAATAACTGTAGATTCTGCAACTCTTATGAATAAAGGATTAGAAGTTATAGAAGCTCATTATTTATTTGGGACCTCTTACGAAAATATCGAAATAGTTATCCACCCTCAAAGTATTATTCATTCAATGATTGAGATGGAAGATTCTTCAGTATTAGCTCAATTAGGTTGGCCAGATATGAAACTACCCATTTTATATGCGATGAGTTGGCCTGAAAGATTTAAAACAAATTGGAAAAGATTAAACCTAAGTGAAATTGGAAAATTAACTTTTAAAGAGCCAGACGAGTTTAAATATCCATGCATGGGACTTGCCTATGCCGCAGGAAAATCTTCTGGGACTATGCCTGCAGTTTTAAATGCTGCTAATGAAATGGCTGTTGAACAATTCCTTAAAGAAAAAATTTCTTTTCAAGAAATTCCAACATTTATAAGTAAAGCTTGTGAATCACATATGGAGAATTTGAATTTGAGACCCGAATTGGAGGATATTCTTGAAGTAGACAATTGGGCAAGACTTTTTGTTGAGCAAGAAATTAAAAAAGGGAAAAAATACGTAAGTATTGGATAAAAGTGAATATAAAAAAACATCTTCTACTATGCGCAACACCCACAAAACAGAAATGCTTTAAAGGCAATGAAGGGCAAAAAACATGGGAATGTCTGAAAAAGACTTTAAAAAAATTTGAGAATGATCCCTGTACAAAAAACGTTCATATATTAAGATCAAAAGCTGACTGTTTAAGGATATGCAAGAACGGCCCAATTCTTCTTGTGTGGCCTGATGGTATTTGGTATGAGAAAGTTTCTCCAGAAAAAATTTCTGAAATTTTTACCTCACATATTATTAACGGTAAGCCAATAGAAAAATGGATTTTCAAAAAAACACCATTTTTAAATAGTTCTAGATACTCATAAACCAGTTCTTTACGACTTCGTCTGACCAGCAGCCATTAATCGAATGAAAACCATTATGACCTCCTTTTTCAGTTATAAAAATAGTGAATTTATCAATAGATTCTTTTCTTAAATTCAAAGTATCCTTATATGGAACCCAGGGATCATCCTTGGCATGAATAAAAAGCATTGGAGGTAATTTTTTTATTGATTTTTGGATTCTAAATATTGGAGAAGCTTTAATATAATAATCCTCCAAAGAATTAAATCCCCAACTAGGAGCTGTAAATTTCTGATCAAATTCTCTTATACTTTTTAAATTTCTAATTTTTATTCTTAATTTCTCGTTATCAAGGAGTTTGCCTTCATCATTAAATCCCTCCCATAATTGATTTTTTAAGCGGTGAAGTAACCATTTTTGGTAGATATAATTTCTAGGTTTTTCAATACACAGACTGCATGAAGATAAATCTAAAGGGGTGCTCACGCAGGCAAGGCCATCTAAAAGTTTTTCTACTTTGTTTTTATCGTAATCTAGGCAGGCATTTAAAAGAATTGTTCCGCCTAAAGATAATCCAACTCCGTAAATTGGAAGATTATTATTCCTTTTCAAAATATCTTTGAACTCTAAATTAATCAATTTTTTAAAATAATTAATTGCTGAAATAACATCACTGGAGCATCTAGCACAATAATTTCCTTTAGCTAAATATCTCGCTGATCCAGATCCTCTTAGATTTAATTTAAGAACTCCAAAACCATTATTTGCTAATTTCCTAGATATTCTTCTTAAACCAAACCGTTTAGTTGAGCCCCCTAAACCATGTGTAACGATTACAAAACCCCTAAGTGAGTTTAATTTTTCAGGTAATTCTAAAAAACCTAAAAGATAATCACATTCAAATTTTTTAGAAAGAATTTTATTAATCGGAAAGAATATTTTTTTATTTTTTTTTGATTTATCAAAATCAATAACAAAAGTATCTCTCAAAGTTTGTAAGTCGCCACCTATCCAAGGTAAGACTTCTCGAAATGGCTTATTTTTTACGTAATCTGAAAAACTAAAAGATATACTATTATTTCTCACCAACTCCAAGATCCTTTAATTCGCCAATCAAATCATTCAGTACCTTTTTTGCATCACCAAAGACCATCGAGGTATTTGGCAGATCAAATAAATCATTTTTTATTCCGGAGTAACCTGCACTCATACCGCGTTTAATTACAAATACCGTTCTTGCTTCCTGCACATCAAGAACTGGCATGCCATATAAAGGAGAAGAGCTATCATTTTTAGCTTGAGGATTAACCACATCATTTGCTCCTAAAACTAAAACAACATCCGTTGCTGGAAAATCAGGATTTACAACGTCCATCTCTTTAAGTTGTTCGTAAGGAACATCTGCTTCTGCTAAAAGTACATTCATATGTCCAGGCATCCTCCCTGCTACAGGATGAATTGCGTAAACAACTTCAATACCACTTTGCTCTAGTTTTTTTGTCACTTCTCTTAAAGTGTGTTGAGCTTGAGCTACTGCCAGACCATAACCAGGAACAATAATTACCTTGTTGGCTGCCTCTAAAGTCAATGCACATTCTTCAACACTGCAAGAAGTTATATTTGTATATTCTCCTGAACCAGAAGAGGCTGTACTTTGTGCCGATAAAGATCCTCCAAAAAGAACTGATACCAATGATCTATTCATACCCTTGCACATTACTTGAGTAAGTATTAGACCTGCCGCTCCAACCATTGCGCCTGCTACTATCAAAAGCTGACTATCTACAACGAAACCTGCTGCTGCTGCTGCAATCCCTGAATAGCTATTTAATAAAGATATGACAACTGGCATATCAGCTCCCCCAATTGGCAAAGTAACTCCAATACCTAATAAAGAAGAAACTATAACTAAAAGCCAAATAGAACTTGTATTACCGTTTATCAAATCAAAAAAGGCTATCAATGAAGCAACTGCAAAAACAATATTTACAAAATGTCTAACTTTGCTCTGAGTCCATCCTGGAGTTGACAACCAACCTTGTAACTTTGCCATCGCCACAATTGAACCTGTGAAAGTTATGGCACCAACAAATATAGAAACAGATATTGAAACTTCGTTAATCAGTGACTTAAAAAAATCAATATTTTCTTGGCCACCAGATATAGGAAAAATTGCTACTCCTAAGGCAACTAAAAGTGATGACATTCCTCCACAACCATTGAACAATGCCACTGTTTCAGGCATGGAGGTCATAGGTACTTTTTTTGCAAGAATTGCTCCGAATAAACTACCTATTATTGATCCAATTATTATCCAAATCCAAGACTGAATAGCAATTCCAGAAGTACCTAAATAATAAGAAATTAATCCTACTACTGATAGCAACATTGCAAATGCAGCTAATCTATTGGCATCCCTTGCCGATTTTACTTTTGACAATCCTTTTATTCCCAAAGCCAGTAAAAGTACTGCTAGAAGGTCAATAACGAATTTAATGATTACAGGTAGATTCATGTTAAAAATCACTTCTTATTTGATGGTTTACGACTAAACATCGCGAGCATTCGATCAGTTACAAAGAAACCGCCTACAACGTTGAAAAGAGCAAATCCAAGAGAAACTGAACCAATGATTAAAAGTGGTACGTTACCTTCTGCTTTTACAATTAAAGTCAAGGCTGCAAGCATTGTTATTCCCGAAATTGCATTTGCTCCACTCATTAGAGGTGTATGAAGAGTAGGAGGAACTTTTCCGATTAACTCGAGGCCTAATAAACTACCAAGTAAAAGAACCCAAAGAAGACTTATAAAAGACATAATTTTAAAACCTCAATTTTCAAAAACTTTATGTTGAAGAACAACTCCTTCATCGCTTAATAAACATCCCGAAATGAGTTCATCCTCTTTATCTAATTTAATTACACCATCTTTTATAAATGGTGTAATCAAAGATGTTAAGTTCTTAGCATAAAGTGAACTTGCATCATAAGGAACTGAAGAGGGTAATTCACCCGCTCCTATAAGTTTTACCCCATCTTTGATAATAGTTTCATTTGATTTTGTTCCTTCACAGTTCCCTCCCTGAGAAACTGCTAAATCAATAACTACTGCACCAGACCTCATTTTTTCAATCATGGGAGAGTCTATTAAAACAGGGGCCTTTTTACCTAGAACTTGCGCAGTACATATAGCAACATCAGCTTCAGATAGATATTTAGTTAAAGTTGCCTTCTGTTTTGAGAGAAATTCGGGTGTTACAGCTTTTGCATAACCTCCTGCCTCTCCTGGCTTTTCCTCAACTTCAGGAAGTTCTATAAATCTTGCTCCGAGGGACTCTACTTGTTCTTTAACAGCAGGTCTAATATCAGATACAAATACTATTGCTCCAAGTCTTTTTGCTGTCGCAACTGCCTGTAATCCTGCAACGCCCCCACCAAGAACCACTACTTTGGCAGGTTGGACTGTACCTGCTGCAGTCATAAGCATTGGGAAATATCTATCTAACTCACTTGCAGCCAAAAGAACTGCTTTATATCCAGCAATATTGGCCTGTGAAGAGAGAACATCAGAAGATTGAGCTCTACTAATCCTGGGGAGCAACTCTAGTGATAAAGCTGAAATCTTATTACTATTTATAATCCTAAGAAGCTCCTTATTACCATATGGGTTAAGAAGACCAAGAAGAACAGCGCCTTTCTTTAATTTTGTTAAATTATCCTCTGATGGAGTTTGAACACAAAATATTAAGTCCGCTTCACCCCAAATTTTTTGATCTAAGTTATTTATTATTGTCCCGCCCGATTCTTCATATGAAAAGTCACTAAATCCTGATAATTTTCCTGCTGAACTTTCAATATAAACATCACATCCAAGGCTTTTTAATTTCTTTACCGCTTCTGGTGTAGCTGAAACTCTCCTTTCACCAGAGTTTGTTTCGGAAGGAATAAGTATCTTTGTCAATTTATTTATTTTTTTAACATACTAAATATAAATTGAAGAAAGTCAAAAGTCTTGGATTTTTGTTAAAAATATATTTTCTTTTCTTTAAAAAATAGCTATCTAGAATATATAAGTACAAAATAATCCAATGAGTATAAAAGCAATCGAATGTCCTGACGGAGTATGCCACAGTCATCATGGTGGTCACGCTGTTCCAAGGCAAGCTATGCAGAAAAATCTAGAAAAGCATGGTAAAGACTGGTGCGAGAAATTAGCAGAGAGAATTTATGAAATGTCAGTTGATACTTATTCACAGACAGTCATGCCCAGTCTCCACTCGGCTGGTTGGCAAAGAAGACATTTAGATTGGGAATTTAAGCTGGCAGAAAATGATTCTGAACCTGATGAAGCTCTTGTTGAAGGAATTATTAATGCTACAGAAAGCTTTCTAAGGAGTAGTGAGGTTCATCGATTATTTATTCAAGAATTAGTTCAAGGCACTTTCGAGGAAGCAAATGACAAAAAAATAATTTCTAAAGCAATAAAATCTATAATTGAAGAAGAAATTGTTAGTTCACTAAGAGAAAAGAAAGAAAATCTTTTAAAGAAAATATCCGCAAAATTAATATCAGAAGAAAAAGTTAGCGAGGAACTTGCAATAAACTCTGCTAAAGAGGGTTTTGAGGAAGTTGAAAGGCTACTTGCAAATCACAGCGAGGCGGTCTAACTTCATTTCTTTATATTTTCTTTGTAATTCATCCAAAAATTGGCCCAAATATAAATTAAAGATTAAATTATTGTTTGGAAGTACAAAGTTGTAACTTATTAGACAATACATAGGTTCTCTAATGTGTTTATCTATATACAACTTAAAACTTTCAATGGACAATTTCATTAGAAAAAGAATCGACATAGCGACCTGTTGGGCTACCAACAGAATTTCTGCAATGGACACTTTAGAGAGGTATGAAGACAGTTATGCAATCGCAGAAGAATTTAGAGAGTGGATATTACATATTGGAGAAAAGAACGAAAATTTAAAAGATTCTGTTTTAAACTTCCCAAAGGAATTAAAAAAGTTATTAGACCAAAAAGTCAACGATTGAGGAATAAATCTATCGAGTGAAATCCGGCCTACATTGTTTGGTTTTGTTTATTATTATAAGAAGTGAAATTAGCAAATAAATGGAAAATAAAGAGAAGATTTCAAACGTAGAGAATGTTGTAATTATAGGCTCGGGACCTGCAGGATACACTGCTGCAATATATGCCGCACGAGCAAATCTTCAACCATTACTTGTAACAGGATTTAATTCTGGTGGAATTCCTGGTGGGCAATTAATGACTACAACATTTGTTGAAAATTATCCAGGTTTCCCAGATGGTGTACTAGGACCTGAATTGATGGATCTAATGAAGTCTCAAGCAGAAAGATGGGGCACCAATTTATACGAAAGTGATGTGGTTTCAATTAATACCGATTCACATCCCTTTGAATTAAAAACTTTAGAAGGAACTATAAAATCTAACTCAATTATTATTGCAACTGGAGCAAGTGCAAATAGATTAGGCGTGATAAATGAAGATAAATTCTGGAGTAAAGGAATAAGTGCTTGTGCAATATGTGATGGAGCTACCCCACAATTTAGAGATGAAGAATTAGCTGTTATTGGAGGGGGCGACTCTGCATGTGAAGAAGCAGCATATCTCACAAAGTATGGAAGCAAAGTGCATTTGATTGTTCGATCAGAAAAATTAAGAGCTAGCGCAGCAATGGTTGATAGAGTAAAAGCCAATCCAAAGATAGAAATTCATTGGAACACAAAAGTTGATAAAGCGGATGGTTCTGAATGGCTTGAGAAAATAGAAACTATTCACTCTCAAGAAGGTAAAGGGGAAATCAATATAAAAGGTCTTTTTTACGCGATAGGGCACACACCTAATACGAAGTTCTTAGGCAACAAAATTGCTTTAGATAATAAAGGCTATATTGCTTGCAAATCAGGAAGGCCGGAAACATCTATTGAAGGCATCTTCGCAGCAGGTGATGTTGTTGATTCTGAGTGGAGACAAGGAGTTACCGCTGCAGGAACTGGATGCATGGCAGCATTAGCTACTGAAAGATGGTTAGCCGAGAAAAGCCTAGCAAAAACAATAGTCAGAGAAAATCCCGAACCAGAAAAAAAACTTAATTCATCAGATTTTTATGAAGAAGAAGTTAATGAAGATACTTTCGATTCAAATTCTGAATGGCAAAAAGGCAGTTATGCATTGAGGAAACTCTATCACGAGAGTAAAAAACCTATCTTAGTAATTTTTAGTTCCCCAAGCTGCGGCCCATGTCATGTTTTGAAACCTCAGTTAAAAAGAGTAATTAAAGAACTTGATGGTGCAGTTCTTGGCGTTGAAATAGATATTGATAAAGATCAAGATATTGCAAAACAAGCTGGAATTAACGGAACACCAACAGTTCAACTTTTTAAAGAAAAATTATTAAAAAAACAATGGCAAGGTGTTAAACAAAGAAGTGAGTTTAAAGAAGCGATAGAAAATATTATCTAAAGAAACTTTTTATTTATTATTTCTCTTAGGATTATTTTTATTAGTAGTAGGTCTAGCACCACCAGCATTTCTTTCTCTATAAGTTATCCTACCTCTAGAAAGATCATAAGGACTTATCTCAACTAACACTTTGTCTCCAGCTAATAATTTAATTCTAAATTTAGTCAATTTACCTGCCGCTCTACATAAACATTGATGACCTTCAGGCTGTTCTAAGGTAACCAAATAAAATCCATTCCCCTGCTCTTTTTCTATTACACCTGAAGTTTCAATCATTAATTAATCTTTTACTAAATTCATATTATCAGAAAAAGATTGGCCAAAATTGATTTAAGAAAAATTACATCATTAAAATACTAAATGCAATTCAAATTGAAAATTTTATTTCATTTATTATTTGAAGTTGACCATAGTAAAAATTTGCTTTCGCAATTTTTTCAGAATCTTCTAATTGATCAAAAAAAACAAACCCAAGGCTTTCCCATAATGAAGATCCACAAACATTATTCAATTCATTTTTTGCTTCTTTTGCAAAATTATCTAGTTTTCGTTCAAGATTTTTAGATTTAGAAACTGACATAATCAAAGGTATTTATATAGTACAAATATACTATACGAGTCGAGGATTGCAACATTAAAAGGGTAATCTCTTTTTTTCTTCAATATTTAGATCTGCTTCCATTTCCCTTAATCTTTTAAGTATTTGTTGGTAGTACTCCTTTATATAACTCTCTAGTGAGGTCATATCTTCATTTTTAAGTTCCAATATTTCATAAGTTTTGCTCATGTCAGCATCTAATGATTCACCACTGCTAGTTACTTCAGCAAAAGCCAATCTTTCAGCAACATTTAAAGAATCTTGAAAAAAGGAAACTACTTTTTGAGTGACGCTAATAAGGAAGGGGGAAACTCTAAAAATTTTCGCCTTTTTTTCACTAAATTTTTCACATAGAGATATAACTTCGTTTGAATCCCATGCTTTGGGACCTACTAATGGCAATGATGTTCTGTGAGTTTTTGGATTATTTACTGATGCAACAATAACTTTTGCCATGTCTTGAGTATTCATATAAGCAACTTTTGTCGGAGTTCCACTCATCCATACTGCTTGACTATCTAAGATTGGTATAGCAAATTGACCTATAACTCCCTGCATAAAAGCTGCACATTTGAAAATTGTATAATCTAAATCAGATTTCTCAAGAAGTTTTTCAGTACAAAACTTAATATCCATTAATGGAACGTTTCTAAATTTTTCTGTAAGTAATATTGAGAGGAATATTACCCTTTTTATGTTAAAAGACTCACAAGCATTAAATAAGTTAACTTTTCCATCCCAATCAATTTCATAAACACTTTTAGGGTCATCTGGTCTACTTGTTGCTGCATCAATAACTACTTCAATATTCTGCAAAGCATACTCAATATCGGAAGAATTTAATAAATTACCTTTTGTTAGTTCACAACCCCACTCTTGAAGAAAAGAAGCTTTTCTTGGATTCCTAACAAAGCATCTTACTTCATGTCCATTTTCTATAGCTTGCTTTGCTATTTGCCTTCCAAGAGTCCCTGTTGCTCCTACTAAAAGAATCTTCATATTTAAGATTTATTTAACTTTTAGACCATAACTCACTTTGTTGGGTATTCGTGAGAATCAATCTCCTTGAAACTTTAATAATAATGCTCCACCAAGCAATCCTATTGGTATCAATATCCAAAAAACTGCCGCAATACTAAAAATTTCTTTAGCCATAGTAAAATTAAATGATTACTATAATTTACATTTAAAATACATTTATTTGTTAAAAAAATAGATAATGCAAATATCTTGAAAATTTTTTAAATATATGAATACAAATTTTAAAGAAAAAGATATTAGCAATCCTAATTATTGGAATTGGAATGGTTTTAAAATTTGTTGGAGTGTTATGGGCGAAGAAAATAAAATTCCAATTATCTTTCTCCATGGATTTGGGGCTAGTCGAAAACATTGGAGAAACAATTTAGAGTATTTCGCAAAAAGGAATTTTGCCTCCTATTCTTTGGATTTAATAGGGTTTGGTGATTCAGATCAACCAGGGATAAGGGAAATTGGAGAATTAAATAATGGGATTTGGAGTAAACAAGTCAAAGACTTTATTGAAAAGGTTATAAGACCAAAGAATTCAGAAAAAGTTATTCTTATTGGCAATTCTCTTGGGTCATTAGTTGCTTTAACGTGCGCTGTTTCAATAGAAGACCAAATTGAAACAGTTATTGCATCGCCTCTGCCAGATCAATTTCAGGGAAATATAAAGAAAAAAACAAAAAAACAATTATTTAAAAATTTTAAAAATAGATTTATAAAAATATTCTTTATTTTTTTCCCTTTAGAGATTATTTTATTTTTAATAACCAAATTGGGAGTTATTCGACTTGGTCTAAATTCTGCTTACTTCAAAAAAGAAAATATTGATCGCGAACTAATAGATTTAGTAACTAAACCCGTCCTCAGGAAAACTTCAGCTAGATCATTAAGAGCGATGTGTATTGGAATGTCTTCAAGAGATGAAAAATTAAAAGCCTCTTACCTTTTAAGAAAACTTAGCGCCTCCAAAAAAGTTCCCTTTTTATTAATTTGGGGAGATAAAGATAATTTCATACCTTTGTTTATTGGTAAAAAGATTGCAAATTTCCATAGATGGGTAAAATTAAAAATATTATCCAATTTAGGACACTGTATACATGACGAAGATCCTTCACTCTTTAACAGAATCTCTTTTGAATGGATTAGAGATTTAAAAACTTTTAAAACATGAAACATACATTATCAGTTCTCGTTGAGGACGAATCTGGAGCTTTGAGTAGAATCTCAGGTCTCTTTGCTAGAAGAGGATTTAACATAGATAGCCTCGCAGTTGGCCCTGCAGAATCCAAAGGGATTTCAAGGTTAACTATGGTAGTAGAGGGTGATGATGAAACTCTTCAACAAATGACTAAGCAACTTAATAAGTTATTTAATGTTCTTGGAGTTGTTGATTTTACTAATCTCGCAGCTGTTGAGAGAGAATTGATGTTACTAAAAGTTTCATCAAAAGAAGATACCAGAAGTAATATCTTGGATATAGTTCAGATCTTCCGTGCAAAAGTTGTTGACGTTTCAGATATAGCCTTAACTCTCGAAGTTGTTGGAGATCCAGGGAAGTTAGTCGCTTTAGAGAAATTACTCGAACCTTACGGCATTCTCGAAATAGCAAGAACTGGCAAGGTAGCTCTTAAACGCTCTTCAGGTGTTAATACAGAAATGTTGAAAATTAACAAATATTCTCTAGAAATCTAATTAGATATCTCGACTTTCTTAATGAAGTCTTCTTTCTTAATTTTTTCAAGTACATCAAATCCTTTTATAATTTTTCCAAAAATTGTATATCTTCCGTCCAGCTCTGGAATATTATTAGTTACAAAAAAAAATTCAGTTGATGAAGAGTCATTTTTACCATTCTTCACCATAGCTATTGAACCCTTTTCAAAAGTATTAATTAAATCTTCAGTTTTATAAGTTTTTCTTATTTGATAGTTATATCTTGGCTTGATTTCTTCTTTGAGTTTTATCTCTAAAGGTATTGAAGGACTTCTCTTATTCAGAGTTTGCTGCTTTTCAGTATAAAATTTATTTTCCGGATTAACACCTCCGTGAATAAAACTTATTTGGGGATAATTTATTATTTTATAAAATTTCCTATTTACATAAATATTGTTATCTATATTTTCCAGAAAATTTGATACTGTAACTGGGTTATCTTTACCAAATAACTTAACCTCGAAATCCCCTTTCGAAGTTTTAAATCTAACTAACTTATCATTATAAGTACATTTAAATTTAAGTTTTTGGCAATAATAGTTTGAATCAATATCATTTTTGAAACTACAAGCTGACATCCAAAACAAGATCAGAAAGGAAGATATCGCTTTTAAAAAATACTTTTTTTTTATTTTAAGCCCTCCAAATTAACATTTAGAAATTTTGCTAGTCGAGCTCCTTCTTCTTCAACTTCAAGAATTGGTTTAAGTTCACCAGCGCCGCTCAGAGGGAGAGGTTTTTTCCTACCTTTAAGTACCAAAGCAATTCTTCTTCTTGGATTAAATCCCTCGCTTATATCCAACTTAACTGATTTAATTTCATCGAAGTTCAATTTAACTTCAATGTCTTTAAATAAACCTTTCCTTTTTATTTCTACAGATTTTGATGATTTATCAAAATAATTACTTCCAGAACCAAAGTTTATATAAACTAAATACCATAAATAAATATTTAAAAGGTTTGCAATAACTCCATAGGCTCCCATTATGATTCCTTGCGGAATAAATAATAATGAAGAAGGATTTCCTAAAGGCAGTAAGTCTTTTCCTGTGTAACTTGAAAGAGAAGCAAGCAGAAATCCAACTCCCCCAATTGTTAACATACCCCCAATAATGTAATTTGATATCTTTCTAGATCCACCTATTTTTTGTTCAATTTTGTTGAAACTTGAAAGATTTGATTCCATTTCTAACTTTTTTAGTAACCTAATTCTGCTAATTTAACAAATTAAAAGAGTATTCTTACCTATTTTTTAATAAAAAAGTCAGGAAAGCTTTACAAGGCATTTCAGATATACAAATATTTCCCCACATTACTCTCAATCTTTGTTACAGTCACTGCGTATCCCGAAGCTAAAAACGATTTCTCATGACGATCGCAGTTGGTAGCGCCCCACAAAGAGGATGGTTTGATGTCCTCGATGATTGGTTGAAGCGCGACCGCTTTGTATTTATTGGTTGGTCCGGACTACTTCTACTTCCTTGTGCATATCTTGCTATAGGTGGTTGGTTCGTCGGAACAACATTTGTTACCTCTTGGTACACACATGGAGTTGCAAGCTCATACCTTGAAGGTTGTAACTTTTTAACAGCAGCTGTAAGCACCCCTGGTGATGCCATGGGACACAGTCTTCTATTTTTATGGGGTCCTGAAGCCCAAGGTAGTTTCGTAAGATGGCTACAACTTGGTGGTCTTTGGAACTTCGTTGCATTACATGGAGTATTTGGCCTAATTGGTTTTATGCTTCGTCAGTTTGAAATTGCTGGCCTTGTTGGAATTAGACCTTACAACGCTTTAGCATTCTCAGCGGTAATTGCAGTATTTACAAGTATTTTCCTTATTTATCCTTTAGGACAGCATAGTTGGTTCTTCGCACCTTCATTCGGTGTTGCAGCAATCTTCCGTTACATTCTGTTCATTCAAGGTTTTCACAATATTACTTTAAATCCATTCCACATGATGGGTGTTGCTGGAATTCTTGGTGGTGCTCTACTCTGCGCTATTCATGGAGCTACAGTACAAAACACTTTGTATGAAGATACAAGTATTTATACAGATGGTAAGGTTCAAAGTTCAACATTCAGAGCTTTTGACCCAACTCAAGAAGAAGAAACTTATTCGATGATTACAGCGAATAGATTCTGGAGTCAAATCTTCGGTATTGCTTTCTCAAACAAGCGTTTCTTACATTTCTTGATGCTATTTGTACCTGTTATGGGTATGTGGACATCTTCAATTGGTATTGTAGGCTTAGCACTAAACTTAAGAGCTTATGATTTTGTAAGCCAAGAAATACGTGCAGCAGAAGATCCAGAATTTGAAACTTTCTATACAAAAAATATACTTTTGAACGAAGGTATGCGAGCATGGATGTCTTCTGTGGATCAACCACACGAAAACTTTGTATTCCCTGAGGAGGTTCTTCCACGTGGAAACGCCCTTTAATAATTTATTAAGAGCTCCAAACCAAAGTATTGAGGAAACTGGTTATGCCTGGTATGTAGGTAATGCTAGATTAATCAATTTATCTGGACGTTTATTAGGAGCTCACATTGCTCACTCTGGACTAATAGTCTTTTGGGCAGGAGCAATGATGCTCTTTGAAGTTAATCATTTTACTTTTGATAAACCAATGTGGGAGCAAGGTTTAATCTGTATGCCACACGTTGCAATGTTTGGCTATGGAATAGGCCCAGGTGGTGAAGTTACTGATATCATGCCTTTCTTCCAAGCAGGCGTGGTTCACTTAATAGCTTCCGCTGTTCTTGGTTTTGGTGGTATCTACCATTCATTGGCAGGTCCAGAAAAACTTGAAGAAGATTTTCCATTTTTCTCAACGGATTGGAGAGATAAAAATCAAATGACAAATATCCTTGGATATCATTTGATTGTTTTAGGTGTAGGTGCACTAGCATGGTCAGTAAACTGGTGTTTTATTGGCGGTGCATATGACACATGGGCACCTGGCGGTGGTGAAGTCAGACTTGTAAACCCAACCTTAGATCCAAGAGTTATTCTTGGTTATCTATTCAGATCTCCATGGGGAGGAGCTGGTTCAATAATCGGTGTTAACTCCATTGAAGATATTGTTGGTGGACATGTTTACGTGGGTATTACTGCAATTATTGGAGGAATATTCCATATCTTTACCAAACCTTTTGGATGGGCAAGAAGAGCATTTATCTGGAACGGTGAAGGACTATTAAGTTACGCTCTTGGTGGAATTTGTGTAGCAAGTTTTATTGCTTCAACATTCATTTGGTTTAACAACACTGCTTACCCTTCAGAGTTTTATGGCCCAACAAATGCTGAAGCTTCACAGGCTCAAAGCTTTACTTTCCTTGTGAGAGACCAAAGAATTGGAGCTAATGTAGGTTCAACAATGGGACCAACTGGCCTAGGTAAGTATCTCATGAGATCTCCTACAGGTGAAATTATATTTGGTGGTGAAACAATGAGATTTTGGGATTTCAGAGGACCATGGTTAGAGCCTTTAAGAGGACCTAACGGATTAAGCCTTGAGAAAATCCAAAATGATATTCAGCCTTGGCAGGTAAGAAGAGCTGCTGAATATATGACTCATGCTCCTAACGCTTCTATCAACTCTGTTGGTGGAATCATTACTGAGCCTAATGCTGTTAACTTTGTTAACCTAAGACAATGGTTAGCTGCAGCTCAATTCTTCCTAGGATGGTTTACATTCATAGGTCACCTTTGGCATGCTGGGCGTGCTAGAGCAGCCGCTGCTGGTTTCGAAAAAGGAATCGACAGAAAGAGTGAACCAGCTCTTGAAATGCCTGATCTAGATTAATTTCTATTTCACATTAAAAAAGCCCTATCTTTTGATGGGGTTTTTTTTTGACTTTTTTATCTAGGCAAATTTTTTCTTAGCCATGGCAAACTTAAACCCATTACATTACTAAAACAACCCTCTATTTTTTCGATATATTTGCCTCCTATACTCTCCAGAGCAAATCCTCCAGCGCAATATAAAGGTTCATTTGTATCTATATAACTTTTGATTTCCCAATCCTCCAACTTGGAAAAATAAACCCTTGAACTTACTGTTTTTTTAATTGTTTCAGTGATTTTAAAAAAATTGGAAGTTGAATCAAAATTTCCAATTATTAGAGTATGACCTGTATGTAGAAATCCATATTCTCCAGACATTTTTCTCCATCTAATAAATGCCTCTTCTTTATCAGATGGTTTTCCATAAGCTTCTCCTTTAAATTCAAAAATCGAATCACATCCAAGGATTTCCAAAGGACCATAATAAAATTCTTCGGGTAATGATATTTTTTGAATATTTTCAGATAAACTATTAGCCTTTTGAAAAGATAATTCCAAAGCTAATTTCAATATATTTTTTTCATTTATTGAATTTTCATCAAAGTCACTTGAAATTTGGATAAATTCAATTTGACAATTTTCCAGTAATTTCCTTCTAGATTGGGAAGCAGAGGCTAGAATTAACACAAATTTTTTACTAAATTATAATTCAATTTACTACTTAATAAATTTCAAAATTAATATTAATTACCAATGGAGTTAGAGACGAAATTACATAGAAGGAAGAAACCAATAATGGTCTTGGGAACTTCCAGTGGAGCAGGCAAATCGTTAACTGTAACTGCTATTTGTAGGATTCTTAAAAATTCAGGAGAACAGCCAATACCTTTTAAAGGTCAAAATATGAGTAACAACGCTTGGGTTGACTGGGATGGTGGGGAAATGGCATATTCACAAGCACTTCAAGCTTTTGCTTGTGGTATTAATCCTTCTGCAGAGATGAATCCTATTTTATTAAAGCCACAAGGCAATTCAATAAGTGAGGTTATACACCTTGGCAAAAGTATAGGAATAACAACTGCCAAAAATTACTATAAAGACTGGTTTTTGCCAGGTTGGGAAGTAATTAAAATAAGTCTAAGTTCTATTTATAAAAAAAATCCAAATTGTCGTTTAATTATCGAAGGAGCTGGCAGTCCCGTAGAGATGAATTTAATTCATAGAGATCTCACTAATTTAAGAGTTGCAAAGTATCTAAATGCAAATTGCATTTTGGTTACTGATATTGAGAGAGGAGGTGTATTCGCGCAAATAATAGGGACGCTTGAACTAATGAGACCTGAAGAAAAAAAACTTATTAAAGGAATAATTATAAATAGATTCAGAGGCGACCTTTCATTATTTGAAGAAGGTAAAAAGTGGATTGAGAATAAAACCCAAATTCCTGTTATTGGAATTATACCCTGGTTGAATGATACATTTCCTCCAGAAGATTCATTAGATTTATTAGAAAAAAACCCTCGTTCCTCCAATCCTGAGATAAATGTAGGTATTATAAAATTGCCATCTATAAGCAATTTTTCTGATTTTGATCCACTAGAAAATGAAGAGTCAATATTTATTGAATGGATTGTAGAATCGCAAAACTTGAAAAAGTATGACTTTATTATTCTTCCTGGAAGTAAACAAACTATTAAAGACCAACTATTTCTTAACAAGTCTGGTTTATCTCAAGATATAAGAGAATATTCAAAAAATAAGGGGGATATTTTTGGAATTTGTGGAGGATTACAAATGTTAGGAACATCACTCGAAGATCCTTTTTTAAAAGAGGGCTCAAAAACATGTTCAGAACAAAATATTAAAGGCATCGGATTACTGCCATTAAAAACTACTTTCTTTGAAAGAAAAATAACACGTCAAATTAGTTCTGAATCTTTATGGCCATGCCAATCGAATATAAATGGGTTTGAAATCCATAATGGCCATACTGAATTAGATAATATTCAAAATCCATTTCAAATCAAGCCCATCTTTAAAGACAAAGATCTTGGTTGGTATAAAAAAAGTAATGAAGGAGGGACTATAGTTGGAACATACATACACGGTATCTTTGAAAATGATGAATGGAGAAATCAGTATCTAAATTTAATTAGGAAGAGAAAAAATTTACCTCCACTAAACATTAAAACAAAATCTTATAAGATTAAGAGAGATTCAATCATAGAGAATCTAGCAAATGCATTTAATAAAAATTTAAACATTACATCGATATTAAATTGACAGAATCAAAAATTAAAATTATTTGGTCTAATAAAAATGAAACAATCGCTTTAAAAGGAGACAGCTGGTTTTCGGCCGCAAAAAAAGCAGGTTTTGAAATTCCAACTGGATGTTTAACAGGAAGTTGCGGAGCTTGTGAAATTGATGTTAACGGAGAAACCGTAAGAGCCTGTATAAGTAATATCAAAAATAAAAAAGGAAATATATTAAGAGTCACTTTGACTTCAGACCCATTTTGGGACAACTAAATTATTACTAAGCATTCCCAATTATTAAAACCAGAAAAAGATAATAAAAACATGAACCAAAAAATGAATTTATAAATATAATCCATTTTTTACTTTTGGAAGAAGCAATTAAATAACTACCTAAGAAAAAAGGTAAAATCGGGAAAGTTCTCAATAGTAAAATATAAGATGATTTAAAACTAACTTTTTCAAAAAATTTGTAAAGATAATTGTTTTTAGGATTTTTAAAAAATAATAAACTTCTAGAAAACTTTAAATTAATTTTCCTTAAAATCAAGATTTGAACTAATCCCAAAAATGTCAAAACTGGAGAAAAAAATAAAATATAATATAAACCAAAAAACTTTATTAATATAAAATCAAAAATAATAGTTAAAGGCAGACCCAAAGAAATAGAGATTATATTCAAAAATATCAAATATTTATAGTGAACATTATTTAATAAAGATTCAATATCATAATTATATCTAAATATTATTGCCAAAAAATAAACAACTAAATATATAAAAAGGACTTTAAAAATTATTGATTTAAAATTCAGTTCTTTTCTAAACATATAAGATCAAATATTCCAAATTGATTATCAAAAAACATCCTTTCTAGTCTCCTAATTATCATTATGAAAATCTTACCAACTTTCGTATTATGAGTATGTCCTCCACTCAACAAATAAGACAAGGGCATCATACTTTTCTTATTGAGTATAGAAAATTTAGGAAATAATTTTTTAAATTTTTTATAGTCTCTTTTAAAAATTATCCATGAAAGTGCTTGATTTGAATCTAATAAAGGATCATTTGATTCAAACTCCCATGTTATTTGTTCGGTATCAAACTTTTCATGTCCAACTAGTTTATAAACCAATCTACTCCAGATATTATTACTAGGTTCAACCATAATTATTCTTCCCCCTTTCAAAAGAGATTTTTCTGCTGACCTTAAAAATAATTCAGGATTACTTATGTGATGGAAAACATTAACTAAAATTAAATTTGATATTTTATTTTCAAATTTTGATCCTACTTCCATTGCATCTATTTTTAAATCAGTGTTTGAGTTTATAAAAACATCTGATTTCTTAACGCTTTTAATTATTCTATCAATAAAACTTGCACCACATCCCAATTCAAGGTTCATTCCATCTGACTCAGAAAGTTGATGTGATATAAGTTCATACCATTCTTTATAAAGAATGCCTAATGCAATATTAAATTTCTCAAATCCAAGTCTATTTTGAGTAAGTGTTTCCCCTTCGTTATGCATTTCCGTTTTTTTAGAATGTTATCACAAGAAAAAACATCTTTTCATAACCCTTTTAAATTAATATTTAATCCCATCCACCAAAAAATACTTCGTCCATCAAATATCCACCAACATACTAAGAATATCCACCAACACTCATAAAAATAAAAACTAACTATACAGAAATTTATATTTCTTTAGAACTCTTTTCTATCACTGTAATTTGAATTAGAACTCAAAAAATTAAGACTGCTAAATATCCTTTTAAACCGGAGAGGGTGGGATTCGAACCCACGAATAGTTCCCTATTAAACGATTTCGAATCGTTCGCTTTAGACCACTCAGCCACCTCTCCCTAATTAAAATAATAAATGGAAAAGTGTTCTTTTTAAATTAGTTTTACTTTTAATTCCAACCAGCATCCTTCATCATTTTCAAAGCAATTGAATTATTATTCCCAAGTTGATCTACAGTAACTTTATCTGGTATAAATTCTCCAAAGTTTTGAACAATTGGATTTTGATTAACTTCTTTCAATGGATGTTCAAATGTAGGGGCTGCTAATCCCTTACTTCCTGATGGAGAAGCTAAGTATTCAAGAAGCTTTACAGCCTCAGTTTTATTTTCTGAATATTTAGAAATTCCTCCAGCACTAATGTTCACATGCGCAGGATTAGGAGTGATAACTGCTGTTTTTTTTGCATATAAAGCATCCCTTCTTCCATTTACCCCAGCTAACATTCTCGCAACATAGTAATGATTGACTATGCCAACCCCACATTTTCTTTTTGAAACAGCTCTAACAATAGAAATATCACCTGGGAAAAAAGGCTGGGAAACATTTCCAATCATTCCATTAAGCCAATTTCTAGTGGCTTCTTCACCCTTATTTACAATTTGATTCGCCACAAGTGACTGATTATAAGGACTTTTTCTATTCCTCAAGCAAACTTTTCCTTTTAATGAAGGATTAGCTAAATCCGTATAATCATTTATTTTATTTATATCTACAACTTTTGGATTGGCCACCATAACCCTGACTCTTCTTGTTAACGCGTACCATTTTTTATTCGAATCCTTCAAGCCAAATGGAACATCTGACTCAAGGCTAGGTGATTCTATTTTTTGGAGTAATCCTAATTTATCAGCATTAGTTATTCTCGCTGCATCAACTAGCAAGATTAAATCTGCCTGAGAATTCTTTCCTTCTCTTTTCAACCTTTCTATTAAAGAAATACCTGAAGCTTCAATAAGTCTGACTTTTATCCCAGTTTCTTCTGCAAATTTTTTAAAAACATTTCTATCAGTATTGTAATGTCTTCCAGAATAAACTTTAACTTCTTTTTCTGTAGAATAAGATGGTGAATTGACATTAAAAAAAATTGTAAATGTCAAAACCGAATAAAAAAATTTTTTTAACTTTTGCATTTTAGCTAATCAGTATCTATCGTTACTTTATCTCTAACGCTCTAACTAGAATTAAAAATGATATTTTCTATACTCCACTTTGTATCATATTTAATATAAAAAATGAATTATTTAACTCATAAATTATTAAATGCTAAAGAGATCGATCTTTTAAATATGAATTTGAATCTTCCTGATTTACCTTGGGAAGATGGCAAAAAAACTGCTGGAAATCATGCAAAGAAAGTAAAAAATAATTTACAACTCGATAGAGAATCAAATATCTCAAAGAAATACGCAGGATTAATTGAAAAGAAAATTCTCAATGACACTTTAATTAAAAGCTTTGCATTGCCTAAAAAAATTCATGGAATAATGTTCACGAAATCTATAAAAGGGATGAAATATGGTAGACATATAGATAATGCATTTATGTCATCTGGAAGGGCTGACTTATCATTCACTATTTATCTTAAAGAGAAAAACAAATACAATGGTGGCGAATTAATAATTGAGAGCCTCAATTCAGAGGAAAGTTTTAAGCTTAATTCAGGGGAAATAATTATATATCCGAGTACATATTTACATTCCGTTCAAGAAGTCTCTGATGGTGAAAGATTAGTTGTTGTTGGATGGATAGAAAGTTATGTAAAGAGCATTGAGGAAAGAGAATATTTATTTGATTTAGATGCTGGAGCGAGATCACTTCTTGCAAAGCACGGAAGATCAGATGAGCTAGATCTAATTTTTAAAACTTATTCGAATATGCTTCGTATATTAGGGGATTAATAAAGAATCATTTTATACAAGATATAGAATACAAAAACAAAATTTACTAAAATAATAAAAACTAAATATCTAATGCCAAAAAAAAGTTCTATTGCTATTTTTTTAGCTGCATCAAGTGCATTCACTATTGCAACCTCAGAAACAACAACTTTAAAAGCTGGTGAGAATGATCTGGGAGGTCTAAAAGAATGGAATACTGATATGCCTTTAGATGCAGATTTCATATTGGATGCAGAAGCTCAAAAAATTGCTGATGAGGCATCTAAATCCAGCATGTGCATTCCTATAGGGGAAGGAGAAAACTGTTGGTAAAACTTTGCTAACCTAAAACTATTTGATTAAACTATTTTTATTCAATAAAAATTAAAAAAACCACTTGATTTAATCAAGTGGTTTTATGTTCTAAAAATACTTAGTAAGATTTTTAGAACTTAAATGTTGTTTCAACAACGACTCCGCTATTGTCGTTTCCAGCAGTACCGTCTCTATCAGAGTTACCGAAAACTGTTCCTCTTAAATTTGTTGAATCATTAATCTGGTATTGATAATAAGCCTCCCAAGAGAAAGGATCCACGGTATCATCTTCCCTAGCTTGAGGCTGTCCGAAAGCAACACCTATCTTATCATCAGCTTGTATCATATCAGCCCAATTTAGACCAACAAAGTACATATCAGTTGAACCCTGACCAGCTGCTGCACCATCAATCTCAGAGAAATCTGCTCCGATAGATATGGATGGAGTTGCGGTACCAGTTTCTTGTGGTCTCCACCAGGCTCTTAAACCAACGTTTGTGCTATTCCCAGCTCTCGCGATACCATTTGTTGTACCGAAGTAGCTATCTGCCCAACCATTGTACTTAAGATTAACAATTGCTGAAAGAGAATACTGTGGTTGTGTATAGCCAATTTGAGTAGCCCAACTCGTTGGAGCTTCGTTAGTCAACAATCCTCTGGTAGCATTAGCATTTTGTTGAGAGACAAAATTAGTACTAATAGCTAGACCATTATCAAGTTTGTATGCATATCCAAAACCTGAATTAGTACTAGCTCCGTATGCAGAAGCATTTCCACCTAGGGTAAATTGCTTTAATGTTGGGCTATAAATCGAAGGTGTGGTGCCATGCATGTAATAGTTTTCAATCTTTGGTCCAACCCAGAAAGAATGCTTATCACCTACTGGGAAGGTATACCAAAGTTTGTCAATATCAAGGACATCACCGCCTTGGCCAGAGTTAGATGATGATAAGTATCCACCTTCCTCTTCATCTTGTGTCCAACCAGAAGCATTACCTGTTTTAAGTCTTACGTAAAGATTGTCATCTCCAGTGAAGCTTGTATTCAGATTCATCACATACATATACTGAGACATTAGTGCTTCGCCACTACTACTGCCATTAGCATCATTAGCGTAAGTACCATTGTGGTCCGCAGCCGCCAAAGTGAATACAGCTTTACCATCTAAAGTGGTTGTGTCTGAGAATCCACCAGCTTCTATTATGTTCTGGTGCGCTTCTAAGCTATCAATTCGGTCATTTAGATTGGCAAGATCTTCATTAACCTGATTAACGAATGTCTTACTATCGATTCTTGGGCGTGATTTTTCACTACGAACGTAGCTTTTCATGCCGTCAATATTCATTTTTTGGGAAGCTTGTGCAGCGATTGGAACAGTTAAGCTCAAAGCTGTACTAGCTACCAACATTTGTTGGAAGAGTTTCATTTTACCTCACACGGAAAAACCCTAATTAGGGTAACTTTACTGTATCTTCTGTAACTAAAATTTAAAGAGAGAAAAGTATCAAAGCTATGTATCTTTTTATACTTCGCTTTCTTTAAAACAATTTTATTTCATATTTTTGCTTAAAGGGTATTTCAATAATTGTCTCTCCTCAAGCCAAGATGAAGCTACTTCTTTAGCCAATTTTCTTATCTTTTCAATATATTGAGCTCTATCAGTTACCGATATTACCCCTCTAGCATCTAGCAGATTAAAAGTATGACTGCACTTTAAAACATAATCTAGTGCAGGATAAGTTAATTTCTTATTGATTAATAAATTTGCTTCATCTTGATAAATTTCAAATAATTTTCTGAGACTTTCAGGATTTGATTCTGAGAAATTATATGCGCATTGACTTTTTTCAAATTGGAGCCAAATATCACTATAGTTGAAATTTTCGTTCCAGTTTAAGTCCCAAATACTTTCCTTATCTTGCAAGAACATTGCAATTCTCTCTAAACCATAAGTAATTTCAATTGGTATTGGCTTACAATCAAAACCGCCACATTGTTGAAAATAGGTAAATTGAGTGACTTCCATACCGTCGAGCCATACTTCCCAACCAACTCCCCAAGCTCCAAGAGTCGGGGATTCCCAATTATCTTCAACAAATCTAATATCATGATTTTTAGGATTTATTCCAAGAGACTCTAAAGATTTCAAGTATTTTTCTTGTACCCCCTCTGGAGAAGGTTTTATTATCACTTGATATTGAAAGTAATGTTGTGCTCGATTAGGATTATCCCCAAATCTTCCGTCTGTGGGTCTTCTACACGGCTCAGCATATGCAACAGACCAAGGTTCCGGTCCAATAGCCCTCAAAAAAGTATGAGGATTCATTGTGCCTGCACCCTTTTCCGTATCGTAAGGCTGCATAATCAAACAACCCTCTTTAGACCAAAATTTATTTAGATTTTGAATTATATCCTGAAAAAACATCAAATTTTAAAAGTCAAAAAATTTAGATCAATACCATTAAATATAATAACAAAGCTTAAAACAAAAAATTTTTTGAACTCTAAGTTCTGAAAAGCATTATCTGATAGAAAGATACCATAAATTACATAAGGGATAAAAACAGAAATTAGAAATTAATCATGAAAAAAATCTAATGGCAATGGTCCAAAAGTATTAGATTCTTCAGCATCTTTATCATATTGACAAGTTATTAATATTCCTTCTCCTAGACCATTTTCAGATCTAATAAAAACATTACCAGTTTTTTGGTTACATTTTAAAAAAACACTTCCATCAGCATGGAGCGAATCTAAATTGCTAAATTGAATTGAGGAATATTTTTTAGAAATTGATTGTAATGCTTCAATAGCCTTTGCATCACAGGGTGCCATTATTCCTATTGTTATCCAATCGGCATTAAAAATATTAGTTTCTAGTTCTTCTAAAAGTTTTTTTTCTTTAATCTCGCTCAATAGTGGAGCGGTTCTTAAGCTATTTAAATCAACTAATTTATTTATTTCCATTAAATTTATACCTTTAATAATTATTTTTAACCAAAAGTTCTTCCATTCCAAGCCCACATTGAAGCAGGCACATCCTCAAAAGAAATATAAATCTTATCTTTTGGAATTCCCATTTTCTCATATATAAAATTAGATATTGACTTTGCCATTTCTGAAGGATTTAGAGAGCCTATTGACTTAATCTCTAAAAAGCAACAAGGGCTTTCATCTTCGAAATACATTTCTGAATTATTATCTAATTTAGCCATAACAAATCTTTTTGATTTATTTGTTAAAGATGAAATTAATATTGAGATCTCTTCAAGTAATTTTTTCTTATCCTCTATTTTTACTGAAGTAGAAAGATTAATGTAAGGCATATTTAAGCAGCTAAATTATCTTTATGAAAGTCATTTTGTAGATTAAAAGTTTTATTTTTTAAAATTTTTTTTGATGAAAGATAAGCCATATCATATTCACTTATTCCGTTTTTATAGGGATTAAAAAGGGCATTTTTAGATCTACTTTTTTTGCTCCTTTTGAATTCAATCATTTTAAACTAAATAATTAATAATTTAACTTTTTTTGAATAGATGTCTAGGTTTTTTTTAAATCTTTAATTAAACAAATTCAAAATACATTTCAAAAACACGATACGACTAAGTATTTACTAAATTTAAAGAACGTCTCATAATAATCATTTTGGAAGTTTTAAATAATTATCAAAGGAAAAAACTCGATGAGAGAAATGATGAAGAATTTTATTCTGACCCAAAATTTGTTTATCATTTAGATGCAAACTTCAGGCATTATCTATCAAATGTTTATAAAAATGAAATTTCAGATTATTCAACGGTCTTAGATTTAATGTCCAGCTGGGACAGTTATTTACCTAAAGAGAAAAAATATAAAAAGGTTATTGGGCATGGATTAAATAAACAAGAACTTGAAAAAAACAAAATCTTTGATACTTATTGGATGCAAAATTTCAATATGAATCAAGAAATTCCTCTAGGTAATGAAAGTGTTGATTATTGTTTAATGGTCGCAGCTTGGCAATATTTACAATATCCTGAAAACTTAACTAGTGAAATCGCAAGAATTTTGAGTAATAAGGGCAAATTTATAATAGCTTTTTCAAATAGAGCATTTTGGCATAAGGCACCTAACATATGGACTTCATCTACTGAAGAAGAGAGAATCAAGTACGTAAGAAAAGTATTAATATCAAACGGATTTAATGAACCAAAAATAATTAAAAAGTTTAATGAACCAGCCCTTAATATCTTCAACTTTTTAAGTAAAGATCCTTTTTATTGTTTAATTGCAACTAAAGAGTAAATAAAACCTAAATACATTTCAGGAAAAAATATTAACAAAAATCTATAGCCATACTTTTAAATTTTTACTACTATTGGATAGTTAAAATTAATAATATGGGCTCTAAAAGAGAAAAATATCCTGAAAAATGCCCTTGGGATCTTGGACCTAATCAGCATTTAGCCAAAGAAGAAAACTGGACTTTAAGATTAGGTGAGGCAAACGTTTGTTTTAGCAAAAATAAATTAGACAATAATTATTTTCACGTAATTAGTAATGAGAATGAAGAACAAATTTTAGCCTTTAGGGCCAGGCTCCTCTATCAAAAACTACTTGATAAGGGATTTAGATTAGTTGAGTAAAAAATTTATTTCAATAACTTTAAATCTTCGAAAACTAACTTTTGTATTTCTTCTTCTTGATTTTGGTTTAAGTATTTTATTGTTCTCGAACTTAAGATCCAATAATCCCCGTTACCTAAACTTATAAACTCATCTTCGTATTGTAATTTTTGAGAATTTGGTCTAAGAGTCATCGGATCAATTTGTTGACTAATGTATTTTTTGCTTAAGAAACCTATACCTGTATCTATAAATTGATCAACAAAAATTTCAATTATTGTTCCATGAATTTTCCTATAAACCATATTAATACATTCATTTTTAACTCTATATTTATCACCAGCATTTTTACCAGATACGATCATTTCAAAACCACTTTCAGAACTTTTAACTAAATTAAAATTATTCTCTGAATGCACAGATTGGAATTGCCTCTTTACCCTGTGAATACATACTTCAAATAATTGAGAGGCAATAATTTTAACAATTTTATTATCTTCTATATTTTGAATATTTGGTTTGAAGTCTTTGCCTAATTCAAATCTACCTTTATGAATATCATTATTAATCGAAAAAATACATTTGCCTTGGTATCCATTAAAATTATTCTTCCAAGTATATCTATTTTCGTAAGCCTTTCGGAAAATTTCCTTACAATTAATTTCTTCTAAATTCTCCATTAATTTATAATTGTTTGAAATTAATTCTACAAAAAAAACCTCTCTTTCAAAAGAGAGGTTTTATGATTAATTAGACTAGTTTTGAGTAATTTTTGTATTTTCTATGTTGTCAAATGCTTGACCAATTTTCTTAAAGTCAAATCCCATAGCCCTTAATGCGTGCCAAAGATGTCCTTGTAAGAAAAAGAAACCTAAATAGAAATGAGTATTCGCAAGCCAAGCTCTTGAGCTATAAACTCCTGAACCTAAGTCAACCGTATCAGTAAAATAAGGCGCGAATTCAAATTGAAGCTTTAGCGGCTCTCCATATAAATCAACTGGATATATGGTTGTATTTGAAGCACACCAAAAAGCTGCCACAAATGCCATATAAGAAACCCCAACTACTGAGTAAGACAAAATAGCTTCAGCACCAAGTAATCCTTTACCTTTAAATTCTGTATATTCTCCAAATTGTTTAGTACAAATATGGAAAACGCCCCCAATTATTAAGAGAAAAGCTAGGAAAGCATGTCCTCCCATGACATCTTCTAGTGAATCAATTTTTAAAAAATCAAATTGATGATTCCAGATAGAAGCAATATCTAAATTGTAAACAACTTGTCTTGTAGATCCTATTGCTGGATCATAAATCCCATGAATGCGAGCCCATTCGACGAACATAATAGCTCCAAGCCCCAGAAAAATAAGATGGTGACCAAGAATAAATGTTAATTTATCTGGATCATCCCACTCAAAATCAAATTTTTTGGGCTTGCTATTCTCTGGATATTCTCCAAGATCTCCTGCAAATTTATTGGAGTGTAATAATCCCCCAGCACCTAATACAGCTGAGAAAATTAGATGTAATGTGCAAATTACGACGATTCCATAAGGCTCTGTAATTACACCATTTTCAATACCCCCAATTCCAATACCCGCCAAGTGGGGTAAAACAATTGCTTTCTGTGCACCCATTGGGATACTGGCATCGTAACGAGCTAATTCGAATAATCCAAAAGCTCCTGCCCAGAACATCATTAATCCTGCATGGGCGGCATGAGCTGCTATGAATTTACCTGAACGGCCAACAACACCAGAATTTCCTGCGTACCAGTCATAGGTGACATCAGATTTTCCGTAAGTTTGTAACACTTGATTTAAATAAACAGCAAATTGAGCATATTGCTAATCAGTAAGCTTTTTTACATGTTCTTTACAGAATTAATTACTTATGTAAAAAAAACATATTTTGAAAGAACAAATGTTACAAATTTGGAAAGTAATATTTTTAAAAGGTTACGCCAATGAAGGTATTTCCCCTTTTAGTTGAGAAGCCCAAGTTTCAAGACGTGAATCAGTCAGATCAGATTCACTATCTTCATCAAGAGGTAATCCACAAAAGCTCTCTCCAATAACACTTTTAGACTCATCAAATGTATAAGAAGATTTGTCTACATAACCGACCATTTCGGCGCCTGCTTTAGTGAAGTAGCTATGTAATTCTTCCATAGCGTCACAATAATTTTCTGTGTAGGTAGAAGAATCTCCTAAACCAAAAATTGCAACCTTTTTTCCGGATAAACTTAGTTCACCAATATCCTCTAAAATTGAATCCCATGCAGTTCCTGATCTTTCTTCATCTGCTCCGGTATTCCAAGTAGGGATCCCACAGATAATTCCATCAAGACCTTCAAATTCTGAAAGATCATCAACATCGGATACATCTTTGGGTGCTTCTGCTGAAGAAATAAAGTTATGAAGACGATCAGCTACGTCTTCAGTTTTCCCAGTTGTAGTTGCGTAATAAATTCCTACAGTCATAACTTCAAAATGTTTACCTTAAAATAATAAAATCTAAAAACGTTAAATTAATTTCTTTAAAAACTATTTCATGTAAAATTTTATACTAACTTAAGTAAGAAAATTTTTTTGAGAAGTTTTTTTAAAATATTTGAAAAAATCGTGACTGACAATTTAAAAAAAAACATCAATAAACTCGTTGAAAAATTCAACTTAAAAGGTAGGAAAAACTTTAAATTAATTGTTTTATTTGGTTTATTGGGAGATTTTGATAGCTTTGAATATGCAATAAATTTGAAAAATTTTATCGATAATCATAAAGATAAAAATTTAGATATTTTTGCCATTGCTATTGGGAACCAACACGGGAAAGAAAAATTCTGCAACTTTACTGGCTTTAGCGAAAAAAATTTAATAATTGTTTCCGATAACCAAATTCATAATAATCTCAGAGTAAATAGAGGATTAGATATAGGTTTAGGAGGTTGGATAAATATGCTGCTGATGCTATCAGGAATAAATTCTTTTAAAACTATCAAAGAAGTAATTAGAGGTTATACAGGAGACCGTCAAGCAAAACAAATATATTCAGAATTTGATGATATTAATATTTCTAAATTTATAAAATTTTCAGGTAATTCCTTTAGACAAGTTTTTGGAGATGGTTATTTGAGACCATTTGAATTGGCAACATTTAGATTAAATAATATGAATGAAATAATCCAAAATTGGGGTGATTACATTCTTCATGAAAAATATCTTCCTCAAAGAGGAGCTTCCTTTTTATTAAATGATCAAAATAAAGTTATTTATAAATTTTTTTCGAATGATGTACTTGGATATTCATCAAACATGAGAGACCCTTTAGGATTTTTATCTGATTTAATCAAAGATTAGTTTTTAAAGAAATTTTTTATGAATGTAGACATATTCGGATACCTTGCAGCAATTTTAACAACAGCTGCATTCCTGCCTCAATTGATAAAAACTTTAAAAACAAAAAAGGCAGATGATGTTTCTTTAACAACTTTAATAATGTTTATTACCGGAGTTTTTTCTTGGATTATTTACGGTTATAAAATTAAATCTGTACCAATATTAATAGCTAATTTAATAACGTTAATCTTAAATCTATTGATATTAATCTCAAAAATATATTTTTCAAACAACAAAAGTAAATAATAATTATTCCAATAGTATTAAATTAAAGCAATATTTCTTTAAAGACTAATTACTATAAAGATAAAATTTACTGATCTTGAAAACTTCAAAATGCTGGGTTTGGTTTAAAGGTAGCCTTAACAATGGAGGTTTTTGGAAAGAAGGTTTTACTTGTACTTTTGATGAGAAACCAGGAGTTTTAATAGAAAGTCCTGCCTACGTAACTTGTAGAGTTCCTAATTGGAGAATTTTGACTAATGAACCAGAAGATTTATATAAATCACCGTTAATTCCTGATAAAGCAATATGGAAAATAATTTAAATTATCCTTACCTTAAAAAATTTTTTTGACTGTGCCCTGGCAAGTTAATATTACTTTATTAAATATCTAATTAATACCATCTTCTCTCTTTTCATAAATATTATCCCTTTCTTAATTTTTGGTTTTTTTCTTGGAAAAAAAAGACCAAAGATTTCTGAATATATTGCAAGACCTTTAATAAGAATTGGCATTCCATTAAGTGTAATGGGTCTTTTATTAAAAGAAGGTATAGATATAAATCTAATAAAAAGTGCATTCTTGGCTTTTTCTTTAATTGGATTATTAATAGCTCTAATAAATATATTCCCAATGTTTAAACACAGGCTTCCTAATTACACCTTGCAGCTGGCAGGCCTAATAGGTAATACATCTTTTCTTGGGATACCAATTGCAATAGCTGTTCTCCCTTCTACAACAATAAACTTTACTATTGGATTTGATTTAGGAACTACGCTATTCGCTTGGATATTTGGACCTTTTCTTCTTCAAGAAAAGTACCAGATTGAGGATATCCCAAATATCAAACGTTTATTAAATGCATTGATAAATAGTCCGGCATCAAGAGGGATTATTGGAGTACTTTTAGCATACCTTTTCAAAATAGATGAGACATTAGGCAATTATCTTTGGATACCAGCGAGAATAGTTATTGCTTTGGCGATAATTGTTGTAGGAACAAGACTTGGATTAATTACTAATCAAAAAGGGGGATTTTTTGACTTTAATAAAGAAATTAAATTCTCAATTTTACTAAAGTTATTTTTTCTTCCTTTAATTATTTTTATAGTAAGCAAATTTTTGAATTTTGATTTTTATCAATCATCAGCATTAATACTCCAGGCAGGAACGCCAACAGCAATATCTACAATATTAATGGCAGAGGCTTATTCAGTTAAACAACAGCTTGCTTCAAAAATTCTTTTTACTACAACTTTAATTTCAATAATTACAATCCCTCTCTTAACAATTTTTATGAAAGCACTTAAGTAAACGACGTAGAAAACATTTAAAAGAAATGCATGATAAATGACTATTGTAAAGATAATGTCCGGATAACTACATAATGTCTTAAGATTTAGGTTATGAAGTCAGCAAACCCTGAAAATGAATATATTCCTTTAGATCTCAGGATCTCTGTGAGGAGGGAGACTCTTAGGCTCATTTCAGAGATGGCTCAGGATATGGGAATAAGCATTAATGAAGTCTTT
This sequence comes from Prochlorococcus sp. AG-418-K17, assembly GCA_003214055.1. Classification (GTDB taxonomy): domain Bacteria; phylum Cyanobacteriota; class Cyanobacteriia; order PCC-6307; family Cyanobiaceae; genus Prochlorococcus_A. Next base: position 93,364 of record QCMD01000003.1, read on the forward strand.
AGTTTTTTAGCTGAAGATTCCGTAGTTGATCTCGAATTACTCGAAAATTTAAATGAAATTGAAATACCTAATAAGTGCAGCATTAATGATCTAAAAAACGCAATTCTTAAAAAAAGGCTTTGTTAAAATTTCTCAACTTTTCTACTTTTCCAGTTAGATTCATACCCGCTATTAACTAAAAAATCCGAATAATTATTTAAATCACTTTTAAGAATGCGCCATAAATTATAAATTCCATATTCTCCCAACTTTTGATGCCTAATATTTGACCAATGTTTTTCTCGTGAGGAGTAATCATCTATAACCAACAATAAAGATTTATATTCATAATCAGGTTGATCCTCATAATTTTTTCTCATATCGGTTTTTAGTCTTTCAGACAGGTTAATTAATCCTTCTTTAGTATTTGGTTCATAAAAAACTATTTGTCTCGAATAATAATGTAAAGAAGGTTTTCTTATACCAATCATTGCTAAGGTTTCCTTACCTTCACGAATACCCAAAATTAATTTTGAGATGTTCCTTAAAGGTAATTGCCTTGAAGTATCAGCTAATTTTCTAATTGGAGACATCAAAAAAGGTTGTCCAATTAGAAGTAATATTTGAAGATAAAGAAAGATATTTTTGGATTTTAAAGAAAATAAAATTATTGCAAAAAGTGTAAATGAAGAAAAAAACAATTTGGCTTTAAAAATTATCCCAGAACTTATTAATTCTGATGCAAGATTAGGCATTTCAGGATCATTTATTAAACTTAACCAGATATTTGAGAAAAAGAATGCTATTGAGAATCCAAACAAAATTAAAATATTAAAAATCCATAAATATCCATAAATTTTATTTGTATTTTTTAAGTTTATAAAGCTATTGCTGATTAAAATTGCAGTTGCTGGAATTGCTGGCAACCAATAGCTTGGTAGTTTCGTAGCAGAAACACTAAAGAAAATTAAAACTGATATTAACCAGCATAGACAATATGTATTAAGAGTTTCAGAAACCGCGGAACTTTCTTTTAAACTTCTAAAAAAATCCTGAAAGGCTCTAAATATACCATGATACAAAAAAGGAGTGAATGGCAATGAAGCTAAAATCATTATGTAAAGAAAAAACCAAACTGGTTCCGCGTGATTATTGACAACTGATGTGTATCTTTGAAAATTATGATATCCAAAGAAGTTATCCCAAAAAGGCTTCCCTTCTTTTAAAAGCTCTATTAGGTACCATGGAACACTTATTAGAATTGTTATTAGTAAACCTTTTTTAGGATTTATTTTACAAAGCAAACTTTTCCAATCCTTCTGACTAAATAAAAAGGAGGTAATAGTTAATGTTGCCAAAACAAATGCAACAGGTCCTTTAGTTAAAATTGCAAATCCCAAAAATACCCATGCTGAGATACATTGATCATTTTTGTAACTAGCCATTCTTCTCCAAAACAACAATAGGCTAATGCCTAAAGTTCCAGTTAATAGAGCATCACTAACAGCAGTTCTACTCCAGATAATTATTAATGGAGACAGAGCAAAACTTAATGATGCAATTATTGGCGTAAGAAATTCCTTATCACCTTTCTGTGGCCAACAAAACAATGTGTCTCCAATCATCAACATTAAAAATAATGATCCCAGAGCCGAAGGGAGTCTTGCGGAGATTGTCCCGAAACTATCCCAAATTTGATTTTTCGGTAATGAGTAAAAAAAACCCATAAGCCAATACATTAGTGGCGGCTTATCAAAACGGAACATCCCATTCACTTTAGGAGTTAACCAATCACCAGACTCACTCATTGCCCGTCCCGCAGCGGCAAATAAAGGAGGTGTCTCGTCCACGAGTCCTGTTTTACCTAAATCTAAAATGAATATAATGCTCCCAGAGGCTAAAACTATAAGTAACGTTATGAGTCTTTTTTTTGAGTTAAGAAGAATCATTTACAATATTAATTTCAGTAATATGCGTTGATTACCTTATTAAGCCAGTTCACAACCTTATTAGCAAATATATCTGTAGAAGCATTTTTTTCTACCCATTTTCTACAATTTTTACGCTTTATTTTGTCAATTTTCTCAACATAAGAAAGCAAGTTTTCTTTATCATCAGGATAGGCTAGATAACCTGTTTGCCCATGCTGAATAATTTCACTAGGTCCTCCCCTTTTATAAGCTATAACTGGAACCCCACATGCTAAAGCCTCAACAATAACATTCCCATATGCCTCATTCCATTTAGGCGTATTCAGCAATACCCTACATTTCCCAAGCTCATTTTGTAATTCATCCGTAGCTAAAAAGCCCATCCAATTTATAGTTCCTTTAGGGAATGATTCTTCAATCTTTGAGGCATAGGTCTCATCTTCTATCACTCCCCAAACATGAAGTTTTTCCCCAAGTTCATTAGCTACATAAACTGCATCCTCTAAACCTTTCTCCGGCGCCACTCTTCCGACCCAACCCAAGGGTCCATTTACTGAATCTTGAAAAATATAATTAGTTAATTCAAAACCATTCCCAATAATTATTGGTTTCTTTATGAATGAATAATCATTAGCTTGTATTTTTGAATGAAAAGCAAAATTATATGGATGTTTATCATATACCTTTGAAATTAAATTACTAATTGCTGAACTTTCAGAACCCATACTAATAATATGAGCAATGGGTATCTCAAGATTTAGAGTCATCCAAATAGGTAACCAATCGTAAGACATATTCAACAATACATCTGCTTTTTTTGCGATATCTATTCCCTTTTCAAGCATTCCTGCTAAAAGTGAATTGTCTGGAATAGTTACAGGAGAATTCAATTTTTGGTGTTGCCAACTTATTTGATCTTCACCTTCTACAAAGTATAATTTTGCTTTTTCATTACTTTCATATAATTTAGAATTTTTAGGAGCTATCACTTCTACCGAGTGACCTAAAGAAAGCAAACCTGATACCAAGGAATTCAAAGTTAATTCAACTCCTCCACCTTTGCCGCTTCCCAGAAAGCCAATTGGAGTACTAATTAAAACTATTCGCATTATTAGACTATTTTCACCCAGGGACTAATCAAATATTAGTATCACTAAGCTTATTTTCCCATAAAGACCTTCTCTGGCTTACAAAAAATACCGAAATTAGCACAAAAACCACACCTATCCATTGGACAACAGTAAGTCTTTCATCCAACCAAACACCCCCACTTAGAAGAGCAAAAACAGGAGTTAAAAAAGCAAGAGTACTAAATCCAGTTATTTCTTTATTACTAGCAAAATAGAAAAATAATCCATAAGCAATTGCTCCTCCAAATATACTTGCGAATGACATAAGCCCCCAATCAAATATTGACCAGCTTGGGATTATTTGAAAATTTGATTGTAAGCAATGCTTAATGATTAAGGGCAAACTCCCAATAACCATATGCCAGCCCGTAACTGCAACCGGATCACTTTTAGTGCAAGTGAACCTAATCAAAATTGTTCCGAGTGCCATAGTGAGAGAAGCTGCAAGCATCCAAAGTTCACCAAAGTTAAATGACACATCACTCATTGCATTATCAGACATTAACCACCAATTTTCTAAAAATTCTTGTGGAACTCCTAATAATACTATTCCTCCTAATCCAAAAAGTAATCCTAACCATCCTATTGGATTAATTAAATTACCAAAAATTGCTCTTGCTAAAATCGCTACCAAAAGAGGCTGAGAATCAATTAATACAGAACCAAGACCTGCGCCAGTTTTTGCAATGCCGTAAGTCAAAAACAATTGAAAAAAAGTAGCATCAATAATTGTAAAAACAAAAAACCACTTCATATCGCAACCATAAATTTTCAAATCTCTTCTAAACAAATATGTTGTAATTAGAACAAGAATTCCTGCAGGCAATAATCTCAATGAAGCTACTAAATCAGGACCAGCACTTGATACAAGAGGAGTCATAGCTGCCATTGAAGTCCCCCAAAGTGCAAAAGGGAGTATCATTAAAAACCAATTTAAGATTGAATTCATTAGGTCTGCTGATAATCTTTTTAAAGTAGTTTTATTTTTTACTTTAAATTAGAATGATTTGGCCTTTTAGACGAAAGTCAAAAAAAAGAATGGCTCGTATAGTTATTGATGAGCCAATAACAAGTTCAACCAGAGTTTCTGTCCTTAAAGCGCTTAAACAAATTGAGGATAGAGAATTTCCTGCACTAATCGTGAGAATTGATTCTCCTGGAGGAACCGTTGGAGATAGCCAAGAAATATATTCTGCTATTAAAAGACTAAAAGATAAAGGCTGTAAAGTAATTGCTAGTTTTGGAAATATATCTGCCTCAGGAGGAGTTTACATTGGGGTTGCTTCTGACAAAATAGTCGCAAATCCTGGAACAATTACTGGCTCAATTGGTGTGATAATTAGAGGGAATAACTTTTCTGAATTATTAGATAGAATCGGTATTAAATTTGAGACAGTGAAAAGTGGAATTTATAAAGATATTCTCTCTCCAGATAAACCTCTAAGTGCAGAAGGTAGAGAATTACTACAAACGCTTATCGACGAAAGCTATAAACAGTTTACTGAAGCTGTTGCTGAAGGTAGAAATTTATCTGTTGAAGATGTAAAGAAATTTGCAGATGGAAGAATTTTTACTGGAACACAAGCAAAAGAATTAGGCTTGGTAGACGAAATCGGAGATGAATTTGTGGCAAGAGAACTTGCTGCAAAAATGGTTGACATTGACTCTAAGGTTCAACCCTTAACTTTTGGAAAGAAAAAAAAGAAAATACTTGGACTCTTACCTGGAAGTAAAATAATTGAGAAAGTGATTCACAATATCTTGTTTGAGATTGATTCATCTAATAAAATACTTTGGTTATACAAACCTTAAAAAATATGGTCGGGAAAATACAGGAAGATTATAGATTAGGTTTTATAAGAGGCGCTACGACAGCAAATGGCAATTCTGTTGGTGAAATTGAGAGTGCTGTTGTGGAATTAATAGATGAGCTACTTTCACGTAATAGTATTTTAAAAAAAAATGTATTGTCTATTACTTTTACTGTCACTAGAGATTTAGATGCATGTTTTCCAGCTTCAATAGCGAGGAAATGCTTTGGCCTTGATTCTGTAGCATTAATGGACTGCCAACAAATGCATGTGGATGATGATATTGATTTTTGTATAAGGCTAATGGCACAAGTTTTATTACCACCCAATATTGATGTAAAGAATCCTTATCTAAGAGGTGCATCGAAATTAAGGACAGATAGATGTTAATCTTAGTAAAAAGTTCGTCCGAAGATTTCTAAAGATCTCATTATTTCTCCAACTTCCTTAAATCAATGTTTAACAAACAAAAAAAACATTTTTTAAAAATTAGACTTTTAAAACTTTTATTTTTTTCACCAGTTTTATTCTCAATCCCATTATTCAACAACATTAAGGATGCTAATGCGGGTATTGAATTTCAGTGGAATGAAGATTCTGGATTTAAAAGCTTAAATTGGTTCCAAAAAGAGAACAAAAGAAGATTTAGAAATACAATTTATTTTTTCTTGAGACCAAATGTAAGAAGGAATGATCTTATAAAACTGAATCTATCAATACCCAAAAACTTCAAAGCTAAACTAAAAGAAGAAAAGATTAGTCTTTGCAAGGTCAGAATAGGGGGGTTTGATAGTAGAACAAAATGTTTAGAAAACGTCCCAGCCGATATTGAATTGAAGAATGATAATGGATCATTAGATATTTATCCTCATAGCCCAATACCATTTAACAAAGATAGTTACGCTGTGGTATTTAAAATATATAATCCAAGCAAAACAGGGTTAAACCAATTTCATTCTTACGGTCAACCTTCAGGCAAAACGGTTTCAAGTTATTTAGGAAGCTGGACTATAAGGATCGATTAAATGATAAATTAATAATGGATAATTAAAACAATGACTAAAAGAACTTTTGGCGGAACATCAAGAAAAAGAAAACGTGTATCAGGATTTAGAGTAAGAATGCGTTCTCATACTGGTAGAAGGGTTATTAAAAGCAGGAGACAAAAAGGTAGAGAAAGAATAGCTGTTTGATGATTACAATGGCGTTGCCTAAATCAATGCGTTTAAAAGGACATAGAGCCTTTGACTACATTCATAAGAATTCAAAAAAGTACTATGGCAAGTTAATGACGTTCAAATTAGCAAGTTCCAATCAAGAAATACTCTTATCTCATAAACTTTTTGATACTTCAAACAATCTTAAAGTAGCCATATCCATTAGCAAAAAAGTAGCAAAAAAAGCTGTTGAAAGAAATAAAATTAGAAGAATTTTGCATGAATGTTTACTTAAAAGTATCCAAAGTGGGAATAACCACAAACCTTATTGGTTACTTGTTAACCTAAAAATTGGAGATTTCTGCAATAATAAAAAAAAATTATTGGAGGAATTTCAATACTTAATGCTCAAGTCTGGCTTAGTCAATGATTAACATGAATGAAGAAATCTATTTTGAAGGGGGTCCTGCAAGGAGTGATTTAATAATAAATCTATTTGCAGGAATAACAATTCTTGGTTTGCCATTTACCTTTGCTTCTGTTGTGCGAGCTTTATGGTTAAAATACAAAATTACCAATAAGAGAATTACAATCAATGGAGGATGGTTCGGTAAAAATAAAACACAAGTTTCTTTAAGCAATATCGATGAGATCAGATCAATACCAAGAGGGCTTGGATCTTATGGTGATATGGTTTTAATTCTCAACGATGGTGCTAAAGTTGAAATGAAATCTCTCCCTTCATTTAGAGATACTCAAAATTTTATAGAGGAAAACATTAAGAAAAGAAAGCAACCTCTGAACGTTAAAGAAGTTGAGGGTTTTGCGACTAAATCCTAATTAAATTAATTACAAAAGCCTTTCTATCCTGTAAAATAAAATGTCTACAATAATTCCACTTTTTTTAATATCGTGATCGGGTTCATTTCAGAAAAACTTTTAATCCCGATTTTGGATTTTTTCTATGGTCTAGTACCCAGCTATGGTTTAGCTATTGTGGCCCTAACGGTTGTAATTAGAATTGCACTATTTCCTCTCAGTGCAGGTTCTATAAGGAGCGCAAGGAGAATGAAGATAGCTCAACCAGTAATGCAAAAGAGACAAGCCGAAATCAAATCTAAGTATTCTGGGGATCCAAAAAGACAGCAAGAAGAATTAGGTAAATTGATGAATGAATTTGGCAGCCCACTTGCGGGTTGTTTACCTTTAATTGTTCAAATGCCTGTTTTATTCGCATTATTTGCAACTTTAAGAGGCTCGCCATTTGCAGATGTTCCATACAATATAAATCTTAAGGTGGTTCCTCAAGAACAAATAGCTGCTATAGATCCAAAACCATATAAATCGCCAAGACACTCCATATTCATAAACGAAAAATCTCATTTTCCAGTTATTGCAACTATACCTAATGGAACAAAATTAGGAACTGAAGAATCTGTAAAAATAAATTTGCAAACCACTAATGGTAATAGCTATTCAGAAGTCTTATCAAAATATGATAACGGATCAAATTTCCTCCCTAGTTGGCAGGTATCAAAAGGTTCAGAAAATATATCAGTTACTCAAGATGGTTTAGTTACAGCAATCAAACCAGGAGATGCAACGGTTGAGGCTAAAATTCCAGGTTTAGCGGCAAAAAGCGGATTTTTGTTCATCAAAGCTCTTGGACAAGTAGGATTCTACGTTGACGGATCAATAAATTGGGATATTGCTGCTTTGGTTGGAGCTTTCGGTTTAACTTTATTACTTTCTCAAGTTTTGTCCAGCCAAGGAATGCCTGCCAATCCTCAACAATCAACAGCTAATAAAATTACTCCAGTAATGATTACTGGAATGTTCTTATTCTTCCCACTACCAGCAGGAGTTTTACTTTACATGGTTGTAGCAAATATCTTTCAAGCATTTCAAACTTTTCTGCTCAATAAAGAAAGTCTTCCTGAAAATCTTCAAAAAATTCTTGATGATCAATTAATGAATAAAAACGAAGTTGCCAATGCTACTGCCGCTCCTATTTCTGATAAAAGATTACCTTTTGAACCAAACAGCAAAAAATAGTTCTTACCAGAGGTAATAATCTAATGGATTCTTGGTGCAAAAATTTAGAATTACTAATAAAGTCTAGAACACCATTAATTTGGATCATAACCAAAGAAGAGGAGCGACTTCAGAACATTCTTGAAGTCTCTTGCAAAAAACTAAGAATCAAGAGATTTACATCATGGGATTGTGTTAATGGATTAAATGGAGTCCTTAATGAAAAGGGAAAATTTTCTAATAATCCACTTGGGGTTCTTAATTGGTTTAGGGAACAAAATCCTGAATTATCAACAGTTCTTTTAGTGAAAGATTTTTATAAGTTTTATGATGATCCAACTATTTGTAGAACAATAAAAGAATTATCCTATTTACTTAAAAGCACTAATAATAATTTAATCTTTAGTTCACATAGATTACCATCCTCTGAAGAACTGGATGATTTAGTCACCATAATAAATCTACCTTTACCTGATCAAAATGTATTATTAGATTTAATAAGGAAAATTGCTTTAAGCACTAATTCAAATATAAATGAAGCAGACTTAAATCTTCTTGCTCTTGCTTCAAGTGGATTGAGTGAAACAAAAGTGAAACAAGTTGCGGCGAAAGCTCTCACACAAAGAGGGAAGATCAGTAAAGATGATATTGAAGATATTCTTGAAGAAAAGAAACAAGTTATCGCGAGAAGTGAAATATTAGAGTTTTTTGAAAGCAACTCAAACCAAAATGATATTGGAGGTCTTAAAGTTTTAAAAGTTTGGTTAGAACAAAGATATCAGGCTTTTTCACAAGAAGCTAGAGATTACGGCTTACCAATTCCCAAAGGGGTCTTACTTGTAGGACCTCAAGGGACTGGAAAATCACTCACAGCAAAATCAATATCCAAAAGTTGGTCAATGCCACTTTTAAGATTAGATGTTGGAAGATTATTTTCTAGTTTAGTTGGTTCAAGCGAAGCAAGAACAAGAGAAACTATTTCGAGAGCTGAGGCAATGTCTCCATGCATACTTTGGATTGATGAAATTGATAAAGGTTTTGGAGGAGATGCAAGAAGTGATGGCGGAACAAGTCAAAGAGTTTTAGCAAGTCTGCTCACTTGGATGGCTGAGAAGGACTCAGCAGTATTTGTGATCGCAACTGCAAATTCAATTGAGAAGCTTCCTGCTGAATTATTGAGAAAAGGCAGATTTGATGAGATTTTCTTTCTTGATTTACCAAATGAAGAAGAAAGATCAAGTATTCTTGACTTACATCTAAAAAAAAGAAGACCAAATTACGATTTTCCTCTATCTACAATCATTGATAGAACTAATGGATTTTCAGGAGCAGAACTTGAACAAGCAGTTATAGAGGGGATGCACTTTTCTTTCTCTGAAAAAAGAGAACTCAAGGAAAAAGATTTAATAAAAGCTGTTTCAGAATTAGTACCATTATCTAGGACTGCCAAAGAACAAATTAATTATCTAAAGGAATGGTCTTCTACTGGTAGGGCTCGCCCAGCATCATAAAAATGTTGATATTGTTAAAAAAATATCCTATTAAACAAAAAATTTAATTAATTTTTCATATAAAATCTCTAATAATTCATTTATATAAACTATGTTATTAGGGGTGAAAAAAAAATTTAGTGTTAGATCAAAGATTAATAAGAGAAAATCCGTCATTAGTTGAAAAGAAATTATCAACTAGAGGTAAGAATGTAGACCTATCTCAAATACATGAATTGACAATAGAAAGCAAAGAATTAGACATTGAATTATGTAATTTGCAATCAGAAAGCAAGAAATTAAGTAAATTAATTGGAAGTATGATAAATAACTTAGAGGACAAGAACAGCAAACAAATAATTGAATTAAAAAATAAAGGGAACGAATACAAATACAAAATTTCTGAATATGAAGAAAAAAAAAGAAATTTAGACACACAAATAAAGTCTGAAATTTTAAGATTGCCTAATTTTCCAAGTGATAATACTCCTCTAGGTAAAGATGAGACTAATAATCTGCAACTTAGAAAATGGGGGGACCCTCTTACGAGTGATAATTTAAGGTCACACTGGGAAATAGGAGAAAAATTAAATTTATTTGATTCCTTAAGAACCACCAAAATTTCGAAAAGTCGTTTTATCACACTCACTGGAGATGGAGCTCGATTAGAAAGAGCACTAATTAATTTTATGCTTGATACTCATTTAAAAAAAGGATATCTAGAGCTTATGCCACCTGCATTAGTAAATTCAGAAAGCCTACAAGGTTCTGGTCAATTACCTAAATTTGCTGAAGAGAGTTTCAAGTGTTCGAATGATGATTTATGGCTTTCTCCTACAGCAGAGGTTCCACTTACTGCTTTTCATAAAGAAGATATTATCGATCCAAAAATATTACCTTTAAAGTATGTTGCATATAGCCCTTGTTTTAGAAGAGAAGCAGGTAGTTATGGTAGAGATACAAAAGGGTTAATAAGACTCCACCAATTTAATAAAGTAGAATTATTTTGGTATTCGGAACCAAGTAAATCATTAGAGGCACATAACAACTTAACTGCTGACGCTGAAGATATCCTAAAAAAACTTAATCTTCCATATCGAGTCGTTGATATATGCACCGGGGACTTAGGTTTCTCATCAAGTCGAACCTATGATTTAGAGGTCTGGTTACCTAGCGCTAATTCTTATAGAGAGATATCCAGTTGTAGTAATTGTGAAGACTTTCAAGCTCGTCGATCCTCAATCAGAACAAAGATTGATAAGAAAACTTCATATATCCACACTTTAAACGGCAGTGGTTTAGCTATTGGTAGAACAATGGCAGCAATCCTTGAAAATGGACAGCGATCAGATGGCAGTGTGAAAGTTCCTGATGTGCTAATACCATATTTTGGAGAATCCCACATAAAAAATGGTTAAAGTAAATCGATGAATGTTTTAACATCTATTACTGTATTGGGTTTTCTCATTTTTTTTCATGAAATGGGACATTTCCTAGCGGCAATACTTCAGGGCATTTATGTGGATGGTTTTTCAATTGGATTTGGACCATCAATAATACAAAAAAAATATAAAAATATTACCTACTCTTTTAGAGCGTTCCCTTTGGGTGGATTTGTTTCTTTCCCAGATGAAGAGCAAAATAATATTGACCCGAAGGATCCTAACCTCTTAAAAAACAGACCAATTTCCCAAAGAATCATTGTTATATCAGCAGGAGTTATTGCAAATCTTTTACTTGCTTACACCATTCTGATAATAAATGTAACTACTCTTGGGATCCCTTCTGATCCAGAACCAGGTGTCTTAGTCTTAGCTACTCAACCTGATAAAGCTGCCTTCAAAGCGGGTTTAGAAGCAGGAGATAAAATTATCAAAATTGATGACTATTTACTAGGTGTAGGAGATCAAGCAGTAACTGCTCTGGTTAAAAGAATTCAGAGTTCATATGATGAACAGTTAACAATTGAGGTGGAGAGAAACGGTTCTTATAAAGACCTCAAATTAATTCCAAGAAAAATTGATGGGAAAGGGACAATTGGTGCTCAGTTGCAGCCAAATATCAAAAAAGAAACAAAAAAAACTAAAAGTTTTAGTGAACTTTTTCTCTATACAAATAAAGAGTTTTCATCGTTATTAATTAAAACGATACAAGGGTATAAGGGATTAATTACAAATTTCTCTTCAACTGCTCAACAGTTAAGCGGTCCAGTAAAAATTGTTGAGATAGGTGCTCAATTATCTGAACAAGGAGGTACAGGAATTCTTTTATTTGCTGCACTTATTTCAATAAATTTAGCAGTTCTTAATTCACTACCATTGCCTCTTCTTGATGGTGGTCAGCTTGTTTTTACATTAATTGAGGGTTTGAGAGGGAAACCTGTGCCAGTCAAAATACAAATTGCAGTAACTCAATCAAGTTTTTTTCTTTTAGTAGGCCTAAGTATTCTTTTAATAATTAGGGATACAAGCCAACTATTAATTGTTCAAAGATTACTTAATCAATAATTTAGTTTTTTAATATTGATACATAAGCTGTTATTATAGATTTTAATTATATTTGTTTTTAGATGGCGAAAAAATCGATGATCGCTAGGGAAGTTAAGCGAAAAAAACTAGTTAAAAAATATGCTGCGAAAAGAAAATTACTATTAATTGAATTCAATGCGGCGAAAGACCCAATGCAAAGATTAGAAATTCACCGAAAGATACAAGGTCTGCCAAGGAATTCAGCTCCAACAAGAGTGCGTAACAGATGTTGGGCTACAGGGAAGCCAAGAGGAGTTTATAGAGATTTTGGATTATGCAGAAATCAATTAAGGCAAAGAGCTCATAAAGGAGAATTACCAGGAGTCGTAAAATCTAGTTGGTAGAAAATTTGTTTTTAAAATCTATAATTTTTCTTAATTTATTTATTTATTTATTCATCAAAACTGAGTATTTTCAAGCAATCAAGCTTAATTTCTATATTGTTTAACCTTAAATTTAAAATCATATTTAAATATTTCTCTCAATATGTGCCTCTGAGATGTAACAATAAATTATGTATAGATTTATAATTTTACACAGTGGAAGGACAAAATAAGTCGATCACGTTTGACGGACGAGAGATACGACTAACTACAGGACTATATGCTCCTCAAGCAAGTGGATCAGTAATGATCGAATGTGGAGACACATCTTTATTAGTTACCGCGACAAAAACGACAAAAAAAGAAGCAGCAGACTTCCTGCCTCTAATTTGTGATTATGAGGAGAAGTTATATGCCGCAGGAAGAATTCCTGGCGGATTTATGAGAAGAGAAGGAAGACCTCCTGAAAGGGCTACTTTAATTGCAAGATTAATCGATAGACCAATGCGACCTCTCTTCCCTTCATGGATGAGAGATGAGATCCAAATAGTTGCCTCTTGTCTTTCTCTTGATGAAAGAGTGCCTGCAGATGTATTAGCAGTTACTGGGGCATCTATAGCTACATTATTGGGAGAGATACCCTTTTATGGACCAATGGCTGCGGTAAGAGTTGGACTTTTAGGTGATGATTTTATTCTAAATCCGAGTTATAGAGAAATTGAAAAGGGTGATTTAGATATTGTAGTTTCAGGTTCCCCTGATGGAATAGTGATGATAGAAGCAGGTGCAAATCAACTTTCCGAACAAGATACAATTGAAGCAATTGACTTTGGATATGAGGCTGTCACTGAACTAATTAGTTCTCAAAAGAATCTTCTCAAAGATCTTGGAATTACTCAAGTTAAACCAGTAAAACCTGAAGAGGATCAAACATTAGCTTCATATTTAGAAAAAAATTGCACAAAACCTATTGATTTAATCTTAAAAAAATTCGATCAAACAAAAGAGGAGAGAGATTTAGAGCTTGATAAAATTAAATTAGATGTTCAAAGTAAAATAGATACCCTTAAAGATGACAATCAACTAAAAATAATTACCTCAGAAAATGAAAAATTAATTCACACTGACTTCAAAAAATTAACTAAAAAATTAATGAGGTCCCAAATAATCAACGATGGGAAAAGAGTTGATGGAAGAACTTTAGATGAAGTAAGAAAGATTTCTGCTTCAGCAGGAATACTTCCAAAAAGAGTGCATGGATCTGCTCTTTTTCAAAGGGGATTAACACAAGTCCTCTCAACAACCACGCTTGGCACACCAAGTGATGCTCAAGAGATGGACGATCTCAATCCAAGCACCGAGAAAACATATCTACATCATTATAATTTTCCACCATTTTCGGTAGGAGAAACAAGGCCAATGAGAACCCCAGGTAGAAGAGAAATTGGTCACGGAGCCTTAGCTGAAAGAGCATTAATTCCAGTACTTCCAGGTAAAGAAACATTTCCATATGTGTTAAGGGTTGTTAGTGAGGTATTAAGCTCCAACGGTTCAACTTCAATGGGATCAGTATGTGGTAGTACTCTTTCTCTATTAGACGCAGGTGTCCCTTTAAAAGCTCCTGTAAGCGGAACAGCTATGGGATTAATCAAAGAGGGTAAAGAAATTAGAATTCTTACCGATATCCAAGGAATTGAAGATTTTCTTGGAGATATGGATTTTAAAGTAGCAGGCACAGAGAAAGGAATAACTGCACTTCAAATGGATATGAAAATCACGGGTTTACCAGTTTCCATCATTTCAGATGCGATCAAAAAAGCCCGTCCAGCAAGATTGCATATCTTAGAGAAAATGCAAGAGGCAATAGATAAGCCACAAGAATCACTATCTCCTCATGCACCAAGACTTCTAAGCTTTAGAATTGATCCTGAGCTTATTGGGACAGTGATTGGACCTGGAGGAAGAACTATTAAAGGAATCACTGAGAGAACCAATACTAAAATTGATATTGAGGATGGAGGAATCGTAACTATTGCTTCTCACGATGGAGCTGCAGCTGAAGAAGCTCAGAAAATCATTGAAGGATTAACTCGGAAAGTGCACGAAGGAGAAATCTTTTCAGGAGTTGTTACAAGAATTATCCCGATAGGGGCTTTTGTAGAAATACTTCCAGGGAAAGAGGGAATGGTCCATATTTCACAATTATCAGAGGCAAGGGTTGAAAGAGTAGAAGATGTTGTTAGGCAGGGAGATGAAGTTACAGTTAGGGTTAGAGAAATCGATAGCAGAGGTAGGATAAATCTTACATTGAGAGGAGTCTCTCAAAATGGTGGGATGTCCTATCCAGAACCGACACCCACACCTGTCGCACCTCTTGGTTGAGACTAGAGTGGGTATATTTTGTGCTTTTTAATAATTTCTTTTATTTCTAAACATATTTTTCTATGATTATTAATGTCATTTGAGGCAATTATTATACCGCCTTGCTCAAAATTATTTTTCCCATAGGATAGATCTTCATTATTTAAATTTGTGACCGCACCTCCAGCAGCTTTAAGAATAGCCTCTGGAGCTGCAAAGTCCCAATCTTTTGGAGAACTTTTCCCAGGCATACTCAATGATATATAAATATCACTTTCCCCTCTCAGAATCGAAGCAATTTTACAACCTATACTACCCATTACGATTATTTCATCAAAATGTATTTTTTGGATTAAATTTTTTAAAATTTGGTTTCTGTGATTTTTACTTGTAACTAATATCATTTTTTGAAGATTTTCTTTCTTAGATAAATCCGGGTAAATTCTTGTTCCATTTTTTTTCTCACACCAAACCTTTTCTCCAACAGAAATCCACAGTTCATCCATTTCAGGAATTAAAACTATTCCGATATATGGCTTTTGCTTATAATTAAGTGCTAAATGCATAGCATAATTACATGTCCCTTGAATAAAATCCTTAGTTCCATCAAGTGGATCAAGTATCCATAGCCAATTAGAATTAATATCCGTTTTGAATGGTTCTATTTTTACGTTTTCTTCACTAAGAATTTTCCAATTAACATTCTTATAGTTTTCTTTAATTCTTCTAATTATTATCTCATTAACTTTTAAATCAGCAAGTGTAACTGGATCGTCTAAATTATCGTTTTCTAGAAAACTTCTTTGGTTTTGTTTATCTTTTAATATTTGGGCATAATGAAGTAGGATTTCACAAGCCTCCCAACCTATATTCCTTAAATCATTGATGAGATTTTCAATATTTACTCCTGAAGGCAAGTTAGTCACTAAATGAATATCAAAATTTCATCTTCTCATAAAAATAAAGAACCTGAAAGTGGAGTTTTATATATTGTTGGTACACCAATAGGAAATTTAAATGATATTTCACTTAGAGCATTAAATATTCTTAAAAATGTTTCATCAATTGCCTGTGAAGATACTAGACAAACAAAAAAAATAATGTTCAAATACGAGCTTAACAACAGCCTAATAAGCTTTAATGAACATAATTCTCTAAAAAAGACACCTAAAATAATTAATGATCTTATTTCTGGAAAATCAATTGCACTTGTAAGCGATGCTGGAATGCCAAGCATTTGCGATCCAGGAGAGGATTTAGTTAAATATGCAAAGTCCATTGGGATTGCTATAGTTTGTATTCCTGGACCCTGCGCTGCACTAACAGCACTTGTTTCTAGCGGTCTACCATCTTCTAAATTTACATTCGAAGGGTTTCTACCTAAAAAAAAGTCTGAAAGAGAAAAAATTCTTTTAGAGATTAAGGAAAATAATAAAACTACTGTTATATATGAATCCCCTCATCGTCTAAAAAGATTTTTAAATGAACTAAAAGAGTATTTAGGTGGTGAAAGAAAAATAAAAGTATGTCGCGAATTAACAAAGAAATTTGAAGAACATATTGGAGACACCGTAGATGAAGTAATTAAATTTTTTGAAATTAAAAATGTAATTGGTGAAATCACAATTGTAATAGATGGGAAAAGTAATATAAAACAAAAACAAGAATTAAATCAATTTAAATTAAAGGAAGAATTGAATGATTTAATGAATGCAGGATTAACATTATCACAGGCTTCTAAATACCTTGCAAAAAAGAAAAAATTATCAAAAAACGTAATTTATAATATGCACAAAGATATAAAAGATTAAATTTTTAAAATGATATTCCAATTAAAAAAATTATTTTTCATTTTTACATTCAACGTATCCTTATTTTTAGTTCTAATGATTGGGATACAAAATAGCTCTAGTAAGCGGAAAATAAATCTTTTAAATAATCAAACAGTGAATTTACCTATAAGTTTTATTGTAGGAATAAGTTTCATAAGTGGATCCCTAACAGGTAGTATTTTAAAAATAATTTTGGACAATAAGAAAGAATAAGCTTTATAAAGCTATTAGCCTATCAACACTAATAATCCTTGAAACTCCTTTTTTTAATAAGAAAGGAGCAGCAATTTTAAAAACTTGGGTATTAGGAACTTTTATGACTCTTTGTTCTTTATTACAGAATCGTTTTGCAACTTTCTGATCAACAAATATTTCAATGGTTTTTCTATTCAATTCTTCTTGGGATAAAAAACCCCACTCTGGATATTCTTTTAAATATTTAATTTCCAACTCTATTTTTTTATCCACGATCATATAAACAACTTTTGGGAAATCTACATCGCATATAGGTGTAGAAGATAAATCTTTTTGTTTTTCAAGATCAACGCCATCTGTTAAAGGGGTTATCTCAAAAAAATTTGATGTTTCATTATCAAACGAATCATCAATATTGCGTGGTTGTTCATTAGTAATATCTTTTTGGTTTTCAGTTACTAATTTATCTTTAAATTTATTGATATCACTTTTAGGAAGTTTTTTATTATCTCTAATCGATGATTTTATTTCTCTAAATTTATTATCACCAATTAAGTTTTTTAATTGTCTAGTAATAGTTTGGATTGAAAAATTATAGATTTTAGATAGTTCTTCAAGTGAACATCCAGTTGAGAATGAAACCAAAATCTTCTTTTTTTCATCTTCCGAAACTTTCTTAGGCAAAACGAAATTTTATAAGTTTTTTTATCTAAATTATAGCTAATATTTTAACTCTAAATTAATCATGCTTGTTTTTTAAAAGATGACATACTTTAATAAAATTAACTATTAGTTAATTTTGGTAATAGATTCTTTATTAAAGATTGGAATTACCCCTGTTGTTCTTTCAGGAGGATCTGGTTCTCGATTGTGGCCACTTTCTAGATCTTCTTTCCCAAAACAATACTTAAATTTAGATACAGATAATAGCAATTCACTTCTTCAAAATACAATCATAAGATTAAAAGGCATTAGAAACTTACAGCCACCAATAATTATTTGTAACGATGAGCAGAGATTTATAGTAGCTGATCAGATGAAAGCAATTAACGTCGACTTAAAATCAATATTATTGGAACCAATTAGCAAAAATACAGCACCTGCAATTGCAATCGCAAGTTTAGAAAGCATGAAAAATAATTGTGATCCAATTTTATTAATATTGTCTTCAGACCATAAAATAAAAAATACCAATGAATTTCATAAAGCAATTGAAGAAGGGCTTAGGTTTGCTGTGGAGGGAGATATTGTAACTTTTGGAATAGCTCCAAAAACACCAGAGTTGGGTTATGGATATATAGAATCTTATGACAAGATTTCGAGTCAAAAAAGAGCGAGTAAAATTAAGGGATTCATTGAAAAACCAAATTTAGAATTAGCCAATAAACTCATAAAAGATCAACATTATTCATGGAATAGTGGAATGTTTCTTGCTAAAGCGTCCACTATTATTTCTGAAATGGAAAAATATGAACCAAAGATAATAAATATATGTAGAAGGGCACTTCAAAAAAGTACTAAAGACTTAGACTTTATTAGAATTGATAAAAACATCTTTCAAGAGTGTCCAAATGTTTCCATTGATATAGCAGTAATGGAAAAAACCAACTTGGGAACTGTAATTTCCTTGGATGCTGGTTGGAATGACTTAGGAAGTTGGAAATCAATTTGGGAGACTTCAAATGCAGATAATAATTTAAACACCTTGCAAGGTAAAACTTTTGTAAAAGATGTTAGAAACTCTTTTTTTAGAAGTGATACCAGACTTTTAGTTGGCTTAGGATTAGATAATATCGCAGTCATTGATACTGAGGATGCGTTATTGGTTGCAAATAAAGACTCAATAAACTCTTTAAAAGAATTAGTAAAAGAGCTATCGGAAAAAAATTATCCTGAAGTAAAGCTGAATAAAAAAGTACATAGACCTTGGGGTAACTTTACTTCATTTATCGAAGGGCCATTATGGCAAGTAAAAAGATTAGAAATAAATCCATATCAAAGCCTTTCTCTTCAATTGCATCGCTACAGATCTGAACATTGGATTGTTGTAAAAGGAACTGCAAAAGTTCAAATAGAGAATGAAATTAGTATTCTTAAAGTCAACGAAAGTATTTATGTTCCAATGGGAGCAAAACATAGACTTTCAAATGAGTGCGAATCAATTCTCATATTAATAGAAGTTCAAACAGGAACGTATCTCGGTGAAGATGATATTATTCGTTTTCAAGATAAATATAAAAGATAAAATTTTAAAAATTTTCTACCATAGAGTAAAAGAGTAATAATTTTTCTTATAAATTTTATTTCTATGTTGTAGTAGTATAAATTAAAATAAAAAAAATTAATTATCTAAAATTATCTATCATATTAAACTGTTGAGGATAAATTTTATGAGAGGTATTAATGAAAAATAAAAAAGCTTTAATTACTGGTATTACTGGTCAAGATGGAAGTTATCTTGCAGAATTTCTTTTGAATAAAAACTATGAAGTTCATGGCATTAAAAGAAGGTCAAGTAACTTTAATACTCAAAGGATAGATCATTTATATCAAGACCCGCATAAAAAAGACCTTGATTTAATACTTCATTATGGAGATCTAACAGATAGTTCCAACATAACAAATTTAATCAAAAAAATATCACCTGATGAAATTTATAATTTAGGGGCTCAAAGTCATGTCTCTGTTAGCTTTGAATCACCTGAATATACTGCCAATTGTGATGCACTTGGGGCTTTAAGAATACTTGAGGCGGTTCGTTTATTAAATTTAAATAAAACTACAAAAATATATCAAGCAAGTACTAGCGAACTTTATGGAATGTCAAAAATCTCTCCTCAAAACGAGGAAACCCCTTTTTATCCACGAAGTCCTTATGGAGTCGCAAAGCTATATGCCTATTGGATAACAGTTAATTACAGAGAAGCATATAATATTTTTGCATGTAATGGAATATTGTTTAACCATGAATCTAAAAGGAGAGGTGAAACATTTGTTACAAGAAAAATAACAAGAGGGCTTGCCAGGATTAATCATGGATTAGATGATTGCTTATATCTTGGTAATATTGATGCCAAAAGAGATTGGGGACATGCAAAAGACTATGTTGAGATGCAATGGATGATGCTACAGCAAGAAAAACCTAAAGATTATGTAATAGCTAGTGGAAGAACTGAAACTGTAAGAAGGTTTATTGAAATTTGCGCTATTAAACTCGGTTGGGACTCTAAAACTAAAGGGAAGGGAATCATATGGGAAGGGGAAGGCTTAAATGAGATTGGTAAAAGGGCAGACACTAAAGATACTATAATTAGAATCGATCCAAGATATTTCAGACCCACAGAGGTTGATAGTCTGCTGGGAGATTCAAAAAAAGCTAAATTAGAATTAGGATGGGAACCTAAAATATCACTAGAAAAACTTGTATCAGAAATGATTACTCATGACAATAATGAAGCCAAAAAAGATTTAATTTTAAAAAATAAAGGTTTTGGTCAAAATAATCCTTTAGAAACAATTCCTGAAATTATGTGCAATTAAAATTATGAGTTTTTTAGAAAAAAACTACAAAATTTTTGTTGCAGGACATAAAGGAATGGTTGGTTCATCTATTTGCAGATTACTAATAAAAAATGGATACACAAAAAAAAATAATCGACTATTAACTGTTTCCAGAGAAATCTTAGATCTGAAAGACTCAAAAAAAGTTAATTCCTGGTTTAAAGAAAATAAACCTGATATTGTTATCTCTGCAGCTGCAAAAGTAGGCGGTATTCTTGCAAATAATAATAAACCAGTCGATTTTTTATTAGAAAATTTAAAAATCCAAAATAACTTAATTGAAGCATCTTACATACAAGATGTTAAAAGATTCTTATTTCTTGGCAGTAGTTGCATTTACCCTAAATTTGCGGATCAACCTATCAAAGAAGATTATTTATTAAATAGTGATTTAGAAAAAACTAATCAATGGTATGCAATCGCTAAGATTGCTGGTTTGAAATTGTGCGAAGCTTTTAATAAACAATTTGATTTTGATGCAATTTCCTTAATGCCTACAAATATGTATGGTCCAAATGATAACTACAATTTTGATAGCAGTCACGTAATGGCTTCTTTTATAAGGAAGTTTTATGAGGCTAAAAAATATGGATTAAAAGAGGTCATTTGTTGGGGTTCAGGTAAACCTTTAAGAGAATTTCTTTATGTAGATGATTTCGCTGAAGCCTGCTTTCATGCATTAAGTTATTGGTCTCCAACGAGTAAGAATGCTCCTTTGGATGAGAATGGGGATCCTCTTAGGTGGTTAAATATTGGTAGTGATTTTGAAATTTCAATTAAAGATTTAGCAAAAAAAATATCCGAAATAATAGAATATAAAGGTAAAATTTCTTGGGAAACATCAAAACCTGATGGGACTTTTAGAAAAAAACTATGCACTAAAAAAATTAATAATCTTGGTTGGCATGCCAAAACAAATCTTGATATGGGAATATCCAAAACTTTAAAGAGCTTTGAAAAAGAAATGAATTCAAAGATAGTCAGAATTTAAAAAAAACATAAGGATTCTTATTATTTAAAGTTTTTTAATTCATCTAGACAAACTCCAAACTTTCCAAATTTATATTTAAAACATTTCACATTTAATAAATTTAAAAGTATCTAGCAAATGATAAAATTGAAGAGATTGAAAGTTAGCATCAATTAGATGCTTCCTTAGCTCAGCTGGATAGAGCAACTGCCTTCTAAGCAGTGGGCCGCAGGTTCGAATCCTGCAGGAAGCGTTAAAGAAAATTTAATTCATTTTAAAACCAGGTGAAATTATTAAAGATCAAAATGAAATTTGAAGAATAATTTTCTTAATATATTTAAATGAAAATAAGTATTTATAATTTTTCATCTAAAAATTTAGGATTAATCTTTTTTGATCTTGGTATAGTACTTTTATTATCTTTGCCGATATTATCTGGTTTCTTTTTTCTCTCTTCATCCATAATCTCTCTTTACAAAAATAAATTAACCTACTTTAAAAATATTTGGAATAAATATTTTTTTTCTGCTGGTATTTTTATAATATTTTCTTCTTTCCTTTTATCGTTTAGAAATAAAGAAGAAATTATTAGTAATATAGATCCCTATAATTATTGGATTGCATTATTCAATTGGATTCCTTACTTCTTTTGTTTTTGGGCACTTAAACCTTATGTTAAAAATATAAGTCAAAGAAGAAGAATTTCACTTTTAATAATAATCGGCGCAATTCCATTAATAATAACTGGAATGGGACAATATTTTTTTAATTGGCATGGGCCAATAATCTTATTTAATGGATTATTAACATGGTTTCAAAGACCAATTCATCCAACTGGAGGCTTAACAGGTCTTTTCAATAATGAAAATTATGCTGGTTTATGGCTGCTTATTGTTTGGCCTATGTGTCTTGCTTGTCTAAAAGATAAATATTTATCAAAAAAAAATAAAATTATATTTTCTTTAATCTCTATTTTTATTTTTATATCTGCACTTCTTACTAGATCCAAAATGGCTAGGATTGAATTAATAATTTCATATATATTTACCTTTCTAAATGATAAAATTATACTAATTTTTCCATTTTTAGTAACTTTTTTAGTATTAGTTTTTTTCAGATTTACTCCTTTCTTAAGTAATCAATTAAGTACAGTATCAACAATATTTGCGAGTATAAATATTTTTAAAACTCAAGAAATTATAACTACTTTTACTTCTTCAGCGAGGTTTGAAATATGGTTAATTGCAATAAAGGCTATTTTTAGAAAACCATTATTTGGATGGGGGGCAACAAGTTTTCCGCTAATTTATAACGCAACTCGTGATGATGTTTTTGTTGCGCATAGTCACAACATATTTCTTGAGACTGCTTTAAATCATGGTTTAATAGTTTCAATTTTGTTAGCTATTCCAATTATGAGTATATTGTTTTCTTCCTTCAAATTTATATTTTTCAGACGTAAATCTAAAGATTCTGCGAAACTTAACTTTGAAAGAGCTTGGTGGATAGCATGTTTTACTATTCTCTTTTCGCACCTAGTTGATATCCAATATTATGACTTTAGAGTTAGCATGATTTTCTGGATTTTACTTGCTGGATTAACATGCTCAATAGAAGAATCAAAAAACAAAAAGTTTATTTAGAAATTTTTCAAAATATTTTTTTAATTTATTTTTACTCAATAATTGTGCCATCCCCAATCATCCATAAATTAATTCCAGAATTTCTTACATTCTTTTTATTAACAATCCCTCTCGCATCAAAAACCCAAGGCGGAGACCTCATTATTTTAGATAAATTAGACCAATTTAAGTTTTTATATTCATCCCATTCAGTAAGAATAACTATAGCGTCAGCATCTTGAGAAGCTTCATATATATCATCGCAAAAACTAATTTTTAATTCCGAAAATTTCAACGAAGTATAGTTACTTATATAATTATTCATTTCTTCTTTTATTTGCTTATCATTAACTTTTGGATCTAAAAATACTAATGATGCAGATTCACTTAATAAATCAGTTGCAATGTGAATTGCAGCTGATTCCCTGGTATCGTTTGTGTTTGCCTTAAAGGCAAAGCCTAAAATAACAATTTTTTTTTCAGATAGATTTCCAAACAATTTTTCTACAATAATTTTATAAATCCTTTTTCGCTGCCAATTATTCATCTCAACAACCTTTTCCCAATATTCCGCTACTTCATTTAAGTTAAATTGTTTACATAAATAAACTAAATTAAGAATATCTTTTTTAAAACAACTTCCTCCAAATCCAGGCCCAGTTTTTAAAAATTTGTCCCCAATTCTTGAATCTAAACCAATTGCTAATGAAACTTCTTGAATATCAGCTCCAGTATGTTCACATATTGCAGAAATTGAATTAATAGAACTAATTCTTTGTGCCAAAAAAGCATTAGAGGTTAGCTTTGAAAGCTCGCTGCTCCATAAATTTGTACAAACTATTTTTTCTTCAGGAATCCAGTTTAAATAGAGTTTCTTTAAAGTTTCAATAGCAGCCAAATCTTCTCCTCCTATCAGAATCCTATCAGGATTGGTTAGATCTTCAATAGCAGTCCCCTCAGCTAAAAACTCTGGGTTTGATAAAACTGAAAAAGTTTTTTTGCTATCAATGCTTTCATTTTTTAATGCAAAGGATAAGATATCCTTGATAACTTTTGCAGTTCTTACAGGCAAAGTGCTTTTTTCAACAACTATAGTATGACCTTTCGCATTTTCAGCTATGGTTCTAGAAGATGACTCAACCCATTTCAGATCACTTGCCTGCCCAGCACCTATTCCAGTTGTCTTTATAGGAGTATTCACGGAAATAAAAATCATATCTGCCTCACTAATACAACTAGTTATTTCTGTACTAAAAAAAAGATTTTTATTCCTTTGTTTATTTATTAGATCCTTTAAACCAGGTTCATAAACAGGAAGCTCATCTAAATTATTATTATTCCACTTTTCAATTTTTTCTTTATTAATATCAACTACGTTAAATTCTAAGTTTGGGCATTTATTAGCTAGTACAGCCATTGTTGGACCACCAACAAAGCCTGCACCGATACAGCAAATTTTATTTATCATTTAAAAAAAATCATTACTTTTATTTGATGGATTCTTATTATATTACCATTTATTCAAAATTTATTTATTCAAAATTTTAGTAATTAATATATCTAAGCCTTCTTCTAAAGTTACTTCTGGCTTCCATTTAAGATAATTTATCGCTTTTTGAATTGATGGTTTTCTATGCATTGGATCTCCTAATAATTTTTTACTGATAATAGTGTTAAATGGTTTTTCTAATTTTTTACTTATTAAAAAAGCTAGTTCTCTTATTGATATTTCTCTATCAGATCCTATATTGATTGGATAATAGTAATCTGAATCCATTAAAGAAATTAAGGCTTTAACCATATCAGTTACATAACAAAAACATCTAGTTTGACTTCCATCACCATATATTTCTAAAGGTTTATCATTAAAAATTTGATTCAAAAAATTAGGAATCACCCTGCCATCATTTGGTAAGAGTCTTGGACCATAGGTATTGAAAATTCTTGCTATTCTGATATCAACATTATGAAAATCTTTATAATTAAAAAATAATGTTTCTGAAATTCGTTTTCCTTCTGAATAACATGCTCTCTTTGAAAAACAATTAACATTCCCACTATTTTCTTCATAAATTAATGACGAATCACAATCACCATATATTTCACTACTACTAGTTAATAAAATACGAGCATTACATTTTCTAGCTAATTCGAGCATATTATAACTTCCTATAAAACAGGACTTGGTTGTTGATATTGGATCAAGCAAATATTGCTTTGGAGAAGCTAAACTTGCTAAGTGCCATATCCTATCAACATTTTTATAATATTTATTACATATATCAAAGTCTTCATAGTGAAAATTTTCATTGCCCAACCATTTACTAATATTTTTTAAAGTACCATTTGAAAAATTATCTAAACATATAACTTTTTCTCCAGAAAGCATTAAGGAATCTATTAAATGCGAACCAATAAAACCTGCTCCGCCACTCACCAAATTTACTCTTAATCTCTCTTTAATCAATTTTCTAGATAATTTTAATTTTTAGTATCTCATATTTATAAAATCAAGAAAATTTTATTTAAGAAAATCATCAATTATTTTTTTTATTTTTTTGCAAGAATTTCCATCCCCAAAAGGATTTCTAGATTTAGACATTTTATTATAAATAAACTCGCTATTCAAAATTTTATTTGTTTCATACACAATTTTTTCATAACTATTACCTATCAACTTTGATACACCCGCTTCTAATCCTTCTGATCTCTCCGATGTATTTCTTAATACAAGAACCGGTTTATCTAAAGCTGGAGCTTCTTCTTGCAAACCTCCTGAATCAGTAAGAATTAAATGGCAAGAATTAAGTGCAGAAACAAAATTTAAATAGTCTAAAGATTTAATCAAAAATATTCTTGGATGATTTTCTAGAATTCTCTTAATTGGTTTAGAAACATTTTTATTTGGATGTAAAGGGAATAAGAGAAATATATCTTTATTTTCTTCAATAATACTCATCAAAGCATTAGCAATTTCTGAAAGTTTTTCACCCCAATTTTCTCTTCTATGAACAGTTGCAATTATAAACTTCTTACCTCTCAAATCAACATTATCAAAATCAAAAACTTGTTTTTTACTTACAATAAATTTTAAAGAATCTATAACTGTATTACCAGTTATATAAACTTTGCTATTTATTCCTGATTTATTTAGTTCTATAGATGCTTTTTTAGTGGGGGCAAAATGCAGATTTGCTATTTGAGAAATTAATCTTCTATTTCCCTCCTCAGGGAAAGGTTCATATAAGCTATTTGTTCTAAGGCCAGCCTCAACATGTCCTACTGGTATTTGATTATAGTAGGCAGCTAATGCACCAGCAAAAGCTGAAGTAGTATCTCCTTGGACAATAACCAAGTCTGGTATTGATTCGCAAAATTCTCTATCAAGATTATTTAAAATTTTAGAAAAAGATTTTGATAAATTTGCACTTCCTGGTTTAGAAGGAAAAATCAGATCATATTTAATTTGAAAAATATCCATTACGCTATAAACTAACTCTTCATGTTGACCTGTAAGAATTACTTTAATCTTGAATTTCTTATCATTTTTTAGAAGATTTATTAAACAGGCTAGTTTTATAGCTTCCGGTCGGGTGCCAATTACAAAAGAAATCAATTTAACTTTCATTTATATTATTAATTTAAATTAAATTTAATATTAACACCTCTATTTAATTCAAAAAGATTCTTTTGATTTCTTATATTTCTTACTCTTCCACTCAGAAACTAGTTCACTAAGTATTTCTAGAGATCCTTTTTCATCAATTTGATTACATCTATTACTCAATTCATCAACTTTTTCTAAGATCATTTTGGGATCAGGTAATTTTTCTTTAGCTTTATATATAAGAGGGTGCTTAGTAGGCAAAGAAGCTCCATCAACTAGTAATTCCTCGTATAGTTTCTCACCAGCTCTTAAGCCTGAATAAACTATCTCAATATCACCTGCAGGAAAATCTTTAGTTTTTATCTTCAACCCTTTTAGATTTATCATCTGTCTTGCAAGATCATCTATTTTTTTCGGTTCACCCATATCAAGTAAAAAAATATCTCCACCATTAGAAAGGGATATAGTTTGTATCACTAACTGAGAGGCTTCCTCAATTGACATAAAATATCTAACAACATTTTTATGAGTTATTGTTATTGGCCCTCCCTCCTCAATCTGTTTTTTAAAAAGTGGGACAACTGATCCTGAAGAATTAAGGACATTACCAAATCTAACAATAGAAAAACAAGTATTTTTTTTATTTTTTATCTCCTGATTATTAATAGCATAAGATTGAAAAATTAATTCCGATAACCTTTTAGAAGCTCCCATTACATTAGTTGGTCTCACTGCTTTATCTGTAGAAATTAAAACTACGTTTTTAATTTGATTTTTTAAAGATGCTTCGCAGATTAATTTAGATGCGATTGTATTATTCTTTATCCCTGAGATTGGATTATCTTCAACTAATGGAACATGCTTATATGCTGCAGCATGAAAAACAATATCTACATTTTCTTTTTTGAAAATTTGATCTAAGAATAATGGATTAGTAACATCTCCTAATATAATTTTTATATTATTATTTTGAGGGAATTTATTATATATTTTCTGTTGTATCTTATAAACATTAAATTCTGAATTATCTATTAACAATATTTTATTAGGATTTAAATTCATAGATTGAAAAAGCAGCTCTGAGCCAATTGATCCTGCCCCTCCCGTAATACATATTATTTTATTTTTTATAGATGATTCTAATAAATCTATATCTGGCAATACAGTATCCCTTTTTAAAAGATCTTCAATATTTATAGGTTTGAGAGCATTGATAGGTAATTTGCCAGATATTATTTCAGATATAGATGGCACTTGCATAATATTAATTTCTTGATTTTGTATATTATTAACAATTTCTTCTTTTCTTTTATTTATTAAAGACGGAATTGCTAAACATACCAAATCAAAATCTTTTTTTAGTTTCGAAAGATTTTTGGGATTATAGATTAATTTTCCATGAAGACATCTTCCCCATAGTGTTGGATCATCATCAAAAAATCCTACTATCCTCCATTCTGAAGAATACCTTAAAGAGTTAGATAAAAGAGCTCCAGCCTCTCCTGCTCCATAAATAGCAATTTTTTTTACACTTTTTTGGTTCCAATAATCAATAAATATTTGAAGATCTCTTAAGATAATTCTTACAAAGGAAGTTGAGAAATTTAAAATAATCCATAATAATATCCAGTTTTTAAACTTTAATAAAGTAAGTCCAAAAACCATCCCAAAACAAAATATAAAAAAAATTAAAAAAGTATTTCTCAGAAGTAAGAAATAGAATGCTCTGCTATTTAGATATTTACTTAAACCTCTATATTGACCAGTCAATAAAAATAAAGTAATTCCTATGATTAACATTGTT
>QCMD01000004.1 GCA_003214055.1 Prochlorococcus sp. AG-418-K17
GGTGGCAAAAGTGAAATATATGCAGCAAAACCAAGAACCGACAAGTTTAATCAAATAATTTGTTGGATTGAAGAGATTAACAAAAGGCTTAATTCTAATAATATGATTGATTTTATATATGATATTTCTAAAGATGATCTTTTATCTAAATATTTTTACGATAAAAATATATCTAAGGAAATTAATAAACATAATATAAAATTAGATTTTACTAAATTTAATTTATTACAAGATAAAATTTATAAAATAAAAGAAGGTTTTTAT
This sequence comes from Prochlorococcus sp. AG-418-K17, assembly GCA_003214055.1. GTDB lineage: Bacteria > Cyanobacteriota > Cyanobacteriia > PCC-6307 > Cyanobiaceae > Prochlorococcus_A. The sequence goes on from QCMD01000004.1 coordinate 265, forward strand.
ACCGAATTTGTAAGAATATTTACCCAATTAGCTTATATAAAATTAATTGAATTAAAGAAAAGTTTTTCTATTTTCAACTTCAATGATCTAATAAAGACCGTAGAGAATACATTTCTAGATTCAGAAATTAGTAATAGTATTACTCTATCTAAAATTCAAAAAAGATTTAAATGTGTCTTAGTAGATGAGTTTCAAGATACAGATAATACTCAGTGGAATTTAATAAAAAAGTTCTTTAATACAAAAAATCATTTTTTACTTTGTGTAGGTGATCCAAAACAAGCGATCTACAAATTTAGAGGTGGAGATATTGAAACTTACTTAGATGCAAGATCAAATGCAATTGAAGTTTTTAGTCTTACAGATAACTATAGATCCTCAAAAAAGTTAATCGATGTTCTTAATAAACTTTATAAGAATGGACTTAAACAATCAAAACTAAAATATAGAAAATTAACCTCTAAAATTAATGAGAATATTTATTCTGAATTTAAATTTAAGGATGTATTTGAAATTGTAGAATTTTCAAAAAAAGAGACTGATATAGAGGATCTTGTAACTAATTATATAGTTAACTTTATTTTAAATAATAAGGAAATTGATATTAATAAAATTGCGATTCTTACATTAAATAATTCGCAATGCTTGGATTTTAAAAAAAAATTAAATCAGTTTAACCTCCCATGCAAAATTAAAAATAAACAAAATATTTTTGATACAGAAGCAAGTTCTCTACTATTTTTATTCATTGAATGTCTATTAAATCCGAGGTTTTTAAAAAATATAACTTTGCTTGCTACCTCAAAGTTTATAGAAATAGAATTAGAAGAATTACATGATGATGGAATAAGTGATAATTTAGAAATTTTAATTAATAAATGCATTACTTGGTCCCAGGAACTAAAAGAAAAAGGTTTTTTAAACATTGTTAATGAACTGCTTATAAATTACAAGTCATCCTCGATTATTCAAGATTCAGATTTAAATTCAAATTTATTTCAACTTTCAGAAATTGTTGAAATAGAATTAATGAATAATGATTTTAATCTTAATAAAGTTTTTAAATGGTATAAAAATCAGTTAGATCATATTTTAAGAATTTGTACTGGAGAAGATTTTTTGACGAAAGATTATAATCTTCAAAATGGAATAAATCTTTCTACCATTCATAGTAGTAAGGGCCTCGAATTTGAAATAGTCCTATGTCCATATCTCTCAATTATTTCAAATAAGTCAAATAAAATTAAAGGACCTCTTTGGAAATCAAATATTGATAGAAACATATATATTAATATTTCTAATAATTATGCAAAGGTTGAAAAATTTAAATTAATAGAGGAAGAAGATGTATTTAAAGAGAGTGAGAGGTTAATTTATGTAGCACTTACAAGGAGTAAATATAAACTTATTGTTTTTAATGATTTAGAAGATACAAACAATATTTTAAATAATGATTTACTAAATAATTTGGAAAATATCAATATTTATAAGTCTACTTTTCAAGTCAGGATAGAAAAAGAGAAAATAAAAGATATTTTTGCTAAGTTCCAAACCAACCGATTGAATAATAAGCTGTGGAAAATTGATAACGTTAATAAGAAAATATCTAAAGAATTTAATTCTGATCAATTTATTTCTTATTCAAGTTATTCTTCTTGGATACGTAAAGATAAAAATATTGATGCAGTCATTAATCAATATAAGGATTATGAAGATAATATATCAATTATCAAAGATTCTAATATTAGAAAATCAAAGAATTATCCTAATTATTTTTCTTATCCAAATCCCTTAAGTGAATTTCCAAAAGGAACTATTGCAGGTACTTGTCTGCATAAAATAATAGAAAGATTTGAATTTAGAAACGATAATATTCAAGAATTATTTGATTTAATTATTGAGGAATTAAACTTTCATCAAATAGATACTTCTTTGGCTTTTAAAGTAAAAGAAGCGATTTTAAGGATTATAAATATATCATTAGGAAGTGAATTACAAAACAAGAAACTAGTTGACATTCCAAATGAATACTTAATTAAGGAGCTTAAATATGATTTAACTCTATCTTATGAAGGTAGAAATATTAATTCAAATGATATATCAAAATGCTTTTTTTTAGATCAGGGATATGAATTTGGTGAAGAATATGCAAATAAAATTAATGATCTTCAAATTATGAATAAAGGCTTTCATTCAGGATGTATTGATTGTGTGTTCCCTGTAGGTAATAAATTAGAAGATAGTAAATGGTGGATAATTGATTGGAAAAGTAATTTTATTTCTGGTAGTGATAATAGTGATTGTTTACCAAGAAACTATAACTATGAAAATATGAAAAATGAAATGATTAAACATCATTATCCATTGCAATCTCATCTTTATTTATTAGCATTGCATAGATTATTAAAGTGGCGACTTAAAAATTATCAACCACATAAACATCTAGGAGGATATATTTATTTGTTTTTAAAGGGATTGCCAGATTTTGAATTATTTGAAAAATCCAATTCTAAAGATATTTCTCCAGGTATTTTTATTGGCAAAGCACCTTTAAAGAGAATTAATTATTTAGATAACCTTTTTTAGAATGACTAAAACTACTACTGATATTGAAAAGTTCCAATATGATCATATATTTAATTTAATCTTAGGTATTTTCAAATTCAATGAAAAAAAATATGGAAATTTCGTAAAAGATGTAATAAGAATTTTATTAGAGTTTGAAAAAAATGGTGAAACTATTATTGATGTGGATAATAGTTTAATAATCTTTGAATTATTAGAAGATGGCTGGCCAAATATACATATAGATGTTCTAAAAAATATAGGCTTGATAGGTTCCCTTAATTCGCCATTCTTATTAGTAAATAGAAAATTATCCCTATCAAAATGGTCAAAAAAGATAGAAAGAGTTATTAATTTATTTCTAAAAAAAATAGATACCGATAATTTAATGAACTCTAAAATTTATAAGAATGATAATAAAATTGTTCAAATTAAAAATATATTTAAATATTCAAACTTAGTTTTCCTTCAAGGAGGACCAGGTACGGGTAAAACTACTTTAATAATAAAGTTAATACTAGAACTCCTCAGAATTGATAACTTTTTAAATATTGGTTTGTCTGCTCCAACTGGTAAAGCTACAGCTCGTCTAAAAGAAGCTCTTAATGATAAAAAAAATATTTCCTTCAGCAAATTTCTAGACCAAATAGAATTTCAAACTTTACATAGATGGATTTTAAATTTTCAAAATAAATCTCTTAAGTTGAAATTTAAACTAAAAGAACTTGATATTTTCATAATTGATGAAATGTCAATGGTTAATATCGATTTAATTGAATCAGTTTTAAATTTGCTAGCAAAGGACTGTAAAATTATTTTAGTTGGAGATAAAAATCAATTGTCTCCAGTAAATAACTGTTCTATCTGGAATTATTTGTTTGAATATTGTGATAATAGTTCAATAAAATCTTGCGTAGTAAATTTAGAAAAAACTTTTAGAAATACTGGTGATATAGCATTAATAAGTAGCTTAATATTTAATAATGATTTTTCTTTACTTAATCAAAAGATAAAAGAATTAGAAAAGGATAATAATTCAAAAGAAATTACTATTTCAAAAAGTAGAGAAAAAGATATTCCAAAACATCTATTTTTTTCGATTACAAGTCATCTAAGACAGTTGAATCTTTCAACTTCAAATTTAAGTAAAAAAAAATATATATTTGATGAGAGTATTGATAATTTATTGCTTAATGAAAAAGATTTAGTAGATAAGATATTTCTGGATTTACAAAGTCATTTGATTTTATGCGAAAAAAATTCCGGAATATGGAGTGTTGAATATTTGAATGAAATTGTTTTTGGTCAACAAAAACCCTATGACCTTAAAACCCTTAACGAGGGGGTTCCAATCATGTGTACAAAAAATAATAATGAACTTGGATTGTCAAATGGGGATATCGGAGTACTAATAGGTTTAAAAAATAAAAGAAAATATCTTTTTAGAAAATTTAATGATAACAACGAAGAAATTGTCGTATTAATTGATCCATCTAATTTAGAAAATGTTGTCCCAGCAATAGCCATTACTATACATAAATCACAAGGAAGTGAATCTGAAAAAGTAAGCATTTTGTGGTCACAAAAGTATAGAAGGAATCAATATGCTTTAAAAGAAAAAAAAGATAATGAAAATATTTTTTGCAGAGATAATTTTGAAAAAAGGTTATTTTATACTGCTGTTACAAGAGCGAAAAAATTTCTAGATGTATATTATTTAAATTAAAATTTTTTTTGTGATATTAGTAAGATCTTCACCCCAAGATGTTAGATTAGTATTTCGGCTCTGTAAGGCTAGTCAACAATTTAAGTCAATTTAGATATTTGTTGAATGCCTAATCAGAAGATTATTAGGCATTTAAAATGGCTTTAAAAAAAGATAGTAACTCGCTTGGTAGTGAGCAGGAAAAATCTCAGAATGAAGATAATTCCCTTCTTGAGTTAAAGAACTTAGAGAACAAAAAAGAAATTGAATCTCAACCTTTGGAAGTATCAAAAGGTAATGAGAATGAGAATGAGAATGAGAATGGATTTCTCGATTTCGGGTTTAATCAATCAATCATAAGTTCGTTAATAAATAAAGGATATAAAAATCCAACTCCCATACAAAAAGCTGCAATTCCGGAACTAATGTTAGGCAGAGATTTACTAGGCCAAGCACAAACAGGGACAGGAAAGACTGCAGCTTTCGCATTACCATTAATAGAAAAACTTGCAGATAATAAAGAATTAAATGCCAAGGTTTTAGTTATGACTCCTACAAGAGAACTAGCAACTCAGGTGGCAGAATCTTTTAAAAGTTATAGTTCTGAATCTAGTAATTTTAAGACGGTTGCAATATATGGAGGAACCGATTATCGAAATCAAATTTCTGCATTGAAAAGAAAAGTTGACGTAGTAGTTGGGACCCCAGGCCGAATAATGGATCATATAAGGCAGGGGACTTTTAAAATTAAAGATATAAATTGTCTTGTTTTAGATGAGGCAGATGAAATGTTAAATATGGGTTTTCTTGAAGATATTGAATGGATAATAGATCAACTTCCGGAAAATAAGCAGATGGTATTGTTTTCAGCAACAATGCCTAGTGAGATAAGAAGTATAGCAAAAAAATATTTAAATGATCCGGCCGAAATATTAATCAAAAGTGTCAAAAAAGAAACTCAATTAATTTCGCAAAAATTTCTATATGTACAAAGGCATCATAAGTTAGATGCTTTAAAAAGAATATTAGAACTTAATAACGAGGGAGTAATTATTTTTGTGAGGACAAAACTACTTACTACTTCAATAGCTGAAGCTTTAGAGAATTCAGGTCATACAGTGGCAGTACTTAATGGAGATATACCTCAAAATCAAAGAGAAAATACTGTAGATAGATTAAAAAAAGGATTTATTAATATCCTTGTAGCAACCGATGTCGCGGCTAGAGGATTAGATGTTGAGAGGATAAAACTTGTTGTTAATTACGATTTTCCTTTTGACAAGGAAACATATACTCATAGAATTGGAAGAACTGGAAGGGCAGGTAGATCAGGAGAAGCAATTTTATTTGTAAATCAAAGAGAAAAATATTTTCTGCGAAACTTAGAAAACTCAACAAGAACTAAGATTGAAGAAATTAATATACCAAGTAATAAAATAATAAATGAAAAAAGGATGGAGAAACTTATAGAGAATGTTAATGAGAGTTCTTTAGTTAAAGATGAAAATGAAGAAAATAAAGCTTTGATTATTGATGTACTAGATAATTTAAAAGAAAAATACTCTATGGATGACTCAAATATTGCTATGGCGGCGATTAATTTAGTAATAGGTAATAAATCATTTTTTGTTAATGAAGATGATTCTTGGATTAATAAACAAAATAATACTGATCGAAATAGATCAAATAGAAATAGTAATAATCGTATGAGAAATTCAAATAGAAGAAATAATTATCAAAATGATTCTTTTGAAACCTACAAATTTAACTTTGGTAAATTTGATGGAATTAGAGTTGCAAATATCATATCCTCAATCTGTAATTCAACTAATATAAATGGAAGATCAATAGGTAAGATACAGATTTTTAATGATTACAGTTTGGTAGATTTACCCAGAGATCTGCATAGAGAAACTAAAAATAAATTAAAAAAAATTAAAGTCAGAAACTAGTGATATAGAATGAAAATTAGCAAATATAATTTCTTTATTTTTGTGAATCTGATAATACTATTCAACTCCTTTAATAGTTATTATTTAGCTCAAACGAAACAAAATTCAATCATAAAATTATTTTGTCTTCAGAGTGTCAAAGAGGAGATGATCAAAGCAGAAATGGTATTTAGTGAAGAAATTGCGAATGAAACTTGTGATTGTTACTACGAAGAATTTATGCAAACTGCAAGTCATCAAGATGCAAAAACAAAATGTAAATTAGAAATTAAAGAAAATTTAAATCATAATAGAAAAATTTAATTATTATTTTTATGAGGTCTAAGAAAAATCAAAATCCAATAATTAGACTTTATTTAAATCTGATTGAGGAAAGAAGGTTATTATTTTTTGCTTTTCTTAGTTCCATAATTAATAAAATATTAGATTTAGCGCCCCCTGTAATAATTGGTCTTGCAGTGGATATAGTTGTTAAGGAACAGAATTCATGGATTGCTGGTTTTGGAATAAAAGAAGTTCCAGCACAATTGATTTTTCTTGCATTTGCTTCAGGAATAGTTTGGTCTGGCGAATCCTCCTTTGAATATTTATATTCGATTTTATGGAGAAATTTGGCTCAGTTATCGCAACATAAATTAAGAATAAAAGCTTATGAGCATATCCAGGAACTAGATATGGATTTTTTTGAAAATGATAATACTGGAAGGTTATTATCTATTTTGAATGATGATATAAATCAACTCGAGAGATTTCTAGACCAAGGGGCTAATCAGATTATTCAGTTATTTATAACTGTCTTAATAATTGGGGGCACTATGATTTTTGTCGCTCCAAAAATCGCTTTATTTGCTTTCTTTCCTATTCCAATTATATTTTTAGGATCAATTAAATTTCAAAGGAAGCTTGCTCCAAAATACAGAGATGTTAGAAATAAAGCTGGACTGTTGGCATCAAGGCTTAATAATAATTTAAGTGGAATTCTAACCATAAAAAGTTTTACTAAAGAAAAATGGGAACTAAATAGATTAAATAAAGAAAGTCTCGATTATCAAAAAAGTAATAAGGCTGCAATAAAATTATCTTCTGCTTTTATCCCTCTTATAAGATTTGCAATTTTATTTGCTTTTATAGCGATTCTATTAATTGGAGGTTTCCAAACTTGGAATAAGACACTTGATGTAGGTACTTATAGTTTTTTAGTGTTTATTACACAAAGACTATTATGGCCTTTAACTACTTTGGGGCATGTTTTAGATGATTTTCAGAGATCTATGGCTTCAATAGATAGAGTAATTGATCTCATAGATACGCCTATAAAAATAAAAGATGGAAAAATAAAAATTGAACCTAAAGATATCAAAGGAGAAATTATTTTTAATAATGTAAATTTTAATTATCCTGGACGAGATTTAACTTTAAAAAACATAAATTTCAAAATTGAAAATAACTCAACATTAGGAATTGTTGGTTTAACAGGTTCTGGGAAAAGTACAATAATAAAACTACTACTTAGAATTTATGATAGTAATAATGGGTCAATAACCTTGGATGGGGTTTCCATTAAAGAAATAAATTTGAGGGATTTAAGAAAGTGTATCTCTTTAGTAAGTCAAGAAACTTATTTATTTCATGGCAGTGTACAAGAAAATATTGCGTATGGCTCAATCAACCCAAGTCTTAAAGATATTATTAAAGCTTCAAAGATTGCGGAAGCTCATAAATTTATTGAACAATTACCAGATGGTTATAAAACTATAGTGGGGGAAAGGGGCCAAAGGCTCTCAGGCGGGCAACGTCAAAGAATTGCCTTGGCGAGGGCTGTTTTAAAGGATGCTCCAATATTAATATTAGATGAAGCTACAGCGTCAGTTGATAATGAAACAGAGGCTTTAATTCAAAAATCGTTATCTAAAATCACTAAAGAAAGAACAACTATAGTAATAGCTCATAGATTAAGCACTATAAAAAATGCGGATAATATTGTAGTTATTCATAAAGGTAAAATAGTTGAAAGCGGAAAACATGAAAAACTATTAGATCAGAACAAAATATATGCTGATTTGTGGAATGTTCAAGTAGGAATCTAGTAAGAATTTCTAAACTATATCAAGAAGTTAAATGATTCAATTACGTTACTAAACATACCGTCAACTTTATTCCACCTTTCTTCATTTGTTCCCACAGCGAAAGTGTAAAGTGTTCCTCTATCAATTACGACAGTAGCTAATTCATGTCTTGCCTGTTCATTTAAATTTAATTCATATTCTAAATCATAGAAAATATGATTGGATGCCTCCCTCTTATTGGCATTTATAAGTTTTACCTCTCTACCAGAACCTTCGGGAGCAATGACTTTATCAATTAATGTTTGACCTACTTCGCTTGGGCTTCCTAATTGCTCTAATTGAACCTCTTTATTGACATCAGAAATAACTAAACTCAAGGTCTCATTACTATTTATTAAATCATGATAAATAATTTCAGGTCCTCCATCGACTTTTACTCTAGTCCATCCTGTTGGATACAAAAAAGCATATCTACCATCTGGACTCTGATAAGCTTCTAATCCCGCATTTAGTCCGCCACTACAAGCACTCAGTGTTAAGCACAAAAAAACTAAAAATAAATATTTGAAAGGGTTAAATTTAATATTTTTCATTTTGTTTGAAATTACTAACTAAAAACATAATAAGACATTAAAAGCAAACAATTATGGCAATTCGGAATTTTGCGTCTAAATTATCTCTAGAAATAGTTTAATTTTGATTACTTATACAAAACCACTTTCAAAATTAATCGGTCATTTTGAGAAATTCCCAGGGATTGGTCCAAGAACTGCGCAACGATTAGCCCTGTTTATTTTAAAACAACCTGAAAGTACAATAAGAGATTTTTCAAAGGCTCTGTTAGAGGCACATAGTAATGTTGGTCGTTGCAAAAAATGTTTCAATTTGACTTCAGAAGATGAATGCGAAATTTGTAGAAATATTGAAAGAAATCAAAAACTAATCTGTGTAGTAGCAGAAACTAAAGATTTGCTTGCTTTGGAGCGCGCCAGAGAATTTAAAGGTGTTTACCATGTTATTGGTGGTTTAATATCCCCAATGGATTCTGTTGGCCCCGAACTCTTAGAAATAAGAAGCTTGGTAGAAAGAGTTAGTAAGTCTGAAATAGATGAGATCATATTGGCATTGACCCCAAGTGTTGAGGGAGACACAACAAGTCTTTATATTGGGAAATTGTTAGCCCCTTTTACTAAAGTTACGAGGATTGCATATGGGCTACCAATGGGTAGTGAACTTGAATACGTGGATGAAGTTACACTTGCAAGGGCCTTAGAAGGCAGAACAAAACTAAATTAGACAATGAGAGACAATAATCTAATCAAGAAAGAAAAAATCTTAAGACTACCCTCCTGGATAAAATTTCCTATTAGTAAAGCTTCAGAATTCCAAAAAATACAAACACTCATCAAAAAATCAAATATTCATACTATTTGTGAAGAAGCAAGATGTCCAAATAGAGCAGAATGTTATGCCTCAGGAACAGCCACCTTCTTACTGGGGGGATCGATATGTTCTCGTTCATGTGCTTTTTGTCAGGTAAATAAAGGTAGGCCTAGTTCTATCAATATTGATGAATGTACTCAAGTCGCTGAAGCAGTAAAAGTACTAAATTTGAAATATGTTGTTTTGACATCTGTAGCTAGAGACGATCTCCCTGATCATGGTGCAAATTTATTTATATCTACAATTGATGAGATTAGAAAAATTGATTCAACAATTAAAATTGAAGTTTTAACTCCTGATTTATGGGGTGGAGGCAAAAATCTTGATGAAACAAATAAGCTTCAGACTGAGAGATTGAAGATGATTTTAGAAAAAGATCCAATATGCTTTAATCATAATCTTGAAACTGTTGAAAGACTGCAAAAAAGAGTTAGGAGGGGTGCAAATTATAAAAAATCCCTTAGTTTACTAAAAAAGTCAAAGGATATTGCTCCTCATATTCAAACTAAATCAGGCATTATGTTAGGACTTGGGGAAACATTGGATGAAATAAAAAATACAATTTATGATCTTAAAAAAATAGATTGTGATCAAATTACAATTGGCCAATATTTAAGGCCCTCATTCAATCATTTGGCAGTTAAGAAATATTGGGATCCATCAGAGTTTGAATTTTTATATCGCTTCTCTAAGGAATTAGGATTCAAAAAAGTATCTTCTGGCCCTTTAGTTAGAAGTAGTTATCACGCAGGTTAACTTTCTTTAATTAAAGAGAGTTTCTTTTCAAGCCTATTCAATATGGAAATACATTCCCCGTTCATAAGTGTACCTGCACCTCCCCAAACCAATCTTAATAAAAGATCTACTGGGCTGGAACCAACTTCTTTGACAATTTTGAATCCTATTAACTTGAAATATCTTACAAGTTTTTTACTATATCCTTCACTATCAAAAATAGCTAAAAGTCTTACTTTGTTGCTTGATTTTTTTTCAATTGCCCAAGCCATAGTTGTTGCCCATATTAATTCCGAAACAAAAGCAGGAGCTTTACTTAGGATTCTTAATGTATCAAGCTGAATACCTTGTTTATTTAAATAAGTCCAACCTTTCATTTCGGCCCAAATCTTAATTATGTTATCTTTCTGTTCTGCAATCACGATTCTAAAGAAACATAATCCGATAGTTTCTCTAACTTGAATTTTAATTAATAATCCAATAGAACCTGCTAATTTTTCTAATTCTTCAACTTTCATGATTTTGAAAATTAGTCCATATAGATTTTAGGATTTTCCACTTTTGATCTATCGATTTGTTTTTGTCTTTCTTCAAACCTTTTCCTATCATCATCGCTGAATTGGTCTATGCAGAAATGACATTGGATACCCTTTCTATATTCTTTTCTTTCTTGATCTTGAATTGAAATTGGCATTCCACATGCATGACAAATCGAGTAAGAGCCTTTTTCTAAATCTTGATCTAAAGCAACTCTTTTATCAAAAACATAACATTCACCTTCAAATAAGTTTTTTTCTTTTGGTATATCGTCAAGGTATTTAAGGATACCCCCTTGTAGGTGATAAATATTTTTATAACCTTTCTTTTTCAGTAAACTAGTAGCTTTTTCACATCTTATTCCTCCGGTACAAAACATTGCTATATTTGTATTCTGTTTATTTTCTAAATGGGTTTCTAAATGATCATCTACCCACTTGGGGAATTCGCTAAAATTTCTTGTATTTGGGTTTATAGAGTTCTGAAATGTACCTAAAGAAACCTCATAATGATTTCTAGTATCAATGACTATTGTATTTTGATTTTTAATTAACTTATTCCAATCAGCTGAGTCAATATAGGTCCCATTATTTTCTGCAGGGTTTATTTCAGGGACACCCATGGTAACTATTTCTTTTTTGATTTTTATTTTTAATTTTTTGAAGACTTTCTCTTTTGAAGAGTTTACTTTTATATTCAAATTTCTATTACCTGCATATTTTTTAAGTAAATTGATAACAAAATCAATTACATTTTTCTCGGCACAAATAGTTCCATTAATACCCTCACTTGCAAAAATTAACAAACCTGAAAGATCATTATCATTTTCGATTTCTAATAATTTATTTTTTAGATCAAGAATTAAGTTTTCTTGAAATGGGAAGAAAGAGTAAAGAGAAACTATTTTATAATTTTTGCCTTTCATAAAGAAGATAATGTTTTTTCACTAGTTTCAAAATCTTTGTTAAATGATACTCCTACCTCATTAAGAAGTTTTCTGTCTGATTGAAAAGATGGATTTGAAGTTGTGAGTAACTCATCTCCATAAAAAATTGAATTTGCACCACATTGAAAACATAAAATTTGGGCTTCTTTTGAAAGCTTTTCTCGCCCTGCACTTAATCTTATTTTACTTTTAGGCATAAGAATTCTTGCTGTAGCTATCATCCTTATCATTTCAATAGAACCAATTTCTTGATTATCTTCTAAACCAGTACCTTCAATAGCTACTAATGAATTTATAGGAACACTTTCAGGGTGTGGATTCATGTTTGAAAGTACTTCCAAAAGAGATGCTCTATCTCCATTTGTTTCTCCCAAGCCAATTATTCCCCCACAACATACATTTATCCCAGCATTTCGCACTCTTTTAATAGTTTCTAGCCTATCTTGATAAGTTCTAGTAGTTATAATATTTTCATAATACTCTGGACTAGTATCTAGATTGTGATTATATGCTGTCAAACCAGCTGAAGCAAGTTTAGAGGCTTGATCATCGGTAAGCATTCCTGCTGTGACACATGCCTCCATGCCCAGGTCTCTTACCCCTTTAACCATTTCAAGCATAGAGTTAAATGATTTTCCATCTCTAATTTCTCTCCATGCCCAACCCATGCAAAATCTTTCGGCACCCTCGTTTTTTGCAATTTTTGCTCTCGCTAAAACCTGGTCTACCTCTAATTGTGGGTGATTTTTAATTTCACTAGAACTATAAATTGATTGGCTACAGTAGGAACAATCTTCTTGGCAACCACCAGTTTTTACGCTGTAGAGTGATGCAAGCTGAACTTTATATTTATTAAATTTCCTATGGATAATCTGTGCTTCCCACATTAAATCTATCAAAGGCATATTTAATATTTCCAAAATTTCTTTTCTTTCCCAATCAAATCTGATTTTGCTAAAGATCTGATTTCTGGACTTAATCATTTTTCTTTAAGAAGAACAATAAGAATCTTCAAAAGACTCATTCGGTAATGATTCTATACCCCCGAATCGCCTGTTCCTAGATTGATAATCAATTATTGCTTTTAGAAACTCAAATTCATTAAAATCTGGCCATAAGACATCAGATATATAAATTTCAGAATAAGCTAGTTGCCAAAGGAGAAAATTACTTATTCTTTTTTCACCGCTTGTTCTTATGAGTAATTCAGGATCCTTTATACCTTGGGTAAGAAGCTTGGAGTTGAATAATTTTTCATCAACTTCGCTGGGATTTATTTCTCCAGAAAAAGATTTATATGCTAATTCCTTCGCAACTTTGACTATCTCTTGTCTCCCTCCGTAATTAACACATACATTTAATGTAAAGTTTTTATTATCTTTGGTGATAGCCTCTGAGCGATAAAGTATGGATTTTAAACTATCTGGGAAAGGGGATAAATCTCCAATGAACTTAATTTTTATTGATTCTTGATGAATTTCTTTAATTTCTTTTTTTAAAACCTTTTCAAACAATCGTAGAAGGAAATCAACTTCCTTCGCAGGCCTAATCCAGTTCTCAGTAGAAAATGCATAAACAGTTAAAATTTTACAACCTAAGTTCTTTGATACTTTAATAATTTCTTTTAGTACACTAACTCCTTTGTTATGTCCAGATGATCGAGGCAAGCCTTTTTTTGTCGCCCATCTACCATTTCCGTCCATAATAATTGCGACATGTTTTGGGATTTTATTTTTATCAATTTCTTGAAATAATTCTAAATTACTTATGGGAATAAATTTTTCCAAAGTCATAAATCAATCTTTGATGTTAGAAAAGCTCTCTTTATTATTGGATTGTACTCCTTTAATATTCGAAATATTATCATTTGGGTTCATATTTTGCGAAGGAGAAGTTTTATTAGAAGATGTTTTGGTTGATCCCAAGGAATTTTGATTTCCAATTAAATTTGCTAGAAGTTCTTGTAATCTACTACTTGTTATTGGCCTCTCAAGCTTACCCTGGTTTGCTAATGATAAAGTACCAGTTTCTTCTGAAACTACAATACAAATACATCGGTCAAATCTTTCAGTAATTCCTAATGCAGCTAAATGCCTTGTGCCGTATCTGCTTATTCCTTGTCTAGACAAAGGAAGAATCACACCTGCTGATATTACTTTATTACCCTTAACAAGAACTGCACCATCATGAAGTGGAGTATCAGTTGCAAAAAGATTTATTAAAAGTTCGGTTGATAGTTGTGCTTCGATGTTTGTTCCTGAATATAAAAAATCTTCAGGTCTTAAATCGCTCCCTAAATCAACAACAATCAAAGCTCCTCTTCTATTTTGTGATAATTTTCCAGCGGTTTCAACCAATTTAGTAATAGTAGTAGATGAAGCTCTAAATTCTTTGGGTGGATTACCTAGTAAAACAGCTAATCTTCCAGTTCCTAGTAATTCCATTAATCTCCTGAGTTCTCCCTGCCAGAGAATTGCTAATGAGAGAGAGCAAGCAAGAACTACTGCATCTATTAATTTTGATGTTAAAGGTAAAAACGCGTATCTTTGTATGAACCAAGCAAATGAAACTAGAAAAAGATAGCCTCTTAAAAGCCATAAAGTTCTTTGCTCTTTTACCCTTGAAAATAATAAAAGACCAAAACCTAAGGCAAATAAGACGTCTAACAAAAACTTTAAATTTATAAACCCCCAAAAATTCACATCAAAATCAAAATTAATTTAAATGTACCTAACTTTGTTTGATAAAGCGATTAGGTAATACATCATATTTCAGAAGATCATGTGGACTTTCTCTCTTCTGGATAATATCTGCTTCTCCATTGCAAACTAGCAAAGCTGCAGGTCTTGGGATTCTATTGTAATTAGAACTCATTGAGAGATTATAAGCACCTGTTCCAAAAACACATATTAAATCTCCTGTGTTGCAATCTGATAGTTCAATTTCCTTAAATAATACATCTCCTGATTCGCAATGTTTACCTGCAACAGTATATTTATTACGGGAATTAAGATTTAAGGGATTGCTAACTAAACATGCTGAATAACTTGATTGATAAGTTATGGGTCTAGGATTATCACTCATCCCCCCATCTACTGATAAGTAGGTTCTGATTCCAGGAATTTCTTTGAAGGCACCAATTTTGTAAACAGTTACACCTGCAGTAGAGACTATTGATCTACCTGGCTCACACATTAATTTAGGAAAGGTAATTTTATTTTTTTCGCAAGCTTTAATTACTGAAAAGGAAATTGTTTTCACCCACTCATCAATTGATGGTGGATCATCTTCTTGAGTGTATTTTATTCCGAGACCACCACCCACATTAAGTTCTTGAATATCGTGACCATATTTTTTGGCTTCTAAGATAACATTTACCATTATTTCCCCAAGATCTTTATGTGGATCTAATTCGAAGATTTGAGAACCAATATGAGCATGAAGACCATTTAATTTTAGATGTTTAGTATGGCTAATAACTTTAAATAAAGTTTTGAGATATTCAAGTCCAAAACCGAATTTACTATCAAAGGATCCTGTTCTTATGTATTCATGGGTATGGCATTCTATCCCTGGGGTAAATCGAACCATTATTTCTAAATCAATATTTAAAAAATTGGATATTTTTTCCAATCTTTTTAAATCATGATCATTATCTACAATTATTTTTATGTTATTTTGAACTGCAAACTCTATCTCCTTGTCAGATTTGTTATTACCATGGAAAACGATTTTCTCAGTTGGTACTCCGCCTTTCAAGGCAGTTAATAATTCACCTTCTGATACTGCATCTAGTCCAAAACCTTCTGAAGCGATCAAACTGCTCATAAAAATTGAGCTATTTGCTTTTGAAGCATATATTGGGAGAGACTCACCTGGATAATATCTTTCTAAAGCCTTCTTGTAGGCTTTACAGGAATTTCGCAGTGTAGTTTCATCTAATATATAGAGTGGAGAATCATATTTTTTCACTAATTCCTCTATCGAACATCCCCCGATTCTTAATTTCCCCTCATTATCTATAGATGATGTAATGGGCATTATATTTTTATTTGGGCTATCAAAATCGATTTTATTTTTTAAAAATGAAGTTTTTTCTTCCATATTAAATTCTTAGTAATGTCATTCTACAGCTTTCATACATTTTTTAGTAAACAATATTGGTCAATTTTTTTTTAAATACAACCTAAAAAAATGATAATAATAAGTGAAATAAACAAAAAGAATTATGAATTATGCTTTGACTTTGACTCAACTACGATTTCTTTGTGGAGTGTTAATCAATGGAAAAATGAACTAAACAAAAAAGGTGTAAAAGTATTTGGTTTGTCGCTTTCGAATCAGGTTATAGGAATTTGCTCATTTCAGATTATTACTGATGAAATTCAAATAAATTATTTTTCAGTAAATAAAAAATTTCGCAGGAAAGGTTATGGTACTTCTTTAATGAACCATGTAATCAAACAATGTGAATTGTTTAAAGTAAAAAAATTATTATTGGAAGTCTCTGACACAAATTTTGCTGCTCTAAAGTTTTATAGAAAATTTAAATTTTTAACGGTTGGAATAAGAAAAAATTATTATAAAGATGGAACAGATTCACTTTTAAAAGAAAAAATATTCACAAATCAATAATTTAAAATTTGAGTGTGCGGATAACCAGAATCACTGAAATCACTTAAATAAGTAGGTATATCTCAGAAAAATTTAAATTTGATTTGATATTTGGTCAATTTGGGTATTCACAAAAGCTCATTATGAACACAATAATGACATATTACTGGTAGGTTAGTAATAGGAATCAAATACTCTGATGTTTGAAAGATTTACAGAAAAAGCGATAAAAGTCATTATGCTCGCCCAAGAGGAGGCAAGAAGACTTGGTCATAATTTTGTGGGAACTGAACAAATTCTATTAGGATTAATTGGGGAGGGTACTGGAGTTGCTGCAAAGGTCCTCAAATCTTTGGGTGTTAATTTGAAAGATTCAAGAATTGAAGTTGAAAAAATTATAGGTCGAGGTTCTGGTTTTGTTGCAGTAGAAATACCCTTTACTCCTAGAGCAAAAAGGGTACTAGAATTATCACTTGAAGAAGCTCGTCAACTAGGTCATAACTATATAGGTACAGAACATTTACTACTTGGTTTAATACGTGAAGGTGAAGGAGTGGCTGCGAGGGTTCTAGAGAATCTTGGTATTGATCTTTCAAAAGTCAGGACACAAGTTATCAGAATGTTGGGAGAAACAGCTGAAGTTGGCCCAGGAAGTAGTTCTAGTAAAGGAAATTTAAAAACTGCCACTCTCGACGAATTTGGTACGAATTTAACTAAACTAGCAAGTGAATCAAAACTTGATCCTGTTGTAGGTCGATACGATGAAATAGACCGTGTTGTCCAAATTCTTGGAAGAAGGACTAAAAATAATCCTGTTTTAATAGGAGAACCAGGAGTAGGGAAAACAGCAATTGCTGAAGGATTAGCTCAAAGGATACAAACAGGCGATATTCCTGATATTCTTGAGGATAAAAGAGTGTTAACACTTGATATTGGGCTTTTAGTCGCAGGGACAAAATATAGAGGAGAGTTTGAAGAAAGATTAAAAAAAATAATGGAAGAAATAAAATCCGCTGGTAATGTCATCTTAGTTATAGATGAAGTTCATACTTTGATTGGTGCTGGAGCTGCTGAAGGAGCTATCGACGCAGCTAATATTCTCAAACCTGCATTAGCTAGAGGAGAACTTCAATGTATTGGGGCAACAACTCTAGATGAATATCGCAAACATATTGAGCGAGATGCCGCTCTTGAGAGGAGGTTTCAACCCGTAATGGTGGGAGAACCTTCTATAGAAGATACAATTGAAATCTTAAAGGGTCTAAGAGAGCGTTATGAACAACATCACCGTCTTAAAATTACTGACGAAGCCCTAGAAGCTGCTGCGCACCTTGGCGATCGATACATATCTGATAGATTTTTACCAGATAAGGCTATAGACCTTATAGACGAAGCAGGAAGTAGAGTTCGTTTAATGAACTCAAAACTTCCACCAGAAGCAAAGCAGATTGATAAAGAACTTAGACTAATTCAAAAGCAAAAAGAAGAATCAGTAAGAGATCAAAATTTTGATCAAGCTGGTCAATTAAGAGAAAAAGAAATAGAATTATCATCAAAAATAAAAGATCTTTTAGATAACAAAAAAGAAACTTCGATAGAAGAAAATTCTAATAAAATTCTTGATGCTTCAAATAATAAATCCAATTCCTTAGAAAATCCCCTTGTAAGTGAAGAGGATGTTGCTCATATTGTCGCTTCATGGACAGGAGTCCCTGTTCAAAAATTAACAGAGACTGAGTCCGTAAAACTTCTTAATATGGAAGAAACTCTTCATCAAAGACTAATTGGTCAGGATGAAGCAGTAAAAGCAGTATCGAGAGCTATAAGACGAGCTAGAGTCGGTCTAAAAAATCCCAATAGACCTATTGCTAGTTTTATTTTCTCTGGTCCCACGGGTGTAGGTAAAACAGAATTAACGAAATCATTAGCCTCCTATTTTTTTGGAAGTGAAGAAGCAATGATTAGATTGGATATGTCTGAATTTATGGAAAGACATACTGTTAGTAAATTAATAGGTTCTCCTCCTGGATATGTGGGTTTCAATGAAGGAGGTCAACTTACAGAAGCAGTTAGAAGAAGACCTTATACTGTAGTTTTATTTGATGAAGTTGAGAAAGCACATCCAGATGTTTTTAATCTTTTATTACAACTTCTCGAGGAGGGAAGACTAACTGATTCTAAAGGTAGAACTGTTGACTTTAAAAATACTCTTCTTATTATGACTTCTAATATAGGTTCAAAAGTTATTGAAAAAGGAGGTGGAGGTTTAGGATTTGAATTTTCAGGTGATTCAGTTGAAGATAGTCAATATAATAGGATTAAATCCTTGGTTAATGAGGAATTAAAACAATATTTCAGACCTGAATTTTTAAATAGGCTAGATGAAATAATAGTATTTAGGCAATTGACTAAAAATGAAGTTAAAGAAATTGCCAAAATCATGTTGAAAGAGGTTTTTGCCCGACTAAAAGATAAAGGTATCCAATTAGATGTTACTGATGCTTTTAAAGAGAGACTTGTTGAAGAAGGATACAACCCCTCTTACGGTGCGAGACCTTTAAGAAGAGCAGTCATGCGTTTGCTCGAAGACAGCTTAGCAGAAGAAGTTCTTTCAGGAAGAATTAAAGATGGGGATAAAGCTATAGTTGATATAGATGAGAATAAGAAGGTAACAATTAATATTTCTTCTGAAGAATCTCCTCAGGAATTAGCTGGTGCTAATTTTTAAAATATAAATATTAAATGCAATCAATTTCTCCAGAAATTATTTTTAGGGGTAATGGTGCTTGGCAAAAAGCTTTGCCTGAAATTAAGAAATTAACAAATAGACCTTTGATCCTAGGGAGAAGTCAAAAAACTATCAAAATAAGAAATAAAATTTATAGAGATCTTAAGGCACAAAATCTTGAAATCTTTATTGCTAATCTGCATTTTGATTGCTGTCAAGATGATTTACTAAGGATAAAAAATATAATACTTAAAAATAGGTGCGACTCTATTATCGCGACAGGAGGGGGTAAGGTTCTAGATGCTGGAAAATATTTAGGAGACTGTCTTTCTATACCCTGTATAACAGTGCCATTAAGTGCTTCAACATGTGCAGGTTGGACATCCTTGTCGAATATTTATACAGTAAATGGTCAATTTATTAGGGATGTTTCATTAAGAACTTGTCCAAAGATTTTGGTATTTGAGCATGAATTTATTAAAACAGCCCCAACTAGAACTCTGGCTAGTGGAATTGCTGATGCTTTAGCTAAATGGTATGAATCTTCATTGACAAGTTCATCAGTGGATGATGGTCTTGTCCAACAAGCAATTCAAATTTCGAGAGTTTTGAGAGATCAACTACTAATTAATGGAGAGCATGCTTTTAATAGTCGATGTAAGGAGTCTCCCGCTTGGATTAATGTTATTGAGGCATGTGGACTTACAGCTGGATTAATTGGAGGT
This sequence comes from Prochlorococcus sp. AG-418-K17, assembly GCA_003214055.1. GTDB lineage: Bacteria > Cyanobacteriota > Cyanobacteriia > PCC-6307 > Cyanobiaceae > Prochlorococcus_A. The sequence continues at coordinate 20,281 of QCMD01000004.1, forward strand.
ATAGGAGGGGAGAGGTGCAGGACGGCTGCTGCTCATGCTTTTCATAATGCGATCACTCAGGTCATGCCAACCAATAAACCATTACATGGCGAAATTGTTGGTGTTGGAATTTTATTACAACTAAAAATGGAAGAAACGAAAAATAATAATAAGTTAGCAGATCAATCAATAAAACAACTTTTAGAACTGATGAAAAAATTGAATTTGCCTATTACTATTTCTGATTTAGGAATAAATGTTTTTGAAAATAATAATTTAGAGAAAATCGCAGAATTTACTTTTAGAGATAATTCTGAGATTCATTTTTTGCCTTTTGAAATAAGTAAAAATGATATTGTGGAAGTTATTTCCAATTATGAAAAACAAGAAATCAAAATGAAATAAATTTGTTGAACAAAAATCATTACGAAAAACTAAATAAACTTAATATTGATTTCTTTGATAGTGCAAGAATGTCTCTCCTAGATCCGTTGGGGTTAAATATATCAAATGATGTTAAATGGCTAAATTTAAGTGAGAAATGGAATTCTTCAAAATTTCCTGTCGTATTAGGTGGTAATGGAGACCCTTTGCTTCTTTTACATGGTTTTGATAGTAGTTTTTTGGAGTTTAGAAGGATATATCCTTTATTGAAAAAAAAGTTCCAAGTTATTATTCCTGATTTGCTAGGGTTTGGTTTTACTCCAAGGTTTGCAACTAATAGCTATTCTCCTAAAAAAATAATTAATCATTTAATAGATATTCTTGAAGAATTAAAAATTACCAAAAATCTAAATGTTGTAGGGGCTTCTATGGGAGGGTCAATAGCTTTAACACTTGGTAATGAAATTCCAGATTTTATTAATAAAATGTTGTTACTTTCTCCTGCAGGATTATTTGGTGAATCTAAAAATATACCTTTTCCTTTTAATCATATTGGAGCTTCATTTCTAGGTCTACCTCAAGTGAGAAAAATTCTTTGTAGGCAAGCCTTTGCTTTTCCAGATGAAAGTATTGGTGTAAAAGAAGAACAAATTGCCTCTATACATCTAGGTTGCACGGGGTGGAGGAATTCATTAGCCTCTTTTGCCAGTAGTGGCTCTTTAGCAGGAACCCATATTTACTTACAAAAGATTCCAACTAAAATTGTATGTGGCAATAATGATCGCATCCTAGGGGAAAAAGAGATTAATAAAATAAAAAATATTAGGGATTTGAATTTTATAGATTTGAGAAACTGTGGTCATCTTCCTCATGTAGATTTGCCATCATTATCTAGCAAAATTATTCGAGATTTTTTCCTTACTTGCAATGTTTCCTAATTAACTAACGAATTTAAGAATAACAATAATATAGTAAATAACCGAAGGTGTAAAAATATAACTATCAATTCTATCGAGTATCCCGCCGTGACCAGGTAAAAAAGTTCCAGAATCTTTTATTTTTGCATCTCTTTTCATCATTGATTCAATTAAATCCCCCACTAATGCCATAAGTGAAACTAAAATCCCATATATAATCCCTACTAAAAATTGATTGCCCCAATTAAGTAAGAATGCGAATAGTGTTGCAAGTAAGACGGAACAAATGATACCTCCAATCAGACCTTCAACGGTTTTACTAGGTGATATGGGTGAAAGTGATCTTTTCCCAAATGACTTTCCTATAAAATATGAACCGATATCACTAGCAACAATTAAGAAACAAGATGTCAGAGTTAAATATATTCCTGTTGAATTTGTTAAATTTCCTAATGAAGACAACGAATCAGTTGAAGATATTAAAGTGGACTCTAAAGCTCTTAACTTAATCCAATAACTAGGTAAAAAACCTAAGTAGAATAATCCAAAAATAGATGCAGCAATGTCCGAAATTTTTCCAGACTTTGGTTGTAGTAACAACCATGTACATATTCCCACAGAACATATTGGTAAAATTGCATCTGAAATTTGTTTTTCAATTAAACCAATTGTTTCAAGATAAGTTGAAATTATAATTATGAAACATGAAAATAATGTTGTTTTAGTTGCGGGTTTTATTCCAGTAAATTCTGCCATTCTAAAAAACTCTAATAATGCTAGGTAAGTAAGTAAAGCAATGGCTATTGTGAAATACCAACCTCCTAATAAAACAACTATCAAGCCGAAAATCCCTATAATTAATCCGCTTTTGAATCTCATATTTAATTTCTAATTATATAAAACTCTTACATACGAATTTACCAGATCTTCGTTATGTAAACTTTGATTTTCTATCCAATTTAGTCTCTTTTTGTTAATTCTTTCGCCAGGAACTATTAATGGTATGCCAGGTGGATAGGGACAAATAATATCAGCACAGATTTTACCTAATGATTCAGAAAGAGGAATGCTGTATGTTTTACTTCTCCATGCTAAACCTATTTCAACTTCTGGCGTTTCAATTAATTCAAAAGGAGGTTTTAGCGCCTTGATCTCATTAAAATTTTTTGCTTTCATTTGCAATTTTTTCCATAATTTCACAAATAAATTAATGAAATCCTTTTGATTTGAAAATCCCAAACAAAAAGTAAGTGTCATTATTTCAGGTAATTCAGCGATAAGTCCATTTCTATAAAAAAATTTGTCAGCAGTAAAACCATCTATTCCTATTTCTGAGGTTTTTAAAATTATCTTCAAAGGATCCTGGGTGGCAATTACTGGAATATTCTTATCAATTAATTCTTTAAAGATTGTTTTTGCTTCTAAAATTCTTTTTTGATATTTTAAACGACTATTTTCATTTAACCAATCTTTAAGAGATTCTTCACAGGAAGAAAGTAAAAGAGAGTTTGGACTGGTAGTTTGCAATAAATCAATACTTTTTATAAATTTATTTTCATTGATTAGATGTCCTTTGTACCATATTATTGCTGTCTGGGTTAGTCCGTTAAGAGACTTGTGCAGAGATTGAACTACTAAATCAGCGTTTGTTCTTAGAGCCGATTTAGGTAAATTAAGATTCTCACAAAATAAAAAATAAGAGCCGTGAGCCTCATCTACAAGAACAGGGAGATTGTTTCTATGACATATCTCAATCAAAGGGTCTAAATCTGTGGAATATCCTTGATAGTAGGGACTTACGAAAGTAACTCCAACAATTTTTCTCTTTTTTATATCAATATTTTTAAATATATTTTCAAACCAACTTATAGTTATTGGCTTGTAATGGCCAGTTTCTTCTGAAAATTCAACATCAAAAAAAATTGGATTGATATTTTGCAAAGCACATGCTTTTATTACGCTGGTGTGTACGTTCCTAGGCATAAGAATAGATTCCCCGGGATTTGCCATCGCAATTAATCCTGATTGAATTAAACCGGAAGCACCATTAACCCCAAAAAAACATCTTTTCGCACTAAATATTTGAGAGAATGATCTTTGTGATTCTGCAACTAATCCGTTTTTTGATAATGTCGAACCAATTTCAGGAAGTTCAGGTAAATCCCAAAGGCCTGGTGACTTTTTTAAAATTTTTATTAGACCCTTTGGTAAAGCATTTCCTCTATTATGTGCTGGAAAAAAAAGTGGCTTTAAAAATTTTTTAGTTAGAAAAGATGAAATACTCATAAAGTATTACTCACACTTATAGAATATTGAGTAAGGATTTACTATTGTGGTTTTAAATTTTAATGGCAATTTCTTATCCAAAATATTCACCAAAAAGAGACTTGATTTGGTTAATCTTGAGGCCATGGATTTTTCTCCCCAGAGTTTTATATATTCTTTTAACTTTAATTTTTCTTATTTTAAGAATACTTTTTCAAGGTAACAGTAAAAATAAAAAAGTACAGAAAAATCTTTCCAAGTATCTTTTTGATGTCATTACTGATCTAGGCCCTTGTTTTATTAAATTAGGCCAAGCACTTTCAACTAGACCTGATTTGGTAAGGCAAGATTGGTTAACGGAATTAACTAATTTACAGGATAATCTTCCCCCTTTTGAACATAAAGTTGCCTTAAAAATAATCGAAGAGGAACTTGGTTCCTCTGCCTTTGAATTATTTGATGAATTCCCAAATGAACCTATTGCATCTGCAAGCTTGGGGCAGGTTTATAAAGCTAAAATGAAAAATAATACTTACTGTGCTGTAAAAGTTCAGAGACCAAATTTGTACTTTCTTATCAAAAGAGATGTTGTTATATTAAAAATTTTAGCGACTTCTTTTTCCCCACTTTTGCCTCTAAATATAGGTGTTGGTATTGGAGAAATTATTGATGAATTTGGTAAAGCCCTTTTTGAGGAGATTGACTACGAGAAAGAGGGAGAAAATGCTATAAAATTTGCTAATTTATTTGAATCCAATCCAAATGTCTTTATACCAAAATTAGAAAAAGACTTTTCATCAAAAAAGGTTATTACAACTTCATGGGTTGATGGAGTTAAATTAAGAGATAGAGAAATACTAGAGCAAAATAATTTAATACCATCTTCTTTTATAAGAACATGTGTAATAAGTGGATTACAGCAATTATTCGAACATGGTTATTTTCATGCAGATCCTCATCCAGGAAATATGTTTGCACTTAAGGGAGGGAGTTCAGATTCTGGTAACTTAGCATATGTAGATTTTGGAATGATGGACTCTATCACAGACGCTGATAGACTTACACTTATTAAAGCGATAGTCCATCTAATTAATGAAGAGTACTTACTATTAGCTAAGGATTTTCAAAAATTAGGTTTCTTAACTAACGGACAAAACCTTGACGTATTAATTGGGCCATTAAAAGAAGTGCTCGGTGGAGCTTTTGGAGAACAAGTTGGTAATTTTAATCTTAAAAATGTAACTGATAAGTTTTCAAAACTTATGTATTCTTATCCTTTTAGAGTTCCTAGCAGGTTTGCATTAATAATTAGAGCAGTTGTTAGTCAAGAAGGTTTAGCACTTAGGCTTGACCCTGAATTTAAAATTTTAAATATTGCTTATCCCTACATAGCTAAAAAACTTCTGACAGATAATTCAGATGAAATTTTAGAAATTCTTTTAGAAGTTTTATTTGATAATGAAGGGAGAATTCAAATTGAAAAAGTAGAGAGTCTATTAAATATTCTATTTAAAGAATCTAATGGTATAAATTCTGATTTGTTCCCAGTTGCGAATGCAGGATTGAAATTATTTATAGGTAAAAAAGGATCCGAAGTTAGAAAAAATCTTTTATTAAGTCTTATTAAAGAAGATAAATTAGAACTTGAAGATGCAAAAAAACTTTTAAGTCTGGTGAGTGAAACCTTTAATCCTCTAAATTTTGCTAAAAGTGCTGTCCAAAATATTATTTCACCAGCATAATTTGCAATATATCAATCAATTATTTAATAATTCAAATTCTAATTAATTAAATGAAAATACTAAAAAATTTTTTTTCAAAAAATAAGAAATCAAGTAACGCAAAATTAACTTCCACACTATTGGTTGATCAGTATGTTGAAATTGGTAAATTAGTAAAAGAAGCAAGGATTAAAAAAAATATTTCTACTGAAGAATTATCACGTTTTTCAAAAATCCCAGAATACTTAATTAATTCAATTGAAAACAATATTGAACAAACTAGGCCTACATATCCATTTATAAGATCAATATTATTTAAATTAGAAGAGTGTTTATCACTTCAAAAAAATACCTTAGTTAGTTTATTAATTACAGAAAAAAAGACTTCTAAGAAAGGTAAAAAAGATTTTATTTTAAGGAAATTTGATTTTATTAATACTTGGGAAGGTACTTTAATTTATTTTTTACTTTTAGTTATGTCTATATTTATCTTAAAAAAATACTTTGTTTCAAATGAAATTATTATTCAGATTAGAAATATTGAAGAAAAAACAAATGAAAAATAAATTAATTCAAAAAAAATTTTAATAATTTATTCTTCCATAATTTCTTCCAAGTTCACTGAAATATTTTATCTGCAATTCTATATCTCCCAAAGGTTTATTTAATTTCCATCTCCAGTTGTTTTTAGTTGTTCCAGGAATATTTAATCTACTAGAATCATCTAGCGATAATATATCTTGTAATGGTGCAACAAATAAATTAGCTTTTGTATTCATGCCAATTTCCATTAAATTCCAGGAAGGCTGATCATATAATTTAGAGTATTCATTTATTTTGTTTTTTACAAAACCATCTAAAGTTTCCCACCATGAAATAGTGGTTGAATTGTCATGCGTACCGGTGTAAACAACCCAATTACCCCCATTTATGTTTTTTGGTAGGTAAGGATTATCTTCATTACCATCAAATGCAAATTGTAGGATTTTCATACCAGGAAGTTCAAAGTTTTTTCTCAATTTCTCTACATCAGGAGTTATCACTCCAAGATCTTCAGCAATAATTGGTAAATGGTTAGCCTTTAAATCCTTTTTTAGTCTACTTAATAGTTTTCTTCCAGGGGAATTGATCCATCTTCCATTAATCGCATTCTCGGCATTTCCTTTAACTCTCCAATAGCCAGAAAGTGCTCTGAAATGATCCAATCTTAATAAGTCAACGAGTTCAAATTGTCTTCTAAATCTTTTTCTCCACCAATCGAAATTTGTTCTGATATGCTTAGACCAAAAATATGTTGGGGTCCCCCACAACTGTCCAGTAGATGAAAAATAGTCCGGTGGAACTCCACTTTGAAAGATTAAATCCCCATTATTTGAAATTGAGAATAATGATTTGTTACTCCAGACATCAACACTATCTCTTGAAACATAAAAAGGTAAGTCTCCTATAAGTTTAATTTCATGAAATTTTGCGAAATCTTTAATCGCAGACCATTGCCTATCTAAATGCCATTGGATCAATTTTTTTATGAGGATCTTATCTTTGTTTTTTTGTCGCCATGATTTCAAGAAATCTAAATTTTTATCTTTGTATTCTATTGGCCACTCCCACCAAGGCTGCATATTAAACTCCTCTCTTATAACCATAAATATTGAATAATCTTCTACCCAAGAGTTTTTTAAAACCCACCTACAAAAATCTTTTTTTCTTTGGATGGATTGGGATTCCCATGATTTTAAAAGATATTTACCTATGTTTTTTGATAAATTATCAGCTATTTCAAAGTCGAAATAATTTTTAGTTTGACTTTCTCCTCCTAGCTCTTCTTCATCAGAAATAAGGATAAATCCCTCTTTTATTAAATCATTAAAGTCAAGAAACCATGGATTTAAAGCAAAACTTGAGGGAGAGCTATATGGAGATCCTGTAGAGTCAGTCGGTGTAAGAGGCAAAAATTGCCAATATTTTATACCGTATTGAGATAGGGTTTTGATCCAGATCTTTGCATTTTCTCCAAATGTGCCGCTCTCAGAACCTCCAGGTAGGCTTGAAGGATGCATAAGAATTCCTAATGATTTTTCTTTAAGAAATGATTTTATAGCCATAGAACTTAATTAAACTTTGATTTTATAATTCAAATACTTACTTGACGTCTAAATCTAAAGATATACAAATTATTCTCAATTAACAAATAAAGTCAGGGGTTTATATTGTTTGAGTAGAGGAAATTTAAAAAGAAACCATTAAATTATTGATGATTACTAAGATAAAGGTTGTGACTTTTCACAATATCAAGTTAATTAATTTTTGCTAATTTCTCATAAACGACTACGATAAGAATATAGTTTTATATTGCTAATTTCGTGACGAGCTTTATCACGGCAGTGCAGAATAAAGAACCAAACTTTAATCTTTCCAATAGTCGATTAAGGCTAGTTAGCGGAACTTCCAATCCTAAATTATCCGAAGAAATTGCATCATATTTAGGAATAGCGAATGTTCCTTTAGTATCCAAAAGATTTGCAGATGGTGAACTATATGTACAGATACAGCAATCTATTAGAGGTTGTGATGTTTTTCTAATTCAACCAACATGTGCTCCAGTAAATGATAGTTTAATGGAATTGATGATAATGGTTGATGCATGCAAAAGAGCATCTGCTAGGCAAATAACAGCTGTTATTCCATATTTTGGATATGCGAGGGCAGATAGAAAGACATCAGGAAGAGAGTCTATAACGGCTAAGCTTACTGCTAATTTGCTAGAGAAATCTGGAGTGGATAGAGTTCTTGCTATGGATTTACATTCTGCTCAAATTCAAGGATATTTTGATATCCCATGTGATCATATTTATGGATCCCCTGTTTTAATTGATTATTTAGAGACCCTAAAATTAGAAGAGGTTGTAGTTGTGTCTCCTGACGTGGGTGGTGTAGCTAGAGCAAGAGCCTTTGCAAAATTAATGAATGATGCTCCCCTTGCAATTATTGACAAAAGAAGAGCTGCGCATAATATTGCAGAAAGTTTAACAGTTATTGGTGAAGTAAAGGGCAAGACAGCTATCTTAATTGACGATATGATTGACACTGCCGGCACAATTTGTTCAGGAGCTAATCTGCTTAAACAAGAAGGCGCAAGGAGAATTTTTGCATGTGCATCTCATGCTGTATTTTCTCCTCCCTCTTATGAAAGGTTGAGTACTAAAGATTTATTTGAACAAGTAATTGTGACCAATAGTATTCCAGTAGTCTTAAGAGATGGTTTTCCTCAATTAAAGGTTCTTTCCGTTGCGAATATGTTGGGCGAAGCTATATGGAGGATTCATGAAGAGAGTTCAGTAAGTTCGATGTTTAGATAATAACTTTTACTTTTTACTATTTTCTTTAACTATCTTCTTTACCTTTTTTTTAATATCTTTTGGGACGCTATCAGGACAATATTGAATTGCAGTTGTAACTATTTGAAATTCAGCTCCAGCGAATAATTTTTTCCTGTCTAACTTTTCCTTTCCTAATTCTTTTAATAAACCTCCATGTTTGCCCTCTATTACTTGTACATATGTTGCTGTGGCAACTCCTACAGCTTTTGGAAACTCAATACCAGCTTTTGATGCTATGCAAAGATATGAGGCTCCCATACCCTTATATAGATAGAGATCTTCTTCCGTCGCAGCAGCTAATTTTTTTTCTGCTTTAATACCTTTACTTAAAAAATTCATCCCAAAAAAAGTTAAAGATAAAAAGATGGGGGGACTAATTAAATTTAAGAAATTTTTATAGTACAAATTAATTAACCTTTAAAATAATTACTTCTATTAGTAAACATAACATTTTTATTTTTAATCTTAATTTGAAATTAGACCTTACTTAATAATTTTTATTTCGTGATGATTCTCTACTATCTTCAATTTATTTTTATTCCAGGAATAGATGACTCTAAATCTATAATTGTCTGAATCAACTAACCTTGTATGTTCAAGAATGTACCAATCATCATAAGAAGATTCAAAAATTAATTCATGTTCATCTATTTGCTTTATATTAGATATCCCCTCAATATCGCTGAGATAAAAATTTTCTCTTATCAATTGATGTCCTTTAATGTAGGCTTGCATTTCCCCTTTTTCTTTGTATTGCGGATATTTGTCGAAAAAGGCATATTTTCTTTCTGGATACCATGAAAATTTATAATGTGATTCCCATTTGTTTTTATTTTTGAGGGCTTGTATATTTATTTTCATACATAAGTTATAAGCTTTTTGCTCCTCTTCAAGAAAATACGTTCTTTTAGACTTCCAAAGTCCGATATTACGAGAGAACCACCTCTTTAAATTACTATCCAAACTTATTTCTGGTGAAGTATTACCTCCAGCATTCAAGTTATTATTTTGATTAATAGCAACCATTTATAAATAAGACCTATATATTTCATAGCTTATCTGTAAAATAAGTTTAGATATCTTAATGTGTTCATAAGCATTAACAGCTTTTCAACACTTCAGAGGAAATGATTTGAATGAAAAAAAAGAACTAAAATTAATACTCGTAGCAGCTAGAAATCATCTTTCTAGTGCTGACATTAAATCCTTAATTTCCTATTTAGAATCTGATGATTGTGAATTCCAAATATCCCTTCAAATCTCTGAGCCTACCGAGCAACCTGAGCTACTTGAATTGCATAGATTAGTTGCTATTCCTGCTCTTATTAAAGTTTCTCCTGCACCAAAACAGATATTCGCAGGGAGTAATATTTTTGCTCAGCTGCAGAAATGGTTGCCAAGATGGAATCAGGAAGGATTAACAAAAAATTTGGGTATTAATTTACAAACTTCAAAAATTGATTCTATAAGAACACAAAAGGAATTTCTTCTAGAAGATGAATTACTTGTTTTAAGACAAGAAAATGAGACTCTCACGAAAAGAATTGAATCACAAGAAAGACTTTTAAGAATGGTCGCACACGAATTAAGGACGCCTTTAACGGCAGCTACTCTTGCAATTCAAAGTCAGAAACTTGGCCAAATTGATATATCAAAATTACAAGAAGTTATTAAAAGAAGATTAGAAGAAATCGAACTTTTATCTCAAGATCTTCTTGAAGTTGGAACGACAAAATGGGAAGCGTTATTTAATCCACAAAAAATTGATTTGGGCAATATCAGTGCTGAAGCAATTCTTGAATTAGAAAAATTTTGGAGGTTGAGGAATATTAAAATAGATACCGACATACCATCTGATCTGCCAAGTGTATTCGCAGATCAGAGAAGAATGAGGCAAGTATTCCTAAACCTAATTGAAAATGCGCTTAAATTCTCAAGCAACTATGGAACTATAAAAATCACAATGATACATAAAACAAATCAATGGGTGGAAATAACAATATGTGACAAAGGTGCTGGAATCCCCTTAAGTGAACAAAAAAGGATCTTTCTTGATAGAGTAAGGCTTCCACAGACATCTGAAGGAACTTCAGGATTTGGGATCGGCTTATCTGTTTGCAGAAGAATAGTGGAGGTTCATGGTGGGAGAATATGGGTCGTATCTGAAATTGGGGAAGGTTCTTGCTTTCATTTCACAGTTCCTGTATGGCAAGGCCAAAATAAAGATCAACAATACTTGACGAAAGGCTAGTTTTACTCTTAATTTTTAATAAGCAACTTAATTGCTATTTCCTTGGCCCCATCGTCTAGAGGCCTAGGACACCTCCCTTTCACGGAGGCGACAGGGGTTCGAATCCCCTTGGGGCTATTCAAAAATTTAGATAATTTAGGATAATTATTTATTTAAGGCTTTAGCTTGCTTATCAACAGCAATCAAATTTTGTGATAAGTCTTTTTTTAGTCTTTTTTCTATCATTGAAATAGGCATCCACTGACAACCTTGAACGGTAAGTTCATAAATTAATGAATTTTTTGAAGTATCTTTAATATTTTGAATTTTCCAACTACCCTCAAATTTTCTGAAATCTCCTTTAATTAAATTAAATTTTAAAAGGCCAAGCTCTTTATCTTCAAATAAATCAATAGTTACTTCAGCTGAAAATTTCATACCTAGGAAATCTTGAGCCCCAACTTGTTTTAGGTGAACATTATTGTTATTTTGATATATTTTTTTGCTTGACAATAGATTTGGTATATAGATATTTAATCGATCATAATCTGTTAAAACATTCCACAAAGAATCGAAACTTGCAGAAGTAGTTAGTTGAGCTGCGAGTCTTCTAGTTCCGCCAGAAAGCTTTTCCATCGTTTGCTCAATTGTCCTGTAATCATTTTTTTTAGAATGATCTAATGATTCTTGAGAATTTATCATAAATCAATTTTTTAATAAGATAAAAAATTATTTCTGTGTAACTATACAGATAAAAACAGCAAATACTGAAAAATAAAAATAATTTTATTCATTTATTCCGATCTCAAAACGTAACCATTTTTGTAAAATCACTACAAACTAAACTACAAATTGATAGTCTTTAATATAAAGAAAACTAAAAAATGTATTCACAATCAACAGTTATCGCAGGTGGCTTAGCTCATATACCAGTAGTAATAGGGGTTTTTTCTTTTATCCAAAAATTTTTTAGTAAAAGAGCCTCAAATTTAACCCAAAATATAGAGCCAAAAAAATCTCAAGTTAAACCTATTGAAAAAAAATCAGAGCCTAAGCCTTCTCCTGTCGCAAATGTAGCCCCTAATCCAGTAGTTGCTAAGAAGAAACATGCAGATGTACCAGTTAATATTTACAGACCAAAGACACCATATGAAGGCACCGTAATTGAGAATTACAGCCTTCTCAAAGAAGGAGCTATTGGGAGAGTAAATCACATAACTTTCGACCTTAAGGATAGTGATCCATTCTTGAATTATGTTGAAGGCCAAAGTATTGGTATTATGCCTGCGGGTGAAGACTCTAATGGTAAACCTCATAAACTGAGACTTTACTCAATAGCAAGTACCAGACATGGAGATAATTTCGACGGAAATACAGTCTCTCTTTGTGTTAGGCAGCTTCAGTACGAAAAAGATGGTGAAACTATTAATGGTGTTTGTTCCACTTACTTATGCGATATTAAGCCAGGAGATAAAGTAAAAATCACAGGTCCTGTAGGAAAGGAAATGCTTCTTCCAGAGGAGGAGGACGCCAACATCGTTATGTTGGCTACTGGAACCGGAATAGCTCCTATGAGAGCTTATCTAAGAAGAATGTTCGAAGCAACTGAAAAAGAAAAAAATAAGTGGAACTTTAAAGGTAAAGCTTGGTTATTTATGGGGGCCCCAAAATCAGCTAACTTGTTATACGAAGAAGATCTTCAAAGATACCTTACAGATTATCCAAATAATTTTAAATATACAAAAGCTATTAGTCGTGAGCAGCAAAATACAAAAGGTGGAAGAATGTATATTCAAGACAGAGTACTAGAATCAGCAAATGAGCTTTTTAATATGATCGAAGATGAGAAGACTCATATATATCTTTGTGGTTTAAAGGGCATGGAGCCTGGAATAGATGAAGCTATGACTAAGGCAGCAGAAGAAAAAGGCTTGAATTGGTCGGAATTAAGACCACAACTAAAAAAAGCAGGGAGATGGCACGTAGAAACTTACTAAATATTTGATATTTAAATTTAAGTTTAGCTTTCGAGATACTTTTTGGTTTAGACACAATATGTAGCTAATCTTCAAAAAAAAGAGGATTTTAAAAATAAGAATACTAAAAATATGCCTTCAACTTTAAGTAATCCTCTTAGATTAGGTTTGCGGCAAGAAAGAGTAATATCTCCACAATGCTTAGTAATCTTTGGTGCAAGTGGAGACCTTACTCATAGAAAATTAATACCAGCCTTATTTGAACTCTATTTACAAAGAAGAATACCTAGTGAATTTGGAATAGTTGGTTGTGCGAGAAGACCTTGGTCTGATAATGAGTTTAGAGAAAAGATGAAAGTAAAACTAACTAATCAAATATCTGGTAAAGAAAAGGAGTGGAATGAATTCTCTAAATATCTTTTCTATGAACCAGTTGACTTACAAAAAAGTGATCATGTCGTAAAGCTATCTAAAAGATTAAATGAAATTGATAAAACACAAGCTACTCATGGAAATAGAACATTTTATTTATCAGTTTCACCAAATTTTTATGCAAGTGGATGCAAGGCTCTAAAAGCAGCTGGACTTTTAGATGATCCCAAGAAAAGTCGATTAGTGATTGAAAAACCTTTTGGAAGAGATTTTTCAAGTGCAAAAAAATTGAATAAGATTGTTCAAAGTTGTGCTGAAGAAATTCAGATTTATAGGATTGATCACTATTTGGGTAAAGAGACAGTTCAAAACATTCTTGTTTTGAGATTTGCTAACACTATTTTTGAACCAATTTGGAACAGAAATTATATATCAAGTGTTCAAATTACTTCATCTGAAACAGTAGGTGTTGAAGATAGAGCAGGTTATTATGAAACCTCTGGTGCTTTAAGAGATATGCTTCAAAATCATATGACTCAAATGCTTGCTGTTACTGCTATGGAACCTCCCGGAAAATTTGAACCAGAAGCAATAAGAAGTGAAAAAGCTAAGGTTCTTCAAGCTTCAAAACTTGCTGATGAAAATGAGCCGTGGAATTGTTGCATAAGAGGTCAATATGGAGAGGGGGGTAATATTTCAAATCGACTAAAAGGATATAGGCAGGAAGATGGTGTACATAGTAATAGCACTACTGAAACTTATATTGCAGCAAAAGTTTTCGTTGATAACTGGCGTTGGCAAGGAGTACCTTTTTATTTGAGAACAGGGAAAAGACTACCCAAAAGACTTGGTGAAATAGTCCTGACTTTTAAAGACGTTCCTGTTCATTTATTTGAGTCAACAATAATAAATCCTGCACCTAATCAACTTATTCTCAGAATTCAGCCAAATGAAGGCGCTACTTTTAAATTCGAGGTAAAGTCACCTGGTTCTGGAATGAAATCCAGACCTGTTGAGATGGAATTTTCTTATGATGAATCATTTGGAGAACCATCTGATGAAGGCTACGTAAGATTATTAGCTGATGCAATGCTTTCTGATCCAACCTTGTTTACAAGAAGTGATGAAGTAGAAGCTGCTTGGAAACTTTATACGCCATTAATAGAATTGATGGACAATTCTCCTTGGAAGTTACCTATTTATAATTATGAATCTATGACCTGGGGACCTCCTGAGTCTGATCAATTACTTGCTAAAGATAATATTTTCTGGCGCAGACCTTAAAATGAAACCTCAATTAACACTTCAAACACCATTAGAACTTCCTCATAAGGAAATTTCTGATTATTTAAAAAAGTTATGGATTTCAGAAGATAAAGATAATTCTGGTGCTAATACTTTTACATTAATGGTCTGGCAGCCTGCTTGGTTAGAACAATGTTTAGTTCAAAAAGGATTAACTAATGGACCAATTACTGGAAATCTAACCCCAGAGGTAATTGAAGTAGCCAAAAAATTTATCCTAGATGAAGGACTCCCTTTCACAACTTCCCTTAATAGTGAAGAGTTAATAAATTTGTTGAAAAAAAATTTACCTAATAAGGATTTTGAAGATTTTAGAGGACAATTCTTTGAATCATCAATAAGTACATTAAATCCTAGGAGGTTAATAACCTTAGCTCCAACGTTAGATAATAGTTCAGGCATCAAAACTTTTGTATCCGCTTACTGTCCACTAAGTGATAGTACTGCTATGCAGCCTATATGTGGGGACTTGGTTGTTATTAGAGGCGACTCTACCTCAATAAGGCAAAAAGGATTAAAAATAATTGATGAATTATATATTGATGAATTACCTTCATGGTTGTGGTGGAACGGGAGTTTGGATGAATCTCCTGAAATTTTCGAATACTTCACCAATCATGGTTCAAGGTTAATAATTGATACTTCTCTTGGATCGCCTAACAAATGTTTAAAAGTTTTAAATCAATTAAAGAAATCAAAAAAAGCTATTAATGATTTGAATTGGGTTAGATTGAAAAATTGGAGAGAATCATTGGCAATGATTTTTGATCCCCCATCAAGGAGAACAATTTTAGATCATATTACTGATATTGATATTGATATCGCAGGGGATCATATTCTCCAAGCTTTGTTTTTGATCTCATGGATTAGTGATAAACTTTGTTGGTCTTTTATAAGAGCTGAAAAAAATAAAGAATCAATAAAAATTGAATTTCAGAGAGTTAATGGTGAAAAAATTTCGACATCTATTAATCCTTTATCCTTGGGCAATCCAAGCATTCATTTAGGGCAAGTTATTGGTTTGAGATTAATTTCAAAAGTTAGCGATGTTCAAAAAAATAATACATGTATAATACTCGGATGTGAATCAGTGGAATGTATGAGACTTGAAGCAGGAGGGATGGCTAATATGGAGTTAATAGAACAGGTTGTTCCAAATTCTTTTTCTTCATCAGAGTATGATGTTAGTAAATTACTGGCAAGTAGTAGAGGTAATACAAGTCCTCTTTTTGAAAATGCCATTAAAATTGCCCTACAAATATTTAATGGTTTTAATAACTAATAAATGCCTTGTGTAATATCTTCTCCTTCAACTGATAGTGGAAAAACTACGTTATCGCTTTTGATATCTTGTTGGGCATTTTCGAAAGGTATAAAGATACAAACTTTCAAGGTGGGCCCAGATTATCTCGATCAACAACAACTTAGTTCAATTGGGCAACCTATTTGTAGGAATTTAGATATTTTTTTAAGTGGTGAAGAATGGGTTCAAGAAAGTTTTTTTAAACATTCTTCAAAATATGAATTCTCATTAATTGAGGGAGCAATGGGGTTGTTTGATGGATTAGGGTCAACAACCCATTCAAGCACAGCAAATATTGCTAAACTTCTTGATTTACCTATCATTTTCATAGTTAATGCTCGAGGACAAGTAGCTTCTCTTTTGGCTACCGTTAGAGGTTTCAGAGATTTTGATAGTGGGTTGTCAATAAAAGGAATTATATTTAATAACGTTAACTCAGATAGGCATAAAAATTTAATTAAACAAGTTTTTAAAGATGAAGATATTGAAATCCTCGGTTTTTTACCTTCTGATTCAAGAATATCTTTAAAAAAAGCTAATTTAGGTTTAATTTCTCCATTAGATAGTGGTAGAGAAATTGATGTTGAGTATTTTGCTAGTTTCGCGGAAAGAAATCTTAACTTATTTTCTCTAAGCAAATTTCTTAATTCACCTCAAAAAAAAATATTTAATACTTTCAGTAATAAAGACTTTAAATTAGAACAAAGTAAACCTATTGCAATTGCAGAAGATAAAATTTTTCATTTTCAATACCCTGAAACTAAGGAGTTTTTGAGTGATATAGGTATACCTCTAATTTCATGGAGTATCTATGATGATGAAGAAATACCTAAAGAGGCTTACTCTTTAATAATTCCTGGAGGTTTTCCTGAAAAATACGCTGATCATATAAGTAATTCTAGAAAAAGTTTGAATTCTTTGAAGGAATTCCGCAAAAAAGGATTTATATATGCGGAGTGCGGCGGAATGATGATCTTAGGAGACTTTATAAAAGATGAATATGGTAACAATCATAAGATGAGTGGAATTTTACCTTTTAAATCAAAAAAAAGTAGACTTTCAGTAGGTTATAGATATATTAAGGGTTTAAAAGACACTCCGATTATTAAACAAAATCAATTAATTAAAGGACATGAATTTCATTATTGGGAAATTGAAAATAATTTTTCTGAATTTGGTTTAAAAAAAACCGATCATCAGAGAAAACTCTCTTACCCATGGAAAATTAAATCTTGGGAATCTGAATACGGAAATGAAGGTATGTTTGATAATAAATTACATGCGAGTTGGATTCACTTACATTTGCCAAGTTCTCCTGAAGTTGCAAAAAACTTTATAGCTGCTACCCAAATTGATTATTCGAAGGATTCTTAGTTTATTATTAAGTCAAATATCTTATGAGGGGAACCTAAAAAAAACATTCCAGGCAAAGTAATTAATGGTCCTAAAAAACTCCCCACCATGACCTCAATTTTTGTGTGCCCTAGTGTTTCTTTCAAAAATATGTCGAATTCAGGATCAATTTTTTTTGATAATTTGTTGATTTCTGCTGCTTGAATACCAGCTGATTTTCGAACACCACTAGCGTCATACATAACTATAAGAGCAATAGCAACTGATAATGCAAATATTGAACTATCAAATCCCAACTCAAAACCTATCCCAGATGCCGCACCAGTAATTAGGGCAGAATGACTCGAAGGCATTCCTCCTGTTTCGAAAATAATTCCAAACCTTATCTCCCCAGTTGAGAAGAAATTAAAAAATATTTTAAACAATTGAGCAAGTAAACATGATAATAAACTCCAGAAAAGAACAGAATTATCAAATAAAACAAATATTTCAGACATAAATTACAACTATTTATCGATCTCTATTAGTAATGAAATCAGCTAGAGAAATTAGATATTTTGCATCTGAACCCCAAGGCTCAATCGCCTTTTTTGCTTTTTCTACTAATTCAAAAGCTCTTTTCTTTGACTCTTCCATTCCTAGTAACTTGGGATATGTGGTTTTATCAGCTAAAAGATCTTTACCAGCGGTTTTCCCGAGTTTTTCGCTGCTTGACGTTAAATCGAGAATATCATCTATTATTTGAAAAGCTAAGCCAATTCCCTCTGCGTATATTGTTAGAGCTTTTAATAAATTTTCGTTAGCTCCTGCTATCATCGCACCTGTTCTTACGCAAGCTTTTAGCAAAGCCCCAGTTTTATGAAGATGAATATACTCCAGAGTTTCAAGGTCAACTTCTTTCCCTTCACATTCTAAATCAACAACTTGTCCACCCACTAACCCCGGTGCACCAGCAACTAAGGAAAGTTCACCAATTACATTTAATAACCTAGTTGGATCGACTCCTGGACTTCTTAAAGAGACCATTTCAAAGGCTCTAGTTAATAATGCATCGCCAGCAAGTATAGCTATTGCATCTCCATATACTTTATGATTTGTTGGTCTACCTCTCCTTAGGTCATCATTATCCATCGCAGGTAAATCATCATGAATCAAGGACATTGTATGAATCATTTCTAGTGCTACAGCAGTAGGAACAGCTAATGAAGGTTCTCCTCCAGCAAGTGAACAAGATGCCAAACATAAAATTGGACGAATTCTTTTCCCTCCAGCTAAGAGAGAATATCTCATTGACTCTCTAAGTATTTCTGGATTTTCAGGACCTAGGGAGAAATCAAGTGCTTCTTCTACTAATTTTTTGGTATCTATTAGATAATTATCAAAATCTGAGATATTTTCTATAACTTCAGTCATTTTATTCCTTTAAAAATAATTTTTTTCATCTTAGGTTTATGGCAAAAGGTCATTAAGAGCTGATGATAATCCAAATTGTTTTTGCCAACTAAAAATAGTATTTACCAGTAACATTGTCACTGTCATTGGTCCAACACCTCCTGGAACAGGAGTGTAAGCAAATACTTTAGGAATGATATCTTCTAATAATACATCCCCACATAATCTGGTTTTATTTTTATCAGAACTTTTTACTCTATGTATTCCAACATCAATAATCACTGCTCCCTCTTTCACAAAACTAGAATCCACAAGATTAGGTTTTCCTGCAGCAGCGATAAGTATGTCTGCTTCCTTACAGACTTTATTTAAATTTAATGTTTTTGAATGAGTTATTGTTACTGTCCCATTAAGATTCAACAACATGAGAGATAGGGGTTTCCCAACTAGTAAACTTCTTCCAATAACAACAATTTTTTTCCCTTCAATTGTAATTTTTTGGGATCTTAACAAATTAATAATTCCTGCTGGTGTACAAGATCTCATCGCAGGCTCGTTTTTTACTAGTTTGCCGATGTTTTCTTCATTTAATCCATCAACATCTTTGCTTGGATGGATATAACTTATCAATCTTTGCTCATCAAACTTTTTCGGGATGGGTAGTTGTAGCAACATTCCATCAATATCCTCGTCTAAGTTTAGTTTATTTATTAATTGCTCGACTTCTTTTTGATCTACATTTTCTTTAAGATGAAAGATAAAACTCTTTATTCCAACTCTCGAACATGCTTTTTCCTTGTTCTTAACGTACACACCACTTGCAGGGTCTTCACCTATTCTTATTACAGCTAAACCAGGAGCTCTTTTTGCCGTTTTTTCATTACTAGATATATATTTATATAATCTTTCTTCAATTTCAAGAGATAATTTTTTTCCATCTAATTTTATTGACATTTAAAAAAACATCTCCTTTTTACACCTAGCATGCCTATAATTTTAAATTATTCAAATAGATTTACCCATATTCTGTGAAAAACATTACAACTCCTTTAAAAAAATTGTTTTATTTATGGAGGAGGAGCCAAGTTCCAATAAAACAACCAATTAAAATTTCAAAAATTGATAATCTTATAATTTTTTTAATATGCATTTTAATTTCAATAATTTCTTCCTATAAATTACTCCTCATTGCGCCTTTAAATCTCTCAAATATTTTTTCTTGGCTTTTTAAATTTACTGAAACACTAATTAGTTCTGGGATTTTGATATTAATTTCTAAAAAAGAGAATTCTACAATTACTTCAAGACAGATTATCTTAGTTACTAGTTTTCTTTTGGCAGTACAGGCTGCAAAATTAGCATTTGCATCAACCATAAGTCCGTTATCAACTATTATTCCACCGGCATTAATAATATCTCAAGGGATGGGAAGCATTACGGCTTTAACTTGGGTATCAATAGCCAGCCTTAGTTGGCCTGACCCAGCAATTCCTATAGATAACAATTTATTTTTTATTACATTAGTTTGTGCTTCGGTAGTATCTGTACTTGGAGGAAGGATAAGAAGCAGAGCTCAGTTACTTCAACTATCAATTTTTGTTCCAATTGGTGCGTTGTTAAGTCAATGGATTTTGATAGGTAGAAATGAAATATTTTCAGATTGCTTGATATTGGCAATAGTAATGCTTTTTACAATTTTATCTATTCCTATATTTGAATCGATATTTGGACTATTGACTAAAGCAAGATTACTCGAACTGGCTGATAAAGAGAAACCTCTTATTAGGAGATTGTCTCTTGAGGCCCCTGGAACTTTTGAACATACTTTATTGATATGTGGTTTAGCAGAGGAAGCAACAAGAATGATTGGTGGAGATATTGATCTAATTAAAACTGGAGCGTTATACCATGATGTTGGTAAATTACATGCCCCAAATTGGTTTATTGAAAATCAGGATGGTTCAAAGAATCCACATGACGAAATAGATGATCCTTTTAAAAGTGCAGAGGTATTACAAGCGCATGTTGACGAAGGATTAAAGTATGCCAGAAAAAGTAGATTACCTAAACCGATAGCGAATTTTATCCCAGAGCATCAAGGGACTCTAAAAATGGGATATTTTTTTCATAAAGCTAATGAAAAAAATCTTAAGGTTAATGAAAATGATTTTAGATATAAAGGCCCTGTCCCTCAATCAAAAGAAACTGCTATTTTAATGCTCGCTGATGGATGTGAAGCAGCATTAAGAGCTATGAATATTAATGCTTCTGATGATGAAGCTTTGGAAACAATATCTAAAATTATCTTTTCTCGTCAGAACGATGGCCAATTAGTTGATAGTGATTTATCGAAGGGAGAAATATTTCTAATTAAAAGGGCGTTCTTGAATGTATGGAAAAGAATTAGACATAGAAGAATTCAATATCCAACAACTAAGAATAATACTTTTTCTTAATCGGTTTTGTAATCTATAACCTAATACTTCTTCTATGTTTTGGGTTACACCAATATAATAGAGCTAAGGTACTCAATAATGTCGTTAGAAGAGTAAAGCCACCAATACCAAATATGTCTTGGAGGGTAATTATCCTTACAATTGAATAGGGACCCATACCAGCAATAACCATTGAAAGAGATACTAAAGTTAAAGTAACTCCCCATTTTCTTTCTGCCAGCAGAGCTGCTGATGAAATTATTCCAACAATTGCAGAAGGCCATCCAAGACTTATCGCGAGAGTTATATTCGCAACTTTTAAAGGAGGTCCAAAACTAATTATTAAAGCGATTATTGGAAGCGCACTTATATTGCCAATTAAGCCGACCCATGATAGCGCCCAATATCCAACTAACCTTTCCCTCATTATTTACTAGCATTAACTATTTGATTAATCTACATTATTAAGAGCCTATTTTTAAGACTACTTAATAATCCTAAGAAATAATTTAATTTGCAGGATTAGATAGAAAAGTATTATCAGAATTTTCTAAATTATCAAATTGTGGATGAATTGAATTTTTTTTCTCAGAGAATACAAGTCTATTTAAAGCATTAACGTAAGCATTCGCTGCTGCAACTACAACATCTGTATCAGCAGAATGACCAGAATATATTTTATTATCCCTTCTTATTCTAATTGTTACTTCGCCCAAAGCATCAATTCCTTCTGTTACCGACTTAACAGAAAATTCAATTAATTCATTAGGAACTTTAGCTAATTTATTTAAAGCCACGCAAACAGCATCAACAGGTCCAGTCCCTATTGATACAGCAGTATCTTCAGTATTATCTTCCGTGTTTAGAAGGGAAATGGTGGCAGTAGGTTTAGATGTGTTACCGCAACTTACTTGTACAAGACTTAATTGAAATTTAGCTTCTGGTAGCTGAACTTGTTCACTAACAATTGCTTCTAAGTCTCTATCAGTAATTTCTCTTTTTCTGTCGGCTAAATCCTTAAAACGAGTAAAGGCATCATTTAAATCTTCTCGGCTCAAGTCATATCCCATCTCTTCTAATCTTGCTCTTACTGCACTTCTCCCACTAAGTTTCCCCAAAGATATTTTGTTGTCACTCAAACCAACTGTTTTTGCATCGATAATTTCGTAAGTTAGTCTATTTTTTAAAACCCCATCCTGATGAATGCCTGACTCATGCGCAAAAGCGTTAGCTCCCACAATTGCTTTATTAGGTTGTACAGTCATTCCAGTTAGGTTAGAGACAAGTCTAGAGGTTTTTGTTATTTCTTCTGTTCTTATAGCTGTAAGAGGAGTTGGGGAATCTGGATTTCTTTTGAAAAAACTATTAAAAAAACTTTTCCTAACATGAAGTGTCATTACTAATTCTTCTAGTGAGGCATTCCCGGCTCTTTCCCCAATTCCATTAATAGTACATTCTAGTTGTCTTGCTCCATTTTTAACTGCCTCAAGAAAATTTGCTACTGCCAAACCCAAATCATTATGACCATGAACCGAGATTACTGCCTCATCAATATTTGGAACATTTTTATTTATATCGGCAACTAGTTTGCCAAATTCACTAGGAGTTGTAAATCCAACAGTATCAGGGATATTTATTGTTGTCGCTCCCGCAGAAATTGCTAGTTGAATCACTTCATATAAAAATTCAGGATCACTCCTTGAGGCATCTTCACATGAAAACTCAATATCATCTACTAATGATTTTGCATAATTAACCATTTCTGGAACTATTTGAAGAACATCTTTTCTGGATTTTTTAAGTTTATGTTTAAGATGAATATCACTTGTAGCGATAAAAGTATGTATTCTTTTCTTGGGAGCTGGACTTACTGCTTCGTAACATGCTTTTATATCTCCTTTAGACGCTCTAGCTAAACCACATATTATAGGGCCATTTTCTTTTCCTACAGCATTTGCAATTTTATTAACAGCTTTAAAATCTCCTGGACTTGCGAAAGGGAATCCAGCTTCAATAACATCTACTCCTAATCTTGCTAATTGATGTGCTATGGCAAGTTTTTCTTCTAGATTTAAACTGGCACCAGGAGATTGCTCTCCATCTCGAAGAGTTGTATCAAATATCAATATTCTTCCAGGATCTTTTGACATCAGAAGTAATAACTTAAGCTTATATTAAGCTAATTAAAAAAATTTGACTAGATTCAGTTCAATAATTATTTGCTGTAAGTTCATAACTTAAATAATATTGGTTAATATTCTGAAAAATAAATTAAAATACTTAAATTTTTAAAGTATTCTTTTAAGATTAAAGTTTTCTTTTTATAAAAAATAATTTCAATTTTTTATAGAACTTTAGGCATAAATTTAAAAAGTATGAATGGGCAATACTCTAAAAATAATGTTTTAGGCCAGTTAGCGATAGTTTTACATGCTCATCTACCTTATGTCAGAAAAAATGAAAAATACTCCTTAGAAGAGGATTGGTTATTTCAGGCGATTTTGGAATGTTACATACCACTACTTCAATCAATAGAATCTTCCAAAAATGAAAATCCCTTAAATACCAAACTCACTATTAGTTTGTCTCCAACATTACTATCACTTCTTAATGATAAAAAAATTCAAGAAACATTCCCAAGCTGGATTGAAACAAGAAATGATTTCTTAAAAGAACTGCCAAAAGAAGAAAAAAATGCCTCCATATTTTTAATGAATAACCTTAATGACAAATACTTGTATTGGCAAAAATGTTCTGGAAATTTAATTGAGAAGTTTAGAGATTTAAATAACTCTGGAAATTTGGATATTCTTACTTGTGCTGCTACACATGGATATTTGCCAATTCTTAGAGAGAATCCAGAAACTGTTAAAGGACAAATCAATACAGCCATTAAGAACCATGAAAATATTTTTGGAACTAAGCCTTTAGGTATTTGGTTACCTGAATGCGCATATTATGAGGGTTTAGATGAAATACTATTTAATTCAGGAATTAGATATACAATCTTAGATGGTCATGGGATTCTTAATTCCACACCAAGACCTAGGTATGGTGTATATGCTCCAATATGTTCGAAAAAAGGAGTGGCATTTTTCGGGAGAGATAGTGAGTCAACCTTGCCCGTTTGGTCTGCTAAGGATGGATTCCCGGGCGACAAAGTCTATAGGGAATTTCATAAAGATTTGGGGTGGGAATTACCTCTCTCAACGCTCCAAAAGAAGGGTATTTCAACAAAAAGACCTTTGGGTTTAAAGTTTCATAAGATTACAGATGAAAACATTTCTTTAGGAAAAAAAGAGTTTTACCTTGAAAATGAAGCCAAAAATAAGGCGGCAGAACATGCTGATGCCTATCTTCTAGCGAGATCTAAACAACTAGAAAAATTGACTTTATCCTCATCCTTTAAGCCTTTATTAGTAGCTCCATTTGATGCAGAGTTATTTGGTCATTGGTGGTATGAGGGACCTTTTTTTATTGAAAATATATTGAAGAACTCTAGTAAATATTCAATTAAGCTTACAAATTTAAAAGAATTCTTACTTCAAAAGCCAAATATTCAGATTTGTGATCCATCGCCATCAAGCTGGGGGCAAGGTGGTTACCATAATTACTGGATTAATGATGCAAATGCATGGATCGTTCCAGAAATCACAAAGGCAGGGTCAACATTTGTAGATTTGTGCTTGGAAAATTTTGATAATGATTTATCTCTAAGACTCTTCAATCAAGCTGCAAGAGAACTACTTCTTTCTGAGTCTTCTGATTGGAGTTTTATTCTAAGAGCTGGAACCACAACTGAGCTCGCAAAAGAGAGAATAGAAAGACACTTATTCAGGTTCTGGAAATTGGTTGAAATGATTAAAAATCATTCTAATATTAATTTAAAATTCCTTGAAGATATTGAGGAAGAGGATAAAGTCTTCCCAAATATTAATATTGATGATTGGAGAAAATAAAAATACTAATTTAACTTGAGCATTCCTAGTTTTACTTTTAGAGGTGAATTTATAAACATCTTACTCATCACGTAAATTAGTTTCGGAAGTGGAAGTGTATTAGTAAGAAAACCTACCCATTCATTGGTAGATAATCTAAAGAAATTTGAGAAAAAGCTTCTTAATCTGCTTTCGTCAAAACTCATCAATCTTCTTAGACCGTATTGGTAAAGTTTATGCCTTTGTGTCAACTCGTAAGGCCATAGGATTTCCCAACCTTTTGAAGCTAAATCTAGTGAACTTAGATGAGGTTTTTTTAAAAAGATTGCTAATTTTTGTGCAAGGAGTGGAGCCCTTCTTAACAAAGATCCAACCATGTATCCTGATGCAGGATGAACCATACTTGCAGCCCCTCCGAAACCAAGTACAAATTGTTTTTTAAATGGGAGAGGTAAATTCATAGGGAAGAGGCAATTCTCTTCATGAAAAATTTCACTTACCTCAATACCCTTACTATTAAGTCTTTTATAAAGTCTTTTTTTAAGATTTTCTTGGGATAATGCAGGATAACTAGCTAATGATGTTTCTTCAACAAAAAAAGTGTCGTTGCCAAGATCCATTGCATAAAGAAATGAAGGAGATGATAACTTTTCTTCAATTTTTAAGTGATTTGGACGAAAATCCATTAGAACAAAATGTTCTTTATTTACAGGTGGTGATGAAAATTTACCTACAATTCCGTAAGCAGCTTGTTGAGCGATTTCATTTTGAACTGGTCTTTTTACAAAATTACTTTTATGACCACTTGCGTCAATAACTAATCTTGCCTTTATTTTGAGACCTGAAAAACAAATTACTTCAGATAGTTTATTGATTTCCTTAATGTCTTTTGCTGTTTCATTCAACCATTCAATCCCTTTACATTTTTTTAAAAGCTCATTTTGAAAAGCTTCTTGATTTATTAAACCATAATCGTAGTTGTGTTTTGTCGGAGTATCCCCTTTTTTATTTTCTCCATCTCCAAAAAAACTAACTGTTTTACACCATCGGTGAGATAGCAAGGACTCTAATCCTAATTCTTCTAATTCAGATGCCCAGATACCATATGTATTCTCCCATTTTTCATTTGGGGATTTTGTTGATATTCCCTTAATATTGAGATCTTGCTTGGCTAATTCTGAAGCTAAACATAATGCTGCAGGACCTGAACCTAAAATTAAAATATCTAGTATTTCCATACTATTTAGCTAACCATAAGGATTTTAATTTTGTTCAATTGAGCCAGGTTGGTCTTTTCCCTCTGCTTGTTCACGAGGTACTAATACCACTTCAGATAAGTGATCACCGTCATCTAATCTTTGTAATTTTACTCCTGTAGCTGCCCTGGATTGCTGAGAGATTTTATCTGCGTTTGTTCTTACTATTACGCCTTTTTCGGTCACAAGTAGTAATTCTTCTCCCTCGCCAAGGACCTTCAAACAAACTAGCTGATCATCTTTAATTCTAAATTTTATTGCTCTCAAACCCATGCCTGCTCTTTTTTGTAATCTAAACTGAGTTACAGGTACTCTCTTTCCTAGTCCAAATGCACTAGCTATTAATACCCATGGACCATCTGAAGAGTTTTCCTCAACATTATCATCAAGATCTTCTGTGAAGTCCTCAATTTTATCCAATTGATCAACCAAAATAGATGTTAAAACATCCATAGAAACTAGATTGTCTCCTTCTCTCAAGTTCATTGATTTAACCCCTCTTGCTGTTCTACCAAGTGGTCTTAATTCATTGATATCTAGTCTGAAATGAATAGCCATTCCTGTTTTAGATCCAATTAAAACACTATCACCTTCTTTTGATAATCTGACCCAGGTTAGGGCATCTCCATCCTCAAGATTAATTGCTATTAATCCATTTGAACGAATTTTTGAGAAAGCAGAAAGTGCAGTTCTTTTTATGAAGCCAGCTTTGGTTAGCATTAATAAATAACGATCGTCAACAAAAGAGTCCACAGCAACTAGTGAAGTTATTTTTTCTTCTCTTGGAATTGGGAGAAGTTGAACTGACGGAGTCCCTTTTGCTGTTCTACTACTCATAGGAACCCTATATGCTGGGAGAGCATAAGCTACTCCTCTATCACTGAAAAGCAAAAGAGTATCGTGATCGTTACAGCTTATAAATAATTTCACGTCATCATCTTCTTTGGTTTTTGTGCCAGCTTTACCCCTTGAACCACGACTGGTAGATTCAAAATCATTAACAGGCATTCTCTTTAAATAACCTGCTTCAGTTAATAGGACTACGGATCTGTCATTAGCTATGAGATCAATATCATCTAATCCGCCGCCTAAATCTAGTATTTCTGTTTTCCTAGGAGAAGAGAATCTTTCATCGATTTTTTTAAGTTCTTCAAGAATAATTTCAAAAATTCGTTCTTTACTATTTAGTATTTGCTGATAAAGGTTAATTTTTCGGGTTAACTCATCATGTTCCCCTTTGATTTTATCTGCTTCAAGCGCTGTTAATCTTCTTAATTGCATTTGTAGAATTGCATCTGCCTGTATGGAAGATAATTTATGTTCGTTTTGTAATTTTTCTCGAGCTGATATTGAATCTTTCGCTGATCTTATAAGGTTTATAATTTCATCCATAGCATCTAAGGCCAATAAAAGACCCTTTACAATATGATCTCTTTCTTCTGCCTTTTTTAATAAAAATGCTGTTCTTCGCCTTATTGTCTCAACCCTAAAATCTAGAAAAACATCTAACATTCTCCTGAGTGAAAGTGTTGTGGGCTCTCCTTTTACTAAGGCAAGGATATTTGCACTAAAGTTATTTTGAAGAGGTGTTAACTTAAATAAATTATTTAAAACTACTTGTGGGTAGGCATCTCTTTTTAGTTCAATAACTATCCTCATCCCATCTCGATCACTTTCATCTCTAATATCAGAAATACCTTCTAATTTTTTTTCATTAACCAAGTCGGCAATTCTTTCTATCAATGCTGCTTTATTAGTTTGAAATGGAAGCTCTGTAATTATTACTGCATCTTTCTCTGCTCTACCAATGGATTTAATTTGCTCAATATTTGCTACCCCTCTCATGGTTATTGACCCCCTTCCTGTTTTGAAAGTTTCTCTAATACCGTCTCTGCCTAAGATTTGACCACCTGTGGGAAAATCAGGACCCTTAATTATTCCAAAAAGTTCTCTATCTTCAATTGAAGGGTTTTTGATTATTGATTTAAGACCATTAATTAATTCCCCTAAGTTATGAGGTGGAATATTAGTTGCCATTCCTACTGCTATTCCAGATGAACCATTTAGAAGTAGTTGAGGGATCCTAGCAGGTAAAACTGTTGGCTCTTGCTGAGAACCATCAAAATTATCGGCGAAATCCACAGTTTCAGATTCAATATCTTCTAGTAAGCTTTCATCTGTTAATGATTGCAAACGCGATTCAGTGTATCTCATGGCTGCTGGCGGATCATTGTCTACTGAACCAAAATTCCCATGTCCATCTATCAAAGGCATTCGCATAGAAAAGTCTTGAGCCATCCTTACTAGGGCGTCATAAACTGCTGTGTCCCCATGTGGGTGGTACTTACCAAGTACTTCACCAACAACTCTTGCACATTTTCTGTAAGGCCTCCCGCTAGTTAAACCAAGTTCATACATTGCATAAAGAATCCTTCTGTGGACTGGTTTTAACCCATCTCTAGCATCTGGGAGAGCACGACCTACAATTACGCTCATGGCATACTCTAGATAAGAGCGAGACATCTCGTTTCTCAGATCGGTCTGAATGATGCGATCGTTATTTTCACTCAAGCCAGAATTCTCAGAATCAACAATATCAGACATACAAAAAGACTTTTTTTAATAATAATCGCTGATCGTCTGAATGAATAAAAATTAGTTAAAATTTAATTTTCAAATACTGACATTTACACACAAATAATAAAAAAACCTTTTTTTTTTGAATAAAAATTGGCTTATTACACCTTTAGTTGTTAGTTTTATCAGAATTAACAAAAATTCCGTGCATATTGATCTTGGTTTAAACAGAAAAGTAAGACGAGCTTATGGCATTGATGAAATAGCTTTAGTTCCAGGCAAAAGAACACTTGATTACGAGTTAACGGATCCTTCATGGACGATCGGGAATTTCAAAAGAGAGGTTCCAATAATTGCGAGTGCAATGGATAGCGTTGTAGATGTTAATACAGCAGTAGAGCTTACTAAATTAGGAGCTCTTGGAGTTCTTAATATGGAAGGGATACAGACTAGGTACGAAAATCCAGAAGCTGTTTTAGGGCAAATTTCATCTGTTGGGAAGAATGAGTTTGTACCTTTGATGCAAAAAATTTATAGTGAACCAGTAAGGGAGGAACTAATTTTAAAAAGAATAAAAGAAGTAAAGGATAATGGAGGAATAGCAGCTATGAGTGGAACGCCTCAAGCGGCTATTAAATTTAAAGATATTCTTAATAACTCTGAGATAGATTTATTTTTTCTACAAGGGACTGTTGTTTCGACAGAACATCTTGGTATGCAAGGTAAAGGGTCTTTAGATATTAAAGATTTATGCCAGTCTTTGAGAGTTCCAGTAATAGCTGGCAATTGTGTTACTTATGAAGTGGCACTACTTCTTATGAGAGCTGGAGTTGCTGGATTAATGGTTGGTATAGGACCAGGAGCAGCCTGCACTTCTAGAGGAGTTTTAGGAATTGGTATTCCTCAAGCAACCGCAATTTCTGATTGTAGTTCAGCAAGAGATGATTACTTTGAAGAAAGTGGTCTATACATTCCTATAATTGGTGATGGTGGAATCGTTACAGGTGGAGATATTTGTAAATGTTTAGCTTGTGGTGCAGATGCAGTAATGATTGGTTCTCCAATAGCTAAATCCTCAAGTGCTCCTGGTAATGGATTTCATTGGGGAATGGCTACACCCAGTCCAATATTACCAAGGGGGACAAGAATTGAAGTTGGATCTAGTGGATCCCTAGAAAGGATAATAAAGGGCCCTGCATTGCTTGATGATGGAACCCATAACTTATTAGGAGCTATAAGGACGTCAATGAGTACACTTGGAGCTCAAAACATCAAAGATATGCAAAATGTCGAGATAGTTATTGCACCATCACTTTTAACGGAAGGAAAGGTTTATCAGAAAGCTCAGCAGCTTGGAATGGGTAAATAAATACTCATAAAATTACTTGCTAATTAATATAAAGATTTTTTATTGATCAAATTCTTCATTAGGAGTTATTATAAAATAATGGGGGAAACCCCATGCTCCTCACACACTAAATCGCCCGGTTTCTCGGGCTTTTTTTAAATATTTTTGTTACTTATATTTAGTATATCTGTAATGAAATCATCACTTAAAAGAATAGCCTGCTAAATTTTTTAAAAAGGAATGCTTAAATTATGTCATCAGCTCCAGCCGTAACTGATTCTTCTTTTGATAAAGAGGTACTGAAAAGTGATCTACCAGTATTGGTAGATTTTTGGGCTCCATGGTGTGGCCCATGTAGGATGGTTGCTCCAGTTGTAGAAGAAATTTCTAAAGACTTTGAAGGTAAAATTAAAGTATTTAAATTAAATACTGATGAGAACCCAAATGTTGCAAGTCAATATGGAATTAGAAGTATTCCAACACTCATGATTTTTAAAGGGGGCCAAAAAGTAGATACTGTTGTAGGAGCGGTACCAAAAGCGACTCTTTCGAGTACATTGTCAAAGCATTTATAGGAAGTCTTTGTACAAAATAGGGATTATTGATTATGGAATGGGCAATATTCATTCTGTTACTAAATCGCTTGAAAATCTCGGTGAGGAAATAACCTTAATCAAAAATATTAAACAAACAAAGGATTGTAAAGCATTAATTCTTCCTGGGGTAGGATCATTTGATCCTGCAATGAAAAATCTTAAGAATACTGATTTAATTGCACACATAAACAATTGGATAAGTAGTGGGAAGTCATTCTTTGGAATTTGTTTGGGACTCCAACTCCTTTTTGACTCAAGTGATGAAGGAAGAATTAGAGGACTAGGTACCTTAAAAGGGCAAATAAAAAAAATACCACAAATAGATGGTCAAAGGATCCCTCATATAGGTTGGTGCAAACTTGATTCAACAAAAAAAAATACTTTATTAGGGGACAATGATTTAAATAATTGGGTATATTTTGTTCATTCTTATCATGCGGTACCTGAGGATCCAAATATAATTGCTGCACAAGTCAATTATGGTTCAGAAAAATTAACAGCAATAATTGAAAAAGAAAATTTATTAGCATGTCAATTTCATCCAGAAAAATCTGGAAAAACAGGAGAAAAAATTTTGAGAAGGTGGCTTAAAAAGGTTCATTAACTAGTTGAAATATAATGAAGACAAATTTAAGATTAATTGGCGGAAAAAAGATAGTAAGTCCAATTAATGACGATACAAGACCAACAACTTTGAGAGTGAGGGAGGCTATATTTAACATATTGCGAAATAGAGTAGAAAATAGTAATTGGTTAGATTTGTTTAGTGGAACAGGATCTATCTCCTGTGAGGCATATAATCATGGCGCCAAAAAAATTGTTTCAATCGAAAAAAATAAAAAAAATTTATTGATATGCAGAAAAAATTTATTTTCGCTTGAAGATATACAAAATAGAAGAGGTGATATTGCAGTTATTTGCAAAGACGTTTTAACTTGGACAAAACCAAAATTTGAAAGAAACACCTTGTATAAATGTGATAGTTTTAATGACCTTAAGTTTGATTTCGTATATCTAGATCCACCATATGGAGTTGATTATCATCAATTACTTTTAGAACAAATCTTTAATTGTGACTTTATAAAAAAAAATTCAATAGTAATTTGTGAACATTCGCCTAAATTAGAAATTATTAAAAATATTTTATGGAAAACTATCGATGTTAGAGATTATGGAAAATCAAGGTTGACCTTTTTAATCCATGTCTAACATTCCTGATCCCCTTCTATATTGATTCCATGCACTTACAAATAATCCAAGTAAGGTAATTGGAACTAAACCTAAAACTATCCCACATAAAAGAGGTTCAATCATTTTCTGGCAATTTTTTTATTTCTTATACACAATTGTTACACAGGGAGAATTTTTTGTGTCAACATCTTCATCATCTGCAGCAGAAAAGAATCTGAAAATAGCTTTATTGAAAAAAATTTTAATTTTTTTCGGATTTATTCTTATTTTTATAATGTTTTTTAAAATTAATAATTATGAGAAAAGTTCTTATATTATTAAGACCCTTGAATTAAACGGATCGGTTGAACAAGGGTATTCTCTCTTTAAAACAAATTGTGTTGGATGCCATGGTATTACAGCTAGGGGATTAGTTGGACCAGATTTACATTCAATTACGCAACGTTTGAATGATAAACAGATAATTAAACAAGTTACTCAGGGTCTAACTCCACCTATGCCAAGTTTTGAAATTGATCCTGTAAATATGTCTGATTTATTAAGATATTTGCATAGTCTTGAATGATTTTGGAGAAAAACTTTTCTAATTTAAAGATTATATTAGTTGAACCAAATGGTCCTTTAAACGTTGGTAGTGTTGCAAGATTATGCTCCAACTTTGAAGTTGAAGAATTAAGAATTGTTTCTCCAAAATGTGATATAAACTCTTTAGAAACAAAAAAGATGGCCCTAAAAAAAGGTCAAAAATTTATTGATCACTGCAAAATTTATCAAAACCTTGAAAATGCAATTTTTGATTGTGATTTAGTTATTGCATCTTGTGGAAGGATTGATGTAAGTAAAGATTCATTTTTTGAATCTTCTGAAGATATATTTAGTTGGATCTTAACTTTTAAAAAGATAAAAAATTTAGCAATTATATTTGGCAGAGAAGATAGAGGTTTAACTAATAATGAATTACTTCTGGCAAATAAGACTTTTAATATTCCTACTTCTAAGAATAATCCTTCTTTGAATCTTTCTCACGCAGTTTCAATAGTTT
The DNA here is from genome assembly GCA_003214055.1 of Prochlorococcus sp. AG-418-K17. Taxonomy (GTDB): domain Bacteria; phylum Cyanobacteriota; class Cyanobacteriia; order PCC-6307; family Cyanobiaceae; genus Prochlorococcus_A. The sequence continues at coordinate 53,241 of QCMD01000004.1, forward strand.
TGTATGAATTAAATAAGCCTTCTAGAAGAAATTCTACTGTGGAATTAGAAGTTTTTGATCTTGCCTCATCTAAACAAATACATGATTCATTTGTGGAAATAGAGGAAATGCTTATGAAAGTTGGATATCTTTTAAAGCATACCTCTAGGGCTAAAATAAGTAAATTTAAAAATTATATTTTAAGGGCAAATACTTCAATGCAAGAAATAAACGTTTTAAGAGGAATTGTTAATCAAATTAACTGGTTTTTGAATAATTCTAAAAGAAATTAAATACTTATATCTTTTATTATATGTAATTTCCCTGAATTTTAATTTAATAAGGATATTTACTAAAAACATTTTCTGAAGTAACATCTATTGATTAATTTGCTCATTAAAAAAAACTAAAACTGTGACTACAAAGAAAAGAAGAGTTTTTCCATTTACAGCTGTAATTGGTCAGGAAGAAATGAAATTAGCTCTCTTGTTAAATGTTATTGATCCAAGAATTGGAGGTGTAATGATAATGGGTGATAGAGGGACTGGTAAGTCCACTACAATTAGGGCTTTAGCTGATTTGTTGCCAGCAATAGACGTTGTTAAAGACGATCCATATAATAGTTCTCTGGTTGATCCTGATTTGCAGAGTAAAGAAGTTTTGGAAAAAATTGTTCAAGGGGAAAATCTAGAAAGTATTAAAAAACAAGTGCCTATGGTTGATTTACCTTTAGGCGCTACTGAAGACAGACTGTGTGGAACAATTGATATAGAGAAGGCTTTGAGTGAAGGTATTAAGGCATTCGAACCTGGGTTGTTGGCAAAAGCTAATAGGGGTTTACTGTACGTTGACGAAGTGAATTTGCTTGATGATCATTTAGTTGATGTCCTTTTAGATTCAGCTGCCTCCGGATGGAACACAGTTGAAAGGGAGGGAGTTTCAGTTCGACATCCTGCCAGGTTTGTTCTTATTGGATCAGGAAATCCAGAAGAAGGAGAACTAAGGCCTCAGCTATTAGACAGGTTTGGAATGAGTGTGGAGGTCAAAACAGTAAGAGATGCTGAATTAAGAGTTCAGGTAGTAGATCAAAGGACTTCTTTTGACGATAATCCTGATGAGTTTTCATTGAATGTTGAGAAACAGCAGGATGAACTTCAACAAAAGGTTATTAAAGCTCAAGAAATTCTAAATCTTGTTCAAATGGACGATGACCTTAGATTAAATATTTCTGCAATCTGCGGAGAACTTGATGTTGATGGTTTACGTGGAGATATTGTTACAAATAGATCTGCAAGGGCAATTGCAGCCTTCGAAGGCAGGACTGAAGTAGAAGAAGATGATATAGCAAGGGTTATTTCTTGTTCTTTAAGACATAGACTAAGAAAAGATCCATTAGAACAAGTCGATTCAGGTGAAAGGGTTATTCAAGCATTTTGTAAAGTTTTTGATTTAGATGAAAAAGATAATCTTTCTAAATTTCAATTGTCTGCAGAAGCTTAATTACAGTGAGGATAATTGGGATAGACCCTGGATTAGCAAGAGTTGGATATGGAATTATTGAGGTGCAAAATGAAAAAACTGTATTGTTAGATTGCGGTGTAATTGAGACTAGTAAAGAAAAACAAGAGGAATATAGACTTTATGAAATATTCAAGGATCTTAATGAATTGATAAATCATTGGAATCCAAATTTAGCGGCGGTAGAAAAATATTTTTTTTATAGATCTAGTACAACTATCAGTGTAGTTCAGGCTCGAGGTGTGATTATGATGGTATTGGCCTCTAAAAAAATCAAAGTTAGTGAATATTCTCCTGCTCAGATAAAATTAACTATTGCAGGATCAGGTAAAGCATCCAAGAAAGAGGTTCTTGAGGCGGTTATGTATAACTTAAAACTTACAAAAGCTCCAAAACCTGATGATTCTGCAGATGCATTAGCAATAGCACTTACAAAATTAAATGAAAAAGGCTTTAATTAAATACCCAGAATGATTATCTTTAAACAAAAAAAATTGGAGAGGGATTTTTTTAGAAAAATTAGAGACGAGAACTCAATTAAGCAAAGGGAAAATGTAGAAAAAAATGTAAAGCTATATATTGATTTATTTGTTAAGGAATACAAAAATATTGGATACATAGCAATATATTGGCCTCTGAAAAATGAAGTCGACATTAGGAGTCTTAAGGAAAAGTTTTCCCTTGCTTTGCCCCGATGTAAAGAAAAAAAAGAATTGTTATTTTATCCATGGGATGAGAAACCTCTTTCGAAGGATTCTGAGGGTATTCTTAGTCCAGATAATTCTCTTTCATTAAACCATAAGCAGATAAGTATGATATTTGTTCCATGTCTGTCTGTTGATAAAAATTTAATAAGATTAGGTTATGGAGGAGGCTATTTTGATAAATTAAGAGTAGATAAAAATTGGAGGAATGTTCCATGCATTGGAGTATTACCTTCCAACTGTGTAAGCACGATTCCATTAACTAGAGCTGATTGGGATATTCCCTTATCAGGTTTTATCACGGATAAAGATATATTTGTATAATAAAAAATTACAAATGATTTATTAATAGTTTAAAAAAAATGGATAATTTAGAAAAATACAACAACTTGTCAAAGTTAGTTGAAAAGTTGAAGAGATCAGAAGATCCAAAAAGAAAATATGAGTACATTTTGTGGCTTGGTAAAAAATTGGAAGAACCAGAAGGTAAAATCCTTATTGAAGAAAATAAAGTTAAGGGATGCGTTTCAGAAGTTTATGTTAAGGCAAATATCAAAGACGGTAAATTATTTTGGGAAGGATATTCTGATGCATTAATAACAAGAGGTTTATTGGCATTTCTAATTATGGGATTACATGAATTAACGCCAAATGAAGTTGTTAAAATTAATAAGAAATTTATAGAAGACACTGGTTTGAAAACAAGCTTAACTCCCTCTCGTTCCAATGGATTTTTAAACATCCTTTTGAAAATGCAGTCTCAGGCAAATGAATTTTTGCAGGTCTAGTAATATAAAATTAAATTCATAATAAATAAGAAAGAAGAAATGAGAAAATGCAAGATTGGTATCGTAGGCTTTGGGACTGTAGGTTCAGGGATTTATAAAATATTACGATCAGAAGTTGATTCACATCCAATTTTAGAAGAAATAGAAATTGTAAAAATTGCAGTTAAAGACCTTGATAAAAAAAGGGATATTGAGCTAGATAATAATTTATTAACTGATGATCCAATTAAATTAATTAATGACCCCTCTATAGATGTAATTGTAGAGGTAATGGGTGGTGTTGATTTAGCTAAAGATATTATTCTGAAATCATTAAAAGCAGGTAAATCTGTTGTCACAGCAAATAAAGCAGTCATTGCAAGATATGGACATGAAATATATAAGACTGCTACTAAAAGAGGAGTTTATATCTTGTCAGAAGCGGCAGTTTGCGGCGGGATTCCTGTAATTGAACCTTTAAAAAGATCATTAAAAAGTAACAGCATTAAAAAAATGGTTGGGATAATTAATGGCACAACAAATTTTATTCTTTCAAAAATGACAAATGAAAAAGCTGATTATAAAGAGACCTTGAAATTGGCACAAAGCCTTGGTTATGCAGAATTCGATCCAACGGCAGATGTTGAAGGGCATGATGCTGCTGATAAGATTTCAATTCTTAGTGAACTTGCATTTGGAGGGAAAATCAAAAGAGAGGATATACATTCTGAGGGCATTAGTAAAATTAATCTCAAGGATATCGAATATGCTAATAAATTAGGATTTGAAATAAAACTTTTAGCGCTATCCGAAAGGGGACAAATTAATAGTAATGATTCACTTGCTTTGAATATTTGGGTAGGCCCTTCCTTGATTCCAAAATCTCATCCATTGGCAACAGTTAAAGGAGTTAATAATGCTTTATTGATAGAGGCTGATCCACTTGGAGAGATCATGTTGTATGGTCCAGGTGCAGGGAGTGGCCCAACTGCTGCATCAGTAGTTTCAGATATATTAAATCTGCATGCCGCTTCAGTAAAAAATAATAATTCAATCGATCCATTATTATCTTTTGATTTCTGGAGAAACTGTCATATCATAGAATCTTCACAAATAAATAAAAAGAATTACCTTAGAATCATTTGTCTTGATAGTCCAGGTGTAATAGGAAAGATTGGGGATATTTTTGGAAAGAATAATGTATCCATCGAATCAATAGTGCAACTAGATGCAAGTGAGGACAAAGCTGAAATTGTTGTTATTACACATGAGGTGAATAATGGAGATTTTGAGAAATCGAAAGATGAAATAAATTCTCTAAATGAAGTTAAAATTATTGCAAGTCAATTAAGTTGTATTTAAAAAAATAGTTTGCAAATTTCTTTATAGCTTGTTAAACCGAAGAAAGTAAGAGTTTGGTTTTAGCAACTTAATGATTAATTCAAAACTACTAGATAATAAAAATGAAAAAAATAATTTAATTTGTTCTGAAAACCTTTACAAAGGTGCTTGTGTAAAAATTAAAAATAGCAATAAGACTTTTCAAGTAATTGGTATAAACATAGATAAAAAAGTTTGTTGGGTGAGAGAGTGGCCTTTCGCCTGTAATTCTAAAAAAACATTTGCTTTAGAAATAAGTCAAATAACCTTACAAATTTTTTGCTCAAATAATTCTTCAAAGTAATTAAGTACTTAACAAATATGAAAAAAAAAGTTGTTTTATCAATATTTTTTATTTTAATTTCTTTATTACAGACTTCTTGCGGCTCAAAAAGAATATCTAAGAAAATCATAGTAGCAAGTTCTGGGAAAATTGAATCTTTGGATCCAGCTAGAGCTAATACTCTTAAAGCAATTCAATTAATCAGTTCTCTGGGAGACACATTATATGAATTAAATTCTAACGGCGAATTAATACCTGAATTGGCTTCTGGGATGCCAATTATTTCAAAGGATAGACTTCAAATAAATATCAATTTAAGAAAAAATGTTTTTTTTCACGATGGAACTTTATTTAACTCAAATGCAATAAAGTTTACTTTTGATAGATTCAAAAGAATTGGAACGATGAATTATATCCTGGGAAATAAGATTAAATCAATAGAAACACCAAGTGAATATTCAGTCATAATAAATTTGAATAAACCATCAAGTTCTTTAAATGGTTTACTTACATCAATAAATTTAACTCCAATATCTCCTACATTTTACAAAGAATATACTGATAAGTTTCTTAATGATAAATTCGTTGGTACTGGAAAGTATGTCCTGACTAGTTTTTCTAATGAAGTTCAATCAATTGATCCAAATTTGAATTATTGGGGTGAAAAGCCATTAAATAAGGGCATTAAATTTGTGGGATACTCAAATTCATCTTCTCTTTTTGGGGCTTTAAAAAGTAAACAAATTGACGTGCTTTTATCAAATTCAATTGATGATAGTCAGAGAAATAGTCTTAATAATTTAAGTAAAAATAAACAGTTTAAAGAAGGTAATAGCCCTTTCACTGAATTAAGTTTTATAAGCCTCAAAACCAGTTCTTATCCCTTAAATAATCTTAATTTAAGACTTGCTTTGGCAAAAAGTCTTAATAGGAAACTAATTAGTGAGAAAGTAAGTTATGGATTAAGGGAGCCATCTAGATCAATTATTCCTCCGATATTAAAAAAAGATAATCAAGAACTTTGGCCTAAATATGATTATTTAGAAGCGAGAAGGTTATTGCAAAAAGAAAATTATTGTAATGGAAATATTCTGAAAATACCTCTTACTTATAGATCGAATGTGCCAGCTGACAAGCTTATTGCCCTTACATGGCAGGAAGAAATTAAAAGTTCTTTGAAAGATTGTATTGATATTGAACTCAATGGGGTTGAATCTACAACAATTTATAAAAATCTAAGTTTAGGAATTTATACAGCAGTTCTTCTCGATTGGACTGGGGCTTATTCAGATCCAGAGGCCTATCTCACCCCTCTTTTAAGTTGTAATGAAATAGTTGATGGCATATGTAAAAAAGGAGAATCAGTTTACAGCGGTAGTTTTTGGGGATCTAATAAAGTGGAAAGTTTATTTCTTGAGAGTGAAAAAATAAGTGGAATAAAAAGATTAGAAAAACTTGTTGAAATTGAAAAAATAGCAGCAAGTTCAATACCTTATATTCCTATTTGGATATCTTCTCAAAAAGCATGGTCTCAAAATAAGATATCAAAACCTATTTTTAATGGTGCAGGAATAATTTCATTGAGTGATCTTGAGTTAATTGATGAGTAGAAATTTAAATAAACTACTAAATTATTCCTTATTAAAAATTTCATTAATACCGATAATGTTATGGATAATTTCTTCATTAGTTTTTATTTTATTAAGAGTTGCTCCCGGCGATCCTGTTGATGCCATACTTGGATCTGGTGCAGATGAGGTTTCTAGGGAATTTCTAAGAAATAAATTGGGGCTAAATGAACCTTTGATAAATCAATATTTTATATATATTAAAAATATACTGCACTTGAATTTTGGCCAATCTCTTAGTACCCAAGAGCCAGTCCTAAATATTATTGTTAAGTCCTTGCCTGCAAGTCTTGAACTTGGATTCTTTTCAATATTAAGTGCCACATTAATAGGCTTCCCATTGGGGTTAATTGGCTTAAGAAGTAGAGGAAAAAAGATTGATTATATTGCTAGAGTATTAGGAATTGCTACCTATGCGATCCCTCCTTTTTGGGGTGCAATGTTAGCGCAATTATTTTTTTCTGTATTTTTTAATATTTCCCCAATTGGAGGTAGATTTCCAATATTTCAGCAACAACCTCAAATTACAGGTTTTCTAGTTTTAGATAGTATTCTTTCAAATAATATTATTGCTTTGAAAGATAGTCTTTATCATCTCGCACTTCCTTCGATTACCCTTGGCTTTTTATTAAGTGGTATATTCAGCCGCTCATTAAGAGTAAATTTGGATAAGACATTAAAAAGTGATTATGTAAATGCTGCCATATGTAGAGGAATATCAAGGAATAAAATATTTTTAAACCATGCGTTGCCTAATGCACTATTGCCAATTGTCACTATTTCTGGCTTGACTATGGCCTCATTAGCAGGGGGTGCTCTATTGTTCGAGGTAACTTTTTCATGGCCAGGTATAGCTTTAAGATTACATGAAGCTATTTCTCAAAGAGACTATACTTTGGTTCAAGGCATAGTAATTTTTACCTCTATGCTTATAGTCTCTTTAAATCTCTTAGTGGATATTTTAATCGCATATTTAGATCCACGAATAGAGTACTAATTTTTGGAAATTCCTTTTACTGTTTCAATATCTAAAAGGTGGTAATCAAGTCCTAAATATCTTTGGTTTTTAATTACAGAAGGTACTTTTTGGTCTTTAATATTTTTTAAAAATTCAACTATAAATTTTGCTGATAAATCTTGTACTAATATTGGCTCTGATCCAATAAAAGATTCTCTTATTTTGAAGAGGTCATTATTTTCTTCAAAACTTTTATTAATTCTTATTGGAGAGAAATGACTTGCTCCTTCAATAATTAGAAATCTATTTAATGGATTATTTAAAGCAGAAAAAACTCTAAATTGTTCATTCATTAACGGTGTAATAAGGTCATACGTTCCACCTATTAGAAGAATTGGTGTTTTAATGCCTGCACTATTTTCTTTTGGCCATACTAAACTGCCGAATGAATTAAAACCTATTATCGCACTGGCCTTATTAGTGTTATTTTTCTTAGGTAATGGTATTTCGCTTAACTGACATTGAAGTAATTTAGATAAATTTGTTACAGCAAAGTCTTTTAATGCTGAATCACATTTATCCCCTAGTTTTTCATTGGGTTGATTGCCTTCATACAAAAGTGCTATTAGAGCACCAAGTGAATGCCCCATTAAAATATAAGAATTATTTGGTAAACCAAATTCTCCATTTTGATGAGCTTTTAATACAGCATCTAAGTCTTTAATTCTATATAAGAAAAAGTCTACACTTCCTGGGATTGTTTCCTTACCTTCGAGTACTTCTAAGAATGATTCTAAATTACTACCTCTATGATCTATTAATAATATTGGCCAACCTCTTTTAGCCAATTCGTTACGTATCCATTTGAAATTATTAATTTCACCTCCAAGTCCTGGCATAAAAATTATCAGTTCTTTATCTTCATTTGTTGTATTTCTTTTCCATATTTCAACTTCAAAAGGTTTCACTCGGTGAGGAGCATAAATTTTTTTTTCAATTTTTATTAGATCTTGAGTTGATTTTTTTTCAGTATTTTTAAAGGCATTTTGGTTCGTTCTTTCAAGGTTATTCAATTTGGATAAAAGTTCTTGTTGCATTGATAATTCATTTTTCCAGGATGAAATTATTAAAATTAAATTATCAATATCTAGTGAAATTTCATCTGATGGTAATGCCTTTATGATTTCTAAAGTTGAAACTTCTTTTTTTTGATCTAATAAATTTTCTATAGTGTTATAAATTTCTGTTCCATTGTTGTCATTTGGAACAATAATGCTTTTGCTTAGTTCTGTAAGAATTTTACGCCCTATCCAACTTCTTAATATTTCTCTATTCAATCCCTCTTCCTTGAAAACTGGAAATTCTAAAAATTTTGATAATTCAAAAACTCTTATTAATCCACTTTTTTTTAACCAATCTATTAATTCTGTTGAATCATCTTTGTATTTTTCTAATTTTGATAATTGTTCTATAGTAAGAGGTAATTCCATCTCTTCAAATTTAATATTTATCTTTTCAGCAGCCTTTAAACCATTATTAAAAAATAAACCACAAAAACTAAAAAAAATTATAAAAATGTATTTCACTAGTGATTTTTCCGAATAGTTTAAAAATTAACAAAAATTGGTGGATTCAATTTCCATATCATTTGAGGTTAATAACCAAGATAAGATTTTATGCTGCATTTGGTGCGGGAGGTGTTATTTATTTAACATCACTTATTTTTAATAACATAGGATTATCGGCAACAGATATTGGCTTGGGGTTTACCATTTCAGCAATAATTGGAACTGCAACAAGACTCTTTACAGGAAATTATCTTAATAAAACAGGGAAAATACAATTTCCGATAGTTACTTCTTCAATACTAAGTATTGCCGCTAGCTTATGCCTCATTTTTTCAAGAGATACTTTTTTGTACATAATTGGACAGTCATTTGTGGGTGCTGCTGCAGGAATATATTGGCCTGCTGCCGAGTTTGGGGTACCCTATTTTTGCCATCCTATAGAAACACGCAAAGCATACGCTCTTGTTAGAAGTTCGGAGGCTTTAGGAATATTTCTAGGGGTATTCTTAGGCGGTTATATGACTAATTTTTTGTATTCTAAATCAATTTTTATTAGTGATATATTTTGCATGTTAGTTATCATATATTTAATATCAAGAGAAAGATATTCTATTAAAAGAAAATTAGGAAATTTCCAAAAAAAATTAGTAGATCCAATTAATCAGGGTCAATTGAAATGGAATAAAAATTCAACAATAATAATTTTATCTATTTTATTGATAACTACCTCTTTAGCTTTGATTCAAGTAACTTTGCCTCTGGATCTTGTTAAAGGTGGAGTATATCGAAATGCTTTAAGCAAAGAAATCATTAGTCTTATAATTTCTATTCAGTTAATTTTATTGTTGTTTTTACAATGGCCTATCGGTTCTTGGATATCAAAGAAAGAAAGATTATTTGGCTTGAAATTCAGTTTAATAAATTTCTCCATAGCTTCATTTTTATTATTTATTTCTAGTTATTTAAATATGCCAGCTTTTTATTTAATTTCTTTTTCATTGATATTAGTAAGTTTAGGGACTGCTTCATTTCTTCCAACATCGACAGATATCGTTTTCAGAATAGCTCCTTCAAACAAAAAAGGTTTTGCACTTGCTCTATTATCACAATGTTTCGCTATGGGTTATTTTTTTGGACCATTTATTTCAGGACGCATATTAGATCTAGTTGGTTATGCTTCAATAATCTGGCTTTCCATTTCATGTTTTTGCTTTATCTTATTTGCAATTCTATTTAAGAGATTATTTTAATTAATCTTTTCTAATTCAATAATCCTTCTCTCTCTTAGAAATAAGAAAAAAGGTGCAGAGAATGCGAATGCGATAAGAAAAGTTCCAATATAAACAACCCACATGTTCTTCATCTTTAATTTTTTTGATTCATTTACTATCCATATAAAAATTGCGCTTGCACCTACTAATAAGTCTCTAGATATTGATTGAGCTGCAGGGTTGGCATTTGCTAAAGCGATGAAGTTGTTGATATCAAAACTATTTCCATATTCCCTAGCAAATTCAAAATTTGCCATCATTGGAAGGATAGCTCCTAAAATAGATAGAAAAAGGTAAAGATAAGATATGATCTGTTTGTTATCTTTTAGAATGTTTAATGAATTCACTTGTCCAAAATATTTCTTTTAATGATAGTATTTAAAAGCTTATGGCTGTTGAAAAGAAAAATAAATTTGAAGAATATAAATTTAAAAAAGGAAATTTAAATTTTGCAGTAATTGGTCATATTGAGTGGATAAATTTCTTAAAGGTCGATCAATTACCAAAACCAGGCGTCATTTCGCATTCTGAAAAATCCCTTGAGTATCCAGCTGGTGGTGGCTCTATTATCGCGAAAATACTTTCTGATTTAACAGAAAACCAAATTCATTTTTTTACATCACTAGGTAATGATGATTATGGAGATAAGTGTTTCAAGATTCTCTCAAATATGGGAATTAAGTTGCATGTAGCTTGGCGTGATAAACCAACTAGAAGAGGATTTAGTTTAATTGACTCTCAAGGTGAAAGAGCAATTACAGTTATTGGAGAAAGGTTAGCCCCAACTCATAAAGACAATTTAGAATGGAACATTTTAAAAAAAATGGACGGAATTTTTATCACTGCATCTGATTCAGAGATTTTTAAAATTGCTAGATCAGCTTCAATTCTGTGTACAACACCAAGGGTAGGATTAAATACAATTAATAAATCAAATGTTCTTTTAGATGGATTAATAGGCAGTAATCTTGATCCTGGAGAAGTTTTTTCTTTTTCTGAATTATCGTTAAAACCAAAATATACTATTAAAACCGAGGGAGAGAAGGGAGGCATTATATTCCCAGGAGGAAGATATATGGCTCTTAAAAACAAAAAGTTAAAGGTTGATTCTTATGGATGTGGCGATTCTTTTGCTGCTGGGATTCTTTATGGAATGGCATCTAAATGGGATATAGATAAAAGTTTAAATCTTGCTAAAGTAATGGGAAGAGACGCCAGTGAATTTTTCGGACCATATGCAAATAGTGATGAAAAATAATTGATTTAAAATTTATATGAGCAATTTAGATAACAAAAATAAAAATATTCTTGTAGAAAACATTATTGTTTTCTTTTTATTTACTGTTTTTTTAGTTTTTAAATCTTTGAAAACTTTATCTGGAATTTTTTCTTATGGAATCTTAAAAAAAGAAATATTAACTACTAAAAGTAACTTAGGGGTAGATATACAAATAAAAATTAAATAGTTAATGAAAATAGTTATAGTTTTTCTAATTTTAGGATTTATTTTTTTGGTCTACAAAAAAATTAAATCTAAAAATACAAAGAACTTAAAATTAGATAAATTTAAAAATAAACTGCAGAGCACTCAAACAAATATTGAAAGAATTTTTTTGAGGGAGGAAGAAAAAACCTTTTCAAATCCTAATATAAATATTTATATTGGACTTTATGATAATGAAGAAAATATTAATAGAAAATCCAATATACACAGAGCAAGACTTTCAAAATTTAAGAAATCAAAATTAAATGGTGAAATGATATTTCAAGATGATGAACAAAGAATTTATAAATTTAATAATGGGAAAAAAGTTTACTTATAATTTTATTTCCTAACTACATTCAAGACTTTCTCTTGTTGAAACGCCCGTTGTTGGATTGATCCCATCAGCAATTTCACAAAGATTTCTTTGATCTTCGCTGTCAAGAATAGCGTAAGAAAAATCTGCTCCTTCTATTTGAGCTCCTGCAAAACTGCTACCCGATGCGATCATATTTATTAGAACAGCATTTCTAAGATCTGTTTTTTGGAAATTAACTCGATCAGAAAGAGTATCGGTCAGGTCGATTCCATTTAAATTAGAACCTTTTAAATCAGATAGGGTTAAAGTTGTCCCATGTAAATCAACATCACTAAAATCTGCGTCTCTCGCAACAGCTCCAGCTATAGATGACAAATGAAGATCCTCTCCATGGAAATCAAACCCTGTAATATTAGATCTTACATAACTTGGAACTTCATCTCCCTCACCTTTAACAGCTACATTTGCCCCAGCAAAAACTGGAGAGGATAAAACTAAGAAAGAAAAAGTTATGCATAAAAGATATTTTAAAAAACTAAAAAATTTCATACTAGAAAATCCGAATATTATTATTTTATAACAATTAGATAATTTTTAAAATTGATATTTAAATTTGGAACTCCTTTTTAAGATTATTTAACACTATAAATTTTAAATCTAGGTTCTAAATTAGTTATACAATCTAGAAGTTTTTTATTATCTTTGCTATTCGTTACCTTGAATTCAGATTCAACTGTACCGCCTTCATCTCGAATGGCTTGATTTAAAACTATGGAACCGTTTTCGTCTGATACGGATCTGTGAAAAGTTCCTCTAGGTATCCTTAAAATATATCCGCAAGATTCCAATCTAACTTTATAAAAAGGATAATCCCAACCAAAATTGACAAGAAAAAATGTTCTACCCCCAGAGATAGCTAATAGATTATCCTCTTGATTGTGATGTATGTAAAATTGCCAATTATTAAAATCTTCATCATTTGGAGGACTAACTGCAGGCCCACTGTGAATAACTAGATCTCTATAGTTTGATTCATTAACACTAATATCAAAAAATCTTACATCTTTTGTATCACGAAATTTTTCATAACTTATCAATTCAAACATTTTCGATTTGTTTGATTTGATAAGTGGAATTTCTAAACTTGAGTTCAATTTTCTTTAAAGATTACACAAATGTAAACAGATATATATATCAAAGAACGTATCAATGAACACTAAAAAAGAAACATATTATTATTTATGTTTTTTTTTTAAAGATTGAAAATTTAGTGTTTATTTAATTTCAAGAGGTTTGATTTCCCAGGATAAAGTATTTTCTAAATTATTTTTCCCTATAAAGTTTCCTGTAATTACAGAAGTTAAATTAGATTTTGAAGATGATACCAATGTTAAATATCTATCATCTATTAATCCTTTTCCGCTGGGATCAAAACCTCTCCAACCAGCACCTGGAATATATAGTTCGGCCCAAGCGTGTAAATCCAACTCAGATGGTAAAGGATCTTCAAAATGATAACCACTTACAAACCTACTTGGGATACCTATAGACCTGCAAGCTTCAACCATCAGCATTGCTAAATCTCTGCATGAACCTATACGTTCTCTAAGTGTTCTGCTGGCCGGCCATGCTGGACCTGTATGTCTTTTGGTATATTTAACCCGATCTTGAATAATTTCTATTAGCTGGTAGGTAAATGATAATGCGTTATTAATGCTTCCTGCTAAGGCTTCTTGGGCAAGTCCTACGGCAGAGGGATCGTGTTGTCCATTAGGCATCCATCCTTCTAATGCTCCCTGTAAATCTCTGTTAATAATGCTTCTACAAAAAGGTAATGTTAAATCTCTATTTTTAACTCCATCAATAATGTTTGGATGTTTAATAGTTTCAACTTCGCTGATTGATTCAATAATTAAATTATCTGTTAATCCATTGAATCTGATTCTATTAATCTCTTCTCCGCTGGCAGCAAGTAATGGATAAATAATTTCTGGTTCTGGGGTTATTTTTAATTCAAAATTCTTTAGCTTTTGGAATCCATTTGACCTTGGCTTTATACATAATCTATGCTCGCCTAATTGAACAGGGTCTTCATATTTATATTCAAGTTTGTGAATGTATTTAATTCTCATTAATAAACTGATTAATTAATAAAATATTTTTCTTGAATTAGATCATTTAATTTATTTAAATCCATTTGCAATGAATCGATTGCCTCATGTAAACCATCATTAATTATATCTTCAATTCTGATATAACTCCACTTTGCTTTAAGCAAACCTCTCATACATTCTAATTCTGATGGATTTTCAGTAGATGGAGAGTTATCTATCGTTTGAAGTGTATTACTTATCCCATCAAGACAGTATCTTACTGATCTCGGAAAAATTGGATCAAGTAAAAGAAATCTCGCAACTGAATTAGGCTTTATAGAATTCTGCACTGCTTTCCTAAACATTTGATATGCTCCAGCTGAACGTAAAAGTGCAATCCATTGCAGCTCATCAAGAACTCCTCCTAGTTCATCTAAGCTGGGTAGGAGTAAATAATATTTAACATCTAAAATTCTTGATGTTTTGTCAGCTCTTTCGATTAATCTTCCAAGAATGCTAAATCTCCAAGCAAGATCTTTGCTTAGAGTCGCATCTGTAATTCCATAAAAAAGCTGACATTCCCTCCTTATTTCACTTAATTGTTCTTGTCTTGGTTTATTCCATATTGCCTCTCCTTCTTGCAAATTCCAATATAAAATATTAATCTGTTCCCACATTTCTGTGGTCAGGACATCTCTGATTTGTCTTGCATTTTCTCTTGCCATTTGAATGCAAGAAATTATGCTATTTGGGTTTAAACGATCTCTTATTAAAAAATTAATAACATCATCAGGTTTTTTCTCTGGGAATCTCTTATCAAAAGATTCTCTGTCACTAGAAGCATCAATTAACGGGAGCCAAGGTTCTGCACTTCCAGGTGGACAATCTAATGACATTGCTTCACTTACTTCCACGAAACGAGATATATTTTCCGCACGTTCTAAATAACGATTGATCCAATAAAGAGATTCTGCTACACGACTTAAAAGCATATTATTTACCTACAACCCATGTATCTTTGCATCCTCCACCTTGAGAAGAATTAACGACTAATGAGCCTTTTTTTAATGCTACCCTGGTAAGTCCGCCTGGGCTAACCCATGAATCTTTTCCTCTTAAGATATATGGTCTTAAATCAACATGACATGGATATAGTTCTCCATCACATAAAGATGGCACAGTAGATAATTCTAATGTTGGTTGTGCTATGAAATTTCTGGGATTATTTTTAATTTTATTAGCGAATTCATCTATCTCACTGGTTGTTGAGTGAGGGCCAATTAACATTCCGTAACCCCCAGCTTCTGCGACAGACTTAACAACAAGTTTTGATAAATTTTCTAGAACATATTCTCGATCCTTTTGATAATGACAAATATACGTTTCTACATTTTTAATAATAATTTCTTCATCAAGATAATATTTAATCATTTTTGGAACAAAAGAATAAATCATTTTGTCATCTGCTATTCCAGTCCCAGGTGCATTTGCTAAAGCAACATGACCTGCCTTAAAAACATCAAGTAATCCGCTAACACCAAGGCAGGAATCTTTTCTGAAATTAAGAGGATCTAAGAAATCATCATCAATTCGTCTGTAAATTACATCTACTCTTTTTAATCCAGAGGTAGTTTTTAAATAAACATAATTATCATTACAAACTAAGTCATGCCCCTGAACTAGTTGGATGCCCATTTCTTGAGCTAAATAACTATGTTCAAAATAAGCACTATTAAAAATTCCTGGAGTTAGTAGAACTATCTTGGGAGTGTCAGTCCAAACAGCAAGTTCTTGAAGCGTTTTTAAAAGATATGATGGATATTCATCAATTGGTTTTACTATTCTTCCTGAGAAAAGATTAGGAAAAATATTTTTCATAACTAATCTATTTTCTAAAAAATAAGCGACCCCAGAAGGGCACCTTAAATTATCTTCTAAAACATGCCAATCTCCTTTTCTATCTCTTATTAAATCAAGTCCTGAAATTTGACACCATTTATTTAGTGGAGGTTTGAAACCTATCATTTGAGGTCTCCAGCCTTCTGAACTTTCTATTAATTCTCTTGGAATTATTCCATCTTTAATTATTTTTTGAGAATTATAAATATCATCTAGGAATAAATCAATTGCCTCAAGCCTTTGTTTTAGGCCTTTTTCTAACGTTACCCAATCATCTTTACTAATTATTCTTGGAAGTGGATCAAAAGGTAATATTCTCTCAGTACCTTTTAAACCAGTATCGTTTAATCTAAAAGTTGCACCATGTCTCAGTAATAATTTTTTCGCGGCAGAATGATTCCTATTTAATTCTTCAAGTCCCATGTTATCTAAAGACGAAAGAAGTGGTATCAATATTTCTCTAGCAGAGTTAAGATTATCCTTAAAGTATTCATCAAAACTATTTTTAGGCTGATAACTTGAAAACATATATTTTATCATTTAGTAACTTTTACTTTAGCTTTATATCTTTATTCGTATTTATGGCTACCAAAAACGATATATCTTTACTCGATATATATCATTATTTTGATCATTGAAGTATATTTCTTAAAAATCTAAAAGGCATGAGTTCTAGTAATTGGCAATTTGTTTTTTTTAGATATTTCGCGAGCTTCCTTTTTATCCTCTCTCACAGTTTGCTGGTTCTTGATCATTTACCAGTAGGTGCAGCACTTCACGGACTTGGAGAAGTTTTTATTGCGCCTTGGGCTTTTAGGGAAAGAGCATGGGATCTTGTTGTTATTGCAGTTTTATTTTTCTTCTTTGATATCTGGGGACTTATAAACACTCCTTGGAATTAACTGATATTATTTATTTAATAATTCTGGGAAAATCATAATAAAAATGAAGTCTTATTTTTATCAAATTTATAAAATAATTTTTCTTTTATTACTTACGAATATTTCCAATTTGTATGCACATAATTTATTAAATGGTGGTTGCAAAGAGCATTGTGGGCAAAAAGTTAAAGTAATAATTAATAAAAACAAATTAAAAAATATTAATGATCAAATAAATATTGAGAGTAAAAATTCTTGTTTAAATAAATCACTATGTAGAGGTTGACCTCTCGAGATTTTTAAATTGTTTTACGAAATTGTTTTTTTGATAATTATCATTAAAGTCTTATTTGCTTGATAATTTTTATTAGGAGGATTTATTTGATTTTTAATTAAAAAAATAAAAGTATATATTAACGGTAGAAGTAATGATGCCGCTGCAACTAAAGCGATTATCTGGTTCAACCTAATGAATGGTTTTTTTACAAGATCCTCTCCACACAAGCCACAAATCAAGGTACCTTTTGAGGATTGTTTTTGAAATTGATATTTAGGATTGCAATATGGGCAATAATATCGAACCATTTTTAAAATTTATTGTTTTAATCATTATCTTTAAAACTAGAAGAAAGTCATCTTATTAAAAAAAAAGAGGGCTTATTTAAGCCCTCTTTTATCTCTCACTTATATTTTTTACTGAAGTTAATAACGCACCTAAATCATGGATCCTTGTTGCTAACTTCTATTAAGCTAATGCTCACTAAACTTAACTAATTGGCTTTAACTGGGGCAAAAACTCTAGAATTAAGCTTTTTTCTTAAAGGGCACCTAAACGATGCAGAAGAAGGAAGCTTAGACATTAATAAAAAATAATTGGAGCAGTTAATTAAATTAGTTCGGTTTATTCCGAAATTTCAGGCAGGCTATCGATCATTTTGAAAGACCTCCTAGAACTCAACAATATAAAATTAGGAAAATATTTCTCTAAAGACAATCCGTTTTTATACGCATTGCTTTTTTATTAAAAATGTCTGAGAGTGGTAATCAATGGCTTTAATTTTTTTGGGATATTTTTAGTAAGTTTTGCTTATTTCTTTTGATATTTAATTCGATTATCTTGATTTTAAATAATTGAGGAACTCTTTTATGAATCATTCGAAAGAAGTTAGGAAAACTGATCAATCTAATCCTATAGACGAATATTTTCAATGTCTCTCATATTGCGATATTCACCCAAAAGGTATAGATAATGACTGTGAAGTCATTTGTATGGAAAGACATTTAAAAGCTAACTATTGGTAATTTTATAAATTTCTAGTTTACTTAAACCCCTTAGAAAAAAGGTTAGTACGTACTTTAAATTTCCATACATTTACAACACCTTTTGCATTGACTGCTGCAAGTGCACAATCATCAGGTCTCCAAGATATTGCCCCTACTAAATCTCCTGCGAATGCAGCCCCAACGGGATCACCATTGCCGTCTTTTTTTAGAAAACTTGCGACAACAGAACCATCCCTAGATCCTGAGGCTACAAGCATGCCTTTATTTGAAAAGGCTAGGCTCGAAATGGGTTCTGTATGGTGACATAGCTCTCCTGGCATAGTCCCTTCTGGACCATTTCCTATAAAGCTCCAAACTGTAATTCTTTCACTGCCGCTAGTTGCTAATAATTTTCCGCTGTCATCAAAAGAAAGATGACTTGGTTTACCAGGGTATCCAGTCATTTCAGCATCCATTCCTGTTGATCTTCTCCAAAAATGAACTGAATTGTCTTGACTCCCACAGGCGACTATATCTCCATCAGGACTTAATTCCATAGATACCAATGATCCTTGCCATTCGAGTTTTTGATTCGTTTTATTATTAACTATGTCAAAGAATGTCACTCTTCCATAGCAAGCAGTTGCTAGCTCATTTTTATTTGACCACGTTATTGCACTAACAGTGCTTGGATGGTCTTCTGAGATCCATTTCTCTTCACCAATTTCATTAAAAACATATACTTTTTTTGAGGAAGCTATCGCTAGAAATAAACCGTCATTAGACCACTTGAGGTGCTCTACCCAACCCTTACCAAGATCAAGTGTTTTAATTACTTTACCTTCGTGACAATTACAAATTTGAACATTTCCATCCTGACCAGATGTTGCAAATATTTCACCCTCTGGATGAATGGCCATTGCTAATAGACCACCGGAGTGTATATTTTCTTTTTTCCAAATAATTTTTCCAGTATCTCCTTCGAACGAAAAAAGACCTCCTGCCACGTCGCCAACAATAAATTGTTTTCCTTTAAGAGCCCAGCCACATGCTATGGCGTAATCGTTAACTTCAGCAGTCCATCCTTCATGGAACATGCCTCTTGGGCTAAATGGTTCTATATCAGGCATTTATCAAAGCCTTCTTGCATCTCTTTCTCATTTAAATTTCTACCGATAAAAACAAGTTGATTTCTACGAGGTTCGTTACCCCATTCTTTATCAGGTTGTGCAGTAAATAACATGTGTACTCCTTGGAAAACTATTCTCCTTGGGTTACCTGAGTAACTTATGAAACCTTTAGTTCTGAATATATCCACTCCTTTTTCTGATAGAAGTCTTCCCATCCAAGTATTTAGTTTTTCTGGGTCAACATCTCCAAAACGCTCTATAGCAATTGAGCCTACTTCATCATCATGTTCGTGCTCTACTTGCCAGAATCTTTCAGTATTAAATGGAATCTCTTTATTTTCGTCACTTTTAATGACTTTCATATTGAATTCTTCAGCGGTGTGCTGTGTAAACAAACCTATTTTTGTTGGTTTTTCTATGTTCAGGATGAAAGATTTATTTCCTTTATCATCCAATTTGAGATTTATATGTTCTCCATATGGGATGGTATTTCCAGGAACTAAACTATTAGCTTTTTCTGCATAAAGTCTCACGGAGGATTCAGCACCATCTTTAAGTTCCTCTTCACTCTCTCCTTGGTTAGCGAGGGCTACTAAGGACATTTCTGGATCGGGTCCTTCTTCTAGCATTAATTCATATTTACCTGCATCAAGATCGTAAACACCTGTCCATTCAAAAGGATATTCTGGTTCAAGGAATGTTGGCCTGCGTTTAAGGATCTGATCAAGATCAAATGCACTTAGATTTAAGACTGTTTCAATTGGTACTTTGGCATTCTCGGCTCTAATAATTCGGGTCATTCGGTTCATGTCTCTCAATCTCGATTCAAGAGTATCTAGCGCATCATCAGAGACTAAATCAGTTTTATTAAGGACAAGAACATCTGCAAATGCAACTTGTTCTGAACTTTCATCACTCCTGCCTAGCTGCTGATCAATATGGGCAGCATCAACTAAAGTTACAATTCCATCAAGAGTAAATTCAGAACTAATCTCTTCATCCATGAAAAATGTCTGAGCAACTGGGCCTGGATCTGCTAATCCTGTCGTTTCTACTAAAACATAGTCAAACTTATCTCTTCTTTTCATAAGGTTGCCAAGGACTCTTATTAAATCGCCGCGAACAGTACAACAAATGCACCCGTTTGACATCTCAAACACTTCTTCATCGGCATTAATTACGAGCCCTTGATCTATACCTACTTCTCCGTATTCATTCTCAATTACGGCTATTCTTTTCCCGTGCTCTTCACTCAATATTCTATTAAGCAAAGTAGTCTTCCCTGAACCTAAAAATCCTGTGAGAATAGTAACGGGAACTTTATCTTGGATGCTCATTTACTGATTTTTACTAAATAAACAATAGTTTAATAATAGTAATAATTAGAAATGAAAACCGTTTTTATTAGAAAAATTTAATCTGAAAGTTTGTACCATTCAGACTCAAGATTGGAGCCAGATTCTTTATCACAGCTTCCACCTAATGAATCAACAATTGTACAAGTGTTGTGAACGGCTACTGAAACCGTATTACCATCCATCATCAATCCATCAACGAATATTTGATTAGAAGCTAATGGAACTGAACTTTGTCTACTTAAGTTCCTTAATAACTTAGATGCTGGAATTTGTTCAGGAAATATTGCCTGAACATTCTCTTCATCTAACATTTTTAAAGTAGAACTTATGTTGTCTGGCCTTAAGCTTGAGGAGTCTCCAAGAAAGTCAAGTAAACTAATGGTTTCAAAACCAAATGCATCCCCGTAGTATTCCATTGCTTTGTGTTTAGAGACAATTACTCTGTTTTCCTCAGGAATAGAGCTTACTTGTTCGACGATCCAACTATCTAAGCCTTCTAAGAGAGAATCAGCTTTTTCGAATCTTTCATTAATTAGTTTTCTGTCACCTCTATTAAAAACCGAAATATCTTTCTTTAAACTTTTGCTTATAAGATCTCCCATTTTTATGATGTTATGTGGATCATGCCAAACATGAGGATCTAGTCCTCCATGGTCATGATGATGATGCCCCTCTCCTTCGTCTGGTACTTGTGCTATTGGTTCTACATCACTATTTGAAACGTCTTTAAAAAAGTGTTGAGTTGCTTCAAACTCAAAAGGCATGTGTTCAGTAAAAAATATATATTGACCATCTTCTTTGATATCCACGTTAAAAACAGTACTTTCTTTTCTTTGATCAAAGTTAAGAACAAAAGCTTTATTACTGGCTATCAAAGTACCATCATTTTTTCTGCTTATTGAGTCTTTAGATCCTAATAGTTCTTTAGCTAAATCTTCAGACCCTTCTATATCATTAGATTTGAGAATCACCATCTTCATTGCAGGATCTGCATATTCTCCATCGACTTTTTCAAATGACCATTTGTAAGAACCCTTAGAAAGTTGGAATTTGCCTGCCCATTCGAAAGCACCCTCAGCGTGATCATCATGTCCATCATGATCTGAGTGATCGTCGTGACCTCCATGATCAGAGTGGTCATCTACCTTGGCTGAATGTTCAGCATGATCGTCATGCCCACCATGGTCTGAGTGATCATCATGACCTCCATGATCAGAATGATCATCTACGTCTATTGCACTAACACCTACTACAACAGTATTCTTTTTATTTTCCCAATTTCTCATACTTGGAGTCATTTCTTTGCCAAGAGTAAATACTTTGTCTGCGCTATTTAGTAATTGAGCTTGCCTTGGATTGATCTTTAAGTCATGAACATCTTGTTTTCTATTTACTAAGCATGTAACTTCGTCAGATGGTAATGCAATTGATTTAACTAAATCACAAACTAGTGGTTCTACTGCTACGTATGATTTTCCTTTAGCCATAACATCCTGCCCAAAACCAGAAAATATAATCGTTCCAGCGATTACGGAATTTTTAATAATTGACTTACTCGAACCTGTTCTATTTGTTAAAAGTCTTTTAAAAATTGACATGAAAAATAATTAAACACATAAAAATGATAATCATTTTCATTATGTCTGACAAGCAAAGGTATCAAATGTTATGAAAATAATACGCAATTTGTATTATTGGTAAGCTTGTAAAGTGACTTTTTTAAAAGATTAATTAATGGCTACTTTAGTCGCTGAAAATTTAACCTTTGCATACACAAAAAAAAGTAAGCCAGCTTTGAATAATGTATCGGTTGAGATTAAACCTGGAACTCTAACAGCTTTAGTTGGCCCAAACGGCGCTGGTAAATCAACTCTTTTGAGAATATTGCAAGGACAAAATACTCCAGATAAAGGCGAAATAAAAATTGACGGTGAAAATTTATATAAATCTAGAGCTCTTGTGGCACTTATGCCTCAAAGAAGTTCTATGAATTGGAAGTTCCCCATTACAGTTGAAAAATTGGTATCTCTTGGTCAAATGAAGTATTCAAAATCAAGAAGTAATAACCCCTTTCAAATTAAGACTCTTCTGGCATATCCTAATTCTTGGATTAATAAATGTTGTGAATTAGAGGCGACAATGCAAAGAGTAGGCATTGCAAATTTGGCTAATAGAAGACTCGATTCTCTTTCAGGAGGACAGCAGCAAAGAGCTCTATTAGCAAAAACTCTTATGTCCCCTGCAAAAATATTTCTTTTAGATGAACCTTGTGCAGCTTTGGACCCACCTGCAAAGGAAGATTTTCTAAAAATTGTTCGTCAACTTGCGGATGCGGGACTTTCTTTGCTCGTAAGTAGCCATGATTGGGGCGAGTCTTTAAATAACTATGATCAAGTAATCGTTCTTGATAAAAGTGTTTTGGCAGTTGGTAGTCCTGACCAAATAAAAGATAAATTAGAGGCTATAAACATTAGCTCTATAAACGAAAATAATTTCTGTGATTAGAAAATGTTCCTTTTTAATTCTGAGCTTGATAACAGTTTTGGCAAAGCCCAAAATACTCGAGGGTATGGAACAACAATTGGAATTTCTTTGGATTTGTTTTGGGTGTATGAATATCTTTTACCGGGCATCCTTCCATTTTTGATGTCTCACCACATTGAACACAGGTCAAATGATGAATATCTCTATCTACTGGAGTGTACAGAACCTCTCCTGTTGGGAGATGTCTAGAACGTATTAAGCCATGCTTTATCAGAACTTGAAGATTCCTGTAAACAGTCGTCAGTCCCATAGCCTTTCCGCTTTCTATCAATTGTCTATGCAACTCTTGACCAGTCAATTCATCATCACATTTATTAAGTTCTTCAAGAAGTTGTTCTTGTCTTTTGGTAATGTCAGACTTAGTTACCATTGTTTCCGAAATCATTTTTTGTCCCGTATTTTTGATCATACCGAATCTTTCGAATAATGTCTTTTATTAATAACAACTGGTGGCTGGTTCCATTAATAATAACTATATTCTCCGGGATCTTATGCCCAGCTATGGGAACTGTATTAATCACTCATAAGAGATTATTACAAGTTAATTTAATCTCTCATTGTGTGTTGCCTGGACTTGCTCTCGCATTAGCGCTTGGAATTCATCCCTCAATTGGTGGCGTTATAAGTGGTCTTCTGGGCTCAGTAATTGCGGAAAGTTTAACTAATAGAAAAAGTGAAAATTATGAAGCAATAATGAACACAATATTAGCCGGAATGCTTGGGTTTGGAGTCCTTATAATCCCTCTACTCGGAATAAGGATTGATTTGGAGGCAGTATTATTTGGCGATTTATTGACAGCAAATTTTGGAGATTTACTTAGAACAATAATTGCTTTTTTAGTATTTATAATTTTAATGACTTTTGGATATGAAAAGGTTGTTTATGTTGGATTAGATCCAGAAGGTGCATCCGCGAGTGGTATAAACGTTTCTTTATTAAATCTTGCTTTGAGTTTTACAACGGCATTAGTAATTGTTAGTTCAATGTCAGCAGTGGGAGTAATTCTTGTAATTGCTCTTCTTTCTACGCCAACTTTGTTAGGGCTAAATAAGGCTCATAGTTTAAGAATTGCAATGATGAGGTCTTCATTTTTTGGATTATGTATCTCACTTCTTGGATTTATTCTCTCTATAGTCTTTAATCTTTCGCCTGGACCTGCAATTAGCGTTATTTGTGTTGCGTCCCTTTTAATTCCTAAGCTTCGCAAATAATTAAATCTTAAATGTCCAATCAGAATTTAATGCTTGAGCTTCTGGATTGTTTTTTAAAGCTACTTCCATAGCTTCTTTTTTATTATTAGCTATAACAACTTCATCAAATTCCTTTCCATTTTTTTTGAGACTTACTTTGAAACGCATAAAAATTATTTAATTAATCAAAAGTTAACCACTAAGCAACTAGATTTAAATACTTTTAAAAGTTAATTGATGAAATAGAAACTTTAGTTATTCTGAAGTTTTTCTAATACAGATTCTTTCTCAATCTTTGCTACATCCTGTAATCCATTAGCATCAAACCAAGGAGCGTTTTCCCAATTAAATCCTTCCCCAAAAGTATTATCGGGAGCAGCTACGTACCAGTGACATGACGAATCGGGAACATCTACAGCACATTTTGACCAGTCAGCTTCCCATTGCGGAACTTGTACCCACATTACAGATGCTAATAAAAAAGAAAAAATAAAATTCATAATTAATGGTTAGCAAAATTTTGAAAGATTTTTTTCACATTCTTTCTTTCTTTTCTTCCAGTAATTCTCAAGTATTTGATATTTATGCTTATTTTTAAATTGACTTAAATGAATATTATTTTTATTAAGGACCGAAGTATTTTTGATTTTCATGACTCAAGCTGTCTATGTAGAACATATTTAAGACACTTTATAGATTTTTTGAAGTGAATTTATACTTAATTTTTGCCTTACTTTTGTATAGGTAAGTATTTTTCGGGATTATCTTCTATATAAGTAAGCGAATATTTGACAACACCCACAATTACTGAAAAAAGAGCAATTGTCGAAATAATAAAAATGATTTTTTTGTAAATGCTTTTCATGAATTTTTTATATTTTTGATTATTTTTTCGTCAACGCCCAATTTTTCTGAAAGATTTAAATAATTAGTAATTTATACTGTAGCCTTTTCAATTACATACGGAGTAAATTAACTATATCAGAAACTCCTCACACACTTTTTTCTGATAACTTTAAAAGTACTCGACCTCAATGTTTGAGTACTTTTTGTATTTTTTGTGATGTGACAGTTAAGATAGAGGTCTAATAGGGATTACATTTTTTAGAATAAGGTGTGATATTGGTTTTGTGTGTAGGAGGAATTGATTTAATTCAGTGGAAACAAGGTAACACTTGATTTAAATCAATTTTAAAAGATCTCTCGTAAAGAGAGATCTTTTTTTTGTGAATTATTAGAAATATAAAAAAATAAATATTTAATTCCTTATAGCCAGGAATTAATTTTTTACTCTAAAAATTAAGATAATTCTCGTAACAAACTAGTAGTTTAATTCGTTAGATTATGAAATATTGATTTCTTCTATTGATGAAAAAACTTTTTCTTACTATTTTAATTTGTTCAAGCTTTTTATTCCCTTCTTCATCATTTGCCTCACATTTAGAATTAAAACCATGTGTCGAAGTAGCTCACTGCGTACGAGAAGAATGGGAGGTTAATAATATTGAAGAACCTTTTGATAATATTAAAACATTAATCGAAAATACTCCGAGAACAGAGATTGTAGAAATTGATGGTGATTATCTTCATGCTGAGGCAACCAGTAAATGGATGAAGTATGTAGATGACTTAGAAGTATCTTTTTTACCTGAATCAAAAATCTTATCAATAAGATCAGAATCAAGAGTTGGTGAAAGTGATTTGGGAGTGAATCAAAAAAGAGTTGATTTACTAAAATCGAAAATGTTTTAGCATCAAGAGTTGGAAAATATAATATTTTTTTTGTTTTTTGTATAACTTTTTCTATTTTTTAAAAAATATCGCAGATAAAAAAGTAATAATTATAATAATGCTTTATTTATTGTAAATTTTAGATTTTCTTTAAAAAGATGATCATAAATCTTATATATATACTCATAGCTAGTTTTGTTTCTTATTGGTTTTATAAAAATATCAAAAAAAATAGACTTATATGGTTAATCAAAGGTCTTTTGCAAATTGGGATATTAGTATTATTTATTGGAGGTTTTTTTAAAATATTTTTCAACTTACCCCCTAATTTATATATTAAAATAATTTTTCTTATTACTTATACGTGGTGCACTATTGGAATAAATGTGAACTTTATGATTCCTTTAGTTGGTTTGATTGATCAAAAAATAGTAAAGAAATAAAAGTAGAATATGACTTAATGCTTAGTAAAAAAATAAATCTATTTCCTTAAATATTCAATACAAAAATTTAGAAGATTTATTTTTTTTCCATTTGAAAGTCTTTTTCTTGTATACCTAGTCTTTAATGCCAAATCTGTCATTATATATATTCCAAAAAACAGAATGACTATTCCAATAAAGTATTTCATTATTTTTTATGTAATTACTATTTTAGAGATTTAGTCATTGTGCCATCTAATTTTAATATCTATTTCTTTAGATAAATTTCTTGTAACTGGACATTCTTTGGAAGCTTTTTTTAAAAAATCAATAGTTTCATTTGAGGTGCTCTCTGGTATAAAAATATCTATTTTTAGTTCTTTTATCTTCCTCTCGCTATTTTGTGTCATTAGTTTTTCAATATTTAAATATATACCTTTTAAATCAAATCCTTTCGATTTGGCTTTAATTGCCATGATGGTTAGCAGGCAAGTACCTAAAGATGTTGCTAATAAATCAGTTGGGGAAAAACTTTCACCTTTACCGCAGTGATCTAAAGGCGCATCCGTTCTAATAACACTTCCAGATTGTAGATGAATAGCCTCACAGTTTAAATTTCCTAAATAAGAACATTTCAATTTAGTCATTTTAAAAAAATTAAATTAGGAAATATTATTAAAAAAATATTATGGAACATAACAAGATTATTTATCAAAAACAATTTTTTTATTTGTATATTAGTGGAGTATTAGGGAAATTCATCATTAAAATTTTGAAATCAATTTTTATATCCATATTCCTTTAAGCAATACTCAATTAATTCAATTGATTTATTAGGTGTTCTTTTATTTTTATTATCTAGGTCGAAGCATTCATTTAAAACACGTATAGATTCATTTAAGATTGATTCTTCTTTATTTTTTAAATCTTTAACTTGATTTATATAAATTATTTTTTTAATCCCAATAAAGGAAAATATAGTTATCGATATTGTAAAAATTGCTATTTTGAATTTATTCATATAATTAGTTATTTAAAATATTTTAATTTATTTAATATCTAAAAACTTTATATAGAAGATATAACTAAGTAATAACATATGTAGCCGCTGTTATTACAATAGCTGTAATTGAAATGAAGAGGTATGGAACAATCTTTAGAGGTATATATAGATTATTTTTAGACATAACTAAAACATTTATTTAAATTCTTACATTCTCTTTAAACTTAATAAGTCTTCAAATATACAAATAAAATTTCTTTGCAAAAATTCATTCTTTTTAAAAGATTAACAAATTTATATTCATTGAATTTTCATTAAATTTTCATTAAATAAAGTATCTCTAAATCCTGTCTTGAGTCCGATATTTTTCTTTTTAAGAAGATTAATTCTTCTTGGCTCATTTTTGATTCTTTTATCATCAATTCTGCTTGTTCAATAGCATGTTCTATATTTCTAATTTTAATTTCTCTTATTGAGGGATTATCTTTACATGCTTTTTTAGTATTCGCATCTAACATATGTACGAAAAAATCAGCTTGAATATAATTTAAATTAAAACTTTATTATGCTACAACCGCAAATTTAATTAAAATAAATTATTATTTAAATAAGAACTTTAATCTTAGCTAACCCTCTCTTCAATTGATCGAGTGGGTTTTTTTTATGGTGTAATATACACCTAGCATTTTATTACTAATTTGGAAGATTCAAAACTTAATCCTGAGGAAAATAATTCAATCGAATCGGTCCCCAATTTGAATGAAGACAATAAAGATATTAATTTGGGGAATAAAAAAGATGAAAATGTTAAGGCATTTACAGAATTTCTAGAGAAAGCAAGTAATCAAGATTCTTCTGAAGAAAAAGAAAAACTTGATTCTGAGAAACAAAAACTAAAAATTGACAAAACACTTTTTAAAAGATTTCTTAATAATGGATTTGATGGTATTTCAACTAATCCAAACTATAAAATGTTGGCATTACTAATAATCCTTTTAATTAATTTGTCTCTATTTTTTGTGATTGGCAATATGGGTAAAGCGTTTTTAAGAAATGCAGGAATTATGGGTTAAAAAATTATTTATTTCTTTTTGGATATTCATCTTTACAATTTTGATTCTTAAAATGAAACTGTGATATTTTCTTGTCAAATTAATATTTAAATAAAATTTGGATAATAAAGAGCCAGAAAATCCAGTCGTTTATCTTTCTAATTTAGTTAAGAAATTAGATGTAAAAAACAGAAATGGTTTAGTAGCCCTAGCAATAGTAAACATTTTAGTAATTCTTTTATTTAAATTTTATTTGAAAGGATCTGGATTATTATCTTGAAATTGCCTGCTGGCAGTATTATTCAGCATTTTCAAATTGCTTTGCTAATCTAAATAACTTCTTAATTATTAGAAAGCCACCATATGCTCCTGCCAGTAAAGGTAATGGGTTAGGGGAATAATCTGAATAATTTTTAACACCCTCAACATATTCATAACCTGAACATTTAAGAAAGATAAAGCTAAAAAACGTGATAGTCCAACCAATGATACATAAAAAACCACCTTTTTTATCTCCTTCGTAGAATCTGTCTAGACCTAAGCCCCATTCTCCTATTAGGAATATTCCTCTAACAACTGAATTTTTTTCTTGATTTCTAAGCATAATGAAAAATGTTCATTATGAACATAACTTATTTGTATTTAAGATGTGAGATGTTTTTATTAATAAATCTTTAAAATAAATATTTAATGGATTTATCCTATAAATTACTGAAAGTTTTAGTAAGTATTTTAATTAAACATTAGATATTTTATTTGAATTCAACAAGGAAATTGAAGGCCTTATATAAATAAAAATAGACCCATACATATCCTGCATAATTCTCATTTCTTCGTCTAAATATACGATTGATACCTGGCAATTTGGCGATTCTTTATTCCAAGGTAACTTATTCCATACCTCTTTAACTGGATACCATCTATCCATAAGTAATTCACTAAATAATGGAATCTTATTAAGTCCATCAACTTTGGAAACTTTTGTCTTTTGTAAGTTCATATCAAGTAAATTATTTCTTAAAACTAAATCACTTGCCAGGGTTATTACTCTCCCCCCAAAAGTAGGCAATAGTTTAAACCAACCTAAGATAGGAATTGTTGTGAGCCCAAATATTGTAGTGTCAAAAGTAGATATAAATTCTTTTTTGGTAAAATCAATCTTTTGAGCAATTCTCCCAATAGTTGATATGCCAAAGGATCCCACTTGCAATTGATGTAATTTAAAAAAAAGATTACTTTTAAATTTATCATTTAATGCCTTTTCGATAGCAAGGAAGAAAGGAGAACTTCGAAATAATTCAACATTAGAAAAAATCAATTCCCACTCTCCAGACAAAGATTTTTCTGATATTTCAAAACTAAAGTCTTTAAGAGCCTCAATTAATTCATCCATTTCATTAGCTTTTTCCTCATACATAGGAGAAATTAATTTATTTAATCTTTGCCCTCTATCTGTAACAGCAGCTATTTTATATATATTTGACTTTATCTCTCCAATTTCTTTCATAACTTAAATACAAGGAATACTAATTTATCTTAGGAATTTAATTTGAAGTTGATGACAATATTAATAATGCTGGCAATAAAATCAATTAATATTCTCCCCACCTTTTACTAATATCAAAACCCCATTCAGTGGTTAATTTAATTACTTCATCATGATTTGTGCATTTTGAAAGGGATAACTTTTTACTAGGATTATTTTTTATTAGCTCAGCAATTTGATTAAGCTGCTCTATTTTATTTAGAAAATTACTTAGATCTTTATCTGACATTTATCTAGGAACTAAATTTTTGATCATAAGTAAATATGTAATAAAGAACCCAGGCAACACCAATAATCAGAATTGCAATCATTATATTTACTGACCAAACTACTTCTATCATGTAATTTTTTTTATATTTTTAATATATCCAAAATTTATACTAAATTAACCGTTAATAATTTAAATCTACAACAATACAATACTTTTGATAAGTGTATAAAATAGTCTTAAATAGATTTAAAAATTATGGGAGAAGCTAAGAGAAGGGAAGAGTTAGGCTTGCCACCTAGAGAAAAGAAAAAGGAAATACAAACTTCGAAAAATCAACTAAACAAAATTTTAAATAAGTATCCTTATTTACCCTTCATTTTAGGTTTTTCATTACTAGCAATTTTAATTATCGACTTAGTTAATTACTACAAATAGATATATAAAAAGGGGAAATTTTTTGCAGAAGAAAAGATTATCTTCGCAATTGCGAAATTATTTTTCCATAATAAAAATAAACTTATGAAACCTATTAACACCGCATTTGTCTTTATTTTAGGAGTTTTAACTTTGCTTTCAACATCTAATGTACAGGCAGGTGGCTGCAGTTCTCATAGTGAGAAGAAGGCAGAAATTGAATGCTTGTCTGATGATAAAAAATGCATAGAAGCGAAAGAAAAAGAATCACTATACAAAGTTGAGGCCTAAATGTTTGATAATCTTGGAACTGCTCTAGTACAGGCATTAGGCTTCTTTGCTGTCTTTGGTTTTTTTGTATATCAAACTTTATTCGCAGATAGAAAACCCAAAAATTCAAAATCAAATCCTAAAAAAATAAAGATTTCCGACACAAAAGAATCAATTAAAACAGAACCAAAAAAAGGCTTATTTAACAGAAAATCTAAACCTGTTGAAGAGAATTTACCAGTCCAAAAAAAGGGATTATTTGGGAGAAAAAAAGAAGTTATTAAAGAAGAGATTAAACCAAAGAAAAAAGGTTGGTTTAAATAGGTAAAGGTACTTAAACTCTATTTTGATATCTTTTATACAAAAAATATTTTTAGTAACTTTATAATTTATATAACATAACATTCAAAATGAATCATAGAGAAATCACAAAAAAATATAGTGAGTTACTTAACAAGGCTGACTTTGCTACTGGCCGTAAGGAAGTTGTAGGTCTTTTAAAAAAAGCTGCCAAATTGAAATCTCAAATCGAAATCAATTATTAGATCATAAAATTAGTTTAATTCTAAATGTAAAAAATTTTTTTAAATAAGTTTTTACATGAGATAATCTGCTTAGATTATTTTTCTTATGAATAAAAAAGGTTATACAACCGAAAGCGGTGGTAGACAAAATGGTTTTGCAATTGAACCAGAAATTAACCCCATATCAGAAGGCGAATCAAAGAAATCAATATTTTTGTTTATCGGAATATTATTACCTTTTCTAATAGCCGGTTTTTATTATTTAAGGACTCTGAATATATTTTGATATTTTATAAGCCATTTTTAGCAATATATTCTTCTGAACTAAGAATATCTTGCATTAAGCTCTCTGATGAAGGATTAAATCCATTTTGCTCTAAAAAAGATTTAACCTTTTCAAATTTTCGCTGAATTTTTTTTGTATATGGAGTTGTCATCAAATAATCATCTTTTTCTGTTGAATAGTTCATTTCATTAACCGGATTACTTTTACATTTAAATTTTGCAAAATATACGATTGCTAGTGAAGTTATAAATATTACATAAATAATTTAATAGTAATTAATACTTATAAGCTGTTTGTGTAAGATCGCTTTTGATTGTTTAAATAGAACTTATAGTAACTAGTTCCATTAAATCTCTGGACTGCAGATATTTTTGAAATACTTCAGAATAAAATGCTTTTTTAGCAGCAAATTTTGATTCGAATTCTATTACTAATCCAAGTTGCCCTCCATCCCATTCATTTGAGGTTGATTTTTGTATTAAATCTCTTTTTACTATTACTCCTCCCACAGATTTAATCCAAGGCAATACTGTTCTTATATATTCCAGAAATAAATCAGCATTTGGGATTGAAATTTTCTTTAGCCAATAGCTCTTTGTCATCAAATCAAGATATTCTGGGTAGAATATAGCACATGGGGGTAAGTATTTATCCTTAGCTATATACTCAGCTGTTATTAAATGGATTCCGAAGATGATTTATTAAATTTACTTCTTAAATCTCCGAATTCAGAAAGTATAAAGACTATTGCCGAACAACTTGAAGTTGATCATAATTTTTCCTTTAGCAAAGACAGAAATGATTTAAAAGGTGTTTGGGAGCTTAGGTGGAGTAGTTCTAATAGTCCTTTTTTAAAATATTCTCCTTTTATTGATAACCTTCAAATTCTTGATCCCTTTAATTTAAATGGTCTTAATTTACTTAAACCTAGAGGAATAAAATCAATTATCGGTACAGGTATTTTAATAAGACTTAATTACATAAATGAAAAAAAAATTGGGGTCAAATTTACACATGCTGGTGTTATAGGTCCTAAATTTGGAAGAAAAAATATAAAGGCTATGAAAGAAATAAATAACGAACAATTAGGGTGGTTAGAAATAACTTATTTAAGTAATAAGATTAGAATCTGCAGAGGTGATAAAGGAACTTTATTTGTTTTAAGAAAAATAAATTCACCTACTTTGTTCAAGAATTTTAAGGAATTTATTAAAATCTATTAAAAATATAAATTAATTCTTTATCCAAATAGACTTTAATACGAAATAAATTGGTAAATATTTAAAAGATTCTTTAGGTATTTCATAACTTAAGAATTTTAGTGCTTCTTCAAGCCAATAACCAATATCAAATCCTAAAAGGATTTTTTCTACAACAAACCAAAATTCTTTATCAAATATAATTCTGAAGTTTAGGTAAATATATTCCCAATGAAAAGTATTCCAATATTGGGTTAAAAATGAGGATAAAATAAGCCAGAGTGATATAAATAGAAAACTTTTAAGAAATTTATAAAATTTTTTCATATACCAGCAACTTTCTTACTAAATTTCAAATATCTCTCATTATCATTTAGATCAAATTTTATTTCCATGAAATATATCCAAAAAGATATAAAAATATTGAAAAAATAGTAAATTTGAGTGGCATTTATAATCTATTCTTCTTTTTTTAGATTCTGTGCCTTTAGATTTTTATTCTTAAGAAAAAATCCTAAAAACAGAAAAGCAAAATATATTAGTAAACTTGTGCCAAAAATTAATAATACCTTGGAAATATCCATAAATGATTTTTTAATATAAATTACATCATTTTTTGCAAAGTTTTATCTATGGTAATGATTTTTTATTTATCACGATAACGAGCTTCAATTATTAAGCTAATGGTATTAATTAAATCATATGCAAGTAGCTTTTGCCTGGAGCCTTTGTCTTTCAGTTTCTGTTGTTTTATTATCTATTATTCCATTAACTATAGGGAGAGTTAAAGCGGGATATTCTGTTGAAAATATGTCTGCTCCAAGGGCTTTATTCGATGAATTACCTTCTTTTGGCAAAAGAGCAGTTTGGTGTCATCAAAATTGTTGGGAAAGTATTTCCCTCCATGCACCAGCATGTCTTCTTTGTTTAATTACTTTAACCGACTCTAATATTGCAATAATTGCAGCATTGATTCATCCTCTTTTTCGTTTTTTATATATTGGTGCCTATGTATTTAATATCCCAACAGCTAGAGGTTTAATGTGGGCCTCAGGAATTTTTACGACACTTTTGCTTTACAAAGAGGGCTTAACAAAATTGATATAAACTATTTAAACAATAAACTTTTCTAAATCTTTTAATTGATATTCATTGATTAGTTCCACTTTATTTGATTTTGCTAGTTGATGTGCAGACTTTGTAAAGCCAGATTTTGAGACTATTATTGCATGTGTACCTTTCCAAAATAATTTACCCGCTGAAATTTCCTGAACTGCTTTATTGCCAATAGCTTTTTCATGATCTTTGCATTGAATACATACTCTCAAATCATTTATTGAAGCAATTAAGTCAACCCCTTGATCACCTGTATTAGGTGTTTCTTTTACTTCCCAGCCATTTTGTTTGAGAATTTCCATACAATGATTTTCAAATCTTATACCTTTTTTGTAGTTTTCCTTGTTTTTACTTGAGTAGTTTTTTTCTATTAGGTTTAAGCATGATTTCTCTATTTGACTTGCTATAAATACAAACCAATCTTCAGTCTCGAGCTTTCTAATAGATCCAATTATCTCATCATCAATAGTTGGATTTTCATTACAATACGATCTCCACTTTTCGAAAAATAATTCCATACTTCCAAATTTTTTTAAAATTACTTTTTCCCAAAAGTATGGAATTCCCTCTTTAAATCTTTTAGATCCATTTAATATATTTTTCTCTATAGCTTTTTCATCAAGAGGTGGATTGCCAATCCATTTTTTATAATCTTCGTTACCATAAGCATCTATTTCCCTTAATCTAATCCTTTCCTCTAACAAATTATATTTGTTTTCTTCTATTAAATTATTAATTGTTTGAATAAAGAAATTGGAATTTAAAGCATTATTTAATTTTAACTTTTTATTTTTAATTTTATAATTTCTTACGATTATGAAAATTAAAAAAATGAGAAAAATGATTAAAATGAAAATTTTCATTAATGAGCTTTATTTTCGATCTAAAAAGTTTTTGTTTTTCTTATAACAAAATTATTTTTTGTTATTACCGATGATTCATTTACTTCAAAACCATTTATTGCTGAAATTTCTCCTTTTATGCCTTCTAATGTTAATTGTTCGATAATGCCTTTTATTACTTCATCCTCGACCAATTTCCTATCAATCCTTTCAGGTGTAATATCGGTAAGCCATTTTGAGGTCTTTTTTTTTACAACCTCTGTAGGGTTAGTTATTTTTAGGTAGATTGCCATTTTTTATGTAATTCATTTGAATTATAAGCATTAAATCTTCTTATCTTTTATTATTGTCATTACTTTCCCACTCAAGAAATTGAAAAACAAAAATTGCAAAGATAGAGAAAAATACTATAAACAAACCTAACCATCCTATGAATTTGTGTTCTGTAAAAAGATTTGTTAGCATTGATTTCTCTTGATATCTTGATTCCATTTCATATTGGTAAGAGTCAATAACTTGAAATATATTCATAATTAATAATTTAATAAATCTTTTAATTAAAGGATAATAATTTCAACCGCTTAATTTAATAAATGCTTCCGATAGGAATTCTGGCCTTTTTCTTATTATAGAAAAATTTCGTTTATTTATTAAGACTAAATTGACTTCAGCAATCGTTAAAATTTCTTTTCTCTTATTAAGAAATTTTGAAATTACATTAATCCTTGGACTTTTTTCAATATTGAATTCGCTTTCTATTGTTATTTTTTCACCAAGTAATAAAGGGGATTTATATTTTATTGAACTATTGATTAAAGGTAAATCAAAGCCCTTTTTAGTAAGTTCGAAATAACTTATACCTACTTCTGAAAGTGCATTTATTCGGCTTTCTTCAAGCCAATTAAAATATTTACCGTGCCACATTACGCCTGCATGATCTGCATGTTGAGGTAAAACAATTTTTTCTATTTTCCAAACTGGTTTTGAGTTCATTTTTTATTTAAAAAATATTTTTATTCAATGAAAAAAACTTATTTGATATTGTAGATTAATTTTGTTTATTGACATAAGAATCATCAAAACTATATTTATAAAGTTATGTTTAATCGTAAAAATAGAAGTAGAAAAATGAAAAAGATTTTTCAATGGGAAGAATATTTAAATTGGAAAAATATGACAAAGGAACAGAAATTAAATTTCAAGAGGGCGTGCTTATTCCCATTTCTCGTCTATATAGTTTATGTTTTTCTTAATCAGTACTCCTTGGCAATTCTTTTGTTACTAGGTCTTTATTTTTTAATTAGATTTAAAAATAGAAATAAGTTGGGAAGATGAATTTATTTTTATTTTGATTTATTTAGATTTGTTTTAAAATAATCTAGTTTTTATAAATAACTTTATTGGCATATGACAATAGTATTAGATAAATTTTTTTTATGAAAAGAATTATTTTGTTTTTATGTGTATTAGTTTTTTCGATAATTTCTAATACGAATAATTTATTAGCAGAAGAAATTGAAAATAACATTAAAGGTAATATTTCTAATGAAATTGAAGAAATTAAGCCTGATAATAAAAAAACCAATATTTCTAATTCTTCAGCAGAAGATATTTTTGGTGATGAACAAACTTTTCCATTCGTTGCAGGTTTAGGAAAAAATGCAGCCCATTGATTTCAAGGTTCTTGATAATTTAGAAAAAGATTTTTTATATACTAATGAAAGGTCTTAGGGTCCTAGAGCTTTCTGAAGCACTTAATGTTGATAGCTCTGACTTATTAGCTATTTGTGCAATTCTAAAAATTAAAGCAACATCTAGATTAAGCATGCTTTCATTTGAAGAATGTAAAAAAATAAGTGATTACTATGAAAATAAAAATTAGATTTTTTTATATAAATATATTTATTATTTAATCTCTTTAATCATTGATACTAAAGTTGAATGAATTTCTTCTTCAGATATTTCATTTTTAAAATTGATAATTGCTGAGTGGCCATCATAATTGATTTTTATATAACTGTTATTAATTTCTTCCATATAAGCATTCTCAAATATTGATATCTTTCCATAATGAATAAGATATTTGTGAACCGAATCAATATGATCATTGTTCATATGATCACAAACTCTTTTACTTGTTTCTTTACTAATAATTTTCATTTAAAAAATAAATTTGTTTTAAGCTAATGTATTTTTTTCATTATTCAAAGTTTTAAT
The DNA here is from genome assembly GCA_003214055.1 of Prochlorococcus sp. AG-418-K17. Lineage (GTDB taxonomy): Bacteria > Cyanobacteriota > Cyanobacteriia > PCC-6307 > Cyanobiaceae > Prochlorococcus_A. The sequence goes on from QCMD01000004.1 coordinate 90,291, forward strand.
CATTTTAATTATTAAATTTTTAACTTCATTTTTATCAGCAGCTCTAACTAAATTATTTCTCAAATTTGATGCTCCTTTAAAATCTTTGCATGTCCATGAAATATGTTTTCTGGCAATTAGCAAGCCATGATCTCCTTTTTCTTTTACTAATTCATCGAGATGCTCAATAATTAAAAATAGTTTTTCTTCTGCGTTAGGTTCTTTAAAATTTTTATTTTCTCTAATGGCATAATCTATTTCTCCTATTTTCCATGGGGATCCTAAAATCCCTCTTCCGATCATTACCCCATCTGCATTTGTTTTTTTTAAACAATTAAGAGCGTCATCTGGATTTTTGATATCTCCATTAGCAATTACTGGTATTTCCAATAACTTTTTAAGTCTCCCGATCATACTCCAATCTGACTTACCTGAAAAACCCTGTTTTCTAGTTCTTCCATGAAGTGTTATCATTGCTGCTCCCGCATCTTGAAGCTTAAATAAAAAATCCTCTATATTTTCTTCTTTACTATCCCATCCGAGGCGTGTTTTTACTGTAACGGGAATTTTAACAGCTTTTACTACATTCCTCACTAATTCTATAGCAAGTTCACGGTCTTTAATTAAGGCACTGCCTCCACCTTTCTTTGCAATTTTTTTTACTGGGCATCCCATATTTATATCAATTAAGTAAGCTCCAGAGTCCTCAGCTTGTTTCGCCGCTTCAGAAACAGCATGTGGTCTATTATCAAATATTTGTACTCCAACTGGACCTTCCTCTAAATCTATTTGATTGATTTTTTGTGTTCCAAATCCTTTTTTTAGACTTGTGGCATTTATCATTTCTGTAAAAAGTAAAGAGTTAGGAGCCCATTTACGAACAATTTGCCTAAAAATATTATCTGTAACTCCTGCTAATGGAGATAGCATCACCTTACTTTTAATTATTCTGTTAACTCCCCTTCCTTTTAGCTTTATATTTGAAGACATATAATTTTAATTTATTTAATCTTTCTTTATTATAAATTCTAATATGGAATTGATTTTATGTTCTCTGTTTTATTTCTTTTAATTTGTAATAAGTGCTTTTACTTAAATATGCCTAATTCATTACTTTTTTTGTTAGTTTATAAAGAATTGAATTAAAAAAGGAAATTTTTCTTGCTTATATTAATATCTATTTTTCTTCCAATAATTATTTTTATTGCTCCAATAAATGTAAAAGCTATACAAGGCAACTTAGATTTATCTAGCGCTCAAACCTCAGTAGGTAAAAGATTTGCTAAGGTTTTTTGTGATGCTAAGAGGGAAGGATTAGATTCTGATTTTGCTAGTGAATATGCTTTGAATAATACATATTTAAAATTTGTAGCATTTCCAGACGATGACGAATATTTGAATAATCTATGGAATTTCACACATAATAATATATTAGATAACTGTGGTGAATTTGTAGATATAAATGATTTAAAAGATCTAGAGATTTTTTTTAAAGAAGAGGGTTTAATTGCATCAAATAGGGAACTTTATTTGCCAACTTTTGAGAATAATTAGATTAAATTTTTAGTGTGTACTAAAATATAAATAGAATATGCAATTCTATGAAACTATTAGGTTTAAATTCCCCTGAAATATTTATAATTTTAGTCGTTTTGCTCTCAATTTTAGGTACAAAAAGAATTGAAAAAGGTTTCTTATTATTCAAAAAACTATTAA